>CAZVBM010000023.1:0-2693 GCA_964625885.1 uncultured Candidatus Saccharibacteria bacterium | reverse complement strand
TTGGCGGAGAGAGTGGGATTCGAACCCACGATGAGTTGCCCCATACCGCTTTTCGAGAGCGGCACCTTCAACCACTCGGTCATCTCTCCATGCTATAAATTCTAACAAAAATGCCAACAAATCACTTCCCGCCTTTGGCGGGACCCCGCTTTCAGCGGTGGCCTGCACCTCTCCATGATTGCTGACCTCAATGATTATACCAATAAATTCAAGTTATCGCGAGAGAACTGGCCTGCGGCCGGTATCGCTTAGTTGTCAAGCTCAATTCCCTTTTCGAAGTCTAGACGGGTTCCGTTTGTCGAAGTGTCTTTAATGCTTATTCTGCCACCGTCATACAAAACCTCAAAGTGCGTCCTAGACACTGTTCGGTTATTAGACATCCCCTCAAACCTTTCTGTTGTTGCGAGCTGTGAACTACGGCCAAACGTAGTTGTCTTACCTGGGCGTATGCTCTTATACCCCTTCTGCTTGTCTATATCGAACTCCCTGCTTATCAATAGGAATGGAGCGGTTCTTTGATCAATAAGCGTTCGCTCCTCTGGCCTCTTAAGGCCAGTGGGAAATCCTTTCTTGCGATCAACTTCGTCTTGCATTTTAGCCAGAAGCGTTTGGGTGTCCCTATCGACCCTTATCAACAAGAACTCGTTTACCCCCCAACTTCTTCTAGCCTCTTACCAGACTCAATCGCCTGGTTTGCCGCATCTAAATCACCGACTAATATGCGAATTGCGTTAACTTTATTGGCATCAAAATACTGCGCTTCACCTTTTTTTAGTTCAACTGACTTAAAATCTTCTGGCGACAATTCTTCTGGATTGTCCTGAAACTCCTGTTGGTTTATGATTGGAAAGGCTTCTGGGCTTCTCATTTTTTGTTTTTCCTTGTTTGTGTTTGTTTTTTATAAGACTATACTTCTATTCTAGCATAAAATTTACATTTAGTCAATACTGCTAGGCTTGACGAGTGGCTTTTGTCTGTGCTATTGTGAATATGTATTCACAAAGAAAGGAGGCGATATGCCTAATTTTGACGGAACTGGACCACGCGGAGAGGGTCCAAAAACTGGTCGAGGGCAGGGTGACTGCCAGGGCAAACCAACCAAGGATGACAATAACTCGTCACCACAAAGAGGTATGGGCGCTGGGCGACAAGATCGTCCAGGAGGTGGTCGCGGACAGGGTGGTGGTCGCGGTCGAAACCGCGCCTAAGTATCATGCCTAGATCCAGACGTCGACGACGACGCAATCTGTGCTTTGAGCCCAGAGTTTGCCATTTTAAGCCCCAGGGTGTACCAATGCGCGACCTGCAAATCACCCATTTGCTAGCCGAGGAGATTGAGGCTCTCAAACTCTATCATGTCGACAAGCTCGACCAGATTACTGCTGCTCAGCAAATGAGCGTATCTCAACCAACCTTTAGCCGAATTCTAACCAGCGCTTATCAAAAAGTTAGCGAGGCGCTAATCGACGGCCAGGCAATTGAGATTCAGCCCCAAGACCAATAATGCTGTATAAAATACAACACAAACAGTTGGCTCACTAAAATAGCCTACTTAGCGTAGGTTATTTTAGTAGACCGACACGAGATCGGTTAGAACCTCCTCCGTTCGTTCGCTCGGAAAAATAGGCCTACGGCCTGCTTTTCACTCGCTTCATTCACTTCACCGAACGTCTTTTGCTGTCGCAAAATATCACGTTCAACTCGCATCCAGGTGTTTCGACCAAGAGAAATAACCCACCCTACGGTGAGTTATTTCTCTTGGCGAACCCGACACGAGTCGAACGTGCGACCTTCAGCTCCGCAAGCTGACGCTCTATCCATCTGAGCTACGGGTTCATATGGTGGATTTGATTAGAAACCCACCAACTAAAACTAAAAAGTGCGGCCGTTTCCAGCAATGGACGCATTATAGAGTAAAAAGGCGATTTTAGCAAGATTTTTATCAGAGACCGATGCGTTGCACAATTCTGTCGATAAAGTTTAGCTCCACCTCTTTCATCGGCAGGCGAGCACCCAAGAAATCAACAATCTTCTCACCATCATCAGTATTAAAATCAACTTCAAAAGCTGGCACTAAGCGCTTAGTCGGAGTAAAAATCAGCTTAAAAGTGCCATCTAAATTGGTCGCCACTCCAAACGACTTATAGTCCTCAAAAGGGTAGTCAACGCCATCAACCACTATACCGTCCGATGTTAACGAGTAGTGTATCGGCTTACTGGGTCGGCGAACAAGCACCACCAGGGCTGGAATAATTACCACCAGAACCGCCACAAACGACCAAGATTTAATCAAGAATATTGCCATGGCTAACAAAGCTATCAGCCCAAGTGTCATGCCCATATACCACTTAGCCGAGAACTCACGTTTTGGCGGATTAAACTGCCAATTAACACTATCACCGGTGTTTTGTTTGGCTTTTGCTTTAGTTTTGGGTTTCGCTGTCATACTATCTTGCTTATCCATAAGTTTAGTATATCAGAAAAATAAAAAAGAAAGCGAGCCTAGCTATTTGTGTAACCAGCTCGCTATTTTGCTACGCAAAATACGCGAGAGTTCTCATCTCAGACTTAAACATCCTCCATAGCAATCCGAAGCCTTGGCAACAGAGTGCGACGGAGAATGGCGGAGAGAGTGGGATGGTTCTCGCTTCGCTCGAACGCTAACGCCCGAACCCTGTAAATTTAGGGCGCAA
>CAZVBM010000022.1:0-4211 GCA_964625885.1 uncultured Candidatus Saccharibacteria bacterium | reverse complement strand
AACGTCTTTGCCGAGGGTGGTGTTGGTGGCCTAGATTTGGCCGACGCGGTCTTGGAACAAATCGAGACGAATTCTGGTAAATTCTCCCCTATTTACGTAGCCGATTTGTCAATCAAAGACAAAATCGAAGCGGTGGCGACGAAAATTTATGGTGCGCGTTCGGTGATCTTTGAAGAAGAAGCTCAGAAACAACTGGTTGAATTAGAAAAAAACGGCTATGGAAAATTATTAGTTTGTATCGCTAAGACCCAGTATTCTTTCTCGGACGACGAAACCAAACTTGGCGCGCCAAAAGATTTTGATTTTCACATTCGCGAACTGCGCCTGTCGGCTGGCGCTGGTTTTGTAGTGGCGATTTCTGGCGCGGTTCTAACCATGCCTGGCCTGCCCAAAGTCCCAGCGGCCTGTAATATGGATATCGATTCCAGCGGTAAAATCACTGGTTTGTTCTAAAACAAAAATCTGGCTCTAAGAGCCAGATTTTTATATTTAATTTGCTTAATTAGCGCTTCTTTTCTTTGACTTCGTTGCGGCCGAGATTCTTTTTGGTCTCGGTGTAGACCACATGCTTGCGCAAAACTGGGTCGTATTTGCGAAGGCTGATTTTACCAGTGGTGTTCATGGTGTTTTTCTTGGTGTAATAAGTGCGGTGACCGCTCTCTTCACTCACTAAACCAACTAGCTTACGCTTAGAATTAGTTTTTGCCATTAAAAATATCCTTTGTTTCGATTAACTTTGGTTAATTTTACCAGATTTAACTAAAAAAGCCAACTATTTTCGCTTGCTGGTGGTTTTTAGTTTTTCCTCGCGTGGCAAGAATGAGTTGACTACCGAATTAGTTACCAGAGCTACCCCACTGATTTTACTAACAATCAGAACTGTGTAACCAGCTGGTTGGTTTAATAAGCTGATTAAGCCAGCTACCACCAGAGATAAAATCAATAATAGCAAATAAACCACTTGCAGTCGTTGAAACTGGGTGAAGCGGTTTTTCCAAAAACTAACAACTTTTTCAAAATCTTTTTCCATAGATCCTCACTATCCTTTAATTATATCAGAAAACTGTTTTATAGTCAAGAGGCAAAAAGAACCGCCCTTTCGGGCGGCTCAGAGGTGTTAATTGGTTAGTTGATTGAGTAGGTTGCACATCTCGCCAATAATTTGATCTGGACAGTAGTCATTGGAAGATCGATCATAGCTCCATACGTAGAAGACCTCATAGTTGCAGTAGTCGCTAGTCTTGACCACCTGGTAGAATGTTAGGCTGGCGTTACCGCAGATTTCTTTAACAGTAATCTTTAATACGTACCGAGCACTTTTCCAGCGGTCGCGAGTCGCTTTGACAACCTTCCAGCCATAATCTTTCACGTTGGCTTTTAGATCTTCTAACACGTCAAGCGACAGGTCTCTGATTCGGTTTAGCTTGTTATCCAAGCAAATCTCTTCTGGTGTTGGCGGGGCTTTGGGTGGGCACGGTGGCCGGCAACAGCACGGTGACGGCGCACAGTAGCAGTAGGTCGGTGGACAGCCTGGATAGATTATCCAGGTTGTTGGACATGTTCCGGTGTTGACGTAGGCCCAGTAGTCAGCGTGTGCTAACGTGGGTACGCCGATGCTGAACAGGATCACAGCTGCCAACAGCGTAGATAGGATTTTAGAACGAGACTTCATCTTTCTCACCTCTTTGTAAAATATTCGATCGCCATGAGGCGACGTGCGCTTGATTATAAACGGATTGGCTGGTTTTACAAGCACGAGCGCTAATGGTTTGCGCATAAGAGATTTTTTTGGTATAATTGCCGACGTCGCCGCGATAGCTCAGTTGCTGTCCGAGTCCGCAGGACGAGTAAGTCATTATGACGCATCCTGCGCTCTGTCAAGCTCTGGTTGCGCGAGCAGATACGGTTTACAATTTAATTAGGTATGCCGCGATAGCTCAGTTGGTAGAGCACGTCCATGGTAAGGATGAGGTCCCGAGTTCAACCCTCGGTCGTGGCTCCAAATGAAATTATAAAAAACACCCCCATCAGGGGGTGTTTTGTCTTGCAAATTCATAGAGTTTGTTCACTCTGTGTCCGACTTTGGGCACAACGTAGATACTGCTTTTAGCAGAATCTAGCTTTTGAAAAGCTCTTTTTGCGCTACCTACGAACTTGTCGTCTGCGCCAACGTAAAATGTTACGCTGGACAGAGGTCCGTAGTCTAGTAGCCAAACTAGCTGGTCGCTTACACCACCAGTGTCGCTGCCAAATAATTTGATGCCTGTAAATGGTATTCTGACTTTTTGGCTTGTCGCCACTCTGGCGATACCGCGACCACCGGCACTAAAGCCGTCACCGTATAAACGATTGACCTGATAGCCATTGCTGGCTAAATAAGTCAAAGCGTTGTTGATGGTTTTTACCACGGCTTCAGTGTCCCAGCCTCCGGTTTTTTTGATGGGAACAAGTACGATTTGGCTACTGCCAAATTGCCTTACTTGTTCTGGTAAGCCATCTCTTAAGACGGCTTCACCCTTCTCTCCAGAGCCAGCCAAGTAGACTGTCATGTCGGCAGTTTTTTGGCCGTACGGTAGATAGATGTATGCATCTATTCCACCCAGCTTCTGGAAAGACCCGCCAATACTGTTAGCACCATTATTAGCGACTTTTCCGGCCTTGACTTCTGAGACCTTGACGTACACCTTTGGGGTGTATTTAGCCTCAATTCCGCCTTCCGGGCCCGCTCCACTGGCAACTTCGCAGATTAGCGTTATTGATGCTATCACGAAGTCTTTGGTGGGCTGTTGGGCGGTAATCGTCCAATCAACCGTTTTACCATTCCAGCCACCAGTGTTTAGTGGCAGCCATGTCTTGCCGTTGCTTTTACTGACAAGCGGGCTAGTCATCTGATAAAGCGCCTTTTTTCCGATTTTGTCGGAATCATAGGCACTTCTTTTTAGACGACTGATACCTTCCATGTAAGGAAAGGTTGCGCGGATAGAGATACTATCACCGACTTGCATTGCGATGCTTGGCGGTTTGCGCGTCTTGTCACCCTTGCGGAAGACAAAGAAGTACTTGTTGCCATTAACAGTAGTAGTAAACAGAATCTCCTTCTTGTGTAGAACGCCCGCGTACTCACCCACTTGCCAACCGGTCAAGGTAATGTTGCCAGCAGTTTTTAGTCCTGGCGTGTCGGTACCGGTTTTGGTAGTTCCGGGTGGCTGTGTTGGCCACCAGGTGTCGTCTTTCTGTGCTGGCTTGTCGACTGTTGGCTGTTTTAAGACGCTTTGATTTAAAATTCCCAAGGCAACCACAGCTACAACCATGACAGTAAAGATCGCCATGAATTGTTTAAGACCTTTTGTAAACGAACTCTTCATAACACCCCTCCGTGTTTAAAGATATTTGTGTCTCTTTATCGTGTAACACCTCACGCTCCCTTGAAAAGCAAAGTAAATTTGGTTTTCGTCTGGATTCTTATATTGTAGCATAAAATCGCTAAAAAAGCAATAGCGTCAAGCTTTGACATGGAAAAACTCGCCCTGTTGAGCGAGTTTCGGTTGTCTCTTACGTGTTTTTGTTTTTCAAGGCGAAACAGCGAAAAGTAGACTGCCAGTAGGATCCTAGGTAGGGTGCCAGCAATACTGAACCCATCGAGGTGGCTGCTGATGATTGTGAGCGCAAAGATGTTTGCGAGGAATATAGCGGCTACGCCAATAAGTGTCAGTAGCGAGCTCTCGATAGCAATTCCAATTGTTGATATTAGGATGCTAACTGCTCGAATGATAGTAGAAATCAACCAGATCAGTAGCGTTGCTATGATCAGAGCTCTTGTGCCGTCGATTTGAACAGCTTCAGGAAAAAGCTGCGAGGCTACCCAAAGGATACCTCCGCTGATTACCAGGTTTATTAAGTTTACCATGAACTTACCCTCCCTTTTTTCTTGAGACAATTTAGAATCGGTTTGCCTAAGTCCAGAATGTGCGAGCCGCGATAATTCATTCAGCCATAACGATTTTATAATTAAGTTGACGCGGTGTCAACATTTGTTATGAGCTATCTACCGATTTTGACACAATAATCAATCCACATTCTATCATTGAGCGAGGGGTTGAGCCTTGATTTGTAGGGCGTCTCTTAGTATAATTTCAGATTAGTTATGCCGGCTTAGCTCAGTTGGTAGAGCAACGGTTTTGTAAACCGTAGGTCGTCGGTTCAAGCCCGAC
>CAZVBM010000021.1:0-5593 GCA_964625885.1 uncultured Candidatus Saccharibacteria bacterium | reverse complement strand
CCGCGTCGGGGTTTTTACTTTGTGATAAGATTAGAGTATGGATTGGAGACATGTCATCATGCTGGTAACCTCAACCGCCCAGGTCGTTGGCATTGCTGTTTATATTGCTCAGATGGTCAAAGAGAAAGCCAAACCACATCTGATCTCCTGGATACTTTGGACCGCTTGGCCGCTAATCGCTTTTGCCGCTGCTGCCAGCCAGGGCGTGACTTGGGCCGCCGTGCCAGCCCTTATCTCAGGGCTAGTCTCGCTAAGTGTGGTTGTAGCTCAGCTACTCTTAAAACAAGCCGACTGGAACATTAGACCAGTCGACTACTTTTTTGGTGGGTAGCGCTGGCATCGCTCGGTCT
The DNA here is from genome assembly GCA_964625885.1 of uncultured Candidatus Saccharibacteria bacterium. Taxonomy (GTDB): domain Bacteria; phylum Patescibacteriota; class Saccharimonadia; order Saccharimonadales; family Saccharimonadaceae; genus CAZRIZ01. The sequence continues at coordinate 5,243 of CAZVBM010000021.1, read as the reverse complement.
ATGGATGATAACAGACGAACCAAACCTCGCCCTCGCCCTATCAATTATTGGCGACCTAGCTGGCGCCACACCGACCATTATCAAGTCTTGGCAATATCCAGAGAGCGAGTCAGCCCTGGCCTATGCTATTTGTGGATTTAATAGCCTAACTAGTTTTCTATTTGTAACACACTGGAGTTTTGGAGAAATCGCCTATCCAATTTATTCGATTTTATTCAACTCAATAATCGTTTTCTCGGTTGTGATTCGCCCAAAGCTAAAATCAACCAAAAAGCCCCAGACTAGACGAGCGACCGACCTTGATGTATAATGAATAATGATTTAACATGAAGAAGAAATTATCCAAAAACGATTTTTTAAAGAAATTCGATAAATTAAAAGATAACAAGCTCGATCTATCAAGTGATGAAGACTTGTCGTTGGCGATTATGAATCTAATCAGCATCGAAGAGCATTTCTTTTTTACCGCCGAGAAGACCGGTAAATCTGAGTATTTTGACATGCTCCGCGACATCCGCGAAATGCGTAAAGTGTTGCTGCAAAAAATCATCAAACAATACGAGGGTGAAGTTTGGTGTATTTCTAAGCACCTGCTCGCCGCCAGCATGCGCCTGATGGAAGTCGGCACCAAACAACTCGGCAAAGGTGACAAACCGGCCGCCGAGGAAATGTTTGCCAAATCATATGACCTCTACACAATGTTCTGGGGACTAAACCTGGGGCAAATCAGTCTCAAAGGCGTCAAGAAACTTGACGACGACGTGCTCGACAAAACCGAACAAGAGAAAAAAGCCAAAGGCGAACTAAAAAAGTCTTCAATCTTTGGCAAAACCCGCGACTTAGTTAAGCACTTGGTGGATTGTTGTATTGAGTAGTTCGTTCAGCTATCTTAACTCGTAGACCTTACCCGCCAACGAATAGCCATTAAACACCGTGTTGTTTGGGTTAACGTTGATATTATTTAATTCCCCAATGATCGATTGCTCATAATCATGAATTGCTTGTCGGTTACTACCACAGCCACCTCTGTGATTGTCGACAACTACTGCTACCTTGGCGCCCTTAGCTCGAGCAATTTGTTTAGCATAGTCAACTGCAGCCCCAAAGAACGCCTTTGTGTCCAAACTATTAATTAAGGTTTCTTTTGGATTTAAGCCACGAATTACTAAGGTCGGCTCACCCGTATCGACATCATTTGTTTCGATTAACATAAACGCACCTGCTAATTTTTCGGCAGCCTCAACGCCAGCATTCTCTTTTATCAACACACCAGTTAAGTTAGGCATCGCCTCGGCAATAGACGGATAATTATCTGCCCAACAAGCGTCGGAAATGACTCCAGAAAATTCCAAGCCCAAGCCGCGCGTTGCCATAAATTGAATTTGAGCCGAGGCGCCAACTTTTTTGTTTTCATCAAGACGTCTTTTTGTATCAACAATCGGCTGAGCCGTCATGAGGCTATTCCAAGCACCAAGCAAGCTAGCCGATTTTCCGCGATGATCATCCCGATCAATACTTGGTAATAAGCGCAGAGCCGCTGTTTCAATGATGCCATCAGCTAAACCGAATTCGTGATCGGCCGCCGTCGCGCCACTTCTCTCCGACAGGGCTCCTAGATCAATTGGGCCAACTTCGTTCTCAACAATCTGCTGATCACGAGCTGCTTGGGCTATAGCTAGCTGCCTCATAATATTTGAAATCTCGTCATTACCTCGTATCTTTTTATTACCCAAATACCTTATAAACAAACTGTCGTTTGCCTCGGACAACCTAAATAGGTTGTTTAGCTTGTCAAGTCCAGATTCATCCGTAATAGCATCAGAAATTTCTTGGCTAAAATTCTCATAGGAAGCAATGTCTCGGTATAGGCCGTCGTAGATGGCTTTTAGCGCAGCCTCATTTGGTCGTTTTTCCCCCTGCTCAGTCTTTTTCGTATATATATCTATCAGCCTCTCCATGTCAAGACCAGCTTTAACCTCACTAAATTCAGCTTTTGGCTGACTTAGATCTCGACCAAAATTCTCTAGCAAACTGACGCGCGCCGAGTTGATAGCCATATCAATCCTGGTGCGCAGATCTTCAATCTTCTGTTCAAAGGCGATCTCATTTAAGCCATCATCAGCATCTAAGAGTTCAGTGACCTTATTTAAATTATCACGTAAATTATCGTATGCCAGCTCAGCGCCTGGAACTACAATTGATTTTCTTAACTCTTGGTTTTCAACATCATTGGCTGCAATATTCCTTAGTATGTCATAACGAGTTGGTAGTTGGTACACCTGACTAAGTTGGTTCTGTTGATATACATCATCTAGCTCAGAAATACGACCCGCTCTCTCCAGTCGATACATTACTTTTTCTTTAATTTTCGTAAATGACGAATCGCCATAGTTAACCTTACGACCAGCTAGGTTGGAGAAGGCTAGTTGAGCATAGAAATCATGTGAGAATCTCTCATAGTCGGCGTCTTTACCATTCATGATTTGCCTTCTGACCTCAAACAAGACGTTCTCTAACGACTTCAGTTTGTTCATATTACGAGCAATAACATCTGGGTCATCCGCCAACAGCTCTATCAATCTATGCTCATTAGCTTGACGGACCGGCTGGCTAAATTTTTCAAAATTATCTAGTGTTTTATGAGCGCTTATTTCTAATAAAGTATCAAATAGACCCGTTTCAATTGACTGCCAAGCTGCGGGATTAATTCTCTCTGCACGTTCAAGTATGCTCACCGCGTGCTCAACTGTCATCTCTGCCAGCTTCTTGGCTTGCGTCTCGGGGCTAAACTTTTCAATCCCTCCGAGGAAATCGTCTGGATCAATTATCTCAGCAATCTCTTTCTCATACGGAGCCAGAGCCTCGGCGCTAAATTTATCAAACCATATACCACGTATGTTCTCCTGCATAGCCAGCAAGAAGCCATCTTCATACTTGGCCCAAATCTCATCATCAAATCGCTTCCTCTCCCCTGCGACATAATTGGTGTTGTGATACGAAACGCTCTCATTGTCACCAGCAAGATTGACTCCGTGATCACCTCGAGTTGCCCTTTGCAGAACCAGTTCTTGTTGTTCAATTGGGAAATCCGCCTCATGGTTAGCCATATTTAAATAGCAGCCCTTTATGACGCTAAATCTCTTTTGAGCTTCGTCTGAGAAGCTACTAACTTTGCTTTTTAATTCATTAAAAGACAGCTCTTCAACAAATTTTAGCTCGTACTCTGGTCTAACCTCATCAGAAAGACACTTGAGATAATCAAACTTGTTAAACAACTTAGTATCAGACACTACGCCGTCCATAACTGATCGCTGCTGTTCATCATCTAGTGCAGAAAGTGATTCACGCATCAGCTTAATGTCGCCAGAACCAATGATGGCCCGACTAATTTTCCTATGCTGTTCAGGTGTAAAGGCGCTCATTACCTCCTTGCGTAGCAAGTAGCTGGTAAGCTCGTTATATCCACCAACAGCCGATGCTACAAATTCTTCAGCCAAAGCTTGGTTGAATGGTGTAACCGATGGGTCGTCAGGAGAAGCATCAAGAATCTTAGCCGGGAGGGCCACGAGCGCCATTAGTGCATTAGCATCTGGGCTACGATCTAAATCATCTTCAAGATTAATATCAGCCGCCTCATCCCCATAAATTATGTGAGCGCCCTTCTTTATATCTTCAAGACTGATTGATTCAACTTTGGCGTACTTGGCTAGTGCCTCCATCGCCGAACCATCATCTTCAGCTTCGCGCATACCCCTAACGACATCAATTATCCTCTGCTCATTTGGCAACATCTCAGGTTGCTTATCTATTTCGGGGGTCGGTAAGACACTCAGGTCACCAGCCAGCATATTAGCCACCTCTAACTGTTCAGGAGTTAGCGCTTGCTCAACCAGCTTGGTTTCTTTTTTGTTTTGACTATCTGATGGTTTTTCCACGGTTTTGTTCGTTGTTTTTTGTTTGTTTTTGTTATAAATCTATATCTCAATGATAGCACAGATTTGACAAAAAGTCAATACAGCGCCACTCGCAGCGACACCTTAATTGGTACACAAGTTGGGGCTATTTCACTCGCGAACGACTAACGCGTTTCTGAGCTGATTTCTTTTTAGGTTTATCTTTTACTAACGAATGCCCAAATATAAATTCATAAACATTAGCCGCCCCAAAGCCAAGCGCAAAAGCAAATAATAGCTCTTCAACAGGAACGTCCAGGACAAAGACTCCTAGCAAATTATCCAATTTCCAGTGTGAGTGAAAGACTGGCGTCGTAAAAATCAACTTTAAAGTAAACAACATCAAAAAAGCCAGCGCCATAACGACCAACCCTGACAAGAACGAAGCTTTAAACAGATCACGACGCAGGATCGAGACTGTCGCTCCCACCATTAGTGGTGGCACGATATGCGCCCAGATTGAATTCAAATTCAACATCCGAACTAAAAGTACAAAGCAGGCCCACGTCATAGCAGCGAAGATCAAGAAGAACCAAGGCCGAACTGGATGAGTTGGTTTCTTAGAACTGGTTTTGCTCATCAAGAATTCGGCAATTTCAGTGCTTACCCCCCCAAATACAAATCCATAAAGAAAGTCCTCGACATAGGGAACTGGGAAGGCAAAAGATGGGTTCCAATAATCAAGTTCGGAGTAAAAAATTTCTAAGAACACCGCCGCAAAACCAAAAATAACACCAAACAACGTCATATCCTTGCGGTGTGAGCTTCTGAGAAACATAATCAGCCAAAGTGGCGTCACCAACAAAACACCAACCAGATAAAAGTATTTTTCCATGACCTCCATTGTAACACGCTTATGTTTATATTTATGTTAAAATAGGTCTACTTGGAGAGATGGCCGCCACCGCTGAAAGCGGGGTCCCGCCAAAGGCGGGAAGTGGTTATAAATAGCTATGTGTCAAGTTTACATTTTAAAATCAGAAAAAAGTGAGCGACATTATATTGGCCATACAAGTAACCTGCCAAAAAGACTTGCACGGCATAATTCTGGTCAAGTAAAATCTACAAAAGCTTTTATGCCATGGAAAGTTGTCTACACCGAGTCGTTTGCAGACAAAAAATCAGCCTACGCTAGAGAGACGCAGATAAAATCATACAAGGGTGGGGTCGCGTTCAAATCTTTGATAAAATAACTAACATGGAGAGATGGCCGAGTGGTTGAAGGCGCACGCTTGGAAAGCGTGTATGCGGGAAACTGTATCAGGGGTTCGAATCCCCTTCTCTCCGCCA
>CAZVBM010000020.1:0-5952 GCA_964625885.1 uncultured Candidatus Saccharibacteria bacterium | reverse complement strand
CACCAAATAAACCCGTCGGGGTTTATTTTTTATCGTGGTATTATTTAAAGAGCATGAATTCACCTTCCAAAAAGCGAGTTGTCGATAAGCCAGACAAAATCGACCCAGCAGTTAATCTATTGAGGCTAATTGCTATGGTAGCGATGACAATTGATCATATCGGCTATTTTTTATTTCCAACCGATATGAGTTTTCGGTTAATTGGTCGGATAGCGGCGCCGATTTTCGCTTATTTGATTGTGATGGGTATGAAGAATACCAAAAGCTTATCACGATATATTTTGCGCCTACTGGTATTGGCAGTTGTGTCGCAGATAGTGTTTTTGTCTACAACTGGTTACGACAGCTTAAACGTCGTATTTAATTTTTTAGGTGTCATTTTTTTACTAAAAGGGCCGGTGTGGTTGAGATCTGTCCTGATACCAATATATCTGTTGCTAGATATTGAAGCTGGTTGGTTTATTTTAGCGCTTGGAGCGGTCTATTATTATTGTCGGCACGCTTGGCTTCAGTCGTTCTTGGTCCTTGCTGCTGCTGTGTCATATTGCCTCCCTAATATTGTGTCTGGTCCGACATCGACGTTTTATATTATCCAATTAGCATCCGGGGCGGCGGGCTTTGTAATTTTGGTGGTTAATGGTTTGTCAGATTGGCTTAAAAAATCGAAGTTCCTGATGCAATTTTGGCCACGCTATCTTTTTTATGCCTATTACCCACTCAACTGGGTGGTGCTGTACGCCATAAAATCTTTAATAGGCTGATTTGCGTAGAGAGATGTTTTGTTCTAAAATAGAGATATCTAATATGGGAAATTAGCTCAGTTGGCTAGAGCGCAGCATTCACATTGCTGAGGTCACAGGTTCAAGCCCTGTATTTCCCACCAAATTAAACCAGTTACCGCCTAGTAGCTGGTTTAATTTTGAGCCATCTTGATTATGCTATCAAAATATGATATAATGAAAAGATGCGCACAAAGGAGGGTGTGCAGTTATTTTCTAATTAGGCAATGCAAAAGGAGGGCAGTTTTGTATGTTAAAGATACTAAAACCAAAAGGGATAAAGCTGGGGGCGTTAAAGAACTTGAAAGCGATCACTGAGCTGACTGGTTTAGGTCGCCCGGTAGTTCTTGTCAAGGCTGAGACTGACTTAATCGCGGCAATTGTGTGTGCGGCGTTCAATCATATTAACGCCAAAACTAAGCGTGGTACATTCATCTTGGACGGCCAGAAGGCGGGAGAGGGTGCCAACCTAATCTTGCGCTTCAATTTACCAGATGGGCCAAAGCGAAAGAGCTGGGAGCCCGGACCGTCAAATTTTGCTGATCTAGCTGAGCAATCCATTGATTTCTTCTTGGATGATCCGGCCTATGACGAAGTCGAGACTGGTATTCACACCTACGGCCCCAACCGAGCACTGATAGCCAATACTAGCGGTGGACGATTCTTGGCGGCGCTTTACTTTGATTTCCCAGAAAGGGACTATGACTACACAACTTTCGTCTTAGAGGTTGTGGCTGATACTTTGGCCAGAATTTCGGGCGACAAGGATCTTGATGGTGAAATTAGAAAGGTGTTTCAACATTTTGAAGAACCGCGTAAGGTTCGATCTTTTGTTGACGATCTATTCAACAACAACAGACTGCCAGAAATCGTGATTTGGCGCGCCTGGTGTCAAAAGCACCCAAGAACTTCTAAAATCTTTACCTAAACAAAAACCCCGATACGTTCGGGGTTTTCTTTTGTGAATAAAGTGATATAATCTAGATAAGGAAAGTCCAATTGGACTTATTTATTTTTATGAAAACATTCTCAGCTGACAAAATCCGCAATATTGCGATTATCGCGCACGTTGATCACGGTAAGACCACGCTAGTTGATGGCCTATTAAAGCAGTCGCATACTTTTCGCGACAATCAAGCTGAGATGCAACAGCAACTCCTGATGGATTCTGGCGCGCAGGAAGCCGAACGTGGTATTACGATTACTGCTAAGAATACAGCGGTTTATTACCAAGATTATAAGATTAATATCGTTGATACGCCGGGCCATGCTGATTTTGCTAGCGAAGTTGAGCGCACGCTCAACATGGCCGATGGTGTGATTTTGGTAGTAGACGCCCAAGAGGGGCCGATGCCGCAGACTAAGTTTGTGCTGTCAAAAGCTCTTGAATTGGGTCTGACGCCTGTTGTGGTGATAAACAAAATCGACAAACCAGGGCGCGAGATTGCTAAAGTCGAGAACGACTTATCGGATTTGTTCTTGGAGCTGGCCACCAATGAAGATCAACTAAGTTATCCAATTTATTACGCCGTGGGGCGCGATGGCAAAGCTTGGCGCGAGATTCCTGGTTCAACTGATGAATCCGCTGATTTCAGCGTGCTATTTGAGGCGATTATTCATGATATTCCGGCGCCCAAAGTTGAAGCTGGCGAGTTTCAGATGCAAGTGGCGAGCTTGGATTACGATAATTTCTTAGGCAAATATTCAATTGGTCGCATTCGCCGTGGTGAGATTAAAACTGGTTCGCCAGTTGTGCTAATTAAGCGTGATGGCAAGATTGTCAAAGCCAAAGTAGATAAGATATTTACTTTTCTAGGTCTAGCTAAAAACGAAGTCGCCAGTGCAACGGCTGGTGATGTAGTGGCGTTAGTCGGTGTGAGTGGTAGTGAAATCGGTGATACGATTGCTGATGCTAACCGACCAGAAGCGCTACCAACTATTAAAATCGACCCGCCAACAATCAGTATGTATTTAGGGCCCAATACTAGTCCAATGAAGGGGCGAGAAGGTGAGTTTACTACTTCGCGTCAACTTGGCGACCGCTTAAAACGCGAGCTTGAAACTAACATCGGCCTGAAAGTGGCTGAATCGGGCATTGGCTTTGTGATCTCGGGTCGGGGCGAATTACACTTGAGTGTCCTAATTGAAGCGATGCGCCGCGAAGGTTATGAATGTGAAGTCGGCCGACCAGAAGTTATTACGATTGAAGAAGATGGCGTGGTAAAAGAGCCGGTTGAGGAGTTCTATATTGAAATCGCGCCAGAATTTATGGGTGTGGTCAGTCAAGAACTGGGTAGCCGGTATGCTGAGATGATCAAGCAGGAGGGTTTAACTACTGGCGCAATACGATTAGTTTACAAAATCACCACTAGGGCGCTAATCGGTCTTAGAAGCTTGCTCTTAACTCTTACTAAAGGTACGGCAATCATGAGCGCTTTGCCGTTGGGTTATCAACCAGTGGGCGATAAGTTCGTGTCTAGTCGCACTGGAGCCCTAATTGCTTTTGAAGCCGGCCTATCAACGCCATACGCCTTGGAAAACGCTGAAACGCGCGGTGAATTGTTTATTGGCCCAGCTACCGAAGTCTATGCTGGCATGATTGTCGGCCAAAATAGTCGTTATGAAGATTTAGAAATTAATGTCTGCAAAGAAAAGCACCTGACTAATATGCGCTCTAAGTCGTCGGACGGTACAGTTCAGCTAACGCCACACAAGCAAATGAGCCTTGAGCAGGCGATTGATTTCTTGAACGATGACGAACTGCTAGAGGTTACTCCGCAAAACCTGCGTCTACGTAAAAAAATTCTCGACCCAATTTTGCGCAAGCGAGCTAGCAAGGGCGCTAAGGCTTGACTTTCTGCGGCGTTCGTGCTAGCATGGGTTTATACGCAAAAAAATCACCCTGAGAGGGGTGGTTTTTGATTTTTAAGCGCTATCTTGCGTGCTTGAATTGACCATTTAACTCTTCGGGTAAAAAGCCGTCGGGGTGCTTAAAATCGGCTTGCCAATCATAACCTTTGCCGTAGCCCAAATCTTTCATTAGCCGGGTTGGTGCATTGCGCACATGTAGTGGTATGTTGGCATTGGGAAACTTGTCGGCTAGGGCTTCGGCTTCGAGCATGAGGTCATAAGTTTCGCGTGATTTTTTACTTTTAGCCAGTGCCACAGCGCAGTGAAATAGTGGAATGCGCGCCTCTGGCAAGCCGACCTTGTGAACGGCGTCAAAGGTGGCGTTAGCTAGGCTGATGGCGCCATTGCCAGCCAGGCCAATATCCTCCGAGGCGAATATAATCATGCGCCGAGCAATAAATTTTGGATCTTCGCCGGCTTTTAACATGCGCGCTAGATAGTAAATCGTCGCCTCAACATCACTACCGCGCATCGATTTAATAAAAGCCGAAATAATATCATAGTGCGAATCACCCTTCTTGTCATAGCGCACCAAAGTATTTGGGTCGAGTTCTTTGACTTTTTCTAAAGTTAGTTCTGGTAAGGTCTGCAGGGCCAGTTCTAGCTTATTAAGTGCCGAGCGGGCGTCGCCAGCCGAGAGTTCGGCGATGTAATCAAGGGCTTTGGGTTCAATTTTTTTATTTAGTCCCAAAGTTTTGATAGCGCGCTTTAATAATTTAACAATCGATTTTTTATCAAGCTGCTTTAAAACGATTAATTTAGTGCGCGACATTAGTGGAGCGATCACTTCGAAACTTGGATTTTCAGTCGTAGCGCCAAATAAAGTAATTAAGCCAGATTCAACATGGGGCAAAAAAGCGTCTTGCTGAGCTTTATTAAAACGATGAATCTCATCGACAAACAGAATAGTAGTTTTGCCGAGGTTGCGGTTAAACTGGGCCTGTTCGACGACCTTAACCACGTCTTTTTTACCAGCGGTCACGGCCGATAATTCGATAAAATCGGCCTGAAATTCGCTAGCAATAATGCGCGCCAGGGTAGTTTTGCCAGTACCGGGTGGACCCCAAAAAATTAGGCTCGTCGGACGACCAGACTTAATCATCTGGTTGATAATCTTATCTTTGCCGATAATCTCGTCTTGTCCAACCACCTCACTTAATTTAGTTGGGCGCAAGCGCTCTGCCAGCGGTCTCATTTGCATAATCTTATTATACTAGCTAAACTGTTAGAATGACAAAGACTAAAGTTCTGTTAATTTTTGGTGGCTCATCGAGCGAACACGAGGTGTCAATCATGTCTGCTAGAAATGTTGAATCAAATGTTGATCGTGACAAGTTTGAAGTTAAATTAGCCTATATCAATAAGTCTGGCCAGTGGTTTCGAACTAGTGCCGTCACGCCAGATGAAAAACTGCCTTTGAAGATTGATTTAGAAAAACAAGCTTTTCTAGAAGGCGACGAGGCTTATCGCCCAGAGGTCATTTTGCCAATCTTGCACGGCTCTAATGGCGAAGACGGCATGATTGCGGCGATTGGGCAGTTGATGAGTATCCGCGTAGTGGGCTGTGATATGACGGCTTCAGCGGTATCGATGGACAAATTGCTGGCAAAAAAGGTTGTTGAGTTCGACGGCGTACCAATAGTGCCATTTCGCAGCCTGCATCAAAGCGATCAGCGATTGACTTACGAAGAATTGACCCAAGATTTGGGCGAGACTATTTTTATTAAACCAACCCGCGAGGGCAGCTCAGTTGGTGTCAGCAAGGTTAAGAATCAGGCTGAACTAACCCGGGCATTAGATGAAGCTTTTAAGCACGACGATATTGTGCTAATTGAAAAAGCTATGGTTGGTCGCGAGCTAGAGGTTGCTGTCTTTGGCAAGGGAAGCGATTTGATAGTTAGCTCACCTGGCGAGATTCTGGTTGGCCAAAACGATGAGTTCTACTCGTACGATTCAAAATACGCTAGCGATTCAAAGACCACCACGACAGTTTCGGCTGAAATTAGTCCAAAATTAAAACAAAAAATTCAGGTCTTAGCGCGGACGGTTTATCAATCGCTGCGTTGTGCTGGTTTGGCTCGCGTCGATTTTTTCTTAGTCGGCGATGAATTGTTCTTCAACGAAATTAATACCATGCCAGGTTTTACTAATATCAGCATGTATCCAAAGATGATGGAAAATGCCGGTGTTAGTCAGAAAGAGCTGATTACAAAGCTAATCGAAATTGCTTAGTTGTTCCAAATAAAAAAAGAGCCCGCTTTAG
>CAZVBM010000019.1:0-7267 GCA_964625885.1 uncultured Candidatus Saccharibacteria bacterium | reverse complement strand
TATTATACTCCCAGCTTTGGTAAATCTATACCGCAAAGCAAAAACACCTTCCTTTTGGAAAGTGCTTATGCTTGGCTCACCATACAGGTCACGGAACAATCACATGGGTGGGGGCACGAGATGAGACAAATGAGACACAAAACGCATGTTTTAGGGCGTGTCTTATTTTAAAGGAGTTTAACTAACAAATTCCAGATCTTGAATCAGGTTTTATAACTAAAAGGAGGCCTTAAGGCCTCCTTTTAGGTTAGAACGCGCGACTGCTATTTCTTCTTCGACGAGATAGCAATTTTCTTTGGTTCAGGCAGTGGTGTAAGCGGGACGCTCACTTTTAGGACTCCGTCATCAAGGTGTGCCTCGATTTTGTCAGCGTCTGCTCTCTTTGGTAGTGCAATTCGTCGGTAGAAGCTACTTGAGCTTTCACGCACCACGTACTGCTTACCTTTATCTTCCTCTTTTTCGTGACGTTCGGCACTAATCACAAGTGTACCGTTCTCCACTTCGATATTGACATCTTTCTGCTCAAAATTAGGCAGATGCGCCTCAACCACAAGATTATTATCTTTAGTAAAGACATCAGTCGTCGGAATGTTAACGCCTTTTAGGGGCGACATCCAGTCGTCACCAAAGAATTGTTTTTGTAATGCAGAAAGTTCTGCAAACGGATCCCACTTTACAAGGTTGCTCATAATTTTCTCCTTTCATCATTGCATTAATGGTTTCCAGAGAAGCATAGAAGCTTCTGTATTTAGTATAGGAAATTGGCACTCACATGTCAAGAGTGCTAGCAAAATCTACAGCTATTGACAACCTTCTCTAACGAGAATAAAGTAAGAATACAAGGAGGTACAGTATGAAAACTAGATCAACTCTCTCAATCATCTTGGCGGTTTCACTGGCCGTCGCCCTAGCCCTGGCAGGCTGGTTTGCCTGGCTGTACTACAGATCAGACAACAGCCCACAGCCAAATTCGAGCCCACCCGTACAGACAAAAGACAAGGACGAAGATCGACCATCGACCGACGAACCGCAGCCAACAACCGCCTACACATCCGAGGGCGGCAAATCGATCATAGTTAGCCATCCATCGTCAGGAAGTCAAGTCACCAGCCCCTTGGTCGTCAAAGGTACTGTACCTGGCAGCTGGTCATTTGAAGCCAGCTTTCCAATACACCTTCTCGATGCTAATCGCCAATTGATAACTACAGCGCCTGCAACGCTGACCGGAGACTGGATGACCGAATCTCAAGTGCCCTTTTCTGCCCAATTAGAATTTAGCGATCCTGAAACTAGCACAGGCTATCTCATCATCGAAAAATCCAACCCCTCAGATCTAGCGGCAAACGCCGATCGAGTTGAGATACCAATACGTTTCAAATAGTAAACTAGTTTCTCTGTAAATAAAACGTATGATTTTCAGATAATACCTATTATAGCTGTGATGATTGAATTACGAATCCTGTATCCGATTAGCTGCAAAGTTAATGCCTATCTCTAGCTTGCTGATGCGTTCTCTTTAATTGCCGATATAACCGTCTTATAATGCAGTTGGCCGTGTGGTACATAGAGACAAGGTATCTAGTCTGGCTCAGGACGATAGAGGAAGTTATAACCGCAATACGGTATGACTACTCCCCCTGAATACCCTTGCCACCCACCATCTAATCGTTGGCTAACCTAGTTACTGTGACCGCTAACTCATTTCGCTCTAGATATGCAACAAGATCGCCAAAGTATTGACCATCGTACTGCCCTAGCTAATCTCCGGGAATCACCTTATAGCCTAGTTGCACCAGAGGAGAACGGTTTTGTTAAACTGGTAGCCAACAGTCGACGTCAAATTATTGGTGCCACTGTTATTTCACCGCAAGCCGAAACCATTATTCACGAATTGTTGCTGATCATCCGAGCTGAGATGACCGCTAAAGAATTATTAAATCTCCCACGTACTTTCTTGTCAGTAAACGAGCTAATTGCTATTGCGGCAGAAAAATTATTATAAGAATTTAATTAAAATAAAATCTCCCACTCGTTGGTGGGAGATTTTTAAACGTAAAGCCTATTTCTTAAGTGGCTTGTGGCACAACCACCAGTCCACACAAGTAAACTCACCGGCTTTAGCTCGCTCAAAACGCTCTTTAGCCGCTGTAACATCTTTGGCCGGCGGCACAATCACGTCTTCGCCAAACAACTCGTTATTTGGCCAGTTAGCTGGCAAAGCCACTTTGTTTTCATCCACAGTTTGTAGGCCCTTAACAATTCGCACAATCTCACTCATGTTGCGACCCAATTCTTGCGGGTAGTACAGAATAGTCCGAATTTTGCCTTCTGGGTCAATTACAAACACAGCACGCACCGTATTAGTATCGTGACCGCTTTGACCAGGGTGCAAAAAGCCCAAACGAGTTGCCATTGCGCCTGTGTCAGCGATAATTGGAAACTCAATTTGCGTGTCAAAATTGGCTTTAATCCACTCTTCCCATTTAATGTGCGAAAAAACCTGATCCATGCTCAAACCAAGCAATTCACAGTTTAATTCTCGAAATTTGGGATAGAGCTTTTGAAATGCTACAAATTCGGTTGTGCAAACTGGGGTGAAATCAGCTGGGTGGCTAAACAACACCCACCACTTGCCAGCATAGTCAGCTGGTAGATTTTTTGGACCATGAGTAGTTTGCACTACCATTTCAGGGAACACTTCTCCAATTAATGGAATACGATTTGTCTCAGTTTCGCAATTACAATTTTCCATACGATCCTTTCCTTCATCTTGCCTCTATAGTATAGATAGAAAGTAAAAAGTCGAGGCTTGCATAACTATTGAGCGGTAATAGTCACTACCATGTCTAGACTATAAATACCTGGTGCTTGTGAAGCCGGAATAGTTTGATTTAAGCTGGTATTGAAAAGATTATACCAACAATCGGTTGATTGCATCGTATTAGCAGCGGCGTTGACTAATGTAATAGCATCGTTAACGCCACTGGAAAAACTGGCCGTACCCAAATTATAACTTAGGCCAGATAAGTTACAATTAGTCGTCATTTGCGTAGTGCCCCGCGCAATTGATAGTTGGCCAGCAAACAAATCACCGTCTAAACCATTAGCGCACCCGGCTGGACTGCCTGACGGGTCGTTAAAGTCGTAATATTCGCCCGCATCACTACTCCACACAGAAGTCGTGCCGTCAATTGGCGCAATTGATACACTCCAGCCAGTCGGAATATAACCGTCACGACGAATTTGCAAACGATTACCAGAGCTACTACCAAAAATTGCCTGCGAAACTTGGCAATTAGCTAGTGGCGGTAAGCCAGAAAAACTAAAAGTCGGATTATTAACCACCAAACCTTGATTATCAATAAAGTCAACCGACAAGGTACCAAGTGGTGGTAGGGTAATTTCTGGCAGACTGTCATAGCCGTCAAGCAAAGAACCGTCTTGATTAATCACGCGTAGACAAAAAGTTTGACCGTATTGCAATGGATCAGCCGACAAAGCAAAATCATAAAGTGCGTCATCCGAACCAGCTACAGTGCTGGATAAGCTAACTAGTGCATTCTCGGCATATTGTTGCGAAATAATAGTATGTCCTTGGTGTGACAGGCTTGAGTCTGGTGTGGGTGTAGCACCATGAGCCACGCTAGGGTTGTCAAAAAACCTAATTGGTGTGTCAGAGCCCACATCAGCATAAGTCTCATCACTTGCACTAGCGTCACAGACCCCATCAGCACCGCGCCGTGCGTATTGTAAACGAAATTGTTTTGAATTAGCTGGTTGCGAACCGATGTCTAGATGCAGCAACGTTCGCAAACGCCAGGCTAAATCAATCGCATCTGGATTATGCCCCTGATTAACCCCGGCCAGAGCTGAACCAACTGCAATAGAGTCAGTATTGCTAAACCACTGATAGGCCACTTGAGAAAAACGTGGCACCTGATAACGCACGGTTAGTTCAATATAATCAACATCAATATTAGCTGATTGTGACCAACTCGGCTTTTTAACGTTATACGACAACCCAAAACCGTCGGCGTTAACTTCACTAGCCGTCCAGGTCGTACCCCATAAATAGTCATCACCACCAAACGACGCTACTGTATAGTTTGAGCTCCAAGCTACGTCACTAGTTGTCGCCACACCAATTGGACTAAGATTTTTCATTAAACGTACATTTGGTTCAGTAACATTGTTGCGATTGCGCCGGCGATTAACGTCCGCTCGAATGCCCAATACCACCGCGTTACTAGGCAATTGAAAATTGTATTGCGAACAACGTAAATCATTGCTTTCGGAGTAAAAAAATCCGAGAGCCGCTCTGGCATACACACCATCGTTCTTAAATCGAGCATCGTTGGGGTTAGTCCAATGCGTGACAGAACCATTACTAACTGATTGACATGAGCCAGGCAGTTTAGTTTGAGTTTCGATAGTTACAGCCTGTACAGAATCACGACCAGATAATAAATTAGCAATAACAACAAACAGATACAAACTTAGTAACGAGAAACCAACTCTCTTATTATTAAGCACGTCAATCCTTTTTGTTTTTAATCGGTAAAAAGATTGTCTGCCCAACCTTTAATTCATATGGCGGTTTTAGATTATTAAGTTTTACAATTTTTTGCCAGCTTAGATGATAACGCTTAGCCACTTGTTGCAGTGTGTCGCCAGTTTGAACTTCATAAACTTGACTGTTTCTTCGCGCTTGTCGTTGCTGTCTTCGCTTAAGAATCAACCAGGCTAGAACCGCAAACAAAATCAACAATGCACCAATGATAATTAGTACTCCAACTGCCGACGGCATAATAAAGATTGTAAGCTCCTGACTCCTTAAAACCACCACTTGGCTTTCACGAATACCAAAGCGAGTCGGGTCTTTATCGTAAGAAGCGCTAACTTGAGCTTTATACCAACCGCCAAACAGCGGTCGTTTGGTTTGTTTGAAGTTTAAGCGTAAGTCGTTGCCAGCGATGACTGGGAAAATTCCACCGTCTTGAAAGATTTCACGACCAAAGATTAGGCTTTTAACAGACAGTTTAATATCCGTATCGGCCGAAACGTTACCGGTGTTGTTCAAACCTATTTCGTAAACTGGCATTTTACCATTTTGGTTATTAGGATTGTCATCAATTTTATAAGCAAAAGAAGTAATCTTTACTTCACGTTTAAGTTCGCCCGGAATTGTAATTGCTGCCCTAATTGCTTGACGGGTCTTTAGACTAATGCTACCAGTAGTTGAAACATCTTCATCATCTGGGGTTTGAAAAACTATACAAGCACTGTGCTCACCTACGTCAGCACCCCTAGTTGGTGCAGTTACCGTAAAATCAATTACTTGGTTGCTGTTAGGCGCCAAAGTCAGGCGATTACTATCAAGTTTAATCCAACTAGCAGCGTCAACAATTGGGTCGCCTTTTTGACGACAGGTGTACGAACCAGTATCGGTCAGCATACCATCAACGGCATATAATTCAATTGTCTGTTCTTTATCAGTACTATTTATTACACGCACGCCGTCTTTCTTTGCTTCGCCAGGCTCAAGTGTCATTATAAAAATTGACTGCGTACGTTCGTTAGTCGCATCTGGATAAGCCGGTCGCCCACCGATTCCACCAGCCGCTAAAGTTGTTTCGCTCAGCAATATAACAGTCCCTAAGACTACAGCCAAGCTATAATTAAAAACTTTATTTTTTATCATAATTCTTTCCTTTAGCATTATTATAGCAAAAACAAAAACACACCTCCAATTTAGAGATGTGTTTTGATTGTAACTACAAGTTACTTAGCGGTAATTGTCTGAACTAAGTTTAAAGTATAAGCCCCAACTGGTGTTCCCACCGGCACAGTTTGACTCAAGCCAATACCAGTAATATAGCCATTCCAGACATCAGCTGAGTTGCTGGCGGCATCCATGATTGTGATCGATGAGGTGGTGTTGCTGAAAGTACTAGTTGAAGCACCACTCACACCAGTCGTGTCACCAATCACTGGCGTGACAGTACCAGCTGAAGTAATCGACAACTGACCTTGATCTGAAGCAGCCGCATTAAACGGATAATTATTCGCGCCACTAGTCCACTTAGCGCCAGCAGCACCGGCTAATGCCAAGGTCCAACCATTATTTGCAGCACCCGGATTATCAACAGTTAGACGTTGTTCATTAGTGCCAAGCGCGCCAGTTGATGTTTGGACTGCTGTGTTGGAAACGGTTGTCGCCGACATGCCAAATGACGGATTAGCCACTGGCTGACCAGTCGCATCCAAAATACTAGTGCTAAGAACACCCGCATTAATTTGCTGAGTTAATCTTGAATTAGCTTCGGTAGCAGCTAGAACAGCTCCACCACTAGTAATCATCAAAACACCAACCGCAATAACACTTTTTATAACTTTGCTTTGTTGCATATTTTTACAATTTATCCTTTGCTTATTGTTATGATTTAATGTTTATTGCTTAACATAATAACATAAGCGTTATAAAAAATCAAGGCTGTTTTTCTACCATTTTTAAACCCCGCTACTTATATTCACTAGACGAAAATTTTCTATTCCTGGAAGTTTTCATATCGTACACTAATTTTTACGACTTACTGGCTTAGATTGCCATCTCAGCCGACAATAAATCGGAAAAATTAGTCCAAACAAGTCGGCTGACGCGCTACCCTATCCCGAGTAGCTCCTAAAAAGACTTAGCCTAATCACTGCACAAACCAACATTCAAGAGATAGCTGGAATTGCCTTTTAATGTTTAGCCAAGCTCTCTGAGTCAAGTTTAGTTTAAGATTACATCTCTTTAAAAACAGCGACTATGCTGAGAAATTGGAAGCAATGGATAGATAAATAAGATATACTCATGTCAAACATCGAAATAACCCGCTCACTAACAATTATTTAGCCACATCTTGCTCCGCAAAAGACCTAGTTCTTGCGCCAAAAGACATCGCCACGAAAAAAGCGCAACTACGATTTGCTTGGGTGAAAATCCTACCGTGTTTTCCATTTCCTATATTTTACCACAAGCCAACCGCATGTCTTAAGCGCACCGGCCACCAAACACGAACAGCTAATTTTATTTCAGTCTAAAAGGAAAATATTATCAAACTCAAAACCATCCATCATGCGATAGCAAACAGCAAATGACATACCTAGACCTGCTTATCAATAACTATTAAAAGAGACTGAAGCCCTACTTAAATTTAGTCAACCGAAATAAGCCTTTTTCAGGTTTGTAAACATACTGATTATTTACATGAATCACTGATAT
>CAZVBM010000018.1:0-7819 GCA_964625885.1 uncultured Candidatus Saccharibacteria bacterium | reverse complement strand
GACTACCAGGCTTAGCCAACTATTAATCATGACGAGCATCGCTAAGCAAGCCGCGCACATTGGCTAGATTGTTGTATAATCAAATAAGCATGAGCCTAAAAGAAAAACTCGCAAACATATCAAACAAAACTAAGCTGATTTTAGTCATATCCACACTTAGTATTTTGCTTTTGACAACCGGGACCATAATCAAACTAAACGCTACTAAAAACGAGCCAAATAGCACCACAAAAACCGAATCTAAGCGTGAAGAACAGAGGCCGGAGAATTCAGAAAAAGTTGAATCGCCCAGCGGAGAAACGTCAGAAAACTCAAAAGCAAAAGACCCGCAGATCGAACCATCAGCCGACAACACTAGCCCAACCGAAGCAGTTAAAGCACCGAGCAGCCCCACTCCAACCAAACCAGAAACCAGCCCCTGATCGCCTATGGTGTGTTTCTCGGCCTAAACGAGAACGAATCTAGCAAATTAAACGCTTACAAAACCGTGGTGATTGAGCCATCGGAGTTTTCTGCCAAACGAATCAGCGAGCTAAAAGCCGCCGGCAAAAAAGTCTACGGCTATCTCAATATTGGCGCCGTTGAAAACTATCGTCCATATTATAGTCGATTTGAAGACGTCTTTTTGGGCACCTACGAAGATTGGCCAGATGAAAAGTGGGTCAATGTCGCTACTGGCAAATGGCAGAGTTTCATTATCGATGAGCTGGGTAAAAAATACTCTGATTTGGGGCTCGATGGTTTCTTCCTCGACAACGCCGATGTCTATTATGAGTTTCCGCGCGACGACATCTACCAAGGATTGGTCAACATATTGCAGGGGCTAAGAAAATATAAGCGAACGCTCATTATCAACGGAGGCGACACATTTGTCTCCAAAGCCATTAGTGCTGGCACTGCGAAAAGTTTACTAGACGGCGTCAATCAAGAAACAGTCTTTACCAGCATTAATTTTGATAACGGCACTTTCGATACTCAACCCGCCAGCGAAACTAATTATTTCAAAAACTACCTCGCCAAAGTTAAGGCCCAGGGGCTAGCAGTCTATCTGCTAGAATACGGCGCCAATCAAAATCTCACCAAAACCATCGACAGCTACTGCGCTAGCAATGGCTTTATTTGGTACAACGCCCAGAGTCTGGATTTACGCTAAGAAGTTTTATTTACGTCCGACAAATTTCCAAATTAGTAACACTGCACTAATCGCCACTAAACCACCTAACACAAATGGCAAAAAATTTGTTTTGGGTTCCACTGACTTAGTGGAAGTTGTTGTGGGTTCTGATCTCGGCTTAATTGGATTAGAGAGATCCAACGAGAACGGTAAAGACGTCACGTCGCCAGCTGTTTGTACCAATAGCGTTGGGCTATTATCGGTTATCTTTGGCGCCACAGCCTGGCGCTCAATTTTTTCTGAAGGCCCAGTCGTAGCCCCGTCAATTGTTTTACCTGCTTCATTTTCCAGACCATGCTCTTTCATTATTCTTTGCACATCTTCATCTTGCAAAATCCATGTCACCCAAGCGTCTTCGTCACAAACATCACCAATTCCATCGCTGTCATTATCCAGCTGATCTTCATTAGCCGCATCGGGGCAATTATCAATTTCACGCGGCACACTATCCCCATCATCACTAACCAACAAATGGGTGTTTGCTAAATTGGTGTGTCTATCAAAATCTGTTACTCGCACCGTCGCCAATGCGTCAATCGGTTTATTGAAGGTTCGCGTCACAATCGGCTCAGTTGTAACGAGCTCAAATTCACCATCGGCTTCAAAATCCCATTCATACAACCCAACAGCCGACGAGCCAGAATACGATCCACTAGCATCAAATACCACTTCTTCACCAATTTTGGCTACAATCGGTCCAGCCAACCAGGCATGTGGCTTGCTCCTAACATTAGACGCAACAGCACTCATAAACAGCGCGAAGTATTGATCAAAATCGTTAGTATAAGACACGAGGCTTCCACTCTTGACCGAAACCTCTCTGTATTCCTCAACTAGTGACTCGTCGTTACCAGAAACGAGAAAAAACATTTGAGCTGGATCAACTCGAAAAGCCTTATTTGACACAACATTCTTGGTGTAATCCGTAGATGGCTCCTTAGCGAACGGCCGACTGCTAGTTGTTGTTACTATAACTTTTTCAACCCCAGGTCGCCATTTTAAATTAAGCCCAGCCATGACCCCAGACCAAACCGTCTTTTCGCCAGTGCCGCCAGTTCCCTCCGCAACCAAGCTATCAATCGACGCAACCAGCTCGTCTATGTCGTAAGTAAAGTCGAGATTAACGAAAGCCGAATAGTCTTTATCGTTATTGGTAATTTCTGGATTGTTACGAAAACTAGTTACCGCAAAACGAGCATTGCGAGTCTGCGCCCTTATTCTTTCCGCCGCCAAACGAATTGTGCTTTTCATATGCGCCAATTCGGTCACCATCGTCGACGTCGTATCAATATTAAAAACCATGTCCACAAGCGGGCCAGAGGCATATATCGGTTTTATGGCACCATCCATTACTAGCTTTTTAAGCACATTCGAATATTCAAAATGGCCAGTTGAGTTCGGATGATACCATTCGTGAAAATCTAGACCGGGCTCAAACGCATTATGAATCCAGCGTTTTGGATTAGCCAACCACACGTTTAGGTTAGGCTCGTGCAAGGCAAAGTGATCTTGAACATCGCCGACAAAGTAGGCCTGGCCTGGATACTTTTGATTAAACTCTCGCACCGCGTCCGATTGCCACTCATTTAAAGCTCGGCCGATCTGCCGAACATGCGTTGAAATCGCCAAGTCTCCAAGCAAATGACCATTATCAAGCGACATAAACGGATATCCAACTAGTATAATCTTGGCGTCATCCCGAAGGCCGCTCTGGCGGATTTTTTCAAGGACGTTATACACCTTGCTTTTCATCTTCTCCAGGTGCTTAAACGCGTCTTCGAGCTTAATCGGACACGCCCACTTCACCAAGTTGCCATACTGTCCTGCAGTCGTAGGCAAAACACAGGTACCTATAATCTCAGAAAAGCCCAAATCGTTGCCGCCAATAGTTAACATCACTACGTCATACTCTGGACCAACCCAGCTCGTTTGTGCCCTTAATTTTCTCGAACACTCATAATCCACCGCCGTCTCAGGACTAGCATCTCGCGCCTTGATACTATTTATTGTAATAGACTCAGTAATTATTTCGCCGGAATCATACGAACCGACACAAAGACCTCTTCTTTCAATCTCTTTTCTCGCAACCGATTCGTCAATCGTATCGATACTACGTGGCAGTAAAAGCGAGCCACGCTTTTTAGTCCAATCGCGATCATTGGTAACATCCTCTGTCTCAGCCCCAGAGCAAGCGCGATTCTGCATCGAAACTTGATGCCCCTGGTTGCGCATCCATCGGACGAACTGCTCACTCCAATTATTGCGCGCTCTATAACAGCCGTCGACATCATAATAGCCACCATGAGCGCCATTACCAGCCGAAAACGAATCTCCTAGCAATAGGATATTGAGGCCGCCATAGCTATACCAATCGCTCCCGACCTGTATTGCCGAGACCCTGGAGTCGTAAGTCAGCGACAAAGCTAGAATCGATGCTAAAAAGAACATAAACGACGAGACGAGTCGCCGACTAGCTAATCTGCCCACTGTTCTACCTTAACGCTCACATCGTAAGATACAAATACTTCCAGGCTCAACCTCCTGCCGTCGCTAGATTTTTTTGCCTCAAAGCTCACCAGGTCAGACACCTCGGATACGTATCTTCTTATATCAGTCCAGCCACTGGCAATAGCTTCCTTTTCAATAGCATCCATAATCTCTTGGTTGCTCTTGCCATCAGGCTTCTTAAAAACGTTAGTCACACTCGGATCAGATCCGCCCAATATCTTAGTTCCACCAGAAGCATGGCTATACAAGAACTCCATGCCCAGCAAATCTCTGTCCAGCATATGATCTTTTATATTCGTCCTCGCACTAATTTGCCCGAATATAGCATCGCCAGTAAACCAAATATTAACCGCGACTATCGGAGTTATCAGTATTATTGCTAAGATTAGCAGCCCCTTGCCGACCTTCCTTTGTCCAGGCGACAAGCTGTCGCGCCACGCGCTCCAAGCTGTCGAAGGCGCCTTAGAAGAAACTTTCCTGTTTTTAGCTTTTGTTTGTTTTGAAACTTTCTTGCTCATTGCTCGTAAATATACTTTGTTAAATTATAAAAGTAAAGCCCTGCGGATATACAAAGAACTTACTTTGTTTATTAATTAAATGAAACTACTTACGGAGATTTAATGTCTGGAAATCCACCCTTTTGCTTGATCTTTAAAGCCACACGTGATAATATTGGGACAGACATAGCTCAAGCCATGTCGCCAGAGTCTCCGGCCGGTAGTTTCTAGGCTACAACGCGGGAGGCTTTTTGTTTGCTGGCGTGATTTTGCGACACCGCAAAAATAATTGATTTGCCAATTTCGCCACTGATTGGGTCGGTGTCGGCATGTTGTAAAAACGACTTTGCCAAAACTTGGTTGGTAGCTTCGTTGAAAAACTTCTTCTCAAAATCCTTAGCACCAAAAATCGCATCCAGCTCGACATCATCTTCAGTGGTTTTGTGAATCGCATAACCTTTGTCGCTCAGCAGCTGCGTAGTGATCTCCGTACGAGCATCAACAATAATTGGATTGACTAGAAATGGGCCATCTGGATCGTTGACACCATCGATTAAGCTGTAACTATAAGTCGGCTGGCCAGATTCACAGCCAAAAGTCGCGTAAGTGTCGAGAAGCTGGCGACGCTCAAATTCTCTTTCGGTATTTTCATCACTATCCCAACCTTTCAAATAATTTTTCGGCGTGGCTGTCAGACCAACTCGGTAGCCGATAAAGTACTCGAAAACCGCCCGCGCGTTACCACTGATTGAACGATGCGCCTCGTCACTGATCACTAAATCAAAATCGGTCGGTGAAAATAGTTCGCGATATCTATTGTTTGATAATAAACTCTGCACGGTACTGATCAAAACATCAGCCTTACCCCAACAGTCTTTGTTGTGCTTGTAGATTAAAACTGTATAGTCAGAGCCGATCGTTCCTTTTAGTGCAGTCTGAGCTTGGTTTTCCAGCTCAATGCG
This sequence comes from uncultured Candidatus Saccharibacteria bacterium, assembly GCA_964625885.1. Taxonomy (GTDB): domain Bacteria; phylum Patescibacteriota; class Saccharimonadia; order Saccharimonadales; family Saccharimonadaceae; genus CAZRIZ01. The sequence goes on along the minus strand of CAZVBM010000018.1, from coordinate 2,678 downwards.
ATCGACCAAGAATAAAACACGTTTGGCATTACCAGTTCTTAAAAATAGCTTAATAATGGCAGCACAAGTCAAAGTTTTTCCAGTACCAGTTGCCATCTCTAACAGATAGCGCCTATTGCCTTTTGAAGCGGACTTTTGGATCGCCTGAACCGCTTCAACTTGATATCGACGCATGATCTTAATTTTGTTTCTGTTCAGAAATTCTTTGAGAGCCTCGCCGCCCTGTCTATATTCTGGGGTTTGCTCAAAATCAGGCATTTGTGATTTGGCGATGTAGTTGGCATCAACATTTTCGTTAACCAAGGCGTCGGTGTTGGGTTGGAATTTTTTACTTTCTTGCAAAGATTCTAAAGTTGGAAATTTGGAGATTGGTTCAGGATTACCCTCTTGCCTATCCCAAAAAAAATGAACATTGCCATTATTTAAAATTGCATAGCGAACATGAAGTCTATCAGTGTAATCCCTGGCTTGCTCCTTAGCGCTAAGCGGAGCAATTGATTCTCGCTTGGCCTCGAGAACAGCGATTGGCCTGTGATCATTGTCATATAGAACATAATCGGCAAAACCATCTGTGTTTTCAAAATCATCGCCCAGTTTGTTGTGCTTCGGCTTTTTACCTGAGCCAACTTTAGTCTCAACCTCAACATTAGCCCGCCTGCCATTCTCATCAAGAAGTCGCCACCCTGATTCTTGCAACAAGGCGTTAATTTTTAATCTCGCCGTTGCCTCTTTTTTATTCATAGATTTAATTACACCACCAAAGACCGTGAACTTTTAGGTGAGGTATCTAGTATAATCAAACTCATGAAACCGAAGTCGAGAAAGTATCGCGATCGGGCGCGGGGGATGTTGGTGGGGTTGGCGGTAGGCGACGCACTGGGTGCGCCGGTCGAGTTTATCCCCTCGCCGTCTGATGTTTATATTGCCGAGATGGGCGATAAAATCGAGCGTTATCACGAGAATTATCGAGTGCCGAAAGGCGTCTGGACGGACGACACTTCGATGGCGCTATGCTTGGCCGATAGTCTGCTAGAAAAAGGTGGTTACCATTCATACGACATCATGCTGAAATATTACAACTGGGTTTATTATAAATACCGCGCGCATCCCCGAGGACCAATCGACGTTGGCGTGCAGACCATGAATGCTATCGACGAGTTTGACCGACAGCCAGTAATCAAAAAAGGCACGCCCAAGATCGAGTCAGCTGGCAATGGGGCAATTATGCGACTAGCACCGATTATCATTGCCAACACTTTGGTGGGTGAAGAATTTTCGCCCGAAGCAATGAAGTCGGCTTTAGAGATGGCGACTTTGTCGTGCCGCGAAACCCATGATTCGATCGCCGCCGAAACAGTGACGCAACTATTTGCGACGGAGCTTTACTATGCCATGCACGGGTATGAAAAATCGGAAATCTTTGAAAATGGCGGTCGGTGGTTAACAAAGGAGGAATATAAAAGTTTTTACAAAGAAAAGCGACTTTGGTTAGATCAAAGAGCACTTGATAATGGTGAAATTTTAAAAAATCTAGGTGGCTATATTGTAGATGCGTTTTCGATTGCTAATTGGGGATTTTTAAGTTCTGATAATTTCCGCGACGGTATGCTAAAAGTAATTCGCCTCGGTGGCGACACCGACACCAACGCGGCGATTTACGGCCAATTAGCCGGCGCTTATTATGGCTACAAAGCCATCCCAAAAGAATGGCGCAGCGACGAATTGTATCTGCACGACGAGCTCGTTGATATCGCCGACCAGCTACTTGATCTGCCCAAATGCCCGATCATCGTTACCCGATTTGAAGACAACAAGTACTTTGGGGAAGTTTAGCTACACCCACAATCACCGCAAACTTTGCGTGAATTTTGTTAAACTTTTAGTAATTTTCACGCAAAGTTGTAACAATACACTTAAACAACACTTCGATAATCAGCTTTGGTGACAATGATATGGTCGACAAGACGGATGCCGAGAAGCTCGCCCGAGTTACGCAGGCGCTCGGTAACGTCGCGGTCGGCTTGCGAGACTTCGAGATTACCACTCGGATGATTGTGAGCGACGATAATGGAGGCGGCGCGGTCGGCGATAGCGTCGGCAAAGACTTCGCGTGGATGGACTAAGCTAGCAGTCAACGTACCGATGGTAATAATACGCTTAGCAATCAAGCGATTCGCCCCGTCGAGTGTCAGACAAACAAAGTATTCTTGCTTTTTATCACGGACGTTACTTAGCTGTTCAACCGCTTTTTCGGGCGAATCAATAACTGGTCGTTCGTCGTCCAGTAAATAGCGCTTTGCTAACTCCAAATTTGCCAAAATGACTGGGATTTTCGCCTCGCCCAAGCCTTTAATTTGCCGTAAATCTTCATAACTAATTTCACCACCCTTAGCGCGCAAAATCTTCAACACATCACGGGCAATCTTCGCCACATCGGCCTGCGCTGTACCCGAACCAATCACCGCCATCAACAGCTCCAAATCAGACAACTTTCCCGCACCATATTTCGCCAGCTTCTCGCGCGGTCGGTCTTCTTTGCGCCGGTCTTTAATTTTTACCATTTAAATACCCAGCTCTTTGTAGTCGTCGTAAAAATACACACCCTCGTGCCTTGACAAATCAACTTCTGATAAGAATCTAGGATAGATGATTTCGGTTTTTGGGTCTATAAAACCACA
>CAZVBM010000017.1:0-9905 GCA_964625885.1 uncultured Candidatus Saccharibacteria bacterium | reverse complement strand
ATTGCCCAACACCAGAAACATTCTCTTTGGCCGCTGGACCCAAATCAATTCGCAGTTTTAACATTTGTTTTATTGTAGAGGGGAATGACGTCTTTGGCAACTGTACGGTATAATATGACGTATGATAAAGCAGAAACAGGACAGCTCTAAAAAGATTGATGAACTTACGGAGATTATTAGGTTACAGAAAAAGATCATTGATAATAATAATCGGATCTTGCAGTCTAAGCGACATCGATATGCGGATAGGTTGGCGGATTTGTTTAATAAAGTCTTGCCAAAAGGCGGCGTTGTGCGTCGTCTTGCTTTGGGGTTTTCACCAGTTAAAAAATTTCTAAAGAAAGTTATACAAGCTCCTGGAAAACTATGGAAAGATTATAAGATGGATAGGCTTGAAGATAGGATTGAAGATTGGCTTGATGACCACGATGCTCTCTATTTATACATAGCACTACCATGGGACTCGCCAGTTCAACAAAGGGCTCATCATATGACAAAGGAGTTAGCTAAGCTAGATGGAAACCGTATTGTCTATATTGACCTGTCGCGCAAGGAAGCAAGCTTTGTGTTTGATGGTGATGTTTTGGTTATTGGTGGTGGCGAGGCTGTGTTAAATAGTGTATTTGAGGCTTCTGAGGATATTAAGTTCAAGTTTTGTATTGTACCGTCTCCACAACCCATTCCGTTTGTTACGCTGGAGAGTATTGTGCGCAATGGCTTCCGAGTAGTTTATGAGCACATTGATGATTTCTGCGAAGAGGTGTTTGGGGATATGAGGCATCAATACGAAGTGTTTGATAGATTAGAAGAGCTTAACCCAATCCTATTGGTTGGTTCGGCCAAGGTCTTGGTCAACCAGTTGAAAAGCAGATTTAAGGACCGCCCGGTTGAATATATCCCAAACGGCGTTGATATTGAGCAATTTAATTATAATAATTACAATTTTGTGGTCAGCGATGCGCCTGATGATATGCTGCCGCTCGTAAAAAGTGGTAAGAAAATTGTCGGTTATTATGGCTCAATCTCTCAATGGCTAGATTATGAATTGCTTGATTTTGTGATTGGTCAGTATCCAGAAATCGAGTTTTGTTTTATTGGTGTTGATAATGGTGGTGGTGTGGATAGGCTACTGAATATTAAACGGAATAATCTCCATTTCTTAGGCCCAAAAAACTACATTGATTTGCCGAGATACTCCTATTGGTTTGATTGCGCACTGATGCCGTTTAAGGACGGTGAGGTAGCTAAATCGACATCGCCGGTTAAGTTATTCGAGTATATGGCTATGGGATTGCCCACTGTTGGCACGAAGGACTTAAAAGAGTGCGAAGGGTATGACGGTGTTTTGTTGGCATCAGATGATAAGAGCTTTTCTAAAAATATAGGCGTGGCTATAAGGATGAAGAAAGACAGCAGGGCTCGTCAAAAGTTGTTTAAATATTCTAAAAATAGCGCCTGGTCAATCTGGGCTAAGAAGCTTGATTCTCAGTTGAAAAAAATGTCTACTAAGGTATAATCTTATGGAGTTTTATGAAGATTTTTTCTAAGCGGAATCGTGCAATGTTGGCCGAAATGGTGCGAACTGACTTTAAAGTTCGTTATCAGGGTTCGGCTTTGGGCTACCTATGGTCAATCTTAAAACCTTTGGCACTCTTTTGTATACGGTATTTACGGTGGTGTGGCCAGTAGCGCGTGGTGTTGAATATTATGGTGTCTATCTATTGCTAGGCATCGTGTTCTGGAACTTCTTCACTGAGACTACTTCAGTTGGTGCTCAGTCCATCGTAAATAATGGATCGTTGTTGCGAAAGATTGATATACCGCGCTACTTAATTGTGATTGCTTCGTCGGTGTCGGCACTTATAAACCTGGGTCTTAGCCTGTTGGTAGTAATAATCTTCGCCATTATCTCAGGCGTGCCATTTTCGCCCAGCTGGTTTTTGGTGATAGTTTTTGGATTTCAACTTTACTCTTTGGCAGTTGGTGTAGCGCTGATATTAACAACTATAAATGTCAAGTTCCGTGATATTGTCTATATTTGGGAGATATTACTACAGGGCGGGTTTTACGCTAGCGCGGTGATCTTTCCCTTGCAGGCTGTGCCTGTCATATATCAGAAGTATTTTTTTCTAAATCCGGTCGTGCAAATTATCCAAGATGCGCGGTTTTCGCTAATTCAGTCGTCCGACGTGGCGACACTATGGAATTCTGATATAAGCTGGAAGATTAGAATCGTACCGTTTATTATCTCGATATTTATTTGTGCTTTTGGGGTGTACTACTTTAGAAAGAAATCGAAGTATTTTGCGGAGAATATCTAATGGCAAAGTCTAAAAAAGTGGAACCAGCGATTGAAGTCAGAAATATCACCAAAGAGTTCTTATTGCCGCAATATCAAAACGACTCATTAAAACAGCTGATCGTTCATGGCTTTAAGCGCAATGTAAAAACTAAGCGAACCGTTTTAGATGATATTAGTTTCACGATAAACAAAGGTGACTTTTTTGGCATCGTTGGTCGTAATGGGAGTGGCAAGTCCACGCTACTTAAGTTAATCTGCGGTATTTATACGCCGACTTCGGGTGAAATTATTACGCATGGCAAAATCACACCGTTTATTGAGCTGGGTGTTGGCTTTAATTCCGAGCTATCAGGTCGTGACAATGTTTATCTTAATGGTGCACTGCTTGGTTTTAGTCGTAAAGCAATGCACAAAATGTACGATGAAATTGTCGAATTTGCCGAATTGGAAGAATTCATGGATTTGAAGTTAAAGAACTACTCTTCTGGTATGCAGGTGCGCTTGGCTTTCTCAATAGCCATAAAGGTTAAAAGCGACATCCTAATCTTTGATGAAGTGCTGGCAGTAGGTGATGCTGGTTTTCAGGAGAAGTGCTTGCGTCAGTTTCGAGAGTTTAAAAAGCTTGGGCGCACTGTTGTCCTAGTGACTCACTCCATGCCACAAGTAGAAGAGTTCTGCAACCGCGCCGTGTTAATTGAGGATGGTGTTGTTAAGCATGACGGCACCCCCTCCAAAGTTGCTGAGCTATACAATTCATTATATATGTCTAAGTTGCCCAACGATCATAAAACAGATGAAATTGAGCGTGCTACTATAGTTAGCAAGGTAGACATTCTAGACTCCAAAGGAAGGCCATCACGAATCATTGAGCCGAATGGTGAAATAGGCCTAAAATTAACTATTAAGTCAAAAGATACTATTAAAAATGCTTTTTTTGCTGTGAGAGTTTGTGAGTCACAGAACCAATTTGTAGTGTTGGGGTTTGACAATGATTACGACGGCGTGCCTCTGGATATTAAAAAGGGCGAGCATGACTATTTGGTAAAAATAAAAAACAACCCATTTATTAAGGGTAAGTTTTATATCGTAGTGGGGATATATGAGAGTGTGAAGCGTCGAACAAATTATGACCTATATAATGGACTTATGCGGGGCGAATTTTTTATGATTAGAGATGAAAAACTAAAAACTGGTATTGTTAGCGCTGACAGAATTTGGCCAGATGGTAGTGCTGTTGAGTCTGATCATATCAAATAAGGTATATATTTTAGAACTAGACTATAATCATAATGTGGACTTTGTCGAGCTCTTTAAGTATAATTCTAAGAGATATTAATGAAATATTTGTTTTACGGAGTTTTGTTATGCGGAACGCCTCTCGGAATATTGAACGTCAGCTTGAGGATTTAAAAAGAGAAAATAATAATTTAAAAGCAGAACTAATGAGCTATAAGAAGGCGGCTCTTAAAAACGATGAGTTCTTAAATTCGCGACGCGTTAAATTAGCTAATAGCTTGGCGAATAGGGTAAATTCTCTTCTGCCAAAGGGTAGCCGCAGAAGGAAAGTTTTTGCTCTGCCAGTTAAGGCGTTAAGAAGAGTTGCGGAATTTGTTCGTAATAGAAGAGAGCGCAGAAGGTGCCATGGTCTAGAGCTAGCGTTGAGTGAGTATATTTTGGAGTATCTGTCTAATGGTAAGCAGGTGGTAATTTATGACACGATTTGGTGGGATAGTCCACTTAGGCAACGTCCTCATCATATGGCAGAGCAAATGGCTAACTTGGGTATAGGGGTTATCTACTTAGATCGTCTAATACAACAGCCAACGGTTAAGGTTTTAGCTGATGGCATTGTCATGATTTCAGGGCATGAGTTTATAATGAGGGCTATGGGAAGCCACTTCAAGAATGGTGATTTTTTCTATATTCTCCCATCGACACAATCTCCGCCACGTCGATTTCTAAGAAATATGTTGAAACTGGGCAGCCGCCTTGTTTATGAGTATATAGACGACTTTGACGAGGCCATCAGTGGTGCGGGAATTCATAACCAGCTGGAAATATTTAACAACTTGGAAAAGTATAAGCCTGCTCTATTACTTGCGTCGGCAGACAAACTTGCAGACCAGCTGGTTGAGAGGTTCCAAAAAGACAAGATTCTAATTAGCAAGAATGCTGTTAATATAGAGCATTTCGATTACTCTAAACATAGCTACAACATGCCTAAGGATATGAAAAAGGTTGTGGGGCCAAGTAACCCAGTAGTTGGGTTTTATGGGGCTATAGCGCCTTGGTTGGATTACGACTTAATTAAAAGAGTAGCCAGGGCTTTGCCAAACTACGATTTTGTCTTTATCGGCCCCGACTATCATGGTGGATTGAGCGATTTGCCTATCTTGCCAAACGTCCATCATCTTGGGCCAAAAGGTTATGAGTTGCTGCCAAGGTATGCTTGCAACTTCGATTGCGCCATCATACCGTTTGCCGAGGGTGATATTGCTAAGTCAACATCTCCAGTTAAGTTGTTTGAATATATGGCAATGGGATTGCCGACAGTTTGCACGAAAGATCTGCGGGAGTGCAAGGGATACGACTGGGTATACATAGCAAAAGATCTTGACGACTTTATAAAGGGCGTCAAAAGAGCTGTAAAGCTCAAGGGAGACATAAAGGTCAGAAAGAGGTTGCTAGAACAAGCCAACAACAACACTTGGCGTGCCAGGGCTGAGGATTTAAAACTTGCATTAGAAAAGCTAAGAAAGGCTTAAGATGAAGAAAGTACTGATGATCTTGGGAACTAGGCCGGAAGGTATAAAAATGGCCCCCCTCTATTTAAAAATGAAAGAGCGCAAGAATGAGTTTGATGTCCGAATTTGCTCTACTGGACAGCATAAGGATATGCTTGACCAAGTTTTTGAGTTCTTTAAGATTAAGCCAGATTACAATTTTGATGTAATGACCAAAAATCAGACTTTGTCTGAGCTTACCAAGAATATCTTAGGCAAGCTAGACGCGGTTTTTGATGATTTTGAGCCAGAAATTGTATTAGTTCAGGGTGACACTACAACGGTATTAGCAGGCGCCCTAGGAGCTTTTTATCGTGGCATAAAGGTTGGTCATGTTGAGGCTGGTTTGCGCACTTTTGATATGCACAATCCATTCCCCGAGGAGGCAAATAGGGTATTAGTTTCAAAATTGGCTGATATACATTTTGCCCCGACCAATCAATCAAGGCAAAACCTTGTCCAAGAAGGCATATCGGTGGATAAGATATTCATGACTGGCAATACTGTCACTGACGCAATTGTCTATGCTTCTGATATAGTAAAGAATTCAAAAAAGATAAGCAGCAAATTTAAGAATGTTGATTTTAAGAACAAAAGAGTAGTGCTTTTGACCGCGCATCGTCGTGAGAACCTGGGAGAGGGGCTGCATAATATATGTTCGGCTGTAGCTACAATCGCGCGTTCTAGGCAAGATGTGGAATTTGTTTTTCCGGTTCATCTTAACCCAAAAGTTCAGATTGTAGCATTTTCAATCTTGGGGGATTTAGATAATGTCCATCTTTGTGCGCCACTAGATTATCCAGAGATGGTTTGGATGCTGTATCACTGCCATTTTGTCCTAACTGATTCTGGTGGTATCCAAGAAGAAGCTCCAGCATTAGGCAAGCCAGTTTTGGTAATGCGACAGACTACGGAGCGACCAGAAGGCGTTGACGCTGGAACAGCTATGTTGGTTGGCACCGATGTGGAGCTAATTACCAAAACAGTAAATGACCTGATTGACGATACTAATGGGCTATACCAACAAATGGCTAAAGCTATAAATCCGTATGGTGATGGTATGGTGTCTGAACGAATATTAGATATACTACAAGAATGAGTGTCACTTCAAAGAACTGTGTCAAAAAATCAATCCTAATTGTGGTTGAGAACTTTCTTAACGGTGGTTTAGAAACTCATATTGAGGGCGAAATTCGGCAGCTTATTAAGCGCGGTTGGGAAGTTCATGTTGTGGCAGGTAATTACGGTGGTGGATTGGATGAGCTTAATATTAGTTCTTTGAATACGAGCATTCCTGTGCGACGTGGTATGACTGTAAACAATCTAAAACAAGCAGTAAACGAGATAGAGGAGATTATCAATAAGAATAAGGTCTCAATTGTCCATGCCCACCCTTTTTTATCGGAGCTGCCGTCGGTTATTGCCGCAGCTAGGCAAAATGTTCCATGTGTGACTACGCTTCATGGGCCAGCGAGCGTTAGCGACTACAACAATAACCTTTTAAGCGATCTATTTAGTGTAGTTATAATGAGTGAATCATCTGCTGTTATAGCTGTCTCAGAAGAGACAGCTGATTTGGTTAGACAAATTGGAATTAATAAGAACCTAGTGGTTATACCTAATGCGGTTAGCGTTTGTCGCACATTGTGGTCGGAAGATAAAGCTAGGGTTGATCATTGGTTGATCTGTTCTAGATTAGATAATCTTAAGGTAGTCGGCGTTAAGGAGTTCATCAGTCAGGCAAGCCAGAACGGCATTAGTGTTAGCGTAGCTGGCGATGGCGAGGCGCTAGATAGCCTAAAGAAGTGGTGTAACGAGCAGGGGATAGCGAAAATCGAGTTTTTAGGTCATGTTAATAATCCCCAAAGACTAATGAGGCAGTACTCTGGTGTTGCTGGTATGGGTCGAGTGGTGCTCGAATCGTTGATTTGCGGTTGTCCAACCTGTTTGGTCGGCTACGATGGAGTTAAGGCGCTAATTCAGAATGTTGATATTCTTGACAAAGCCTCTTTAGCTAATTTCTCTGGACGAAATTTTGACAACGAGTCAGAAGATAAAATCAAGGAAATGTTTAATGATAGGTTGACCGTAGAATCTGATGATATTCTTCGAGTAGTCGAGAAAAAGTATAAAGAAGAGGCTGTTTGGAATAAGTTCATTAAGGTTTGCGAGAGAGCTAGGGTCAGTAATAGATCAATTTTGGCGGAGTGGTTTGACAGCCTAAGTGACAGCGATGATGTTTGGTATAAATCTCGATCTGTTCTAAGTTCGATTGAAACGATGTTGATTAACAACCCAACCATATCAAAGCCTAGTTTAGATTTTCTAAATAATTATGGTGGCAAGATTTTATTTCAAACGATTAAAGAAGGTGGATCTGACTCAATAGCAGAGAATATACTGGTTGCCGATTATGATGATTTACGCAATTTATACAATGAGGTAATTACTGATTTGGGGCGCCAGAAACAAGAGCATGAAAAGGTATTAAACTCAAAAACATATCGTTTAAGCAGGGTCTTGTCAAAAATTGCGCACAGACTAAGGCTTGTGAAGTAGCTCTCGGGATTAGAACCCAGGCTTGATTTCTTCAAGCTCACTATATTTGATGACAAATGGGTTGTCTATGTCGCTATCTGTTTTTGCCCTGAGGAATAGTTCCCCGTCTAGGTAGATTTTTCCGTCAAACAGTGTTGGGCTAGGAGATGCTTTGTACACTGATCTGCGATTTTGATGGGCGTCAACTTTTGTTGCTCCACTCCTAACATTAATGGTGCGTGGGATATCCATAGGTTCAATCGTCGACACTTCTTCAAGATATTTATAGCTAATTATCTTTGAGGTGTTGGTGGAGTTGTCTGACTTAGTTTGTAGGTAGAGTTGATTGTTGATGACGACTTTGTTTGTAAAATCAAGTACCAGCCCAACTGGGAGTTGGTCACCAATTGCTCGCTGAGATTGTAAATCTCGTTTATAAGTGGCCTGCTTCACTCTTAGCTTTCTTGGTACAGTCATTGGCTCGGTTGATGCTACTCCTGCAGACAAAGCACTTCCCGGCGCCTTGTTACTGGGCTGTCCGCTGCTAGTTTCTATTAAATCGCTATATCTGATAACAAATGGGTTGTTATTAGTGGTGTCGTCGGAAGTTCTCAAGAAGAGCTCTTTGTTTTAGTAAAATTTACTGTCTAAATATGCTAGTCGACAAACGTTCTTTTGTACAAAAGAGATTTGCTGATGAGCATCTACCTGGCTAGACTCGGATTTAATAATCATAGTGCGTGGAACGTCCATTGGCTCAATCAGCGGTAGTTCGTCCAAGCAGCTATATTTAACGACGTTTTTGGTATCAGCTTTTGAGTCGTCGCTGGTTTGTAGATATAGCTGATTATCAATATAAATTAATTGATTAAAATCGAGTACCAGTCCAGCAGGAAGTTGGTCGCCAACTGGCAAGTTTTCTACTAAACTATGCTTATAAGTGGCCTGCTTTACTTTTAGCTTTCTCGGTACGGCCATTGGTTTTGTAATTGGCTTATCTAAGTCTGATCTAGAAACGACTTGAGGTCGACTATTCTTAGAATCATCGCTTGATCTTAAATAAATCTTGTCGCCCATCTGAATTGATTCTGAGAAAAGCACAAATCTGTCTTCTGCTTGACTTTTAGCTACCTCATTGCCAGTTGGCACTTCATATATTTGCGTACCAGTTTTGAGCATTAACCAAACTGGCTGAGGTAGTTTTTTAAAGCTAATTTCTTGTAGATAAGACTCCTTTATGGCTGATAGGGAGCTGCTTTTTGCGTCCGCTTCGGTCTGAAAATATTGCATGCCGTCGATCGTCATTTTGTGAGTAAATTTAAACTGCGAATCATTTGATATCTCTTCCGCTACAATTTCGCCAGTCACTGGGTTGAGCTTCTTTGCTCCACTTTTTGTGGCCATGAAGCGAGGTATTACGAACGGTTTAAAAGTTGGCTGTTGAAAAGCAGCGTATGGTATACCAAACCGCTGCCCAAGTTGTTGGCTTTTAGCATCGCGATAGTAATCCAAGCCGTCGACATGTATATAGTCAACAATTTTTAATATCGTGCCAGCTGGAACTAATTCCGAGGACTTGCCCAGTGTTGTGGTGAACTGTTTAAGGGTGTCTTGTTTGACCTCCAGATAAATCGGTTGTTCAATACTTGAGTATTTAATGTCATCTAGGTCAGAAATTGGTATGCCGATATCGATATTGCCAATAGTGTCGGCCTCTGATCGCAGATGCCATTGGTCGTTTAGCAGAGACTTTGTGGTGAACTTAATATGAGTGCCTTTTGCAATTTGGCCGTCTTCAATCTGCTCGCCAGTTTCTAGATTAACCTTGCTGGTGTCAACTTTAGTAGTCATAAACCTTGGCACAACTAATGGTTGGTAATTAGGATCTTGTGCGGTTGGATTGCCAAACCAACTTGAGAAGTATAAATAAAAGTTGCGATTGCCGTAGGCACCACAGGGGGCGGTACCGTAACCAGCAGCTAGGGCGCCAGCATTAGGTTGATAGGGCGTGTATCGATAAAGAGAAGAAGTAGCAAGGTTCTCAATGTTTATGATTGAACCGCCACAAGCACGGTTTGGATTGTATAAAACGAAGTTTTCGCCAAGTGGGTAGTTGGTCCAGCCACCGTCTAGCACGGTACGAAATAGGCGAGCGGCCATGCGAATTTGATTTTTTAATCCATAGTACTGAGCGTCGCATGGTGCGGTGTCAGGGCAACCGTAGCCAGTTGCCGAGCGGTATTGAATATGGTTTGGCCAAGTGTCGGTTACTAGGCCCTGCT
>CAZVBM010000016.1:0-15726 GCA_964625885.1 uncultured Candidatus Saccharibacteria bacterium | reverse complement strand
ATAATGACCGAACGTCAAAAACTAATTTTACAAGCCATAGTTGAGCAGTATTCAGAAGTGGCCGAGCCTGTCGGTAGTTTGATCTTGGCGAAATTATTTGACGTCTCGAGCGCGACAATCCGCAACGATATGGCAGCGCTCGAAGATATGGGCTTGATTGAGCAGCCACATACTTCAGCCGGACGAATTCCGACCGATCAAGGTTACCGAACTTATGTTAACCAATTAATCGAAGACCAAAAAAATGAAACTCGCCCAGCGCTGAGCAATCACCGAGCGCGTCAGGCTTTTGCCAAACAATTGCAAGCTAGCTGTGGCGTGCCAAGCAAACTAGTGCGCCGAGCGGTGCGTGGTCTAGCGGAGATGACCGACAACTTGGGTTTTGCGACAATTGGCGAAGAAATTTACATTTCAGGTTTTACGAATTTATTTAATCAACCAGACTTTGCCAACCACGATAACGTCTTGGCCTTATCGCGACTGATTGACAACCTCGAACCGTGGCTTGACGAGGTTCAGCCCGACGAAGTGATTAATGTCTTCATTGGTTCGGAAAATCCGATTGGTAAATCGAGTGGCGCGACTTTGATTGTTAATCGTTTTAGTTCACCGTATAGTGAGCATAGTTACATCGGCGTCATCGGTCCGACGCGGCAAAGTTATGCCAAAGTTATGCGCTTGGTGGAGCAAACTGGTTTGATGTTGCAGGAGATTTTGAGTGAAGCTTAAGTCAATTAAGCGACTCAATCTGATTTTAAAGATCGTCACGGCTTTTTTTGTCGGTTTGGCTATCTTTGCCACTAGTAAAATTGGCATACCTTACAGCGACGAAGCTTTGCGTGAAACAACAATTTGGACGGGTGTGCAGATTGGCGCACTGCTTGCGGTAGTGATTTTGATTGTTGTTTTAAGATATCTTAAACCCAAAGCTAAAAAGACTTTTCAAGAGAGTGAAGTTTTAGAAGAAAGCACTAAATATGTTTTTGAAGAAGGAGAAGAAAATGAGCAAGAAAAATAAAATGACCGAACTGGAACAGCAAAATGGCGAGCTGTTGTTAGATTTACAACGCACTAGGGCGGATTTTGAGAATTATCGTAAAAACGTCGAAGCCGACCGCGTGCGAGTCAAGCAGCTAGCGGAAGAGTCTATGGTGGCCAAACTTTTGCCGATTTTAGACGATTTAGACCGTGCGACCGACTATGCGCCAAAAGAAATTGCCGATGATGCTTGGGTAAAAGGTGTGTTGAGCTTAAATAAAAAGCTCGCTCAGGAACTAGCTAAAATTGGCGTTGAGAAAATCGCCGTCAAGGTCGGCGATGAGTTTGATCCAGAAGTGCACGAAGCGGTGTTGGTGGATGGCGATGGTGACAAAGAAGTTGTCGCTGAAGTCATGCGCCCGGGCTACAACTACAATGGCCAAGTCTTGCGCCACGCTGTGGTGAAGGTTGAAAAGAAATAAGAATTCTGTTTGAGCTTTAACTTAATAATCTTTTGATGCTTTTCTTTGGATCGTCGACATTGTTGTTTAACAACTCGTCTATTGTCTGATTAACAGCCTGTTGCAATAGCTTATTGTTGTCAGCGTCTGATTTTATCTTTTCTATGGTTTCAAAAAGCCCGTCAATCAATTTCGTTTCCGTTTTGTCTATTTTTGGCTGGTTGTCCATATCTATCAAACCCAAAGCTTGGCCGTTTAAATATAGAATGTTTAGTGACTCTTTTTGGTCTTTCATGATTTTTTTCAATTTTTCGCCCAAAAGGAAGAAGTCGCTGTATTTACAAAGCACATCGTTTTCTAGCATTTTTAAAAATAGCGCATCAAGATCAGTCAGCTTTTCGTGGTTATCAGAAAAGCTATGCAGTAGTGTAATAATTGGTATTAGACAATCAATTTCTTTAAACATATCGTCTCGACGGAAGTAATTAAAAGATATAATTTTTGTTTTCTTGTGTCAACGGCTTTGTGAGGCTGCTTGCAAACTTCTTTATCGGTTACTGATGATATATAATAAGCCTATGCTTAAAGATGAGACCAAACAAAGTTTAGAACAATACATCCGCGCGACGAACTACTTGTCAGTAGCGCAGATATTTTTGCAAGATAATTTCTTATTAGAACGACCGCTGATTCCAGCTGATATCAAACCACGTCTGCTTGGCCACTGGGGTTCTTGCCCAGGTGTAAATATTGTTTACGCCCACTTATCGTTGCTAGCTAAGCAAAAAGATATATCAAATATGATATTTTTGCTAGGCACTGGCCACGCTTTTCCGGCTCTGCAAGCCAATTTATTCCTAGAAGAGGCGCTACGTGAAGTCGACAACAAAGCTACGCTTGATAGCGATGGTATTGGCTATATCGCCAAACATTTTAGCTGGCCCTATGGTTGTCCGTCGCACGCTAGTCCAGAATCACCTGGTGTGATTTTAGAGGGTGGTGAGCTTGGTTATTCACTCTCAACCGCTTACGGTGCGGTGCTCGATAACTCTGATCTCATCGCTGCGGTATTGATTGGCGACGGCGAGGCTGAAACTGCCACGCTAGCTGGCTCTTGGCAACTGAATAAATTAGTAGCACAACCAAAAAATGGCATTGTTCTGCCGATTTTACACCTTAACGGCTATAAAATTTCTGGTCCAACTGTCTATGGTCGCATGAGCGACAAGGAGCTGGTGGATTATTTCCAGGGCTTGCGCTATGAGCCACATATTATGAATTATCGCTCAAACGACGACGATGAGGCGATGGCTGAGATGCTCGATAAAATTTACCAAAAGATCCAGGCGCTCAAGCAGGGCTCGGCGATTGATGATCGTTTGCCGGTGCTGATTTTCCGCTCGGACAAGGGGCTAACTGGTGTCAAAACTCTCAATGGCAAGAAAGTTGAAGGCAATCATCTCTCACATCAAGTTGTGCTTGACCACCCTAAGACCGATTCATACCAGTTGGCCAAATTAGAAAGCTGGCTCAAGAGTTATAAATTTAACGAATTGTTTAGCAACAATCGCTTTGGTGCTTGGCGCGAGCAAGTTTTACCAGAGCCTAAGGCACGCTTTGGTAATAGTCAAATTGCCCTTGGCAAAAAAGCCGATGGCAGTGCGACACCGACTTTGATTAAGCCAGATTTGATGGAGCAGGCCAAGCCAGTGACCAAGGTCGGCGAGCAGATTTCTCTGCCGCTACACGCAACTGGTAAATACTTGGAGCAGATTTTTAATCTAAACCAGGCTCATGATAATTTCCGCTTTTTCTCACCCGACGAAACGACCTCCAACCGCTTGCATGATATTTTCAATGAAACCGACCGCGCTTGGAACATGGTGCGTCGTGACTGGGATGACCATTTAAGTCCTGATGGTCGCTCGATGGAACTTTTGAGCGAGCAAGTTTTACTTGGTATGTATCAGGGCTACACGCTGTCTGGTCGCTACGGCATGATGACGAGCTACGAATCGTTTATGGAAGTTGCCACTAGTATGATGCAACAGCACGCTAAATTTATTGAGCAGTCTAAACACGTCAAGTTTCGCGCACCAGTGCCAGCTACTACTTTTTTGCTGACGTCAGTTGGTTGGCGCCAGGACCACAACGGCTTTTCGCACCAAAATCCAACTTTTATTGACGACGTCTTGTTGCGTCAAGGTGAAGTGGGGCAGGCGCTATTTCCAGCCGACGACAACTCAATGATGGTGGCGCTCGACTACTGTGTGACGAGCATGAATCATGTCAATGTTATCACCAGTGGTAAAACTGAAGAGCCGCGTTGGCGGACCTTAGAGGAAGCTCAGGCCGATTTGCGCGCTGGGGTTTGTCAGTGGGATTTTGCTAGCGACGACAATCCAGATGTAGTTTTGGCGGCTTGTGGCGACTACATGGCCAAAGAAACGCTTTATGCGATTCGTTTACTCAAAAAAGATGTGCCCGAAGCCAAGCTCCGCTTTGTCTATGCTAGCGCGCTATCCAGTGGGGCGTTTGGTTTAGGCAAAAAGCCAGTCGGCCAGGCCAGCTTTGATCAAGTCTTTACCAAAGACCAGCCGATTGTCTTTAACTTCCATGGTTATCCAGAAACTATCAAGGCGATTTTGTTCAATTATCTCAAAACCGATCGCGCATCGGTACATGCCTTTATTGAAAAAGGCTCAACTACGACGCCGTTTGATATGATGGTACGCAACCAAACTTCGCGCTATCACTTGATGATTGATGTCTTGGCACAATTAGTTAAGTTCGGCAAAATCAAGGCCGAACGCGCTGACGAATTAACTAAAAAATATCAAGAAAAACTAGTCGCTAACACCGAATACATCAAAGTCCACGGCGACGATCTGCCGGAAATCAAAGATCAGCGTTGGTAAAAGCTAAGTCAATTTAAAAGCCGCTCGAGGCGGCTTTAGTTTAGTGTTGCCGAATTTGTTTACTCGGCGCCTGGTTTTGCGGTAAGAGCATGTTGGCAGTCAAACAACAATCCAGCTGTTTGGTCCCGAAGGACATCGAAGTTACTCTGGCAGCAAATGAGGAGCGCTGATTTGTAAGTATTGCTCAGTTCCTCAAATTCTTTTCGGCTGATTCCATGCACTTTCTCCAAAAATGTATGCAAAGACACTGGAGAATCTTCGCTTGCTCTTGCGAGAGCTGGAGGAATTTTGATGCCCATCACTTTGTTGGGCATGGCTGTCACCTTGTCGGACAGATTGCTGGGGTCGAGATGCATGTTCTGGGTGTTCATTTTTCTACCTCCTAAAATGATTTTATTTCTCACGGTTGCCCGTGGGATTATCTTGATTTGCCAGCGCCTCGATGATTTTAGCGGCTAGTGTTTTTTGGCCGGACCCTGATGGGCCGATCACAACTTTTCTAATGTGCGGTTTGTCGTCCTCATCAGGAATAGGGTCTTTGTTGTTCACAAATTCACCTCCCAAGTAAAAATTTGCTTGGTTGACCAAACTATACTCTTATTATACAGCAGATTTAGCCATTTGTCAAGTAGTTTGTGTAAAACTTACTAAAACTAATCAATGGTGTCGATAAACCCGCCGCTCTGATGCTTCCAGAGGCGAGCGTAGGTTTTGCCATTTTTAATCAGCTGGCGATGCGTACTGTCTTCGATAACCTTACCGTCTTTTAATACGATAATCCGATCAAGTTTGGCGATAGTGCTCAGGCGATGAGCAATCACAATCGAAGTGCGCTGGTGCATCAAGTGCTCGAGGCTGTCTTGGATGAGCTTTTCGCTCTCAGAATCGAGCGCACTAGTAGCTTCATCGAGTAGTAAAATCGGCGCGTCTTTGAGAATAGCACGCGCAATAGCGATGCGCTGACGCTGACCGCCCGAGAGTTTGATGCCGCGTTCACCGACCAAAGTATCTAGGCCGTCAGGCAGCTTCTTGATAAATTCCCAGGCGTTGGCTCGCTTGGCAGCGCTGATGATGGCTCTTTCGCTGGCATTTGGTCGTCCATAAGCGATGTTTTCACGCAGACTACGGTGAAAAAGTAGCGGTTCCTGTGGCACAAAAGCGATTTGTTTGCGCAAGCTGCCTTGCTTGATGTCGGCAATATTTTGTCCATCAACGCGTATCTCGCCAACTGTTGGGTCAAAAAAGCGCAACAACAAATTAACCAAAGTAGTTTTTCCCGAACCAGATTTACCAACTAGACCAATCTTTTGACCAGGCTTGATGATCAAATTGATTCCGTCGATGGCCAATTCCTTTTTTCCATCATAGGCGTAGGATAGGTTGTCAAATTCAATTAATCCATCGGTGACTTTAATCTTGCGCGCTCGTTTCTTATCTTTGATCTGATCAGCGCTGAGCAAAATTTCCGTCATCGGCGAAGCGTCAAGCAGGGCGTTGTCAAAGTTTTGCATGATATGTCCGATAGTAAAGATTTGCGAGCTAATGCGCTGCAAGTAGGCCAAGACAAAGATGGCGATGGAAAGTTGTAATCGTCCGTGGCTCAAAAGATAGACTAGGTAACCGACTATGATGATCTGGATAGCAGTCATGATAAACACGCGCGCTGAACCTTCGGCTGACACAAATCCGATATCTTTTAAGTATTGCTGACGATATTTTGTAGTGTGCTTTTGTAAATTTTTAAATTCAGATTTCTCGCCAGCAAAAGTCTTGACCGCGATGCTATTCGTGAGCGAATCGGCTAAGTCGCCATACATGCGACTACGCGTTTTGCGACGCGCTTTGCGCCAGTCTTTACGTTTGTTTATGCTCCATCTGACTTCGAGAATCAGAAAGACAATCAGAACCAGAAATAGCAACGCCAACTGCCACATTTGGGTTGTTAATATAGTGATACCGACGGCAAATGATAGTATAAAACCAATTGTTTCCATCACTAATAAATCACGCAAAGTCACTTCGCTGTTGACGAAGTCGGTAAAACGACTAGTCAAGGCGCCTAGTTTGGTGTTAATAAAAAAGTTGATGTCTTTGGCGACGAGGCTTTGGTAAGTGTTTTCAATTAATTCCTTTTGAGTAGTGGCCTCGTGAAAGGTTAGGGCTCTAAAGCCAACAAAGTTCATTGCCGCACCCAGCAAACCACTTGCGATAGCCAGAATAATAGTGACTTGCGATAAATCGCTTGACTGTACGGCTTGGCTAACCGACTGCGATAGAAAAAGTGGTAGCAAAACCTCAAGCATGACATCGCTTAGCGGTATGCAAATTGCTGCCAGAAAAAAACTGGTTTTGTGCTGCCGAATCTGGCGCCAATATAATTTGATAGTCTGACGATTAATTGAATCGTTTTTTAATTTAGACAACGATAGCTCCTTTTGTTTATAAAAAATAAAAATAATGATAGAAACTATCAAAAGAGGAAAGCTTGAAAAAGCATTCAATATTATTGTAGCACAAAGTGACTGGGAGCTTAATTTTTATTTAAAGCGGCTTGCAGTAAGGACTTGTTGTAGGATAATTTTAGCTTAGATTCTTTAACCTCTTCCTGCCCAACTCCTTTAACAAATACTTCGTAGTCGTAAGCCTGGCTAACGGCGTCGATTTTGTTTATGGTGTCTCTGATGTCATTTTTGTTGGCAGACTCGTCTGCTAGTTTTATGTAAGCCTTGCCTAGTGCCACCATGCGATCAGCTACTTGGTCGAGCTGGCTTTTTCCTTTGGCGCAGGGCAGAGTGTCTGATTCCCAATCGTATTTATAAGTCCCACAGTCGATTTGGCTAGCTGTCTGTTTTAACTTATTGCCGCCATCAGCAAACTCTTCACCTATTTTGTCGAACGTAGCTAAATCTTCTTCTTTGACACTGTCAACGTATTGCTGGGCTTGTTCTTGGCTCATGCCGGTGTCCTTGGCAAAGTTCTTAGCAATATCGGTTTTGGTAACAGTGTAGCCAACACCACCAATCACAATTGTTATAACAGCTCCAACGATAGATTTTTTTACACTCATGGAATCTTCCTCTTAATTGTTTAAATTTTACAGCGAGGCGACGTTTTTTTACAAACTGTCGGCGATTGTATAAAATAAATTCAAGATATTTTAATGTTTAATTCAAAGGAGATTATTTTGGATAAGTTAATTTTAGTTACCAATCCTGGTTCGGCTAGTCGAAAGTATGCGCTTTATGAAGGCGAAGATTGCTTGGCGACGCTGCATTTTGAATACGAAGGCAATGAAGTAATTTGTACCGCCAAGGTTGGCGATAAAAAGACTAAATTAAAGCCTGAGATCAAAGATGTCAAAGAGGCGGCTGGGCAGTGTGAAACAATCTTGCGTGAAGTCGGCGCATTGGGTGCCGATCAAAAGATTGATGCCGTGGCAGCGCGATTATTAGCGGCAACGCCATATTTTGATCAAGATTATGTGGTTGACGAAGTGGTTTTGGCCGAGGCTGAAAAAGCCAAAGATCGTTCACCACTGCATACTGCCACTCATCTGGGTGAGATTGCCTTTTTCCGCCAACAATTTCCAGATTTGCCAGTAGTGGCAATTTCTGACAGCGCCTTTCATTTCACCAAGCCAAAAGAAGCTTTTCGTTACGGTGTCGATATTGATTTGCAGGACAAACTAGGCATTGGGCGCTACGGCTATCATGGTATTTCGATGAACTCCATCGTGGAAATTATGCGTAAAAACTCAATCTTGCCGGAGAAGGTGATTGTTTGCCACTTGGGTAGTGGGGCGAGTATCTCGGCGATCAAAAACGGCGAAAGTGTTGATAATTCGATGGGCTACACACCGCTCGAGGGTCTGATGATGGCGACGCGTTGTGGTCACATCGACGTGGCGGCAGCTTTGGCTATCAAGCGTGAATTAAAATTAGACGACGCTGGTTTGGAGCAGTACTTAAATAAGCAAGCTGGCTTACTTGGTATGTCAGGCAAGAGCGATGATATGCGCTTGGTATTAGCCGACGAAGCAGCAGGTGACGAGCGGGCGATTGAAACTATTAAAACTTATCTTTACCGCATGCGCAAGGTGATTGGTGAAATGGCGGCGGCCCTAAATGGTGCCGATGCGATTGTCTTTACAGCGACGGTGGGTGAACGCGCGGCTGACATTCGTGAACGACTTTGCAAAGATCTAGCTTACCTTGGCTTTGAGCTTGATCTTGATAAAAACCAGTCGGCTGATGAAGCACCAGTTTGGGCAAACTTGGCCAAAGCTGGCTCTAAACCAATCTACATGATCCGCACTGACGAAACGCGTGAAATGGCTCGCCGCGCGCAGTTAAAGATCAATCAAAAAGCTTAAAAAGCACTAGCATTTTAAGTTTTGTTTGCTAAAATAAGTAGTATGTAAATTTAATGGGCAATGGCAATAGTGGGTCGTTTGAGACTGGGGCGATCTCCACTCAGCCAAAGGATAAATCAAAATCAAAGAATCCGATTGTTGATACCACAACCTATGGTCCAGTTCGTGATACGCCACAGGCTAGTACCAGGTTTGATGGCGTGCTTAATTCAACTGCGCCCGGAACCTGTCTGTTGCCTGTTGCTACAGCTAGCCCAATATCTCCGCCAACTGTTTATAGCATTGAAGCTTGGTTTAGGGTAGATCCTGGTACGTTAAACAGTGGTAATATAATCGGTTTTAGTTCTAACCGAGAAGCGACCTACCAAGCACCAAATGATCGCAACCTTTATATCGATGGTGCTGGCAAACTAGTGTTTTTCATCCGGCCGCAAACTCCAAAATATGTCGTGTCTACCAGTTTAGTAAATGATGGTAATTGGCACCATGCCATAGTTACGTCATCAAGTGTTGATGGTCTAAAGCTTTATGTCGACGGACAATTACAAAGTCATAACTCGTCAGCAAAGGAGGGCGGAGAAGTCTACGCTAATGGTGTTGGTGGTTGTTGGAAGATTGGTTGTGGTCGAGGACAACCAATGTACAATTCCGCCACTGGTCAGAATAATTTTACGATCAATAATTATTTTTATGGCAACTTGAATTACGTCGGCGTTTACAATAATGTCCTGTCAGCTACACAAGTAACAGAGCATTATCTGGCTGGTGTGCCTGGGCCATAATTTACTCGTCGCTTTGGTCTTACGTCAACCCGTGATATCATTAAATTAATAAACGTAAGGAGAATTATGGAACCACAACCTAAATCAAAGACTGGTCTGATTGCCGCTCTGACCCTAATTGTTGGGCTGTTGGCTGGTGCTGCTGGCGTCTTTTTCTGGAAAGATGGCGAACTAGCTAAGGCCAAGCAAAGCGTAGCTGAGAAAGATCAAAAAATCGTCACTCTGGAAAAGCAAACGTCGCTTACTGATTGCATCAAGGGTGTTGAGATTGATGACGAATTAATTCTAAAGTCTCTGACAGAAGAGCAAATGAAGGGCTCTGGCGTAGCTACTTATTGGTTGCCAATCATTCACAAGATTCACGAAGATTATGCTAGCACTTCGCCGTTGCCGATTGTCTATTCACAGGATCGCGGCTATGAAGTTCCTGGCATGGGTGGCGTGAACTATTTTTGGCACAAAAAGGACGGCGCCTGGAAGCGAATCGGTCAATGCACCGAAACTGGTTGTGAGATGGAGGCTGGCTATACTTACGAGGGCTTACCAAAAGAGCTAACTCACTAAAAATAACCAAGTCTTAAAATAGCTACCGTACGGTAGCTATTTTAGGTTTCTATCATTTTGGCATGCCGAACCGTGCTAGGCTCTGGTTCTTGTAGCGTTTATCAGCAGTGACATCTTTGGTGATGTAGTTGGGTGCGACAAACTTATTAGCCTCTTCAACTGAATCAAATTCAATCTCCATATAAACCAAACCATCTAATTGATCGTGAAAAATATCATACTCATAGCGCATACCATCTCTGTAAACACTGTAGCGAGTTTTAGAGATGGTCTTGGTGTTTGGTTCGGTTTTAGTTAATAAGTTTTCGTATTCGTCTTTTTCAATGTACCATTCTTTTTCAGTTCGGCTCATGCCATCAACGGTCATATCGGATTTTACGGCCATCATCCAGTAGGTTTTACCACTTTTCTCCGTAATCTCTCGTACGCGGATCTCTGGTGAAAAATTCAAATAAGTTTGTTTAATTTGCCAACTGTCTCTGGCGCTTTCGGCGATGTCAAATGGCAGGTCGTCTGGGTTTACTAACCATTTTCGTTCGATCTCTTGATCGCTCGCTGCCTCATTTGAAGGCTGACTAAGGTAGGTGTGTATTAATGTAGTGATTAGTGCACCGACTATTAACGCTAGCGTGGTTAGTATAACTAAGACACTTTTGCTATATTGTTTTTCCGGATTTTTCTTGTCGTTTTTTGTCATACTAATAATTTAGCATTACAATTTTACCTTGTCTACCAAGCTGCTAGCTGGTAATGCTAATGTTAATTTGTTAAAATAAGGGCAATGGGTTTTTAAACATAGCCACAAATCAAAAGTAGTTTAGTGACAAAGGGGAGAAAATGGAACAGAAATCGTTAGATACAAAGAAGGGCTTAAAAAAATGGTTGATTATTGGCGGCGCCTTGCTACTGATTGTGTCGGCAGTGGTAATCTGGTTGATTGCCACGGCCAAGCAGCCAATAAAAGTTCAACCAGTCAAAGTCGAGTCTAGCTTGGTAGAAAAACAACTAGAGCTCGAGGAAAAATTAACCATTGATGATGCCACTTTTGGAAACCCAAAGATTGTCGTCAACCCGTACGGCTTGTCACCCCTAACCGCTCTGGTTATGTTTAAAACCGACAAGCCAGTTGGTGTCCATGTTAAAGTTATCGGTAAAGATGCCCTTACGAGTTTTGAGCACACTTTCAATGAAACGACTGAGCATCGTTTGCCAATCTACGGACTTTATGCCGGGGAGGAGACTCAGGTTGAAATTAAGGTTGGTGATCGGACTAAGACGTTGGCGATTAAAGCTGGGGCTTTACCGGAGGAGTTTCCAAAAGTTATTGAAGTTAAGGCCGATAAAACTCGCCTAACAAACAGTTTGTATTTCTTGACGCCGTCTTCGGCTAATGCCAAGACTTCAGCCTATGATGTCAACGGCGATTTGCGCTGGTATCTAACCGAAGATTTTGGCTGGGAGGTTAAACGGGTTAAAAATGGTCGCCTGATACTAAGTACCGAGCGATTATCGCGTGCTCCCTACTACAATACTGGCTTTTATGAGATGGATCTTTTGGGTAAGGTTTATCGTGAATATACCATTCCTGGTGGTTATCATCATGATATATACCAACGCAAAAATGGTAATTTTATAGTAGCGACGGACGGTATCGAAGACGGTCGCAAAACGGTTGAGGATGTAGTGGTTGAGATTGACTATGGTACCGGTAATGTCGTCAAAACAATTGATCTTAGCAAGATCTGGTCGATGGACACTGGCAAGTCAATCGCCTGGACGGCTGATGACTGGTTTCATAACAACTCAGTTTGGCTTGACGAAGAGCGTGATGAGTTGATTTTGTCTGGTCGGCACCAAGATGCCGTAGCCGTGCTTAGCTACAAGGACTCCAGCTTGAAATATATCATCGGCAGCCCTGATGGTTGGTCAGAAGATATGCAGGAATACTTCTTGAAACCTGTCGGTAGCAATTTTGAATGGCAGTGGGAGCAGCATGCCGCCAAAGTCTTACCAAATGGCGACATTATGATTTTTGATAACGGCAATAATAAGACCAAGAACCCAGATAAGCAAGTTCCGGCTGAGAAGAGTTATAGTCGCTCGGTGATCTATCGAGTCAATCGTACAGCCAAGACTATTGAGCAGATCTGGCAGTACGGTAAAGAGCGTGGCGCAAACTACTATTCACCGTATATCTCCGACAATGACTATTTAGGTGCTGGCCACTTCCTAGTGCACTCCGGCGGCGTTAACTCCAAAGATGGCGTGCCGTCAAATCTACCAGCTGCCATAATCGGTGCTGATATGTTGCGTAGCTATACTACGGAAATCTTGAATAATCAGGTTGTTTTTGAGTTAGTGGTTGACCAAAACTATTATCGGGCTGAAAAGATGCCGGTTTATGTGGCGCAGGATATAAATTTGCAACTAGGTAAAGCGGTTCAGCTAGGTAGATTGCCAGCCACTGAACTATGTAGCAATATTCCACTCAACAAAGCTCGTCCAGTTGATGAAGAATACGAGAAACATAAAATTGAGCTCAAACGTGAATATGATCGTCTGGTCATGACCGGTGAGTTTGACAAAAAGTCAATCGTTCGCTTATCACTTAGGGGCGGTAACAAAAAGCAGCAATTAACTTATCGTATGCCAGTTGACAAAGAGACTGAAAGCCAGGCGCTTTGTATTGATATTATGAATTACGAGCACCAAAGCAGTGGCGAAACCGCCGTCCCTGTTAATTATGTTAATGCTACCGATTTATCAGGCGAATACCGCATCTACATCTCAATCGGCGACAAAGTCTACGATACTGGTGAGCTAGTTAAATTTTAACCAGCGTTTAAATTTAAAAGCTAGGCGGCGCCTAGCTTTTATAATATGGTTTGGCTGTGTGGTTTATGACTGCTGCTCAACTGGCTTGTTATAGTTTCTCTTGCAGTCATCACAGTAGTTTGGTGGGTACTCCCAGTCCGCATGGATATTAAATTCCTTGCCGCACCTTTTGCAGGTTCTGGCGACCCACTCGGCTTGAGCTTCTGTTCCTGTCGCTTGACGATAGGCTTCTTTGGCGGCGCTCAAGCGCTCCTGCGCACAGAAGAAGTCGTACTGAGCGACGCTGTGTTGGATTGTAGCAGAGCTGTAGCTTGCCTGCATCGCCTTGTGGTGCCTTGCGGCCTCAGCGAAATCAGCCTTACGTCTTTGGAAGTCGTCAGCAAGCTCTGTCGGTGGCGTCATAGCCTCTATCGTCATGGTCAAGTAGCGTATCTCTGAGGCGAGCTTTGCTTTCTCGCTTTTTTGGTGGCTTGCTTCTTGCAGACACATCTCAGCCTCTGCCATCTCTCCACTTCGTTTGGCTGCCCTGGACTGGTCCAGCGCCTCGTCCATCGCCCTACGGGTGCGGTCGTATAGTCCAGCTACCACATAGAGGCAGTAGGATAACTCATCTCTCGCGTTTAAATATGAATCCCATTCTTGTTTTTCAACTTCGCGAGCATAATCTATGCCCCTCCCAGTTGATTCGACAGTCTCCCAGCTGGCTTTTAGTAGAGCGTTCGTTACCGAGCGTTTTTGCTCTAGGTCTTTCATCAGCCTATAAGCCGTCTGCTGGTCTTTAAGAGCCTTGATTACCTCTTCGTGCAGGATATCAACTTCGCTAGCACACAACATTTCATAACCACTCCTTTCAATGTGCAGATTTTAGATCAGGTAACCTAAATCTTCTCTATATTAAAATATTGTGCCGTACGTGTCAATTAAAAACAAGCTGTCTGGTCGCTTGTTTTAGTACTCTATCCAGCCATCTTCAGATGGCCTAGCTTTATAGACTTCAATTTGTAAATTCTTTTGAATCAGTTTTAGATTGTCAATCGTACAGAGCTTGCCGATTTCTCGGTTTTCGACTATCATGCCGGTGTGACGATAGCGATCGGTCATGTGACTTTGCCAGGCTGGATAGTTAGTCAGGGCAACCATATGTTTTTGAACGGCTGATTTGATTTTTACGAAATCGATTTGCTGGGCAGTATTGTTTGCAAGGTTATTAATTTCTTTTTCATTCCAAAATTTTTTGTTGATATAAGCAACATCAATAAAGAACATATTTTTGTCGCCTCGTCTTCTGATTCTAGGAATGAATGAATTCGCCAAACCAAAAATAGAGTACTCGCTGCGGATTTTATAGTAAACCTCATCTAAAAAGAATATAAACGCCCGACTAAACAGTCTCTTTAAGCTGTCATCGTTGCTCCTGAGGGTTATTCTGGTGCTAATCTTTATGAAGTCGCGTGGTTTTTTGGAGAATGTAATGACTTTTTGGCGCTTAACTTTCGAATATAATCTGTCGAAGTTGCGAGCCGATAATTCACCGAATTGCCTTTTTAATTCGTCATGGTCGGTAATTTTATGATACCCAAACCCCTCGGCATTCATAACATTTAGCTCGCCAGCAATAACTTCGTCGCTAAACTCAGGTGTATTTTCCATAAATTCTTTAAATAATTTCTGAACCTCCGGATCATAAAAGCCAGCTTCAAAGAAAGTAACCTCTTCAAAATTGTTAGCATTAATCCATCCGATATGTTGTGGGTAAAAACCTTTATCTTGAACGAAATTGTAAAAGCTTGTTATGAAGCAATGTTCATACAAATGCGATAAGTCCCAATCATAACCTCTAGTGTCTAAATAATTGGTTTGGAGCAGTGGTGTCATGATCGAATTATATAACATTTTTTTCTACAAATGTTAGAGTATGTTTCAGTCTTTGTTTCTCAAAAACTCTAGAGCTCTTTGCGCCATCTCCGGGTCCCGTGGATCCATTCTAAAGAATTTATCTAGCGCGTCGTGCTTTTCCAGCACAGCTCTCTCGCTCCAAAGTAGATTGTCGTCAAACCAAACAAAGTCGCTATCAAAATCAATCGCGTCGGTTTTAAGTACGTCCCAGTCAGCTGCTTGAAACGCATTGCATATTTGCTCGACTAATTCATCAGGAAGCTCGCCACGCAGTGCTCGCTCAACTCGGTTCTCGCCGTGTTTGCAGTGTGTTGTCAGCCAGTAAGTTGAAGTTTGATAGTGTTCCAAACAGTGTTTTAAAAGCTTAACAATGTATTCTTTTGGCGAAGCTGTTCCGCGTAAAACTCCGTCAACGTCGAGATAGATATTAAGTTTTTTCAATTTGTTCATGTTCTAATTATGCCACAAGAATTAATTCTCAATCTTGGCTGGGTGTTCTTTCTGGTGCTACAATTAGACCATGAATGATAAGCGCAAGGGTATTAGTTCGCGTGCCGTCATTTACAAAGATGGCAAGATATTTGCACAAAAATTAAAAGACGGCCCTGATAAGCCAAAAAGAAATTGGTGGTGTTTGCCTGGTGGCCGTGTTGAGACTGGTGAGATGGTCAACCAGGCCGTGGTGCGAGAAATGATTGAAGAAACTGGAGTTGAACCGGTCGTTGGCCGACTGATGGCCGTGCAGCAGTTTAACAACGGAGAGAGTGGTGACTATCTAGAATTCTTTTTTGAAGTAACAAATGCTGATGATTATTTAGACATAGACTTATCCAAAACCACTCATGGTTTAGCTGAAGTTGATGAGTGTGGTTTTATAGACCCAAAAACCGAAATCATCTATCCTAGATTCTTATCAGAAG
>CAZVBM010000015.1:0-16991 GCA_964625885.1 uncultured Candidatus Saccharibacteria bacterium | reverse complement strand
GTAAAGAAAAGGCTAAGGGCTTAGGCTCATCAGGCAAAGGCTAACCATTTGAAGCGGGTCGAAAGACCCGCTTTTCTACTGGCTCAGTGGTGGTTATTGACAAATTGATGCAAATTTGGTATAATAAGAGGTATAGGGTTGCTTCAAGCGGCCTAAGAAAAAGGGAGGTGCTCTTTTAAATGGTTGATAATCTTAAGAAATGGCTGAACGATTGGTTGCCTGAGGGGGCAAGAAAGTGGTGGAATCGGGTTAATGAGGGTTTTATGAAGAGCGAATTGCCCAATAAATCGGTGAGCGACAACATAGAAGCGGCCTGGGCTATGTCTAACGTGTCTGTTGTTATCACGGCCTTCCTTGTGGTCCTTGTGTCGTTCTTTGAGCGATCCTGGGTCGACGGGGTGGCGATGATTCTGCTGGACATCAGCGCTTTGGCTCTGACTTTGACTGCGCTCATGATGCCTGAGCCTTCTGACAAGAAGGCGGAGGCAACAATGAAGGAGTCGTGGAGGGGTTTGGTCAAGTTTAACGCATTGATCGTATTGGCGAACATTCTCGTCTTTGCGTTCAATGCCCGAATTTGGCTTTGGATCTTGGCCACTATTGCCGTAGTGGCGGTTGATCGCTTCGTAATTACGAAGAAGGGCTGGCCCAAGAAGTCCAGACCGGAACCAGCGCCTGAAGCGCCGCCTAAGCCAAAACCTGAGGCGACAACTGAGCCGCCAGCGGACACGAAGTCTGTGGCTAAAGAGCCGCCGTCTGTGTCTGCTAGCGCAGAGCCTGCCAAGAAAGCGGAGTCCGCTAAAAAGCCAGCGGCTGCTAAGCGGCAGCCGAGAACGCCTTTGGCAGCCAAAAAGCCAGTGGCTAAACCTGAGCCTAAAAAGCCAGTGGCTGATAAGCCCAAGGCTGAGCCCAGTTCTACAAACAAGCCTGTGGCTAAGAAGCCCGGGAGTAATCCTGGAGCTAAGCCTGGCCCGAAGTGCCAGCCAAAGGCTGGTAGCGAACCAGCTAAATAAAATCAACCATAAAGACGGGCTATCTAACCCGTCTTTTCTTTGGCTTAAGATTTACCAATTTCTTGTGTATAATTAAAGATAGTTATGGGAGAGAAGGCGACTGAAAAATTTGTCGGACCGCATGGCTTAACGCCAGCGGATTTTGTGCATTTGCACAACCACACTCACTACAGTGTCTTGGACGGCATGACGAAAGTCGATGAGTTGATCAATCGCACCAAAGAATTCGGCATGGAGGCGGTGGCGATTACTGACCACGGTACGATGAGTGGCGTGCTCGACACCTATAAAACGGCGCGTGACGCTGGTATAAAACCAATTTTAGGGATTGAGACCTACGTGGCAGCGCGCAAGATGACAGACCGCGACCCGCAATTTGACAAAGTTCGCTATCACTTAACGCTTCTGGCAATGAACGCTACCGGCTATCGCAATCTGATGTATTTGTCGTCGCAGGCCAACATCGAGGGGTATTACTACCGAGCGCGGATTGATCACGATATTTTAAAAGAACACAACGAAGGCATCATTTGTTTATCTGGTTGTGGTAGTGGTGAAATCGCTATGCGCCTGCGTAACAACGACTACGCTGGTGCCAAGAAGTTGACCAAATGGTATAAAGAAGTTTTTGGCGATCGATTTTATTTAGAAATGCAAGACCACGGCCACCCCAAATCGCCAGCGCCGTTTAAAGACCAAGCGATTGTTAATGAAGGGCTGGTCAAGCTGTCCAAAGAGCTTGACTTACCACTAGTAGTGACTTGTGACGGTCATTATCTAGACTTGGTCGACCGTCAAACACACGAGATACTGCTCTGTGTGGGTACAGGCGCTTTCCTGAGCGATGAGAGGCGCATGTCACTGAAAGATTTTGAGCTTTATTACACTAACCCAAAAGATATCATTGAGCGCTGGGGCGAGGAGTTTTCGGAGGCGATTAAAAACACTAAGCGGATTGCTGATCGTTGCGATTTAGAAATTGAGCTTGGGCATATCTTGATTCCACAATTTCCGCTACCCGAGGGTGAAACTAGCGACAAGGCCTATCTTGATAAATTAACCTATCGTGGTGCGGCGATTCGTTACGGCGGCATGACGGCGGAAGAGTTTGATGCCAGGCCTCTTTCAATCAAACAGGTGGAAGAGTTGATTGGGGATGAGCGTGCTGAGCGTTTAAAATATGAATTAGGCGTGATTGACGGCATGAAGTACAATGGCTACTTCTTGATCGTACAAGACTTTATCAACTGGGGTAAGTCACAAGGCATTGTCTTTGGTCCAGGGCGTGGCTCGGCGGCTGGCTCGATTATTTCTTACTGCACAGGTATTACCGATCTCGATCCGCTAAAGTACGATTTGTTATTTGAGCGCTTTTTAAACCCCGACCGCATCAGCATGCCAGATATTGATATTGATATTCAAGATGACCGTCGCGACGAAGTGGTGCGGTATTGTGTTGAAAAATATGGCGTGGAGCGGGTCTCAAACATCGGTACTTTTGGTAAGATGGCGGCGCGTCAAGCGGTGCGTGACGTAGCGCGCGTGCTTGAAGTGCCATATGCCGAGGCTGATCGTTTGAGTAAAATGATTCCGTCGCTTGTGCAGGGACGGCATATACCGCTAGCGAAAAGCATCCAGGAAGATCCAGATTTAAAGAATGAATACAAGACCAACGCCAGGTCTAAAGAAATTATCGATTATGCTATACGGCTAGAGGGGACAATTCGTTCACATGGTGTTCACGCTTGTGGTGTGGTGGTAGCGCCAGATGATCTGGTTAAATACGTGCCGCTAGAGCGAGCGCAGAAAGGCGTAATCGCTACTCAGTTCCCGATGGGTGAGATTGAGGAAATCGGTTTGCTTAAGATGGATTTCCTGGGTTTATCAAACCTAACAATTATTAACAACACGCTACGAATTATTCGTAAAGTTTATAAAAAAGATATTGATGTTAGTAAATTAACGCTTGATGACCCAGAAACATTCAAGCTTTTTCAGCGTGGCGATACAACTGGTGTGTTCCAGTTAGAATCGGCTGGTATGAAAAAATATCTGCGCGAACTTCAGCCGGATAAATTTGAGGATATTATCGCCATGGTAGCGCTGTATCGCCCAGGGCCAATGCAGTTTATTGAGAGTTTTATTAAGCGTAAGCATGGTCAAGAGAAAATTACTTATCTCGATCCAGCCATGGAGCCAGCGCTAAAAAACACCTATGGTATTTTAGTCTACCAAGAACAGTTTATGCAGATATCGAAAGATTGGTGCGGTTTTACTGGTGGTCAAGCTGACACGTTGCGTAAGGCGGTTGGTAAAAAGAAAATTGATCTCATGAAGCAGATGAAAGTCGAGTTCGTTGATGGCGCGGTTAAACATGGTGGTGCTGATCCACGTGTGGCCGAGAAGTTCTGGACGCAGCTCGAAGAGTTTGCTAATTACTGTTTCAATAAGTCGCACGCAGCTTGTTACGCTCTGGTTGCCTACTGGACGGCTTATCTAAAAGCTAACTACACAAGCGCTTTCATGGCGGCGCTTATGACCAATGCACGTGATGATACGGAGCGTTTGGCGATGATGATTTCCGAATGCAATCGAGCCGGCATAGAGGTGTTGGCGCCAAGTATTAATGAATCATTTGCTGAGTTTGCGATTGTGCCTGGTACTAATAAAATTCGTTTTGGTATGGCGGCGGTTAAGGGCGTTGGCATGGCAGTAGTCGACGAGGTGACGGAGGAGCGTAAGGCGCATGGTAAGTTTACTTCAATTGCTGATTTTGCCAAGCGTATGGCTGGTAGTAAGTTTAACCGTAAAGCTTGGGAGGCGCTGACGAAAACTGGCGCTTTTGATGATTTCGCTGATCGCTCGGATATTTTAGAAAATCTTGAATTGATTCAAAATTACATGTCTAAATCGGCGCGCGATACTTTGAGCGGTCAGGCTGATTTATTTGGCGCTCTGGGTGAGGCGATGCCAGAATTGGAACTGAAGCCAACCGAAATTAAAGCAACTGATCGTGAGAGACTAATGTGGGAGCGCGAGTTGCTTGGTCTGTACGTTAGTGCTCATCCACTCGACAAATTTGAGCGTTACTTAAAAGAACAGACTAACGATATCTCTCAACTGATTAGTGAGCATGATGGTCGAGAGGTTACGATTGGTGGCACGATTTCGCAATTTCGTGAACTCCTAACTAAAAAAGGCGACAAGATGGCTTTCATGACGGTTGAGGACAAAGTGGCATCAATTGAAGTGA
The DNA here is from genome assembly GCA_964625885.1 of uncultured Candidatus Saccharibacteria bacterium. Classification (GTDB taxonomy): domain Bacteria; phylum Patescibacteriota; class Saccharimonadia; order Saccharimonadales; family Saccharimonadaceae; genus CAZRIZ01. Next base: position 12,725 of record CAZVBM010000015.1, on the reverse strand, counting down.
TTGTTTTTCCGAGAGTTTTTGAAGAATACAAGGATATTTTAGCGGTTGATAAAATTGTTACCGTTAAGGGGCGAGTCAATTCAAAGAATCGCGAAGGTGATTTGGCTGAGTCCAAGGTGATTGCTAATGAAATTGTTGAGTTGACTGAAGAAACAATTAGGGCTTACGAGCCAACTTGGCGTGACAAGCGACACCTAAAGATTAATAAAGAATACCTGCCCGAGACGATGCGGCAGAAACCCAAGAGGCTTAAAAAACCTGCAGTCAAATCGTCAGTTAAGAATGATCAGCCCGAAGCTGCATCAACTACGCTTTACTTAAAGCTGAGCGATAATTATAAGACTGCTGAGCTAGAACAGATTCGCCAATATTGTCAGGAAAATAATGGTTCACATCAGGTTATTCTGGTGATTGGCGAGGAAAATCGCTCGGCAATTCGGCTGCCATTTCGAGTTGATGGTTCGGATGTTCTGGTGGACTCGTTGAAGCAGCTTTTAGGTGACTCATCGGTTGTCTTAAAAACTAAATATTAGAGTGAAGAAATAGGTGATATAGCGCGATGCCGGTGGCGACTGAGACGTTAAATGACTCTTTTTGTCCAACCATAGGGATCTCAATTGCTTCGTCGGCTAATCCTAAAATTTCAGGTGGTATGCCGTTGACTTCTTCACCCAAAATCAGTAAAACTTTGTTGGGCGTCTGATAACTTGGCAATTTGTGGCTATTCTTAGTCTGCTCCAAAGCAACAATCTTGTAGCCGTTTTGGCGACATTGCTGAATGATATTTTCTGGTAGCTCGACATACTGGTTTGGCAGTAGGGTCTCAGCGCCAAGTGCAGTTTTATGGATTTGTTTGGTTAAATTTTGTCTTAAATGTGGCAGCCGTTTATCGTCTCGCTGTTCGGGATAAGGTGTATAACCTGATAAAATAATTTGCTCAACCCCAAAACCTTCGGCGGTGCGGAAAATTGACCCAACGTTGTGGGTGGAGCGAATGTTGTGTAGTAGCAAGGTGATTTTTGGCATATAAACATTGTATCACTGTTAAAACCATGAGCTTTTTGTTAAAATAGAATTAATGAATAACGATGAAGATCGGACACAAAAAGAACGACGCGAGAACGATGAGGTCGCGACCGCTCGACGAGCCAGTATTCTTGGCTTTCGCTATTTAGATTTGCGGCCACTAGAGAACAACCTAGAGTTATACAAAGACATCTTTACCATTGAGGAGATGAGAACTAACCAGATCGTGCCGTTGGCCCTGGCAGAGGGGCGTGCGCCGTTTCAGTTCGGTATTACTTCGCGCACACCACAGTCATTTATTGCTCAGACTAGGCAAAAATATAATGACGAAGGTAAAAATGTCGTTTTTGTTCTAATTAGCGAAAGTGCTTTTACTGCCATGCTCCGACGCTATGATCCGCCCAAGAAAGTAATATACGATGATATTAAAATCGCTTCCGAGGGTGATAGTGAAACTATTAAAGCAGTTTCCGACACACTGAATAATGTTCGCGCCGATCAGTTGTTTGACTTTTTAATTAGCCAGGCTGAGAAGCTAAAGGCGAGCGATATTCATATTGAAAATATGCGCGATAGGATTCGGATTCGTTTCCGAGTAGATGGCGCTCTGCATCCGGTTGCTAATATCGACAAGGAGCGCTACCGCATCTTGGTTGGTGAATTAGCAAGTCGTGCTGGTCTTTCGACGGCTGCTACTACACCTCAGTCTGGTAGTATTCAGCAGGTTTCGCGCTCAGAAAATGGCGATGAGCGCGTAGCTAACTTACGCGTAGAAATTGTGCCAACGATGTATGGCATGGATGCGGTGATGCGTCTGTTTACTTTTGACGAATCGCTTTTAAATCTGGACTCACTAGGTTTAGACGATGAGTCAAAAGAGCAAATCGAAGAGGTGATTAAGCGACCACGTGGCCTGGTGATGGTGGTTGGCCCGACTGGCTCTGGTAAGTCGACGACGCTTTATAGCATACTGAACGCTCTTAATCATCCAAATCGCAAAATAATCACCCTAGAAGATCCGGTTGAGTTTGGTATTACTGGCATCACTCAGATCCCGATTCGTTCAACCAAGGGCGCTGATTTTGCTACTGGCTTACGTTCGGTCTTACGCCTAGATCCTGATGTGGTTATGGTGGGTGAAATTCGTGACGTTGATACGGCGCGAACGGCTATTCAGGCATCAATTACGGGCCATTTAGTTTTAGCGACTTTTCACGCTGACAGCTCAGCGGCAGCTTTTGCTCGCATGATTGATATGATAGGCGTTAACCCAGTCTTTATCTCGGCAATTCGCTTAGTTGTTTCTCAGCGACTACTTCGAACTTTGTTGCCCGAAACTCGCAAGGCTTATACGCCATCAGACGAGGAGCGCGAGTGGATCGAGAGCGAGTTGGCGCGCGTGCCGGACAAAACTAAAGGGCCTCTGCTTAAAGATATGAAATTATATAAGCCAGTGCCTACAACCGAGCATCCTTTTGGCTACTCAGGACGCACTAGTGTAATGGAGCAACTGCTAGTTGATCGTGAGGTGCGAAGCCTGATTCATCAGCAAGCTAGTAATATCGATGCCGAAAGAATCGAAGATATGGCGCGCAAGGCGGGCATGCTGACTATGTTAGAAAAAGCTATCATAATGGCTCTTGAGGGTAAGACCACCTTAGAAGAAGTCAATCGAGTACTTTAAATTAGTGTAAAACTATGTTACAATGTAGCACTGAATTAATTAAATAAAGGTTAAAGAGGGCTCAGATGAGTTTGGAATTGCTAAAAAAGGTCAGTGATGCTCAAAAGAAACCAGCAGTGGTTGATGTTAAGAGTGGTGACACAGTTAAAGTTTATCAGCGTATTAAGGAAGGAAACAAAGAGCGTGTACAGATGTTCGAGGGCACAGTAATTCGCGTTTCTAACAAAAACAGCGGCAGTGCGCGCATAACGTTGCGCAAAGTTACTTCTGGCGTTGGTGTTGAAAAGAGCTATCTTGTAAACAGCCCGCTAATTGAGAAGATCGTAGTAACAAAACGATCAAAAGTACGTCGCAATAGCCTAAATTATTTGCGCGATCGTCGTGGCAAGGGTGAAAGACTGAAGGGCATAGAGTTTGATCGCGAGGCGGTCAACGCAGTTCCTGAGGTCGAAGAGCCAAAAGTTGAGACTGATAGCAAAGAATAAATTAATCAAAAGCCCGCTCACGTCGGGTTTTTATATAAGGGGAAAGAAATATGTCGGATGGCATGAGCGAAAATAAAATAAAATATATTACTGGTGGGCTAATGTTTGTGGTGGCAATCGCAATTGTCTACTTTGCTTTTTGGAACAAGCCAAAAGAGCCGGTTACTCCGTTTAAGACGCTGGAGTATGCAGAGGCAGTTGAGAAGCTCAATCAAGCCGATGGCAAGCAGATGTTTTATATAGGTTGCCGTGACTGCGGCCATTGTATGAACTTAGAGCAGGTTATTAAGTCCTTCCTGGCTAAATATGAAGATAAAAATGCCGATCAAGATCTAATCTACAAAGTCGAGGCCGGCTATACTTGTGTGCCTCAGCCTACCGACGCATCATATTCAGCCTACTCAGAACTGTTTGATTTCTTGGTTAAGAATAATATTGCGCCAGGTGAGGTTGAGGATGGTAGCGGTGGTACCGTGCCAAATACTAGTAAGCAGTTTGGTACACCGCAGTTCTTCTACGTTGAGAATGGTAAGGTTGTCGATGAGCTCGACAACTATGGTCGAACTACCGACGGCCTAACTGAGTTCTTCAAAGCTCATAGTTATCGCGGTTTCTAAATGATTCTAGGGATCGATGAGGTTGGGCGTGGCGCCTGGGCGGGGCCACTAGTGGTTGGAGCCTGTGTCTTGCCTGATGATATCTCAATTGATCACTTGACTGACAGTAAGCGCCTAACTAAAAATAGTCGTTTAAAACTAGAGCCGATCATTAAACAGTCGGCTCTAGCTTTTGGTTTAGGCTGGGTGAGCTCCTCCGAGATTGACGCTGTTGGTTTATCGCAAGCTCTGCGTTTGGCGACCCAGCGCGCCGTGGCTGAAGTTGACGCCAAAGCTTACGACAGAATTATTATCGACGGTACGGTAGACTTTCTAAATAGCAGTCTGGTGACAGTTATGAAGCAGGCTGATTTGTACGTACCGTCGGTTTCGGCGGCAGCAATTTTAGCTAAAGTGGCGCGCGACCGGATGATGTCAGAACTTGATTGTGACGAGAAGTATGCTTGCTACCAATTCTCTAATCACGTAGGCTATGGCACAAAACTACATCGCGAGAAGTTAGGGCAATACGGCGCTTGCGATTTGCATCGTTTTTCGTTTCGTCCGATTGCTCAACTTCAATCAGAGAGCAGCCTAAAATCAAGTCCGATTGGCAAGCTGGGAGAAAACTTGGCTGAGAGTTGGCTGGTGGAGCGAGATTATAAGATCTTGTCCCGCAATTGGCGAACCAAGTTTTTTGAAGTCGATATTGTGGTCGAGAAAGATGGCCTAATTGGCTTGATTGAGGTTAAAACCCGCCAAACTGATTATTTTGGCGGTGGCAAATCGGCGATTGATCGTAAAAAACTTTGGCATCTCAGACAAGCTAGCCAAGTTATTTTACAAAAGCCTGAATTTGCCAATCACCGAGTCGGAATTGGTATTATGTCCGTCTATGGTCGCTCAGCTCAAGATTTAGTGGTTGATGATTTGCTTTGGCTAGATAGTGCTGATTTAAGTGCTTGAATCGTTGCGCTTTGTTGTGCTTCTACAAGCTTAGCTTTGGAACTAATTTGCTCGACTCCCACCTTGATTTCACGCTTTAGAGTTGGGTCATCTTGATGTGGCGTAAAGAAGCCCTGAAATTCGCCTAACTGCTTGGTGGTACTAAAAACTGAGGCGGTGATTCTAACAAAATCGCCGTAGTCACCACTAGCCTTAAACAAATCGATCAGATTTGTGAAGCTATTTTGTAGCCACAGCCACGCTCTGTCTCGCCCGATTTTTTGTCTAATTATGCCGGCATACCACATGATTATATCTTGTGGCTTAATGGTCTCGCGGTTATCTAGATGCTTAACAATAGCCTCGAGCTCATTTTCTTTTGTGCAATAGGCCAGGCCAGCCATAATATCGTCTTTCAAGTCTGGATTAGTAGTGGCCTTATATTCGGAAAATAGCTGGTTGATTAGCTGGCCGTTATTTTCGCTAGATAACAACTTGGCGGCGATAATATTCGGTCTGAGGTCGGCGTCAATTTGCTCAAGGTTGGTCTGGAATAATGCGTTGAGGTCGTTTATGACTTTTGGCGACCTTGCCTCGACCGCTAGATCAACCAAGATGTTTCGTAGGCGATAATGACTAATTGATTCGTTAGCTTGTGGTGATAGTCCGATTTGGTTTAATTTTGCTGTCGCCAATTCTCCGGCTAGCTGATTTAAGCTATCCAGTCCCAGTTTGTCTTCTGCGACGATGGTTCGGAGGTTGTTGATAATGCGCGCCAATCCTAACCAAGTTAAGTAGTCAGATTTGTGGCTAAATTGCTCTATTTGTGTGACTAAATTAGCGTAAGGCTCGTAATTTCTCTCGGCTAGCAATAGTTGACAGGTTAGGAAATAGTATTGCGAAACTTCAGAACTGTTGGTGATCTGCGGTAAGATATCGTCAATTACTTTTTTGTCATATTGGACAACTGCGTAAGTGGCGCTAATGCTATTTACAACTTGAGGCGATATTTTAGTCGGTTTTTCGAGGGTTGTTGCCCCATCGGTTAGGGTTAATGGAATTTGCCAAGTTTGGTCGCTTTTGTAACCAAACTGTTCTTGGCTGATTTGCCAATTTGCATCAACTTTAATCAATGGAAAACCAGGCTGATTGAGCCAGCCTGGCGTAACTTGGTCGATTGGCAGCTGTGACAGGCGCTTGAATATTTTTAGAAAATCATGAGTTGAGGCACAAGAGTAGGCGTGCTTTTGCAGATAATTTTGTAGTCCAGCTCGAAAAGTTTCTTCACCAACCCAATGCTCAATCATGTGCATCAAGCAGGCGCCCTTGGAGTAGACAATTGCGCCGTCAAAGATGGTGCTGATCTCTTCTGGTTGGTTAATTGGTGTGATAATGGGCTGAATGCCGGGTAGGCTGTCGCGTCTTAGGGCGCTAAATAGTGTGCCAGCGTAGTAGTTGCTGCTAACATGGAGCTCAGGGCGAATGGCGTCTAGGCACTTTATCTCGAGAATACTAGCTAGGCTTTCATTGAGCCACAGCTCGTCCCACCACCACATAGTTACTAAATTACCAAACCACATATGGGCCAGCTCGTGAGTAATGACGGTTGCAATACTGTTTCTTAAATCAATTGGTGTGTCGGGCTGGACTAAAAGAAGTGCTTCGCGGTAGGTGACCAGTCCCCAGTTCTCCATGGCGCCAGCAGCGAAATCGGGTAGAGCAACGTGGTCGCATTTTGGCAATGGGTAGGGTACGCCAAAATACTGTTCATACCAGTCGAGTGCGTCGATAGCAATTTGCAAGCTATATTCTAATTCTTCTGATTTGTGAGCCCGGCTGGCGTAAGTGTTGATCTCAACGCCAGATTTAGTTAGTCCGCTGATTTTAATCAATTTACCAATCACAAACCCAAGCGTATAAGAGCTCATTTTTGGTGTGGTTTCAAAGCACACCAATTGCCGATTGCGTTTTGTGGTCTGTTTGGCGACTGGAGTGTTAGATAAGACCGTTTGGTCGGCGTCAACGATTAGCGTCAATGTAAAGGTGGCCTTAGCGGCCGGTTCGTCAATGCAGGGGAAGGCGTAGCGAGCATAATGGCTTTCAAATTGCGTAGCGATAATCTCTTCTTTTTGCCCCTCAAATTCATAAAAGCACGGATATATGCCGTACATTTGTTCGGTAATATTATTTGAAAACTTAATATCGATTTGTTGTTCGGTGGCTTCGCTGACTGGGATGGTAATAATCTTTTGGTCGTAGCTAAACTCAACTTCGGCTTGATTAACAATAATCTGTTCGATTTGCAAATCGACAGCGTCAAGTTTGATGTGAGTAATCTCTGGGCTAGCTTTCTGTCCTTTAAGGCAAACAGATCCACGATAAGTTCGTTTTTTTTGGTTGATGTCAAAAGTTAGCTGATAATGCTCGGGTTGAAATAGTTTAGTTAAGCGTTCCATATCTGTATATTGTAGCATTGATCGGCTGAGTCTAATTTCTAATTGGCTATTTTGAATAAAGACTTGAGGTAGATTCTCCGCCGTCAACGGAATATAGTCCGCCCGTTACATATTTGGCTAAATCGGAAGCGAGGAATAGGACTACGCTTGCAACATCTTTGGGCTCGCCAATCTTTTTCATGGGATTCAGGTCTTTATAGTCTTCAAATTCAGCTTCAGTAGCCATGGAGCTTCTCAGTAATGGCGTGTCGATTGGTCCAGGTAGAACAGCGTTAACTCTTATATTCTCTTCGGCTAATTGCTGAGCTAGGCATTTAGTTAACATGATAATTGCTGATTTGGTCATACAATAGGCTGGCGAGGTTAACTCAGGTGCTATTCCTAGTCCTGATGAGATATTAATTATAGTACCCTTGCTTTGTCTGATTAACGGTAGGGAACTTTTCGTAACAAGATAGGTTCCCTTTAAGTTGGTGTCGACAATTTTATCTAACTCTTCTGTTGTAGTGTCCTCAACGTATTTTTGAATATATACACCGGCGCAGTTTACTAGAATATCAAGTTTGGGAATGTTATTTAGGGCGGATTTTATCTCGCTCTCTTTTGTTATGTCAACTTTGTAGTAACCGATTCTTATATCTGGCTCTGTAATATCAAATATTATAACTTTAGCGCCTTTTTGAGAGAATTCCTCACAAATCGCCTTTCCAATTCCACTACTACCGCCAGTAACTAAAACTACTTTTTCTTTAAAATCCATTTTAACCTCTCTATTCTTTAATATATCACAGCCTAACCATTGAACGTCTTTGTTTGGTATAGGAATTGTTATCGGTTTTGTTAAAATAGAACCATGGTAAACCATAAGCGACGGCGTCTGGTGGCAATTCTGACCATAATTGGTGGCATAATTGCGGTTCTAATGGGTCTGGGGCCGGATTCTCGGGCAAACATCGCTCAGCTCTGGCGCGAGTTTACCCAGTATGATTTAAACATCGCTGGTGCAGTACAGGTTGACGAAGCCAGCCTGGAATTGTTAGAAAAGCTAGAAGTGAAGGGGCGAGCGCCAAAAACTGGCTATGATCGTAATTTGTTTGCGAGCACTTGGCAGACTTTAGGTAAATGTTCAATGCGTAATTTGGTTCTAAAGCGTGATTTAATTAATACAACCATCGACGATAATTGCCGAGTTTTATCTGGGGCGCTAAATGATCCCTACACTGGCAAGGAAATTGCTTTTAAATATGGTCCAGCGACTAGCCAAGAGGTGCAAATCGACCATATCGTGGCGGTCAGTGATGCTTGGCAAAAAGGCGCGCAGAGTTGGGATTCAGAAAAACGTTATAAATTTTACAACGACCCAAATAATCTAGTGGCGGTCAGCCGTGAGGCTAATCAGGCCAAAGTTGATAGTGACGCAGCTAGCTGGCTGCCGCCCAATAAATCCTTTCGTTGTGCCTATATATCGCGCCAAATTAAAGTTAAATTAGAATATGGTTTATGGGTGACGGAAGCAGAAAAGTCGGCCATGCAACAGGTCTTGCGGCGTTGCCCAGAGGTTAGCGAAAATACTCCACGCTGACCCGGTTTTCGTCAGTGACAGTGTTCGGGTCGTCGTCAACTAGCTGTTTGAGCTTTTCAGTTAAGTCTTTTTCGTCAATATTGACCCCTACAAAAACCAGCTCGGTCGGCGAGACTTCGCCGACTTTTAGCGGGATAGCTTTTAGCTGGTGTTGCCGACCAACTAGCTGTAATAAAATCTTATAGCCTTCGGCCTTTTTACCAAAATTCATCCAACCCTTGGCGCGATAAATATTATTTGGCAAGTTGTTAAGAAACCTAGTAGTTTTTAGTGGGTCAAGTGGCTCGTCCTCATGAAAGTCAAAGCTGACGTAGTTGCCGTAAGATTTGTGATGATGATGGTGGTGCTCGTGGCTGTGCTCGGCTTGACCAATTTTAAGTTGGTGATCATTAGCTTTTTGATCAACTAGCAGGCGATAATCAAACTTAGCTTGGCTGGTTGGCGCAATCAAAACATGCGGATTAACTTCGCGTATGATTGTTTCAATTTGGGCGATTTGATCTGGATTGGATAAGTCAACTTTATTAACCAAAACAATTTTAGCAATTCGCAGGCTTTGGCTGGCACGGTAAGATTCGTCGCGCCATAAATCGGTAAAGTTTACGGCGTCGATTAGGTAGATGATATCTTGAAAATGAATTTTCTGGTTTTCGCTATTTAAAACCAATTCAACCATTTGCACGGGATCAGCCAGGCCGCTGGCTTCGACTAAGATAAAGTCTAGCTCCTTGCCGCTATCGGTTAGCTTATTTAGAGAATCGTCTAATTCGTTAGACAGACTGCAGCAAAGGCAGCCATTAGACAAACTGACCAATTCATCGACTTGTTGCTCAACTAGTGTGGTATCAACATTGACTTTACCGAAGTCGTTGACAATCATGCCGACTTTATAACCGCTGGCTTGGGTTAGTAGCTGATTAACAAATGTGGTCTTGCCGGCTCCGAGAAAGCCAGCGATGACGAAGATTGGTGTAGTCTTATTCATCTTAAAACAAGTTTATGACTGGTATAACAATTGGCGTGTGACCGGTCTCGTCGTAAAGAATCTGTGAAACGTCGTCTTTGATTTCTTCTTTTAGTTCTTTCAGATCATCGGCGCTACGACCGTCTTTCTCAATTTTAATTTTTAGGTAGTGACGAATGCGGCTCATTAATTCCTCATTATCTTTGAGGTAGATGAAGGCGCGCGATATGATGTCCGGAGTTTTAGCCAAACGGCCAGTCTTTTTATTAATCATCATAACTAGAACGACAATACCCTGTGATGAGATATGTAGGCGATCTTTGACGACGGCGTCATTAACTTCGTTATTAGAACTGTCAAACATCACGCTGCCAACATGAATGCGGCCGTTTTTACGAATGGTCTTATCTGGTAGAAGTTCGACTATGTCGCCGTTATCGCAAACTAAGATTCTGTCTTTAGGGATGCCGGCCACATTGCTGGCCATCTCAGCATTATGCTCGAGCATAAAGAACTGGCCGTGAATTGGCATATAGTTGCGCGGATTGAGCGATTTAACATAGATGACGTGATCATCGTAGTAAGCGTGACCAGATAAGTGAATCAATCCAATACCGGTCAAGTGTGAGCGATTGTTTTGAATCACGCTAGCGCCTTCGCGCAGTAGTCCGTCAATGGTGTTAACGACTTGTGGCTCGTTGCCGGGAATTGGATTAGAGCTAAACAAGATAACGTCGGTGCCCTTGATCTTGATATATTTGTGGGCGCCGGTCACCATACGGTTTAGGACGGCATTTAATTCGCCTTGGCTACCGGTACAAATAACAGTGACCTGACTATCGGGTAGCTTAACGATATCCTCAATCTTCATGACGGTGTCTTTTGGCACCTTGAGTTCCTGGGTGCGCAGGGCGATTTCGGCTGTGCTAATCATACTAAAGCCCGAGAAAGCGACCTTGCGGCCATGGGCGTGAGCTTGCTTGAGAATCTGCCCAATACGATAAATTTGTGATGAGAAGCAGCTGACGATGATGCGGCTATTTGTGAATTGGTCCATGACCTCACCGATATTGTCACCGACTTCAACTTCGGTGATTGGGTGGGTGCCAGGTGAGTCGATATTGGTTGACTCGTTTAGTAGCAGATCAATACCTTCTTTTTGGGCAATTTCTAGCAGACGCGGCATGTCAAATGGTCGATTGATCGGATTCTTTTCAAACCGCCAGTCACCAGAGTGAACAATCACGCCGTTTGGAGTGCGAACCACAATAGCCACGGCGCCCGGTATGGAGTGTAGGACGTGAACAAATTCGATGCTGAAATGCTGAGAAACTGAGACTTGTTGCTTGACGAATGGATCGATAATCTGGTAGGGGATGTTGTGTTCCTCAGGTAATTCAGATAGCTGTCTTTGAATCATGCCAACAGTAAAGGCGGTACCATAAACTGGCACATTAGGGAACTTAGGCAAGATCAGTTTAGTGGCACCAATATGGTCTAGGTGGGCGTGGGTAAACAAAAAGGCTTTGATTTTACGACGATTTTTTTCCAGATAACTAATGTCTGCTACCATGTGGTTGATACCAGGATAGTCGTTAGCATTGGGAAAAATAGTTCCCATGTCAATGACGATAATTTCTTCGCCGTATTCAATCACGGTCATGTTTTTGCCGATGCCGGCCTCACCTAAACCACCGAGCGGGATAATTCTAACCGCTTGCGGATTTGGTCGGACCTTTTTTAGGGCAACTGGTGAGATCTGCTGACCCTTGTTGCCGTTAAAAACTGACTTATTGACTGGGTTATTGATGACGTGCTGGGTGGCGCGCATCGTGACATCGCTGGCTAGCATGCGCTGAGCACGAATTACTTCGCCACGACGGACACTGGTTGTGACTTGAACTTTTGTTCTATTCTTGCCAGGGTTTTTTTGGTTTCTTGGCTGGTTTTTTGGTTGCCCAGTGCGCTGCTTAACGCCATGTCTAAAATTGGCTTGCGGTCTTTTAGCCGCGCCTGATACATTTTTTACTCTAGTTTGTCCCACTAAAATTCCTTAGTTTTATTTATTATTTTGTAGTTAATGATTAATTTTTAAGTTCGCGCTTAAAAACAAATTTTTAACTAAAAAGAATCAATCAATATATCTATTATAGCAAACATTAAGCCTTTTGTCTAGTCCTAAAGCTGGCGATAAGCGCGTGCTATTTACTTATTTTTTAATTTTGCTAGAATAAAAATATACTGAATTATCCGGCCAACAAGGGTCGGATGTTTTTATGAGAGAATAAACGAAAGGAAAAGATGGAAGAATTGAACTTAAAACAGCTCTTGGCTCTAGTGCCAGTGATTGCTGACGAAAAGAATTTATCAGAAGAAAAAGTTTTAGAAGTAGTTGAACAGGCGATTGCAGCAGCCTGGCGTCGTGATAATGGCGACCGTGACCAGGTGGTGCGCGCTATCCTCAACACCAACACTGGCGAAGCTACAGTCTTTGTGGTGCGCGAGGTGGTGGAAGAGGTTGAGAATGAAGTTAATCAAATCAGCCTAGAGGATGCTAAAAAGATCAAAAAAGATATTGAGCTGGGTGGTGTTATCGAAGATGAACACTCAGTCGCTTCGTTCGGCCGTGTAGCTGCTCAAACTGCTAAACAAGTCTTTACTCAGCGGCTAAAAGAGGCGGAAAAAGAAGTCATGATTGCTGAATACGAGAACCGCATTGGTGAGGTGGTCAATGGTAATATTATTCGAGTTGACCGTGGTACGGTTTATGTTGAGTTAGGCAAGGGAACTGGTATTATCCCTAAGCGTGAGCAGATTCCAGGTGAATTCTATAGTATCGGCAGTCGCATCAAGGTTTTGATTAAGGAAATCGATCGTGGTTTACACGGCACGCAACTGATTCTAAGCCGAGCCGACAAGCAGTTCATTATTGAACTATTTCGCAGTGAAGTGCCAGAGATGGAAAACGGCGCAGTAGAGATAAAGGC
>CAZVBM010000014.1:0-19619 GCA_964625885.1 uncultured Candidatus Saccharibacteria bacterium | reverse complement strand
CCAAGGGTTTGGCTGTTCGCCAATTAAAGTGGTACGCGAGCTGGGTTCAGAACGTCGTGAGACAGTTCGGTTTATATCCGGTATGGATGTCAGGAAATTTGAGGAGATTTACCCTTAGTACGAGAGGACCGGGGCGAACGAACCTCTGGTGTATCGATTGTGGCCACCTGCCGCATTGTCGAGTAGCTATGTTCGGAAGGGATAAGCGCTGAAAGCATATTAAGCACGAAACCCACTCCAAAATTAGATTTCCCTATGAGGACACAGAGAGATTATCTGTTTGATAGGTGCAAGATGGAAGTGCAGCAATGTATGGAGTCGAAGCATACTAACAGTCCCATTGCCTTTTTATGTCCTTATCATCTATTAGCTAATGCTTGCATTAACTGGTGATGATGAGGTAGGCTTTAACTAGTGATTGGTGTTTATAAACACCTGTCGTCAAGACATTTTACTTATCGTGCTAATGGACTCCGAAGCGAGGTTTCACCGCACTTGCCCTAGAGGAAGTATCGCGTGATTGAAATCTCACTTCGGTGCCCATGGCGTCAGGGAAACACCTGTTCTCATCCCGAACACAGAAGTTAAGCCTGACAGCGGCGATTATACTGCCAAAAGTGGAAAAGTAGCACGGTGCCGAATTATAGAAGAACTCTCCGAAAGGAGAGTTCTTCTTTTTCGTAGAAAAAGAAGTATTTGCGTTAGCAAATGCTGATATAATTGACGCAGTCCATTTGCAGAGAACCACCCAAAAGGGTGGTCTTTGTTTTTGTTAAAAAACAAAGTTTTATGAAGTAAAATCTGTATAATCAACGAAGTTCATTGTAGAAAGACCATCCGAAAGGAGGGTTTTTTGGCTTGGCTATTTCTAGCAACTAACTTGCTAGTATAGCTAAAGCATGTCTTGACAAATCAAGAGAGAGATAGAGTATAATAGGCGGCATAAAATTCAATAAAACAGAAAAGGAAACGAATAAAAAATGAGTGAGAAACTTAAAGAAGACGTGAATGTGACTAATCGGTCAGGTAAAGACGGTGAATATAAGGTTCCAAATCGGTTGTCGGATATGCCTATTGATACCAATTTGCAGCAGGCTGACTTCTTGGACTCATATATCAAGGAATTGTTCGGCAGTGATCATCAAGATGAAGGTGCCGACCTAGACGAATATACCTCCTGGTCTTCGTCTCAAAAGAGAGAATATGGTCACGGAATAATTGCGGAATTACGGGACGATTTGGGTAAGGAAGAAAACCTTGGTAAAACATTCTACGATTTACTACGAGATAAGCAACAACAAGTTGAGCAAGATCAGTATAATTTTGACGTGACTGGTCCAGACGGTGCATGGACTGAAGGCGACATGGTAAGAGAGCGAGCGCTACGTGAACAAAGAGAGATCTTGATATACTTAATAGACACATTAAAGTTTGCACCGGAACACTATAATTTTGTTGAAATGCAGGAGAATTTTGGGGAGAGTTATTGTTTGAATAAGCGCGATATAAAAATAAACCAATTGCAGAATTTAATAAATAATAGAGAGAGTGTTTTAGCAGAGCTTGCTAGTGACTCAAGATTTTCCGATGTCGAAAAAGTCGAAATAGCCAAAGAATTGGATGAAAAAATTGAAGAAGCCTATTGTTCTATAGATGATGCACTACAGGAAATTAATGTTCTAAAAGAAGCTATGTTGAGGAGGTCTGATGGACGGACTACGAGCGATATATTACAGTCGAGTGCCACTAGTTCCGAGAAGCGTCTGGAATACTTGAAGGGCCTAATATCATCTGCTAACTCTGAGTCTGCGAAGCGTAGCTTTAGGAGGCAATACAAGACGGAGAGGAACAAATACAATAGGATAAAAGCTATTATTTCAGACTTGGACAATCCTCGACGGCTCGGGTGGCTTTTATTGAAAACAAACTAGGATGTGTAGGAGAGCTACGTAAGAGGTTAAACAAGAGGAGAAGATGGCGAAGATAGGTGGAGTCTGTAGAAATATGATAAAAAATGTTGGAACTACAAAAAACTCCCGAAGGGGAGTTTTTTGTTTGTATCTAAGTTCGAAATGTTGTGCGACGCATTATGGTGTTGCTAACTTTAAAGCACCCTTGATACTAGTTGTTGCCTATATTTGCAACCAAAAACAGCCCTACTCGCAATGGGCCGTTTTTGGAAAGTGTGTGTAAGTCTGTTTTTAACTAAAAACAGGGTACTTTCATATTATCGCACACTTTGCATAAATGCAAGACTTTTTATGCTTGTTTATTTTCAAAGTTTATTTCATAATAACCATTGACATTTTGTCGCGGTTATGCTATTATTAAATAGTCATTATATCAAATGTGAGGTAAATAAGGAGATAATATGGCAGGAACTAAAGAGGGCGGTCGCAAGGCTGCTTTAACTAACAAAAAGCGTTACGGTAGCGACTTTTACGCCAAAATTGGCGCAGTTGGTGGCCGAAACGGCAATACTGGTGGTTTTGCCGCCAACCCAGAGCTAGCAAAAATCGCTGGCGCAAAGGGTGGACGTATTTCACGTCGTGGTAAAGCCAAGAAAACCAATGCCTAAAACGCTTTAAGTACAAAATAGGCCCTAGTTTTAGGGCCTATTTTAGTTTCCGTCTTTTTAGCTGGGTAAATTTGGCGGAGTTGGATTGCCACCTTTGCCCACAAATAGGGCAGTGGTAGATCAAGTCTTGGGTTTGTTGCCCAGTCGATTGGCAATTTGGGCAGAGACTACGTTCATAAAGCCAGTTGCGATAATAATCGAGATAGCGGTCAGCCAGGTCCTGATCAAATTTATCGCAGTATTTGGGGTAAAAGCTTTGACGGCTGTATTCCCAGGCGGCTAGCTCCAATTTAACTAATTCATTATCGTAAAAATAACCTTCGTGCCTAAGTTTGGCGTGAGCTAGTTCATGCAGCAACAAATGGCGTGATTCCAATGACTGGTCGTTGTCTTTATAAAAAAGGGTTTGACTGGATGGCGACCAGTAGAAATCATCACCTGCCTTGAATTTAATCTCGGAGTGGTCAATCGCTAGTTGCTTAACTAGTTGTTTAAGGTCGCTCTTTGAGGACGGTTCTCTCATAAATGCCAATACCATAGATAACAGCCATTTCAGGTTGAGAAGCGGCGATAATGCGCGGGCGGGCTAGTTTGGCAGGTAGTTTTTCGTCAAGTAAGTCGTTTAGAAGCGAGCCATATTTAGAAAAGCTACCACCCATGCTTCCGCCGATGATTATCAGTTCTGGCTGGATAATAGGTATGAGAACCAATAATCCGCGAGCAATTCGGTCGGTGATAGCTTGCCAAATACGCTTGCTGGTGATTTCTTCGGCTAATTTGTCATAAGCTTCGAAAATCGCTTTGCCAGAGGCAAACGATTCCCAGGTTCTAATCTTGCCGTCATATTCCAACTCGGTCATGCCAGCTTCAGAATTGAGTAGCCCATTTACCAATTTGCCATTTACAATTATGCTCGAGCCGATACCAGCTCCAATAGACAGGTAAACTGCTGAGCGTGGAGTGTGCGCTAAGGCATCAACTTCGGCTAGCCCAGCTAAATTAGCATCGTTTTCTAGGGTAACTGGTACACTAAATGTTGCCCGTAGTGTTTCCGCCAAATCAAAGTTATCCCAGCTATCATCTAGGTTACTGCACCAAGCTACGCGGCCATTTTTGACTGGTCCAGGTACGCCGACGATTATTCGATCAAAGCTCAAATTAGAGAATTGGCTGGCGATCGCCGCTATAATAACATCTGTCGCATCCGTTGCGCTCTGTGGTGTTGCCATCTTTACATGATTAATAATTTCGCCGTTTTTATTTAGGCTAGCCACAATCGTGTTAGCGCTACCGACGTCCACCGCTATAATCATTAGTCGTTCTCCCTGTTTCTTACTTTAATTATACACCATTATGGGGTATAATGAACGCAGTATTACGCTAAGGGAGTTTGAATATGAGTATTAAAAGCGCGGTGCGCGATAGGTCATTTGTAAAATTCTTGGTGGGCGGAATTATTTTATTGGTTTTAACAGGGGGCGGGATTGCTTTGGTTAAGAAATTTCGTCCGATTGTAGGCGGTGATGGTGCCGATAAAGAGCCGGTTGTTGTTGCTGGTGATAATCAAAACAAGGCTATGGCTCCGATTGCTGATGATAGTCAAGAAGAAGAGAATGGTGACGTAGCGGCCGATGGTGTGGGCGTATTCCCATCAGATAGGGTAGACGACAATACTCAAACGACTATCGTGGCATCTGCATCTTTGCCTCGGACTGGTCCAGTTGATACTGTGTCGCAGACCTTCCTGCTCGGCTCTGTTGTATATGGCTTAGCTTACGCTATCTCCAATCGCCGTCACTAATCTTGAAAAATCTAGATTAATCAGGTAAAATGATTATTAATCATCATGGTGGTTTTAGGTTTTGCCTAGAATTGCACCTGAGGAAATACAATTAAGGAAGGAGTCTTTTTAGACTTATGGCACAAGCCAAAAATAATTTAACAATGGATGAGCTGCTAGCTCAGCACGACGGAGGCAATCCTCTGGCGACTGACGAGATCGTTGAGGGCAAGGTCTTATCGGTAAAGAAGCACGAAATTTTAATCGATTTAGGTGCGCGTGGGGTCGGTATGGTTCCGCGACGTGAAGTTGAGTTTTCTCGGAATCTACAGGTTGGCGATAGCGTCGATGCTAGCGTGATTGATTCTGAAATGGAAGACGGTCGCGTTCTGTTGTCACTTCGTAAAGCCGCTAAAGATAAGGGCTGGGAAGAGGCCGCTAAGGCAATGGAAGAAGAAGAGATCGTTGAGGTGGAAGCCTTTGATGCTAATCGAGGCGGTCTGCTGATTGAATATGAGGGTGTGAGAGGTTTTCTACCAGTGTCACAGCTGTCGGCTGAGCACTACCCGCGACTTTCATCAAACGACAAGGATGAGATCCTGCAACGTCTCAATGCGCTTCTCGGTAAGAAGATTAAAGCTCGTGTTATCGATGTTGATCGCAAAACTAATAAGTTGATTTTCAGTGAAAAGGCTGCCATTAAGGACAATTTAGCTGAAGTCTTTGAAAAGATGGCGGTTGGCGATGTTGTTAAGGGCGTTGTGACTGGCGTGGTTGATTTTGGTGTTTTTGTTAATGTCGATGGTATCGAGGGGCTAATTCACATCTCGGAAATTAGCTGGGAGCGAGTTCTAAATCCGGCCGATTACGTCAAGGTCGGCGATAAGGTTGACGCCAAGATTATTGATATCGACAAAGATCGCCTGAGCCTAAGCATGAAACAGCTGACCGAGGACCCATGGTTGGGTGAGGTTGAGAAATTCTCAAAAGGTTCGGAGATCGAAGGTACAATTACGCGCATTACTCCATTTGGAGCTTTTGTCCAGTTAAGTCCAGCCGTTGAAGCTTTAGTGCATGTATCAGAGCTCGGCAAGGGTAACGACGTTGATCCAGAGAGTATTTTTACTCTTAATGAAAAGAAGAAGTTTCGCGTACTAGAAATTGACAAATCAAATCGTAAAATTTCGTTATGCTTAGCTAATTAATTAAAATTACACAGATTGCCTACTGGGAAGGAGAGAAAATGGCACAAGACAAGATCATAAAAATGGCGGAAGCTATAACCGTGAATGAATTGGCCAACAACCTCAATATCCCGGTAGGCTCTTTGATTGGCGAACTGTTTAAAAATGGCATTGTAGCAACTATTAATCAAAAGATTGATCACGAAACAGTTGAGATTATTCTTGGCGAATTGGGTATGGCTGATGTAGTTCTAGAAAAGATTACCGCGTCTGACGAAATTGTTAAGAGACATAAGTTATCTGAGAATGCTGAAAATCGGCCGCCAATTGTGGCGGTGATGGGGCATGTCGACCATGGCAAGACTACTCTGCTTGACTATCTATTAAAAACTAAAGTGGCTGATAAGGAAGCTGGGGGTATAACCCAGTATATTTCTGCTTATCAGACCAAGTGGCAGGGCAAGCCAATTACCTTTCTTGATACGCCAGGCCACGAGGCCTTTGCGGCTGTGCGGCAACATGGCGCGTATTTAACCGACTTGGTTATTATTGTTGTGGCGGCTGATGATGGCGTTAAGCCACAAACTGTTGAGGCGATCAAATTTGCCCAAACCGCCAATGCCAAAATCATTGTGGCGATAAACAAAATTGACAAGCCGACAGCCGACGTTAATCGAGTTATGAGCCAGCTATCTACCGACAATCATTTGTTGCCGGAGGAGTGGGGTGGTGATACGATTATGGTGCCAGTTAGTGCAAAGACCGGTCAGGGGGTTGATAAACTCATGGAATCAGTTTTCCTGGTGGCCGAGATGGAGGAGCTAAAAGCGGACTATGATGTTGATGCGGAAGGTTTAGTTATTGAGTCTAAGATTGAGCATGGCCGCGGTCCGGTTGCCAGATTGTTAGTTCAACAAGGCGGCCTAAAGGTGGGTGATTTTATTGTGGCGGGAAAGGCTTACGGCAAGGTGCGGACCATGGCTAACCATCTTGGTAAGCCAATGTGTATTGCGAAACCATCAACGCCAGTCACTGTTACCGGATTTAAATCATTACCGCAGTTCGGCCAACTGTTTGTTGAAACCAAAACCGAGAAAGAAGCCAAGCAACTAGCTAATGAACTAAGGATTCGTAATCAAGAAAGCGCAGCGACTAGCAACGTTACTAGCGGTGATCTGCTAAAAATGATGAAGCAGTTTGACGAGGCTAAGAATTTCAATGTTGTAATAAAAACTGACGTTGAGGGTAGTCTTACGTCAGTAATTGATAGCCTGAAGCTGATCGATGCCGGCGATGAAATTAAGCTCAACATTGTTGAGAGTCGTGTCGGTGATATATCAGAGAATGATATACGTCGGGCAGTCGGTGATAACACTATCATATACGGCTTTAACGTCTCGGTCTCATCAGCCTTGAAACAACTAGCTGCTCGCCTGGGTGTGTCAATTCGGATCTATAAGGTCATTTATGAATTAATCGACGATGTTAAATTAGAGATGGAGAAGTTGCTATCGCCAGAAATTAAAGAGACGGAAGTCGGTCGTCTAAAAGTTAAGGGTGTCTTTAAAATAGCTCGTGACGAATTGGTGCTAGGCGGCTTGGTTACTAGTGGCCAAATAACAAACGGTTTGGTAGCTAAGATTATGCGCAAGAAAGAGGTCTTAGCCGAAGCTGAGGTTGCGAATGTGCAGAAGAATCAACAGGACGCCAAAGACGTGGTCGAGGGTGAGATGTGCGGCATGTTGTTGAAAACACACGGCAAGGTGGCGGCCGAGGTTGACGATCAGATTGTTTTTGTGAAGCGAGAGATTATTGCACGGAAAATTAAATAATCTGTGCTAAAATAGTA
The DNA here is from genome assembly GCA_964625885.1 of uncultured Candidatus Saccharibacteria bacterium. Taxonomy (GTDB): domain Bacteria; phylum Patescibacteriota; class Saccharimonadia; order Saccharimonadales; family Saccharimonadaceae; genus CAZRIZ01. Next base: position 12,228 of record CAZVBM010000014.1, on the reverse strand, counting down.
ACTAATTATGCTAAGACTGGATAACGATTTTTTGGCCGAGTTGGGCCTGGCTGGTATGCCAGAAGATCAAAAAGGCGACTTCCTAAAATATATTTTGAGCACCCTTGAGGATCGGGTTGGGCGCGAACTGGCCGTTGGTATGACTCGTCGTCAGATTGATGAGTTTAAATTGCTAAATAAGGGCGACGGTAGTTTTGTTGCTCGGTGGCTGACTGAGAACGACCCAACATACAGTTCGAGTGATATGTTTGTAAATATGCAAGAATCTTTGGGACTGGACCCAGCCGATCCAAAATTGCTGTTACAATATGCTTCAGCGCGCTGGTTAACTTTAAATAGACCCGACTACGCTCAAGTGGTAGCTGATAATATGCAGAACATTCGTCAAGAGATTATTTCTAATCGCGATCAGCTTCTAGGCTAGAAAGTTATTTATATATTGCTGGGAGGAAGTTGGCTTTCCATTTGGGCTAAGCACGGTTTTAATATTCAGGTAGTTGTTATCTTTACAACGAACAGACAGCTTCGTGTCTGGTTGATCTGAGACTGTTGCGCTTAATACAACAATCTCACCTCCTCCGTAATTCAAGCGAGATTTTGGCCAGATAGCATAAGCTCTAATTTGGCGTTCTAACTCTTGGGCGGTGTAAGAGCGTGGATCTAGTATGCCGTCAGGCTTCTTTATCATTTTGCAGAAAGTAGCTTTGTCGTGATCCTGTGGTCTTGCCTCTAGGCCATTTTCAATATTTGTAAGGGTTCTAATTAGTAGTTCGCGACTTAGATTAATTAACTTTTGGTTTAGGTCGGCGATTGTTTCTCTGCCAGTTAATTCTATCTCTTCTTGACTATAAACCGGTCCGGCGTCAATTTCGTTGACAAGCGACATGATGCTAACTCCGGTTGTTTTGTCTCCGGCTAAAATAGCGCTGATAATCGGTGAAGGGCCACGATATTTGGGCAGAAGTGATGGGTGAACGTTGATGATTCCGTTCTCAAAGGCGGTTATGACATCTTCGGGTATAATTCTGCCAAACATGGCTAATACACCAGTCTTGCCACTGGTTTTAGCTATGGATTGGCGAATATCTTCCTTGCTAGCGACTTCAAAAACTTTTATGCCTGATTCTAGGGCTAGTTGTTTGACTTTGGTTGGCTGTTTTTTTCGTCCTCGGCCACTGATTAGGTCTGGTTTGGTAATAACGGCTTCAACTATAAAATCCGAATTAATTAATGCTTGTAGGATTTCGGCGCTGAGGTCTTCAGTCCCGAAAAATACCAGCGGCGACAACTTCTTCATAATTAACCTTTTTTAGTTCACCTTTCTTGTTTAATTTATAAAATGCGTCTCTTTGTCCTTTGATATGATCAACAAAGGGGACGCCGTTTAGATGGTCTATCTCGTGTTGCAGAGTGCGTGCCATAAAGCCGTCGGCTTTAACAAAAATCGTTTTTCCGTCTTCGGTCTTGGCTTTGACTTTAATCTTTGGAAACCGGGCAACTTTACCGTAAAAATCGGGCACGCTTAAGCAGCCTTCAAAATCGACCTCTTTTTTTCCGCTAGATTTAATAATTTCTGGATTAATTAGGGCTGTAAATTCTTGTTTCGTAGATTCCTCGCGAATAATAATTATCCGACGCATGATGCCAATTTGGACTGCGGCTAGGGCGCTGCTAATTTCATTTGGTCGGCCGTTTTCCCAGTCAATAGCAGCCTGCTTCATGGTGGCAATGTCTTGGTAGACACTATCATCAATCTTAATTACTGGCTCAGATTTTCGCCTGAGTCGCTTGTCGGGCAGGGTAACAATTAGCTTCTCCATGAGGACAAGTATATCAGAGAAGGCTCTCGGGGTCGATATCGTATTGCCAATTATTATTTGGTAGCAGTGTGATAATATCTTGCAGAACAGTTCTCTTCTTAGACTTAATGATTAATTGCCAGTTGTATCGGCCACGAAGCTTTTCGTAGAAAGCTGGTGCTGGTCCGGCAACTTCAACGTAAGGATATCTTTTTTTAATTTGTTTTGCGAGTTCGGTCGCCTGCGAAACACAACTGGCTTCGGTCTTGTAGGTAACCTTTAGTTTTAATAGATAAGTAAAAGGCGGATAGTTTAGCTGTTGGCGCTTTTTGATCGATTCCTGGTAGAATGTTTGGTAGTTTTGTTCTAGACCCAGTCGAATGCTGGCCTGTTGAGGCTGATAAGTTTGAATAATTACTCGAGTTGGTTTGCTGTTTCGACCAACCCGTCCAACCACTTGGGCTATCTGCTGGAAGTTGCGCTCTTCGGTGGTGTAATCAGGTATTGAGAGGCCAGCGTCGGCTTGAACTATACCCACGGTGGTTAGGTTGGGTAGGTTTAGTCCTTTAGTAACGACTTGCGTCCCGATCATGATATTCACTTCGCCATCAACTAGCTGTTGATACATTTTGTCGACAGTTTTGAGAGGATCGCTGTCGGCATCAAAACGAGCTATTCTTGCCTCGGGAAACTGCCGTCCTATCTCGCGCTCGATTAGTTTGGTGCCAATCCCGGTATTGTCTATCTCGCTTGATTGGCAGTTTGGGCAGACAAGTGGAGCTTTTGTTTTGTAGCCGCAAAGGTGACAAACTAGTTTGAAGCGGTCATGATGCAAAATCAGTGGCACATCGCATTTGGGGCAGGTGGCCAGCCAGCCACAGTCACGACAGATTGTGGCACTGCTTGACCCTCGACGGTTGTGAAAAATTAGAGCTTGTTCATCGAGAGATAGCGAATGCTTTATTGAGCTGAGTAGCTGGTTGGAAAGAAAACTATGGTGGCTGAAATTGATCTTTTTAGTCATGTCAACAATCTCCATCTTTGGTGGCTGAACTGACTGGGCGGACTGAGTCAGGGTAACAATCTGATTCTTGGTAGCTTGAGCTAACCAGTAATCGGTTATGGGAGGGGTGGCGCTGCCTAGGATTAACTTAGCCCCAGCCTCTTTGGTCAGGACGGCGGCCACGCGGCTAGTTTGGTAACGAGGGTTTTTGTCTTGCTTTAAGCTCGATTCGTGAAACTCGTCAATTACCACTAACCCCAGTTTTGGTACGGGAGCAAAGATGGCTGATCTGGCGCCGATTACTACTACCGGGTCTGTGGAATTTAAGCAGGATCGCCAGTTGAGATGTCGCTGCGCTTCGGTTAGTCCAGAATGAAGCAAAACGATATTATCAAAATAAGTTTCAAATTGATTTATCAGCTGAGCAGTAAGGGCGATTTCGGGCACTACAATAATCACGCTTCTTTGTTGCTCGAGAGTTTGCTTGGCTACCTCAAGATATGCAGTGGTTTTACCCGAGCCCGTTATGCCATGTAGTAAAGTCGTGTTATTGTCTGATCTGAGTATTTTGTTTATGGCAGACTCTTGCTCTGGTGTTGGTTTTAGATAATTGACTTGATGGCGGACTAATTTATTAGATTGATTCTTGGCTCGTCGTTTTTTAGTTAGTCCAGACGGTAGGGCAGATTTTAAAACTTGTGGCAGTGGTGAGCAATAATACTGACTAATCCAGCTTAGGGTCTTAATAAGACTAGTTGGTAGTGGTTTTGATTCGACTACGTCTGTAATCATTTTTGTAGGAAAGTTTGGCTTATCGGTGCTTGCAAAGATTATGCCGGTAGCAGACTTTTTACCCAGCGGTACCGTTACAATTTGTCCGACTTGAAGTTGGTTGGGATGGTGGTACGTCAAGCAATCTTGTTTTCTAACGGCTAGCTGGCTAGTTGCTACCAAATAATAATTCATACTGTCTATTATATCTGATAAAATAAGCATATGTATTTTAAAAGCCGCGTCGAAGCTGGCGACATGCTGGGACAAAAGTTATTTGAGCGGTATCGCTATGAGAACTGCGCTGTTTTGGCTTTGAGCAGTGGTGGCGTTCTTGTCGGCCAAAGAATCTCCGCTTATTTACACACCCTCCTAATGTTATTGGTGACTGAGCCAATCGACGTCCCGGGAGAGGGTGTGGTTTTTGGCTCGGTTTCGCAAAATGGTAACTTCACCTACGATGGTGGACTGTCTCGTTTTGAGATTGCCGGCTATACCAGTGAGTTTCATGGTTACTTGCAGGAAAAGAAACGCGAGGCCTTTCAGAAAATCAATCGTCTGATTGGCGAAGCTGGTACGGTTGATGCTAGGTTGCTACAAGATCGTAATGTTATTTTAGTTAGTGATGGTTTTGATCATAAAACTTCTTTTGAGGCAGTGCTTGATTTCTTGAAGCCAATTAGAGTGCAAAAAATAATCGCCGCTGCTCCTGTTTCTTGCACTGCCGCAGTCAATCAGCTGCACACCTTGGTGGATGAGATCCATATACTAGATGTCAAAGCTAATTATATCGGCACAAATCATTATTATGACGACAACGCCATACCTAGTCAGGAAGAAACTATCAACTTTATTAGCCAAAACATATTAAATTGGCAATAAGGCCTTGGAAAAATGTTGTAAAAAGTGTAAACTAAGAGCAGTAAGGAAAGGGATTTATGCTAGACGTGTTTATAACATCAAGAGTGCGCCGCAAGATTGTGGTGGTCTATGCAAAATATCCTGATTTTCGGACCCATGTGCGGGGCTTAGCTAAGCTTATCAAGGAAGATCCTGGCAACATTCAGCGCGAGCTAAAGAAATTAGAGAACGTTGGCTTTCTGCGCTGCGAACGTAAGGGCAACTCAAGGATGTATTCGGCCAACAAGCAGTTTCTGATCTTTAAAGAGTTGCAGGGTATTGTAATCAAGACTCAGCAACATGCCGCCAAGAAAAGAGCCTCCAAGAAAAGTTAGTCAGCGTGGACGAGGCTGAATTAATTGATCTACTCTTAAGTAATCGTCAGATTTCTCCTGATCGGCGGGCAGATTTCCTGCAACCAAAATATGCCACCGTTGAAGAGGCGGATCCACTGGCCTTGCCTGATATGGCAAAGGCAGCTGAACGGCTAGAGGCGGCCTGGCGCAAACAAGAATCAATTTTGATTTATGGTGATTACGATTCTGATGGTGTGACAGCGACAGCATTGCTACTTGATGGCTTGGCTCGGTTGGGCTTTAGGAATGTTTCGTATCACTTGCCTAATCGTTTTACCGAAGGTTACGGCATGAATGCGTCAGTAATCAAGGAGCTCAGTCCAGTGCCAGATATAATCTTGACCGTAGATTGCGGCAGTACTAATCATGCTGAAATCATTTTGGCCAACCAGCGTGGTATAGATGTGATCGTGACAGATCACCATCAGATTGGTGAGAATCTGCCCGCGGCCGTGGCTGTAATTAATCCTAATCGCTCCAACAACGAATACCCAAATCTGCACCTGTCTGGTGTGGGCGTAGCCTTTAACTTGATTAGGGCTCTGCAAAAAAAGCTAGGTACGTTGCCGTTGGGGCAGGAGAAATGGCTGCTTGATTTAGTAACTATTGGTACAGTGGCTGACTTGATGCCGCTGACAAACGAGAACCGAATATTGGTAAAATATGGACTGAAGGTAATAGAAAAAACTCGCCGACCTGGAATAAAATATTTATTCAATCTTAGCGGCTTAGCAACCAGCAATATTACGGCTGATGCGGTTGCCTTTGGTTTAGGGCCGAGATTCAATGCTGCTGGGCGGCTAGGTAGTGCTGAGTTGGCGCTGAAAGTTTTAATAGCCGATAGTATTACTGCCGCTAAGGACGCGGCCGAGCGGTTAGAATATCTAAATCAAAAGCGCAGAGCTCTACAAGAAAAGATTTATCAAGAGGCATTTAGTCAAGCTGAGGTTAGTAACGACGATGTCTTAGTGCTGAGTGGGCAAGATTGGCATGAGGGTGTGGTTGGTATTGTTGCTTCAAAGATTATGGAGCGATTTTGTAAGCCGGTGTTCGTTTTGCAGAGCAAAGATGGGATTAGCAAGGGCTCGGCCCGAAGCTTTGGGGGCTTTTCTATTGCTGCCGCAATTCAATCCGTGTCCGATATCATCGAGAAGGGCGGTGGCCATGCAGCCGCAGGTGGGGTGACTATGGAGACTAGGCATTTGCCAGAGTTTGCTGAGCGAATAAATACATTTTATAAGAATCAGGGATTAGCCAACCAGCTGCATTTTTTACAGCCAAAGCTTGACGTTAGTTTGCCAGATTTGCGTTTGTTCACATTAGGACTCTATCAGAGAGTATGGCAAATGGCGCCATTTGGCGTTGGTAATCCTGAACCAATCTTCGAAGTTCATGATTTGCGAGTTAAGCGAGTGCAGAGGCTGGGTCGCGAGGCTAATCATCTCAAGCTTAACCTTGTCGATGAGCAAGGTAATTCTATGGAATTTATTGGTTTCGGCCTGGCAGATGACCATGCTGATATCAGAGATGGAGACTCAGTAAGTGTTGTTTTTAATCTCATGTTAAACGAGTGGCAGGGGCGTCAGTTGGTTGAGGGGCGCTTGATAAGTTTGGCTACGTTCTGAGTTTTATTGCCTTTTCGGTTGTCAAAAACGATTTTATCTAGTAAAATAACGAGATATGGTACAAGTTACAAGAAAAGATGAAAAAGAGGCGAACGAAAACCTAATTCGTCGCTTCAATCGAAAAGTGTTGCAAAGTGGTGTTTTGTCGACTAAGAAAGAAACTATGCGCTTTGAAAAGCCAATCTCCAAGACCGAACGACGCACCAAGGCAATCGTTTCGAAACAACGCAAGACTGATAAGCTCAACAAAATTAAGCTCGGGCTACGCTAATGGCTCTAAAGGCGACAATCAATCAAGATTTGAAAGTCGCTTTGAGGAACGGCGACCACCAGTCCTGTGACACTTTGCGGCTCTTAAAAGCCGAGATCTCTAATCAAGAGATCGCTTTGGGTGTGCGCGAGGCTGGCTTAACTGACGAGCAAGTTGAACAAATAGTTATCAAAGAGGTTAAGAAGCGTCGTGAGGCGGCTGCACTTTATCATCAGGCGGACCGAAGCGAACTGGCTGAAGCTGAGTTGGCTGAGCTGGCTATTTTAGAGAAGTACCTCCCCGAACAATTGTCGGACGACGAAATACGAGCGGTTATTAATGCTATTTTACAAGACATCGAACCGGTTATGTCTAATATGGGCAAGATTATCGGCGCAGCTAAGGCTAAGTTAGGCTCGGCGGCTGACGGTGCTGTGATAGCTCGGTTAGTAAAGGAAAAGTTAAGCCAATGATTCTGTTTTTTGGCCTTGCTGGCTCTGGTAAAAGTACGCAAGTAGAGCTTTTGGCGGAAGAAATGAACTGGATTCATTTTAGTATGGGCGCTTATCTGCGCTCAATTGACGACCAGAAGATCCAGAAGCAAGTTGCTAGCGGCGAGATGGTGGATGTTAAGGTCACTAACAGGGCGTTAGCTGATGCTTACGAAATGGCTGCCGAATCAGGCCAAAAACTACTAGTTGACGGTTATCCGCGCATAAAGAGCCAAGCCGATTGGTTGATTGACAATTCCGACGATTATAAGGTTGAGGCTGTCGTGGTAATAGACGTAAAAGAGGCAGAAATTCGTAAGCGATTATTAGAGCGTGGTCGGGTAGACGATACTAGCGAAGCGGCAATCAAGCTGCGTTTTGATATTTTTCGTAAAGAAACTGTTAAGGTGATAGAGCGGTTTAAGCAAAAGCGAGTGCCGGTCTTTTATGTTGATGGCAATGGTACGATTGAGCAAACTCACAAGAACCTCATGAAAATTATTAAAGAAAATGTTGCAGCCACAAAAAACACCTGAACAGATTGAAGTAATGCGTCAAGGTGGTCGGATTTTAGCGACCATTTTAAGTGATCTAAAGAATTATGTCGCACCTGGCATGACTGGCATATCAGTTGATGCGTGGGTGGGCGAACAAATAGTCAAACATGGCGCAAAGCCGACTTACAAAGATAAAAGTGTTAATTTTCCTGGCAACATCTGCATATCGGTTAATGATCAAATTGTCCACTCGATACCAAATGATTTGCCGTTTGAGGTTGGCGATTTAATCGGTTTTGATTTGACGATTACCTATCGAGATATGAAAGTTGATTCAGCTTTTACGATGTTGCTCGGTGAAGAGCCTAGGGGTGCAAAAAAACTTTTATTGGCACAGACTGAACGAGCTCTATATGCCGGCATTGAAGCAGTCAAGGCCGGCGCGAGGGTCGGCGACATCTCGTCGGCGATTGAGAAAGTTTTAAGCAAGTCAAGATTAGGAATAATCCGAGACCTAATTGGGCATGGTGTGGGGCAGGAAATGCACATGCCGCCAGACATTCCTAATTATGGTCGATCTGGCACCGGACCGGTTTTGTCTGTCGGCGATGCCTTGGCGATTGAACCGATGGCAACTTTGGGTGGTAGTCGTATTAAAGTCCAGCCCAACGGCTGGGACGTGGTGACGGCTGATGGCTCTCTGGCTGCACATTTTGAGCATACTGTACTGGTCTTAGATGACGGTTATGAAATATTAACACAATTATAGTTTGTTAAAGATAGCCTTTAGCGCTATAATACAAGATAAGACTTAGCACACGGAGTATAATAAAAGCATGCAAAATAACAACCCCAGGCTGTCGGTCGGCATCGACATTGGTACCAGTCGCGTACGAGTTGTCGTCGGACAAAAAGACAATGAAGGTAATTATTCTATTATTGGTGTTGGCAAAGCGCCAACAACTGGTATGCGCAAGGGCGCAGTCGTTGATTTAAATGGGCCAGCCAAGGCGGTCGATGAAGCTCTAATGCAAGCTGAGCGTATGTGTGGTGTTGAAGTCGGTCAGGCGGCTTTTAGTATCAATGGCTCAACTATCTTATCGACTAAAGCATCTGGCATGGTAGCTGTTTCTGGTAGTGAGGTTTCCGAAGAGGATTTATTTAGGCTGGAAGATGTTGCCAAAGTCGGCAAGGTGCCGGCTAACCGAACAATTTTGTCAATCGTGCCGCACGACTATGCGCTTGATGGTCAGTCTGATATTAAAGACCCAATTGGCATGGTCGGCTCTCGCCTGGAGATATTAGCGAGTGTGGTTTCGGTTATGACTCCGCAGTTTCAAAATGTTACGCGAGTGGCGGAAATTGTTAATCTGGCTGTTAGTTCAATTGCGCCATCGCCCGTAGCAGCTGCGCAGGCCGTGCTTACCGAGGCTGAGCGCGAGAACGGCGTAATGCTGCTAGATTTAGGCGCTGCCACGACCGGCATGGCGATATACGAAGAAGGCGATCTAAGATTTGTCTCGGTTTTGCCAGTTGGGTCAAATAATCTTACCAATGATCTAGCGATTGGCTTACAAACCACACCAGAGGTGGCAGAGGCTATTAAGCTCAGTCATGCTGATGCGATTGAGACGGCGCGCGACAAGCAAGTATCAATCAAGCATAATAAAGTTAATCACGAATTTAATTTAAGTGTGGTGGACGAAGTGGTTGAGGCGCGACTGGACGAGATCTATGAGATGATAGCTACGCAACTAAAAAAGGCTGGTTATCTTGGTAAGCTACCGAGCGGAGTAGTCTTGGTAGGTGGCGGTGCCAAACTAAAAAATATAGCCGACTTAACTAAAGAAAAGCTTGGTTTAGCTACTCGCTTGGCGCATCCGACAGGCTTAAAGGGTGTGGCCGATAAAGTTGAATCACCTGATTTTGCCGCGGCCGTTGGTTTGATGATGATGGACGGCTCTGAGTTGGCATCGGCTGGTGCTGAAAGCCATAAATCTGGTTTGTTTGCTAAGCTATTTGGAATGTTTAAATCAAGCCACTAAAAATGATATACTAGAGTAAATGGGAGAAAAAGATGCCTGAAGTAAAACCAACAGAAATTGAAACCTACGCTAGCATAAAAGTTGTTGGCGTTGGCGGCGCCGGCGGCTCGGCTGTTAATCGTATGAAAGAGGCTGGTCTTAAAGGTGTGCAGTTTATTGCTATGAATACCGACGCTCAGGCGCTTCATAACTCTTTGGCTGATGAGAAGATTCATTTAGGCAAAGGCACGACCAATGGTTTGGGCGCTGGCGCTGATCCAGTCAAGGGCGAGACGGCTGCCAGCGAGTCACGCGATGCAATTAAAGACGTGCTCGATGGTGCTGATATGGTGTTTGTGACTATTGGTGCTGGTGGCGGCACTGGTTCAGGGGCTGGTCCAATTGTGGCTGAAGTCGCTCGTGAATTAGGTATCTTAGTAGTTGGCGTAGCGACTCGACCATTTTCTTTTGAGGGCGCCAAGCGCAAGCAAAATGCGGATTTGGCAATTGATCGATTGCGTCGGCAGGTAGATACGTTAATTACTATTCCAAATGACCGATTACTTCAGACAATTGATCGTCGCACGCCACTTTTGGAGACTTTCAAGATCGCCGATGATGTTCTGCGCCAGGGTGTACAGGGTATTTCCGAACTTATTACTGAGCATGGTTTAATTAATCTTGACTTTGCGGACGTTAAGGCAATCATGAGTAATGCTGGCTCAGCTCTGATGGGTATCGGTCGAGCGAGTGGCGACAATCGTGCCACCGAGGCTGCCAAGCAGGCTATTGAGTCGCCACTGATTGAAGTTTCAATTGATGGCGCCAAGGGTGTTCTGTTCAACATAACTGGTGGTTATGATATGAGTATGAGCGAAGTTCAAGAAGCGGCCGATTTGATTACTGCTTCAGTGGCGCCTGACGCTAATATTATCTTTGGCGCAACGCTAAAACCAGAGATGGAGGATGAGCTGGTGATTACGGTGATAGCTACTGGCTTCGATTCGGCTTATTATAATGACGATATTGAGGCGCCAGTTGTGGATGCTATTGAGGAAGAAAAACCAGCTATCGAACCAGATGTGACTGAAATTGACCTGGATCTTAACAAGGACGAGCGCGAACAGATTAAGGCCGACTTTGCTAGTGACGATGAGTCAAATATTTGGGTGACACCAGATGACGACGAATCAGACACTCCAGCTTTCTTACGCCGTCGTAAAAAAAAGTAGTTTATGCGACTAGTGGTGGTTTATCGCGAACGTAGTGATCATGCTAGGCCGGTAGAGGAGTTGTTGCACAATTTCCATCGTCAAACTGGCGGTGAAATTGAGCCCCTTGATCCCGATAGCAGGGAAGGTGTTAGCTTTTGCCAGGCCTATGGAATTGTTGAGTACCCAACCATCATAGCAATTGATTATTCTGGTGTTATGCAAGAAATGTGGCGTGGCTTACCATTGCCGCGTATTAGCGAACTTAGTTATTATAATCAGCCATAAGGCTATATTAGACAATAAAGCAGCAAAAGAATCCAGCACCAAAGCCCTTGTGCTTATTTACTTTACGTGTTAAATTGGATGTAACTATAAAGTGTAGTGTGTAAATATAACTAGGGGAAGGGAATCTCTGTTGAAATTAGTTACTCGCAAGTCAACTAAGTTTCAACCCAAGTTTAAGGCTAAGTTTGGGTTAGGATTTAGACTTGGTATTAAGTCTAGGTTTTCTGGTTTTAAACCTAAAACTAGCTTAAAGACTGGTTTAAGATTAAGCTCCAGCTCTAATCTCAACTCAGGCTCAAACCATGATCTCATTTCTTGCTCCAATTTAAAGATTAATCCGAGTTTTAAGATTAAAACTAAGCACCAAGTAAGCCAAGCTCTAAGGCTGGGGCTAGCCATAGCTTCACTCATACTCATAACCTTTCTATCACCACTATTTAAGAAATCATTTAGGCCCCAAACAGCTAATGCCGCCAATCCAACTATAACCAGACTTTCCCAAACCATTGGTCAACCTAGTGGTGGAGATAAGGTTATTATACAAGGCTCTAATTTTGAGAATGTTTTAAACTTTACTCAAATCACAGCTGGTTGGAATCACACCTGCGCCCTGGGTTCTAACAACCAAGCTTACTGTTGGGGGTATAACTACTATGGTCGACTCGGTGATGGCACCACCACTCAACGCACCACTCCTGTCGCCGTAGCTCAAGGGGCGATTCCCAGTGGCGTGACACTCCAACAAATCACGGCTGGTAGCTATCACACCTGCGCCCTGGGCTCAAACAACCAGGCTTACTGTTGGGGATATAACAGCTATGGTCAACTCGGTGATGGCACCACCACTCAACGCACCACTCCTGTCGCCGTAGCTCAAGGGGCGATTCCCAGTGGCGTGACACTCCAACAAATCACGGCTGGTAGCTATCACACCTGCGCCCTGGGCTCAAACAACCAGGCTTACTGTTGGGGATATAACAGCTATGGTCAACTCGGTGATGGCACCACCACTC
>CAZVBM010000013.1:0-22350 GCA_964625885.1 uncultured Candidatus Saccharibacteria bacterium | reverse complement strand
CCGCGTCGGGGTTTTTACTTTGTGATAAGATTAGAGTATGGATTGGAGACATGTCTTATTAGCCTTGGCCATGATCGGTTAGATTATTGGTATCGCTGTTTATATTGCCAAAATGATAAAAGGCCAAACCAAACCCAATCTAGTGTCATGGACGTTTTGGGCGATTTGGCCAATGATTAGCTCAGCCGCCGCCCTCAGTCAAGGTATAACTTGGGCAACGGTACCAGTTATGGTTGCTGGCCTGAACCCACTCTGCGTGATTGTCGCAGGAGTGCTTTTTCGACAATCATACTGGAAGCTAAGGCCGTTTGACTATTTCTGCGGTGGCCTGGCCGTGTTAGCCATTGCCCTCTGGGCAGCAACCGATGAACCAAATCTGGCTATCGCCATCTCTTTAATCGGCGATTTAATTATCGCCATGCCGACTTTCAAGAAAGCTATTGAAGACCCTAAAAGCGAATCGTCTTCAACTTACATAGCTAGGACATTTAGTGCCCTGACTAGCTTCTTATTTGTAGTCGAGTGGAAATTCGCTGAAATTGCTTACCCTATTTACCTGATAACAGCTGACTTGCTACTTATATTTTTAATTACTGTTCGCCCTAAACTCAAGAAACAAGCCACCAGGCCAGCAACAGCCAAACCAAGGGGTTGATTTTTCCCTAGTTTCTCGCCATAATTACGGGTGGCATGAGCAAAAAAGAAACAACCAAATTTGAATACGTAATTAAGTTAGAAAATCTCACCCGAACCTATGGTTTTGGCGATACTGAATTTAATGCCCTCGACAACATCAACCTCAAAATCAAACCTGGAGAGTTTGTTGTCATTATGGGCCCGAGCGGCTGTGGTAAAACCACCCTACTTAATGTCTTGGGGCTCATCGACGAATCGTCAGATGGTGAATACTTGCTAGAAGGTCGCGATGTTAGTAATTTGTCATCGCGTCAAAAAGCCAAGATTCGCAATCATCGCATCGGGCTGGTATTTCAGAACTTTAATTTAATTCCTCGTCTAACCGTCATCGAAAACGTCGCTCTACCCCTACTTTATGCCGGCGTTAGCCGCGGTCGTCGTCTAGAAAAAGCCAGTCAAATCCTAAGCTCTTTTCAGTTAAGCGAACGCGAATACTATATGCCCTGGCAAATTTCTGGCGGTCAAGTTCAGCGCGTAGCAATTGCTCGCGCCCTAGTCAACGACCCGGCAATTATCTTAGCCGATGAACCGACCGGCAACCTCGATTCCAAAGCTAGTCATATTATCATGGAAGAGCTGTATCGGCTCCACCAAGCTGGCAACACTATTATTATGGTTACACACAATCCCAACCTCACCTCTTACGCTGACCGCGTTATCACCATGTTAGACGGCCGAATCATTAGCGACAAGGATAACAACTCAGGCGAGGAAAGCATTGCTGACGCGCCAAAGATTGAGCTGGTTGAGGAAGCAGCCGAACCAAAGGTGACAGAAATCATTGTGACACCTGTTGAAGTAGAGAATCTAGATGAAAAAGAGCATAACGTGACAGTCAAGGTTAAAGACAAGACGGAAACTGAGACGGCGACTAAGCCCAACCAGACAAAGGCCAAGTCAAAAAAATCCAGCAAGAAAAAAATGAAAAGCAAGAGTAAGGCCAAAGGTAAAAAGAAATGATTTTGTTTAATCACATCAGCAACACCCGGCAGAATTTGCGCGCCAACCGCACCCGCAACTTCTTGACCATCCTAGGCGTCACCATCGGAGCCACCTGCATATCGTTAGTTCTAGCACTGATTGGAGGTGCCGGTCAGCTTGGCGATAAGGATCTCAGTAACTACAAGCCCGGGACAATTTTAGTCAGGCCTAGTACTCCAAAAATCGAGCAAGGTAAGTTGTTTGATCTAGCTACCAGCAACTGGGTGGCCGACACTAGCCTATCGCTCACCGACCTACAAACCATATCAGAGATTCAACAAGTTGCCAGCGCTACACCGCTCTTACCTTTTGCGGCCAATATCGATCTGGCGAACGATAACAAGTTTGCCAACCAGTTAATTATCGGCACAACACCTAGCCTAAATGATTCGACCGACCTAGAAATCTTGCATGGTCAATTCCTATCAACTAGCATCGTCGATAACGCCGTGGTTTTGGGTGAGGATTTGGCCATTAAGTTATTTAGTTCAGCAGACTGTGTCGGCCAAACCATTTCGGCACGCGACTATACTATGTTGATTATAGGCGTGGTTCGTGACGCTAATCACAAGCATCAAACCGGCGGTATTGATTTTAATACCGCAGCGCTAGTTAGTACCTCAACCGCTAAACACTTGACCAATAACACCGTACAAATCAAGCAAATTAATGTCGTGCCACATGAAGGAGTGGATCAGGCTAAGCTACATCAACAAATTGAACAAAAACTAGCCCTAAACCATGGCACCGACGACACTTTTGTGGTGCTTGGCCGAACCGAGGAGAGCCATCAGCTCAGTCGATCTTATCGAGAACTCGGCTTAGCTACGCTAATCATTGCTGTAATCGCTCTGATCATTGGTGGTATTGGCGTGATGAACATCATGCTAGTCAATGTTGCCGAACAAACTCACGAGATTGGCATTCGCCGCTCTATTGGCGCTACCGCCAGTGATATCATCGGACAATTCTTAATCGAATCGATGATCATAAGTCTAATCGGCGGAATAGCCGGCCTAGCGGTTAGCTATGGCCTGACCTTTGTATTTAAGTCCGCCCTGCCCCTGCCGACCGTCTATGATTGGCCGTTAGTAATTGCCGTAATTGGCACCACTCTGACCATAGGCATAGTTGCTGGTATCATACCAGCCATCAAAGCCGCCGCTAAAAATCCAATTGAAGCCTTGCGCCAATCTTAATTATCGAAACTGCACGGTTTTAGACTGTGCTTATTTAATACCGCTAAATAAGTCGCCATATAATACGCTAAGGCATCCGCCTTTATAGACGCTTCTGTTAAGTTGTCTGCCTTAATGTTAACCTCTTGGCTAGCCGGCATTAAGCCCGACAGCTGACGTGAACGCTCCTTGATAAGTCGACTTTCAGCACCAGAGCAATTGTGTTTTACTATAAAAGTAGCAAACGGCTTTTCAATTGGGTGTGACGACCAGCCCCATTTCAAACGATCGATTTGCGCAAACAGCTCTTCACTAAAGGCCAGGTTGCGTGCATCAATTCGCAGATTCTCAACAAAACGATTACTGAGTGCCATTTGTCCATATGCACTAGTAAACACCGCTGTTTTGCCCACAGCGTAAAGTGCCAACTGCTTCGCTAAGTTAGTGGCTATTGATACGTCTGGGCCGTAGCGTTTAGCCGCATGTTCAGCCGCTGCCGTCAGCGATTTGATCAAGCGCTGATATTCAGCCTGGTTAATAACTTTACGCTGCTTCAATAGGTTTAGCGGCTGCCAAAGCCAACTCTCACTCATTGAATCAAGTGCCACTACCTGTGCCGAATTAACCGCCATCTTATACAATTCATCACGTCTTTTAGTATCTCGCCAAGTTGGCTTAAAGATCACTAACGTATTCTTATTTAACCACGACTGTTGTAAATCTGACAACATTATAACTGGTGACTCTAGTGTGGTACGTGCACCGTCAAGCCAGAGCTTTATAACATCAAGATTCGAGACACCATCCTCACCTACCCAAATTAGTTTAGTAATTTTAGCTTGACTAGGCTTAACTAATTTAGCCACTGGCAATTTAGCCACCTGGTTGATTGCTGCCATGTACTCGCCTAGGTGTTCGCGCACATAGAACTGATCTAAAACATTATTATCGTCTAACATAACCCACTATTTTTCTTGTACTGCTTATGCTATCATGATACAATAGATTTAAGAATATTGACAAGATTAGAGGTGGGAATGGACATCGACGAAAAACAATTAAAAGACGAACAAGAATTGGCCAAAATCTTGGCCGGTATTAATGACGCTCCGGCTAAACCAGCCGAACCAAAAAAGCCTAGTGGCGAAGAGGGCAATCCAGCAGCGGCTGCCCTAAAGGCGGCTGAGGACGCCGCCAAGGCCGCTCCAAAAGCTCCAGCGCCAGCCCAATCAGAGGACCTAGATGTTGTATTAAAAAGCGCCGTCAATGACCTGCGCCCTTTAATGGACAAGCTCAGTGTCCCAGCCGATGAGAAGTTTGACACCCATCTACTACTAATTCGCTCCACCAATGATGTCACTTTGATTCCACCAGCCTACCAAACTGCCAAGCAAATTACCGACGAAGGCAAGCGCGCTACCGCTCTGTTAAACGTCATTAAAGAAATCAACTACTTCAACAATAAAAAAGCCGCTAATCGCTAAAAGCAAAACCTCGCATAAAATATCCGCTCGAGATGAGCGGATATTTTAGTTTTAGTCGGTGATTTGTTAGTAGCCCATGCCTGACATGTCAGGGGTGGCACTCTTTGGTTCGGGTTTTTCAATCACGAGAGCACCCATAGTGATGGCCGTCGCGGCGATTGAAACTGAGTTCTGGACCGCCTCTTTAGTCACCTTGGCTGGGTCGATAACACCCTCAGCCTTGAGGTCAACCAAACCAGCATTTGGCTTCATGACGTTGACGCCAAAGCCAGGTTTCTTATGCGCTTCAACCTGAGCCAGAAGAGCATCAGAATTGAGCCCAGCATTGCGGGTAATCTGTAGGAACGGCTGTTTTAGAGCCACTTGTAAGACTTTCTTACCAGCCGCAGTCGAATCAGACCCCTTGATGTCAATCTTGTTAGCTACATTGACTAACGTTACCCCGCCACCGGGTACAATCCCCTCTTCCAGCGCCGCCTTGGTGGCCGCGACCGCATCATCAACTCGGAATTTCTTCTCGTCGATTTCCGTCTCGGTCGCACCGCCGACTTTAATAACCGCCACTTTGCCTTGCAAGCTAGCGCGTCGCGCCAAGAGCTGTTCTTTTTCGTATTCACTCGGGGCATTGTCGGCCAATTGGTTGATGTAATTAATACGCTCCTGCAGCAACTTGGTATCACCAGCACCTTCGATAATCGTTGTGTTGTCTTTGCCAACAATAATGCGCCGGGCTGTACCGAGAACACTTAGGTCGGCATCTTCAAGAGTCATACCTAGGTCCTCTGAGACAACCGTTGCGCCGGTCAAGATAGCAATATCTTCAAGTTGCGCTTTGCGCTTGTCACCATAGGCTGGCGCCTTAACTGCCACGCTATCGAAAGCGCCTTTTAGCTTGTTGAGCACCAATAGGCTGAGTGCTTCACCGTCAACTTCCTCGGCGATAATCACTAGATTCTTGCGTCCAGAAGTAGCCACGCGCTCTAGGAATGGTACAAATTCTTGAGCGTTAGAAATCTTGCGATCAGTCACCAAAATCGCCGGCTTGTCATAAACTGCTTCTTGACGAGCTGGGTTAGTTACAAAGAATGGGCTAACGAATCCACGGTCAAAGGAGTAGCCCTTAACCACTTCGCTCTCCATCTCGAGACCTTGGCCAGCTTCGACAGTTACGACACCATCTTTACCGATCTTGGAGATCACATCAGCAATCAAACGACCAATCTCAATCGAGCCAGCCGAAATTGTTGCTACTTCGGCGACACGCTCTGGCTTGTCAGCGATACTTTCAGCCATCTTATCGAGCTGCGCCATCACCTCAGCGCCGGCTTTCTCAATACCAAGACGTAATTCTTGTGGATTATGCCCAGCCGCAATTAATTTATTAGCTTCAGCTAAAATGTTATAAGTTAGAACCGTTACGGTTGTGGTACCATCACCAGCTTTCTTATTTAGCTTAGTAGCGGCCTGCTTAATTAGTTCAGCGCCGACGTTATAGCCCAGAGTCTCGTCGTCTTCAGCTAGATCAATACTCTCTGCCACCGTTACGCCATCGTGCGTCACAGTTGGGCCACCGTAGGTTTTACCAATTACGACATTGTGACCCTTCGGGCCAAATGTTACCTTGACGGCATCATAAAGTGCCTTAGCGCCACCTAGGACTCGCGCCCGAGCTTCGTCGTCATAAAAAACTTGTTTTGCCATTATTTTTTACCTCCATCGAGAATCGCCAAAACGTCCTCTTCTTTTATAATCAAATATTCAGTGTTATCAATCTTTACTTCAGTCGAAGCATATTCTTTAAAGACAATCTGATCGCCTTTTTTAATAGTCTTCACATCGGGACCAATCGCCACCACCTTGGCGCCAGTTGGCGTCTCCTGTGATTTTGGGGTCAGATAAAGACCGCTTGCCGTCTTGGTTTTTTGTTCAATCTTTTGCGCGACAACTCGGTCTGCCAATGGTTTTAACATTTAATTCTCTCCTTTTGCTGTGTACTTAATTAGTATAGCGTAAAAAATTAGCACTTGCAAGTACTGAGTGCTAATTAAGACCCAGCTGCTCGTTTTTTAGCGTGTTCATATCGGTCGGCTCAACAGTTGCTTGGGAGACAATCTCGCAGTCACGACGAGAGTTTAGCGCGAGCAGTCCTGTGACGACAGGCACTGCCGACGCGTGTCTCGCAGGTAATTGTTGAGCATCAGACCGATTAAAATCAGCCTATAACCTTGCTAAAACTTCTTTTGTCACTTCAGTATCACACCAAGGAACGCGCACGCCGTCGATTACACGGTATTGCTCATGTCCTAAGCCAGTAACCAAAATCATATCACCTGGCTTGGCGACAGCAATCGCCGCCTCAATCGCCTCACGCCGATCTGGTATCTCAATTGTTTTATCTAACTCAGGGTCAACCTCTTGTATGCCCGAGAGCACCATTTGACGAATCGCACTAGCCTCTTCGGTGTAGTTCTCTTCATCAGTCAAGAATAGGCGATCGGCTTTCTCAGCCGCTATTCGTCCCATAATTGGCCGTTTGGTTTTGTCGCGATCACCACAAACACCAAAGACTAAACCAACCGCACCACGACTGGTGGTTTTAGCGTAGTCTAAAAGCTGCTCTAAGGCGTCTGGCGTGTGCGCATAATCAATTATAACGTCGAGGCCTAGGTCATTTGCTATTTTCTCCTGGCGACCTGGCACATGTTCTAAACGAGCGATCCCTTCTTGAATAGTCTTGCTATCGACACCCAAACAACTGGCCGCAGCCATAGCCGCCACCGCATTGTAGGTATTAAATCGACCAGGCAACTGCGTACCCAAATCGGTTTCTTCACCATTAGAATCAACCGTTATATCACTCCCCTTGCGATATAGAGCCGCCTTAACTATACGGAAAGTGGCTGTCGGATTAGTGCCATACGTCACTAGACGCTCCCGCGGGTTAAATTGCGCAAAATAGTTAAACCAATCACTGTCAACATTAACTACACTAAAGCGTGGTTCCATTTGCCAGAGTTTACTCTTAGCAAAAGCATATTCGTCCATAGTATGATGATAATCTAGATGGTCCTGCGTTAAATTAGTGAAAATTGCTACCTCAAGATTTAGTCTAGGTAACTTATATTGATCTAAAGCATGCGAAGTAACTTCAAGCAAAACATAATCAACTTCAGCGTCCTGAGCTGCCACAAAGAACTTTTGCATTTCAGCCGTTGAGGCCACCGTAGCGTTGGAATCATTGAGGCGGCTATCACCGTCTATCTCGATCAGTGCCGTAGTAAAGAGCGCCGTCTTAAAGCCAGCTGTTTTCAAGACCTCATTGAGCATACAAAGTGTAGTTGTCTTACCATTTGTGCCAGTCACGGCAATAAATTTAAGTTTCTTAGCAGGGTGCCCATACCAGAAGCCAACCAAAGCCAGGCGCCAACGACGATAGGTTCTAGTTAGCCAAAACACTAGCGACTTAGGCAAAATCTGCCGTACTATTTTAACTAGCCTAGTTTTCATTAATACCTCGGCGGCAACTCACGGCTGTAAGTTGTCTCGTAGACTGGTCGGATACCAGAATTGTTGCCCAGGCTCCATAGGTAGGCATCAGGACGGAAGTTAAAGACTTCGGCTGGTGCACCTAATGAAGTAATATCGTTGCCGTAAGTGCGCATTAGATCAATATAGTCAACGATGACTGGACCATTGACGACTAGTTGGTTAGCACATCGGTTCACACTAACTTCGCTATATTGGCAAGTTTTGAGGCGACCTTGGTTGGCATCCTTGCCTAGGGCAACTAGCCAGGCATCAATTCGGCTAACATTATCGTTAACGATGATGTTACCGTTATTGGCAATGATGATGAGCTGGGAGTAGTCTCTGGCGCTGCCGAACTGGGATTGTTTGGCATAAATCAAATTTTGTTCGATGATGACGTCACCACTATCTTGAATAATCACCAGCGACTTACCGGCAGGCAGAGTGCCTTTTAGTCGCAGATTGCTACCACTGTGGTAGAGGTAGTTTAGGCCACTGTTTGGAGTGTAGCTAGTAAGGTCAATCTCTGGTGAATGCCCTGTAATGGTCTTACTCTTAGCGAGATTTATGTAGTGGTCTTTGATGACAGTGGCGCGATTGGATGGTAGGTTTGAGCCGTATTGACCCTTGGTTGGAGTATTGGCAATAGTCAATTGATGCCATAAGGCGTCGGCCGCAAGGCCATATTGGATAAGGTGGCCAGCATTGGAGGCAACAGCTGTTTCAGTCTCTTTGGCAGAAAGAATATCGTATTCTATCCAGCTACCATATTTGTCATTGGTTGGACGAGTCGTGAGATAGCCTTTGGCGCCACCTTGAGGCAAGATTAAACCAGCACCATGAACCTGAGTAACTGGCTGTTTGGCAACAATGACACAGATTGGTAGAGAGTGACGCCAATTATCGTGGATCACCTGACCCTGGCCGTCTTTCCATTCGGCCTTATATGGCTTGACCGAGAGAGCAAAACAATACTTTTGACCGACCTTGGCATCGGCTGGGACTGTGAAGGTTTCAGTAATAACCTTTTTGATCTCGTTATAGTCAATTGATCCAGTACCATTGCCAAGCCTTAGGTAGCTACCATTGGGGTTAAAGAATCCACTGGGGTGAGTAGCGTTGACTTTATCACTGTCATAACCCATGGCGCCTGGCTGCTGACCAGACTCAAGCCTAAATTGCGCCAAGATCCATTCGGTGTTGTTAAGGGACTTGGTGGCACCAGAGTTTTTGAGTGTGCCTGTGATTGGGACATCCGTAGTGCCAGGGACAACGATGATGTTAGAGGTTTTACCACCTACCTCGACGTGAGGGGTTAACTCGTATTGGTATGGGATGGCTACGCAAGCTTGGGTAGAATTACCACTAAAGCTGCCACTTAGAGTTGTGTAGCCCGGCTTTGGTATATTGTAGTTAACCTGGCGACAAACCCGCCCACCAACATGGTCTTGCGTGGCTTTGTGTGATTCGGTAATTGTTCCCGATTCTGACGAACTAGTTGACGGTATTGCCCCAGTGGCCGGGATAGTTCCGTAACTAAGAGTTAGACTAGTAGCGCCACCAGGGCTAGAGATGGTTCGATTATTAGAAGTTCCGTCAGCAGGTGTAAAAGTTGCGGTCACATCATTCGTGTAATTACCGCTGCGATCAAACTTGAAGCTGTGAGTAAAGTTAGCCACAGAGTCGGGTGACATAAATTCCCTATCAGCTTTAGACGTGGCGGTAACGCTGACATCCAGCGTAGGTTTTGGAACGAATACGCAGGCATTATTGCCTTGGCCAGTGACATCTCCGGTCTCACCGTCTGGATGTTTGTACGACCAGCTAACTTGACGACAAACATTATTACCATAATCTGATTCTTTAATAGTATAAACTTCATTAGTAGCCTCAATTGATTTTTTGCCTTGCTCATTGGCGTATTCAATCGACGATAAATTAGTACCACTACTAGACTTAAAAGAAACCGTGGTAGTGCAGCTAGCTTCAGTACAAACAGCTGAGCCAGTGTGAGTAAAAGTAATCTTATCGCCAGCCAATAACCTTGGCGCGCTAGTAGTGGTACCGCCACTAACGCTAAATTTTGGTTTAGGGTCTGGAAAAGATACAACTACTGTTGATGATTGGTTATAGCCATTACTACTAGTTTGCCAATACGATATAAAACCAACCGTTAAAACACAGTAGCTAGGACTATGGGAGCAACTAGCAAAAGCACTTGCATTATCAATAGAAAGACCGACGTTGGGACCAATCGGACAACCATGAGAATAAGTGCTTTTAACTGCCGTACGATCAATTCTAGCTACTGAACCAGTAATTGGGCCATAGGTCGGGCTTATATTAGAGGAATACGATGACGATGAAATGCTAGACTTACAAGTTTTAACCACACCATAGGCATTGACAGCAGTATAGCCTGAGGCAGATGTAATATTAACCACATCGGAGGACCAGTCAGTGGAGTTATTCACCCATATACGACCACAGCGCGAACCACACTCTGAGCCACTTCCACAATAAGTATTTGCCACCTGATCCGGCACGCACGCTAATGATTTCGTGCCACCAAAAACTACTAATGACAGCACTAATGATAAACAAATCGCTTGAACTAATCTAATAAATCTTGTTTTCATTTTTGCCCCTTCCCTTTTGTGTCTTCGCCATTAACAGCAAAAACATAGTCTACATATTTCACTAAATCATCCGGGGATATACTAATTAACCGAGGAGAAATCTTATTATCATCCGAATCAGCGGCCTTGTCTTTAATCCTCTGAGCATAATATTGAGCATTTGACCATTCTTTTTTCTCAATTGAGTCTTGAGTTAAGATAAACAAACAGTTAACATCGTCTTCGTGGTAGGCAGTTTGACGCACTTTGTCCGCAATTTTAGCTAGCTCTTTTGGCCAATTACCGGCTGGAACCGCGACATTTCTAACATCATTGTAATTCGTGATAACGTCACTACCGCACACCCCGCTTTCCTCAACTTCAGTGCCAGGGGTTTTAATCACACCAGTTATAAACAATACAACTAATATGATAATAGCAACTACTACTAGACCCGCAACGCCCCAGATAACTGGTCGTCGTTTTTTAGGAACGGGTGTTTGCGCCTGGTTGTTTTGTGATGTTACTATGCTCATCATAATGCTCGCTTATAAATTAGTATATGCCTTTGATTGTAGCACACAGCATAAGCATGATAAACACGCTGCACCCATCAAGGGCGAAATGACTAGATTAATACCTCGGCGGCAACTCACGGCTGTAAGTTGTCTCGTAGACTGGTCGGATACCAGAATTGTTGCCCAGGCTCCATAGGTAGGCATCAGGACGGAAGTTAAAGACTTCGGCTGGTGCACCTAATGAAGTAATATCGTTGCCGTAAGTGCGCATTAGATCAATATAGTCAACGATGACTGGACCATTGACGACTAGTTGGTTAGCACATCGGTTCACACTAACTTCGCTATATTGGCAAGTTTTGAGGCGACCTTGGTTGGCATCCTTGCCTAGGGCAACTAGCCAGGCATCAATTCGGCTAACATTATCGTTAACGATGATGTTACCGTTATTGGCAATGATGATGAGCTGGGAGTAGTCTCTGGCGCTGCCGAACTGGGATTGTTTGGCATAAATCAAATTTTGTTCGATGATGACGTCACCACTATCTTGAATAATCACCAGCGACTTACCGGCAGGCAGAGTGCCTTTTAGTCGCAGATTGCTACCACTGTGGTAGAGGTAGTTTAGGCCACTGTTTGGAGTGTAGCTAGTAAGGTCAATCTCTGGTGAATGCCCTGTAATGGTCTTACTCTTAGCGAGATTTATGTAGTGGTCTTTGATGACAGTGGCGCGATTGGATGGTAGGTTTGAGCCGTATTGACCCTTGGTTGGAGTATTGGCAATAGTCAATTGATGCCATAAGGCGTCGGCCGCAAGGCCATATTGGATAAGGTGGCCAGCATTGGAGGCAACAGCTGTTTCAGTCTCTTTGGCAGAAAGAATATCGTATTCTATCCAGCTACCATATTTGTCATTGGTTGGACGAGTCGTGAGATAGCCTTTGGCGCCACCTTGAGGCAAGATTAAACCAGCACCATGAACCTGAGTAACTGGCTGTTTGGCAACAATGACACAGATTGGTAGAGAGTGACGCCAATTATCGTGGATCACCTGACCCTGGCCGTCTTTCCATTCGGCCTTATATGGCTTGACCGAGAGAGCAAAACAATACTTTTGACCGACCTTGGCATCGGCTGGGACTGTGAAGGTTTCAGTAATAACCTTTTTGATCTCGTTATAGTCAATTGATCCAGTACCATTGCCAAGCCTTAGGTAGCTACCATTGGGGTTAAAGAATCCACTGGGGTGAGTAGCGTTGACTTTATCACTGTCATAACCCATGGCGCCTGGCTGCTGACCAGACTCAAGCCTAAATTGCGCCAAGATCCATTCGGTGTTGTTAAGGGACTTGGTGGCACCAGAGTTTTTGAGTGTGCCTGTGATTGGGACATCCGTAGTGCCAGGGACAACGATGATGTTAGAGGTTTTACCACCTACCTCGACGTGAGGGGTTAACTCGTATTGGTATGGGATGGCGATACAAATTCCACCTGAGTCTCCGCTAATAGCTTTTTTGTTTATTGGATTAGTTGCACTATAGCCAACTCGACGACAGATTTGCCCACCGACATGAGCTTGGGTGGCTTTATGTGATTCCACCAAAGTACCCGAATCAGAGAGGTCCCTAACCGGCAGCGTTCCATTAGCTGGTACGGTGCCATAGTTAAGGGTGACGTCTTTAAAGAGTGGGTTGACTGGGTTAGAGATAACCAGAGTATTATTATCAGCATTCTCGGCCGTAAACCTCATAGTGAAGCTGCTTGGGTAATTAGTACTAAGGCCCAAAGAGAAGCTGTGAGTAAAGTTGATCACTAAGCCGGGTGATATATAACCGTTTTTATCTCCGAACTTGTCCGTCTCAGTTTTGACCGTTGGCGTAACTGTGAAGGTGGGGGCTATAACCTCAACGCACCTAACAGCACCATTACCAGTAGTAGCCTTGGCATCTCCTGGCTTAGTATAAGACCACGACACCCGCCGACAAAAGGTTTTACCAATGTGGTCAACCGTAGCAACATGACTTTCAGTCATAGAATCCTTAGCGGGCTTTAATGCCGTGTTGTCCTTGGTCACCTTAAGCGTCTTACTCAACGGGCTGCTCGGATTCGATATGCCGTTTGTGTTTCCACCCGGGTCAGCCACAGCTCCGGTTGTAAAAGTTACATTAATAGAGTCTGTGCTGCTACCAGTAGCAGTGGCGCCAATATCATGAGTGAATGTTGCTGTTTGTCCCGGATAGATTTTAGTGCGAGAAACAACCGAAGTAACAAACGGTGAAACGCTAATACTAGCTGGTGGTATCGTCATAACCAACTTTAAAACCTGAGCTGTCACGTTTTTACAATCAGCGCCGCTCTTATAATAGGCTTGTGTAATGCCAATGGACCAAACATCGTATGTTTTACCATTAAGAGAGACGGTGCCGCTCTTTTTACAAGTCTGAGCACTGGCCTTAACGCCAGGGCTTTGTGGGTCACAAAGCTCTTTAAATTTTTTTAGATTAACGCTAGCTGTTGACTTACCGGACCCACAACTACCACCCGAACCCGAGTTAAAGCCTGAATAAGTCTCGCCATTTGATGTCATGCCAGCCTCGGTCGAATTAGGTGTTCTTCCTCGATTAATAACGTTGTTATTAAACTTGATAAAACTACTGGCTTTATTATTAGAGTCTGTGGTCTTGTAGGTCGTGCCCTCGATTGTATATGACTTATCGCAGTTCTTTACAGCATCACTAGGCGCTCCAGTATTATCTTGGTGCCACACCCCCATCGGCGAATCGCACTTTGCGACCGGGGCCGTACCATTAACCTTACAGTAGTATATAGTAGAGTACAGACCAACCCCGTACGCTTCATTACTCATATCACCGCTTTCTATTTGCATAATGCCGTATTTAGGGTGCAGGTTGCCCAACTTACTAGATGCCGCCCATATTAAGCCATACCGGTCGGTTCCACCAGAGCTGCAATACTGACTTCCTAGATCTCGAATATATCCAGGAAAACAATCCGCTACTACAAAACCAATCTTGGTATCGCCGGGCTTTCTTGGCTCCCTCGCCCCACCTGGATTGGCACTATTAAAGAATGAGCTACACTGAGCCTCAGTGGCCGCCAGTACTGGGCCCGTGTCGATAATCACCAAAGCCATTACTAAAGAAGCGGCCATTACAGCCAAGAACTTGGAGAGCCAACCATCAACGTTTGCCACTAACCTCTTGGTTAGATTCGTAAACAGATCTCTTCGGCTCATCTAATCCTCCTGGCTTGATTGAATTTTCATAGCTTTGAAATAAACAATGTGTTCTGAAATAGTCTCTAGGTCTTTTATCTCCACACCTCTATTATCGACCGTCTTACCAGAGTCATACAGCTTTTTTAGGGCTTGTGCCTGAAAAAAAGCCTCATCGTAGCGATTGGTGTCATAGTAACAGATTAATTTTATATACGAACAAGTGGCGTCTTGGCCGTTTGGATCCATGCTATCAACTTTGGTAAGCAGGTCAACATACGCACCTTCATCTTCATAGCCACTTATCTCGCGCGCATCAGCCGCGATCCGTAAGTTGCCCATTAAGTCACCGCAAACAGGTTGACTATTCGTTAGTTTTATGACCCCCAAAGCCCAAAGAACAATTAATAGGACAACAACTAGCAGTCCAGTTACGAGCAAAACAATGTTCACTCTAGGCTTTTCCAATCTCGCCTTATGCAATCTTCTGTTCTCTGGCTTGTGATTCATTAAAATGTAGCAATCCTATAGATAACCTATTCTTTAGATTAACACAAGCTTTATCAAAAATACAAACAAAAACTCTATCATGTTAAAATAACTAATAGATGAATATACTGGGAATTGAAACTAGTTGCGATGAAACGGCGGCCGCCGTAGTTAAAGACGGGCGAGAGGTGTTGTCTAATGTCGTCAATTCGCAAATTGATTTGCACGCCCAGTACGGTGGTGTAATCCCAGAAGTAGCCGCTCGCTCACACCTAGAAGTAATCAATCCGATTATTAATCAAGCTCTGACCGACGCTAAATTAACTTGGGCAGAAATTAATGCCATCACCGTAGCTGGCGGACCAGGTTTGGTAGGGTCGCTGATGATCGGTACGCTAGCAGCACGCACCCTGGCGGTCACCAAGAACAAACCACTCTATGCCGTGCACCATATTTTAGGGCATTTTTATGCTAACTTTTTAGGCGACAACCCACCCAAGCTCCCCTGCTTGACTCTAGTGGTCAGCGGTGGGCACACGCAATTGATGTTTTTCAAATCACCAAGCGTATTTGCCATCATCGGCCAAACCCAAGATGATGCCGTCGGTGAAGCATTTGACAAAGTCGCCAAAATTATTGGCCTCCCCTACCCTGGCGGACCAGCCATTAGCCAAGCCGCCAAAGACGGCAATCCGAAGCGTTTTAAGTTTACTAAACCGAGATTGGACAACCCTTATGACTTTAGTTTTTCTGGTGTTAAAACTGCTGTATTGCGAACCGCGCAAGAATTAGTTGGCAAAGACCATACTTTCCCGTCTCACCAAATTGCCCCCCTACTCTCTGAGGCTGACCGTAACGATTTGGCCGCCAGCTTCCAAGCCACGGCCGTTGAGATTCTACTAGACAAGACCAGCGCCGCTGCCGACGCCCTGGCGCCAAAATCAATTTGCCTAGCCGGAGGTGTTGCTGCCAACCAAGAGCTTCGCCAACGATTTGCCGAAGCTTTCGGAAAAGAGCTCTCCCACCCCGAACTGCGCTACTGCACTGACAATGCCGCCATGATAGCTAGCGCCGGCTATTTTGTCAGTCAATACAGCGATCCTGTCGATCCATTCACATTTGAACCCCACCCTCAACACGGCCTATTCTAAACCCATCTATTCACGTGAAAATATTATTGTCAAAGCGTCAAGTTTAATAACTACCTCTAACTTGAACGAGCTGATTATAGTCTACGCCGAAACGAGCAGATTTCGCTTAACTGTGTTATGATATTGACAGATATTTACCATGAGAAAATTGAAATGAATTTAGCTAAAACTTATCAGCCAGAAAATTTTGAACCAACTATCTACGCCATGTGGGAAGCGGGCGATGCTTTTAGCCCAAGAGGCGAGGGTGAACCATACTCTATCGTCATGCCACCACCAAACGCCAACGGCAACCTGCACATTGGCCACGCCCTGACAGTCAATCTGCAAGACATCCTAGTGCGCTACTATCGCATGCAGGGCAGACGCGCTGTTTATGTTCCTGGCGCCGACCACGCCGGCTTTGAAACCTGGGTAGTCTTTGAGAAGGAATTGAATAAGCAGGGTAAATCGCGCTTGGAGTTTTCACGGGAAGAACTTTATCAAAAGGTTTGGAACTTCGTCGCTGAAAAACGCGGCGATATGGAGCTACAACTTCGCTCACTGGGCGCCAGCTGTAGCTGGAATGATTTAGTATTTACACTCGACGCCAAGGTGATTGAAACAGTTTATAGTACCTTTAAGAAACTCTGGGATGAGGATCTGATTTATCGCGGTAAACGCATGGTCAACTATTCGACCAAATACCAAACTAGCTATGCCGACATTGAAGTTGACTACAAGGAAGTTGACGGTATTCTATATGACGTAGCCTATCCGTTAAGCGATGATATGGGCGAAATCGTCGTAGCGACCACTCGGCCAGAGACCATCCTTGGTGACGTCGCCGTGGCGGTTCATCCTGAAGACGAGCGCTACAAGAAGCACATCGGTAAGCGCGTCATGATTCCAATTGTTGATAGGGAAGTACCAATCATCGCCGATGAGTTTGTTGATATGAATTTTGGAACCGGCGTAGTCAAGATTACGCCCGCCCATGACGTTAACGATTTTGAGGTAGGGGAGAGACATGAGCTCGAGCCAATCCAAGTGATTGATTATGACGGCAAGATGATTAATTGCCTCGATAGCCTTAATGGCCTAACTACCGAAGAGGCTCGTAAGAAAGTCTTGGCTATCTTAGATTCGCTCGAGCTCAGAAGGGGAGAGAAAAAGATTAAGCATGTCGTCGGCTTTGATTACAAGTCTGGCCTACCAATTGAACCGATGATCAAAGAACAATGGTTCCTGAGGGTCAGACCACTGGCTGAGCGTGCTAAACAGGCTATTAATAGCAATCAGATTAAGTTTCATCCAGCCAGCAAGAAGCAGGTAATAATTCGCTATCTAGACAATCTACGCGACTGGAATCTGTCGCGCCAAATCGCCTGGGGGATTCCTATCCCAGCCTTTCAGAACGTTGACGACCCTAGCGATTGGGTTTTTGATACTCGTGTCAATCAAGAACGAATTGAGCTCAATGGCAAGACTTATCAACGCGAAGAAGACACTTTTGACACCTGGTTCTCAAGTGGCCAGTGGCCCTATATCGTCACCGACTACCTTAGCAAGGGTAAGCTGGCCGAATTTTACCCAACCAGCTTGATGGAAACTGGCTTTGATCTAATTGATCGTTGGGTGGCTCGCATGATTATGCTCGGGCTTTATTCCACCAACCAAGTGCCGTTTAAGGAAGTTTATATGCACGGCATGGTGCTTGATGAGCACGGTCAAAAGATGAGCAAATCTAAGGGCAATGTCATTAACCCGATTGAAATCATCGGTAAATATGGCTCCGACGCCCTAAGGCTCGGTATTATTGCTAATCGCTCGGCTGGGCAAAATCAGGCCTTTGCGCTTTCAAACGTTATCGCTGGACGCAACTTTTGTAACAAACTCTGGAACATTGCTCGCTATATTTTCGCGCTACTACCAGAAGATTTTCAGCCAATTGAGCCCGACAAGATACCGCTACAATCTGAGGCCGACCACTGGATAGTAGACAGACTCGACAGGACTATTAAACAAATTGACCAACACATCAGTAAGCACCGCTTCTCAGAGGCAGGGGAGCTGGTGTATCAAACTATCTGGAACGACGTAGCCGACTGGTACCTCGAGGCTTCCAAGAAGCAAACCAATCATCAACTGCTAGCTTACGTGCTAAACACCATCCTCAAGATGGCGCATCCGTTTGCACCATTTATCACCGAGGCCATCTGGCAATCCGCCAACTGGCATGGCAACAGTCTGCTGATTCTAGAACGCTACCCCAAGACCAAGGCAATTGAATTCTCAACCGAGCATGTGGCTAACTTTGAAGAGATTAAACGCATTGTCGAAGAAACTCGTTTCTTACTGAAAGAGCTGCCAAATAATCGCAAATATGATCTAGTTCATCAACGCAACGAGCTAGTAACCAACAATGAGCCGATTATTAAACACTTAACTGGTGTAAACGACGTCCGATCGGTCTCTAAACCCAGCGGCATCCGCATTAGTAATACCGGCCACCAAGTCTGGCTAGAAGTCGATGCCAAGACACTTTATGATCATCAAGCCAACCTGGAAGTGCGCCTGCTCGAAGCTCGCTCTCGCGCTACCAATCTACAAGCTCGATTGGACAATCCAAATTATGTTAATAAAGCTCCAAAGCACTTGGTTGACGAAACCAAAGCCGAATTAGCCAAAACCCTCAATCAAATCAAGCGGCTAGAAGAGCAGGTTGAGACTAAGTAGGTTTTACTCATTTCGCCTGATGTCTAATAGCTAGTCGTAAAACACGCGTCGACAACGCCTGTCGCATGTCTAGAAATCGGCCTGATGTTCAATAGTTGCTTCTCAGGGACGCTTGATGACGCCTGTCGTTACAGGGTCATCGGCGCTAAGCTCTCCGTCGTAACTGCGAGATTCCCCTCGAAGTAACTATTGAACCGGCCGATGTGTCTTAAGTAAGCTACAAATTTGTTACAGGGCGTAAACCAACCAGCTCGACAGAGGCTCTTGAAGGACGGCTGAAAGTGAAGTGCAGACCACCCCGTAACGACGGGCGTGGTCAAACGTCTCTGGAGAGCTGGTTGGTTGTAAGCCCAATAGGAATACATTGACCATCAATAGCTACTCGTGATGATACGGATGGCCTTGCATGATAGTTTGGGCGCGGTAGATCTGCTCAACCAGAATCAACCGCACAATCTGATGCGGAAAAACCAGCTTTGATAAGCTCCAAACAAAATCTGCTCGTTGGCGCAGCGCGTCATTCACACCATAAGCCCCACCAATCACAAACACAATATCCTTACCTAAATTCGCTTGGAGCCTCTCAGACAAGGCAGGAGAGGTGATATTCTCACCCCGCTCATCCAACAGGATGACAAAGTCTGTCGGCCTTAAACGGCCTAAAATCGCGTCGGACTCGTGAGAGCGCGCCAAATCGTCTTTGTCTGGCGAATTGGGTAGAAGCACCAATTCGACCCGAAAACGGCCTTGTAGGCGACGAGAATAGCTTTCTAGCGCATTCTTTAGCTCTGGCTCGATCTTCTTGCCAATTGAAATAATTTTCATGATTTAATTTTACACCAAGCGAAGAGTAATAAAGTTTTTTACACCGCCTATTGACTTTATACAAATATGGTGTTATTATTTTAGTCTGAACCCACTGATTCAAAGATAGAAAGGGGTGAATAGCCAATGGGCAATTCTCTGGCTGAAGCTTCACGCCGAGAAGTCTGGCTAATCGATAAGGAAATTAGTAAGAGCCAAGGCGACACGGTAAGGCATTTAATGTGCCACATGGGCCAGCAATCAGCCGAGATTATTTTCGAAACCGAAAAAGAATACGCGAACGGATGGAAGATTGGCAACATGACAACATTTCATGGCACAGTAACGCACGATGGCATCACATGGAATGCCACCCTCCGAATATTTAGTTCAGGAAAGGGTGAGATCACCCTAGTTCATTTCAAAAGCAAATAGCCCCCAGTGGGCTATTTTAAATTTAGATTAAATTGTTTCTAGCTTCCTATTAACCAGGTGTCTATAATCGGTCATATCAAGGCCTTGCGCTTCAACGCCTTGATCAAAATCATCATCTGGTCGCATAAAGTGTAGCTGGCGAAACACTCGACCCTCACGACAGGCCTGCGCCAGGTGTTTAATATCTTTCTTCAAGTTTCTAGCTCGTCCATCCATCATCCTGTTGCCATTCGTATCAAGCTGGGGTGACGACAAGGCAACTGCACCCAGTTTTTTCTGCAAACTAACACGACCTTCTTCGTATGATTTTTCATAATACCGAAGGTTCTTGTCATCCACTAGGCGACCATCTGGTCGGCTAGCGTCGTACCAAACTGGTGCGATCCCCATCTGTAGGCGTCCATTGACCA
This sequence comes from uncultured Candidatus Saccharibacteria bacterium, assembly GCA_964625885.1. GTDB lineage: Bacteria > Patescibacteriota > Saccharimonadia > Saccharimonadales > Saccharimonadaceae > CAZRIZ01. Next base: position 2,105 of record CAZVBM010000013.1, on the reverse strand, counting down.
TTCTGCCCGTTTGTTGCCAAAAGTAGGCACCGCTAACAGTAGATTCTGGAAAGGCTTTCTTTAATAACTGCTGCGCAATGCTTAAAGTCGCACCGCTACTCTTCACCTCATCAACAATCAAGACATTCTTGCCATCAAGATAATTGGGCTTATTTTTTACTTCTTCAAGCCAGTTCTCATCACTCAAGCTACCTTTGGCAAAAATCGCCCGAATCTGCGCAATCTCGTCTTCGGAAATCTCGTTTATGTCAAAATCAGTGGGGTCAAGCTCCGATAACGGAACACCCTCGTTCTTCTTCATACGCATAAGCCAATCGGCACGATCTATGTTTAAAAATTTAGCCTCAGGCTTCTTTATTGGACACTCTTTACCATCAACTTCCTCCTTGCGCGCCATCTGATCCCAAAATTCATCAACAAACCAAGAAACTGGTCGAGCCGATTTGTCTAAATAAATGACGACGTCAGGCGCCTGCTTCGACTGCTCTTTGTTGTCGGGATCTGCTAACTCACGATCTTCAATACTTCCGTCTAAAATACCAATAATCTTATCGGTTGATTTAACATATTCCTCGGCAACATGACGCATATCCCAAACACCTTCTGGGGTACGATGCCCAACTTGTTCTTTTAGAACTAAGAACTCGTCCTTATCGACACTAAAACGTTCATCTAGCTCTTTGCAGCGCTCAGGAGACGGGGTTGGAAATCTTGGTTTATCGGGGTAGCGTTCCATTTTTGTTTATTCTTATTATTGTTTTTTGTTTTTATAACTGTATATTCTAATTCTAGCACAGTTTTGTGCAAAAGTCAAGATGCTAACGCTGTTGTTATTAGGGCTAATCTAGCCGTAGCTTTTCAGCTAACTCGGCTAATTCGGCATCATCAGCCCTTAGACCAGCGCGTTTTGATGGACTACCTACGTTAAATGGAATTAAATGGACGTGCGCATGTGGTACATCGGTGCCAACTACACTCATTTGGACGTATTGATAGGGGAGAACAGCACGCAAATGCTTGCCGATTTTCTTAGCCACCAACATTAGATAGCCATAATCGTCCTCGTCCATGTCCCAAATAAACTCTATTGGTTTTTTAGGAATCACCAGAGTGTGACCCTCGTTTTTCGGATAAATGTCCAAAAACGCCAACACGCGATCATCCTCGTAAATTTTATGACTTGGTACCTCGCCAGCGATAATCTTGGAAAAAATCGTACTCATGAGTTTAGTATAACAAATCACATGACCACAAAAAGAAATTACCCTAAAAACACTATTGATAATTGGCCATATTATCTGGTATGATATACACAAGAGCAGGCGCACAGCACTTGCTTCGCTATTTTATATTAAGGAGGTGAATCACTGTGGCAGGTGGAAAAGGAATAGTTGATGTAAGTCAACTGATTTCGGGTGGTCATATCGGCGAAAAACTGAATGAAAGCACCAATCCAGATGGATCTGAGCACTATACTTATGGTGACAAAAAAGGCCATCACATCTCTTGGGATGAAGACGAAGACGGAAACATTTCAGGAGTTCACACAACCAATCACGAAACAGGCAAACACTACAACTACGATCATAGGGACAAGAAATGACACTTCACCTCACGCCTCGCTATACAGCGGGGCATTTTTATTGCCAAACACGACATTAAAAATATTTTGCAGAGAGAGTGAGGTGGTTCTCGCTTCGCTCGAACGCTAACGCCCGAACCCTGTAAATTTAGGGCGCAAACCAATCAGCTCGATAGGGGCTCTGGCGGTTACGACCGACAGCGAAGTGCAGACTGCCCCATAACGATGGGCGCAGTCAAACGTCCCTAGAGAGCTGGTTGGTTGAAAGCCCTGAGGAAAGAATATATAAAAGAGAGTGGGATATCGGCTTCGCCTCTTCCGTTCGTTCGCTCGGAAAAATAGGCCTACGGCCTGCTTTTCGCTCGCTTCACTCACTTCACCGAACCCAATTTTGCTTCGCAAAATTCTGGGTTCTCGGTCGCCAGTCTCACAGCAAGATAAAAAGAGGTCAGAAGACCTCTTTTTATCTTGGCGGAGAGAGTGGGATTCGAACCCACGATGAGTTGCCCCATACCGCTTTTCG
>CAZVBM010000012.1:15409-23809 GCA_964625885.1 uncultured Candidatus Saccharibacteria bacterium | reverse complement strand
AAAGTACCAATTGTCACCAAAAGGTACAAAATCGATGGAACCGTCCGAAAGGGCGGTTTTTTCATTTCACCCCTGTTGTTTGGTTCTAACCGTGACCAGTCGCCCCGTGTGCGACTGTAAGGTTGAAAAGCTGACAGGGTTCCATGACCAATTTCTCTTAAACCCTTATGCTTGCTAGAGTACATATCTTAATTAGATACTATACATATGACACTTCGAGAACGGTTAATTAGTTTTTGGTTTAAAGCCGTATATTATGTTTTCTCAAGATATGAGGTATTTGCTTGGCGTGTTCGACATAAGGTGTTACCTAAAACCATCAGACTCCTAGTACTATTTTTAATAGCCTGTTTCATCTCTGTAATCGCACTTTTGACATATTACGGCTCACAAGAGCAAATGAGCGAAAAGTATCAAGAAGTCTTTTCGGTCGTCTTATCCGTGGCTGGTACTATTGTCGCCATTTTCTTTTCTCTGATACTTATACCACTAGATAAAATATCTGAGCGGTATTCTCCAAAATTCTTAGACTATCTGAAGAGTGATCACGTATTTATAACAGCTTTTCTATATTCAGTAACTCTGGTCGTGTACAATGCATACTTTTTGATAAACAAAGCATCGAATTTCATTGCTTACGCGTCGAGTTTACAGCTTGTACTCTTGTTTATAGTTATATTGTTCTTGTGGCGTAGGTCGATATTTTTATCTAATCCTCTGAACAGTGTATTAATTCCTGAACAAGATAGAATTGTTGGCTGGACGAAAAAAGCTATTCCACGACTTACCAGACGACGTATCCGTCAAATGAATGCGATATCTCCAAATACAAGGGAAGTAGCGAACAGTACGAGCTATTTCAGAGTAGACGATTCTATAACAGACTACGTTAAAAGTAATTTATTGCCGCTTCGTGAGATTGCTCTTAAAGCTATAAACAATAGCGAGATAGAGCAGTCAAGAAATGCCATGAGGTCAATAACGGCGATTGTACTTAACTATTTATATCAACGTAAAGACTATCATGATGATAATGACCCACTTATGTATTTCATTTATACAGAATTTAAACTGCTCGCTAACTTATCCAACAAGCCAGAATTAAAAATAGTTTTACACCCTTTTATTGTTGATTGTTGGAGAAATATTGCCGTACAAGCATCAAAAGTAAATATAAAAGGTGCGCCTAGAATGACAAAGGGTGTGAACGGCTTGGTCACATACCCAGTAAAAGCCCTTACGGAATTGTGTCTGCTAAATATTAAAGAAGGAGGCTCAACTGTTCCCGGCGATGTTACGAAGGCACTAGGTGATATAGGGACAACACTGATGGTTAATGGATACGACCATCAAGCGTCCCGAACTATAGAAGAACTCGCAAAGCTCAGTCTGGTGGCAGACGCACTTAATGTTCATGTATTTTCTACATCTGCAAATTATCACATCATGAGAGTATACGCTGCTGGACTACTGAATAGAAATAAAGGATCAGAAGACTATTATAACTACGTGTATGGCGAGATAGACAAAGCGATCCGTGGGCTTCTTGAGCAACAGCTCAAGAAGAAACGTGATACCTTTGACAATACGTTATCTCCATTTATAGGACAGATACTCGACCCAATAGAAGGCCTTAATATAAGCCGGTTGAATGAATATGCACTGTTTGGTATTGGCTTGTCTGAAACGTCTATAAAATCTAACCTTAAGTCGGTAGCTTGGAACATTGAATATATCGACAAAACTCTAGATGCCCTTACGGATGAATACACCAAGTATTGGGGCGATCAAGCTAGGGCTGGGTTGGGATAACGCGGTATTTGGCGATGTGATGGCGGCTTATCGCGTACAGTATCCACATTTGACTATGAAAGACACGGTCGGTAATTTACCCGAAGTTAAATTTGGCGATCCGTTGCCAGATTTACTGAAAGCTCCTAAAAAGTAAGGAAATAAAAATCCCCTAGAAGGGGATTTTTAGATTGGTGCAGAAGAGATTAACGGCGGTTTTTGCCGTAGCCACCAGTGCGGTTACCACTGCCGCTACCAAAGCCATCGCAGTTGGCTTTATTCTCGGACTGGCGCTTTTCGCGGTCGGCGACTCGCTTAGCAATTTCTTCTTCGCTTAGGCCACGCTCCGCCCAGCGTTCTTTGGCTCGCTCGGCCATTTTGGCGCGGAAAGTGTCTTCGCTCAGGCCTTTTTCTTTGGCAATCTGAGACATGGTTTTGGTTTCTAAGGCTTGTTTGAGTTCATCGACACTGATGCCAAAAACCTTGGCTCGTGTTTCGAGTGACTTCTGATAGCCTTGGCCTTGTCCGCTACCTTGGCCTCGTCGGGCGTTGCCTGATTGGTTTTGATTGCCAGCCAAAGCGCTGGTGGCGGTTAGGCCGACTATGCCAGCAATTGCTATGGTAGCTAGACTGATTTTTGTTAAGTTCCTCATTTCTTATAATCCTTTCTTTGATTACGTATGTATTACGTTTGGTTGATAAAATTATTTCAAAGTTTATTGACGGCTGAGTTGGCGCTGGAAGGCGCTAAGGTGATTTTCTGAGCCACGCAGTAGATTCTCTAAGACGGCTTTAACGTCTTCATCTTTTGGATCGAGGTTGTCGATAATACGCTTTAAGTCAGCGATATCGGTTTCTTCAATGGCGATACCGACTTTGATAGCTTCGGTGCGACTTTGTCTACCTTGAGCAATAAGCTGATCGTAAAGCTTTTGTAGCTCTTGGTTGTTGAACTTGCCAATTTCTTTGGTGCGCGAGTCTGGTAGCCCGCGGCTTTCCATAACAGCCCAAACCAGGCTTTGGTGGGTTAACTCACTCTTCTTAATGTTGTCAAAAGCACGAACATTCCATTTTTCACCTAGCACATGGTAGGCATCGTGAGCTAGCTTTTCTTCTTCGAGAATATAAGCTAAGTCCTCGGCAGTGGTTTGACTGTTGCTGGCCTCGGCGCTAGTTAATGGGGTGATGCCATGACCTTCTAACCGCTCCTGTGCGCTAAGGGTTTCGTTAGTATCGTTACCTGCCGTTGACTGACTATCGGCGCGTTTCTTTTGGTTCATTCCCCAGATGAGAGCGGTGGCAGTAGTTGTAATTAGCACAACAATTAGCAGATATGGCCAGGCCTTTTTAAAGTTGTTCATTTTAGTAAATTCCTTTCTTAATTGTATATATGTATTACGTTCGAGTGGTAATAATTATTTCAATGAATTTTGTTGTCGGCTCTGGCTGTTGCCTCGTCGCATCTGTGGGCTGGATATATGGCTGCCGAGATCAAGGAATGACAGGATAAAACCAAAGATAACTGCACCAATAATGGTCGTTAGCAATATAGTACTGAGCTTGTGACGATAAAGATGCCCATGTTTGCGAACTAGGAGGGCTGTAAAGATCAGCAAAATAACCGAGACTACCAGTGCCCACCATGGGAATGAGGCGATGGCTTGGCTGAGGTTGGCACGAGCTCCCCAAGCCATAGTCTCGGCTGACATTACTCGCCACCAGAAAAATATCACACTAGATAAGTAGGTTAGGGCTAGCCCAGCTAAAATCGCCGTTCCAATCGATAGGGCGCTTAAAATTACAAAATAAACTCGTGGTCTCATTTTGACCTGCCCAGATTTAATTTGTTCCATGACAGCTTTTTTAACTGGCGTTTTGGTGGTCTTTTTCATAGTTTTACTCCTTTCTGCTCGCAAATCTTTTTTAATTGATTTTTAGCACGCGCTAGGCGGACGCCGACGGTCGAAGTCGGAATTTGTAGAATTTGTCCAACCTCCTCGTATTTCATGTTTTCAAGATAAACTAGCTGAACCACCTCGCGGTATTTTTGACTAAGTTGGTTTAAACAAAGACGGACTTGTTTCTGGCGTAGCTTTTGATCCATAATTTCACCAACTTTTTGGTCATAAACGTCAGGCAGATCGTCGATTTCTTTGTCTGATACGAAGCGTAATTTACGCACTGCATTAATAGCTTCATTGTGAGCAATACGATAAATCCAGGAGGAGAACTTGTACTTGGGATTAAAGTTATGCAGGTTCTGGTAAGCTTTAATAAAAGTCTCTTGTACGACATCTTCGACGGTGGTTTGATGACGAATCAAATAAATCACGTAGCGTGTCAATTTATCTTCATAGCGCGTCATAATTTCTTCAAAAGCATCAATATCGCCAGCGATAATTTGTGCGACGATTGCTTCGTCGGTTTTTGGCTCAGCCTTTCTCATGCTATATATAATACAACCAAAGACAGAAAATTATTTCAAACTAACGGAGTCGGTTAGAGAATGTTGTGGCAGTTGATTTTGCTTATGCTGTGTTGTATTATTTAACTTGTAAATAATAACAAAAAGGAAACACACAATGAAGAAAAAAGTATTTGTGGTTGCTGCCATAGTAATTGGCTTAGCTTCAGTTGCTTATGCAGCCTTTTCACAAACTTTAACAATCACTGGCACTGGTTCAACTAATGCCGATTGGAATGTCAAAATTACTGGCATTACTCAAACAGCAGCTAGCGGGGCCTCCACGGTGTCGGCGCCAACTTTCAGTGATACCACAGCGACATTCAATGTTGAGCTGGCCTATCCTGGTGCATCGGCTACTTATGATGTGGCGATTGCTAACACTGGTACTGTACCAGCCAAATTAGAATCGATCGCTGGCGTAACCGAAGCTAACGCGGCTGCTCCGGAACACATTCTCTATGAGCTGACTGGCGTATCAGCGGGCACGACCATAGCGGCTGTTTCAGGCACTAATACTGCTACTGTTAAGGTGACCTGGGATCCAGCATCAACTGTAACTGGAACGGCTACAAAAACCGCGACCATTACACTAAATTACGTTCAAGATACGCCGTAAGCTAGTCTAGTCGGAGGACCATGTCTCGACGTCGTCGAAAGAGCAAAGCTTTTTTTGGTAGGATACTATCATTGTTAGCCATACCCCTGCTGTTTATCAGCGTGGGGTATGCTCTTTTGGCGCAAGACTTATCGGTTACTGGCGTGGCTACTACCGTGGACCATAGCGCCCCACAGGGTTTGGTAGAAACTCATACTGTAACCAGCTACCAACAAGGGCAAAAACACTACTATACTTTTAATATAACAATCACCAATTATGGTCCAGCGACTTATGGGGCCTGGCAGATGCTGGCGGATATCCCAGCTGGTAAAACTGCTCAGTGTACGTCAGCTAACTGCTCGACGGCTAGTAGCGGTACGGTCACGGCGACTAATTTAGCCAACAATGGCCAGTTGGCGCCTGGCAGTTCAGTTAATTTTACGTTGACATTCTCGAGTAAAATAGCTAACTATGACCTACAAAATATCCAGGTCTCTGGTTTAGCTAGTGGCTCTTACTACGGACCAATCAGTGGCCTAACGGTTTCGAGCACAGCTGGCAACCAGACCAAAGTTAAAAAATATTACTATCGAAATTATACTATTGTGGTCAGCAATAACTCTGGTCAAAATCTGGCTGGCTGGCGTGTAATTATTGCTAACTGGCCAATTGATGGTCAGGTTAGAGGTTACTCTGGGCCAATTAATTATATTGCTAATAACAACGAACTAATCTTTACTAGCACCGGAGGCTTGGCGCCGGGCCAATCAGCGACTTTTACGGCTGATTTGGGCACTAAGTCGTCAACTTGGACGCCTAGCCTTGTTGTTGAGGGGAGGCTGTAAACTCAATGCGTCGGGTGGGACTTCGTTCAGTGCCGTATCAAGCCTGGGTGTTGGTGCTAGGTGTGTTGTTGGCGACGTTGGCTGCAAGGATCCTGCAAATTAGCTCATTGGTTTCGGTCACCGAAATCAGAATTTATTTTTGGCCAGCCGCATCGGGTTTATTAGCTCTCTTGTCACGTCGTCTAGCAAGGGGACGGTACGATCGAATCCGCGACAAGAAGACTAGGCTTGGTTTGATTGTCACCATCATGGTTGGTTGGTTAGTAATTTATTTCCTGTCTGGCATAGCTGTGACTTATGTGCGCAACTCAATGGCTGGTAATACTGTTATGTTGCTAATTAACGTCTTGGCCTATGGGCTGGCCGCCGTAGCTATGGAGTGTGTGCGCTATAACCTGACGCTGATTGCTGGGCGCAAGAATATTGTGCGCTTTGGTGCTATATTAACCGTGGTTTTCTTTTTACAACAAGCTAATTTGCAGGTTATAGCTGGCATCGACAGCCCAATGAGCTTCATTAAGATTATCTCTTCTAATATATTGCCACCACTGATTGACAGCTTAGTACTAACCTTTTTGGCTTACACATGCGGTTATGGTTCGATGTTGGTCTATAAATTAGTCGATGTGTTGTGTGGCCTAATTATGCCGATTTTGCCGAACTATGACTGGTATATGATAGCGATGTCGACATTATTACGGGCGATTTTCATTTACTTAGCGGTTGATCGACAGCGACAGGACCGATCTAAAACACGCAAAAGTTATCGTCAATATCGTACCCAGGAGGTTATCTTTTACCTCGTAGCTACCTGGTTGGTTCTGTTTATGGTTGGCGTCTTTAGTTATAAACCAATCGCCGTAATGTCAAATAGCATGCTACCAGTTTATGGTCGTGGTGACGTGGTGGTGGTTCAGAAGCTTTCTACTGGACTGGACGTCAAGGAGGGGGATATTATACAATATCAAGTAGATAACAAAAATATTACTCATCGGGTGGTGGAAATTATTAATCAACAGGGTGGTACAGAAAAGATGTATATAACTAAGGGCGACAATAGCCCTAGCCGTGATGTCAAGCCGGTAGCTCGTGAGCAGATTTTTGGTGTAGTCAAGGCGCGCGTACCGTATCTTGGTTTGCCAGTAATTTGGCTAAGAGGGGTGATGAATTAATATGGCATCCACTTCTCGCCAGACTAAAAAAGTCACAGCTCGTTCAGTTTTTTGGTGGTTTTTGTCTGGTTTGTTTGCGATTCTGGCGGTGTTGTTATTGCGCCGAGTTGTTTTAGGTGTAGAGCCAGGTAAAGACTCAGTTTATGATTACGAGATCAAGCAAGAACTTGTCGAGGCGGTTCACTATTTTGAATCCAGCTATTTTAATAAATCTGATCTAACTAGGCGCCCAGCTTACATCACTAATCTAACTGATACAATTGACATTAATTATAAGTACACCTATCAGGCTGATCAATCGACTGACCTAAAATACACCTATTCTGCTCGAGCTATTTTACAGGCTGGCTATAGCCTAGAAGGCGACAAGTCGCCCTCTCAGGTTTGGAAAGAAGAATTTGAGGTGGCTCCGGTGATAGAGAAAAAGCTTAGAGGTGATTCAATTCATATAGACGAAGTTATCACCATTCCTTACGGAGAATATAAGCATAAAATGGATAATTTTAAGGCCGACTTTGCTTTGCCGACTGACGGCGAGGTTATCGTTGTAATTGATGTGAAGGTTAGTGGTAATATTTCTGGCGCGACAATTAATGATTCGCGGCAAGCTATTGCACGTATTCCTCTCAATCAACAGATTTACAAGATTACTAGTGATGTTGAGCCAAGAGTTTCAAAACTTGTCTATGTCGGGGATCAATCAGCTGAGTTCCGCGCTAAGCAGTATTATATCTTGGCAACAATTGTCAGCGTGGTGTTATCGGTCGTCTTTTTGATCATTGGTTTCTCTGATTGGCTCTCCGAACATTTTGCCAAAACACTGTATCAGCGTGAGCTAGCGAAGATATATAAATATCACGATAGCATTATTGTGCAAACTAGTAAGCCAATGAGCTTGACTGGTAAAAGCGTAGTTGAAGTTGAGACTTTTGATGACATTCTAGATATTGAAGACTCCTCGAAGTCGCCAATTATTGCCAAAGAAATTGGTAGTAAAGCTACGCGCTTCATGATTATCCAGGAAGATATCGTGTACACCTATGTGCTAGGCGATTTACCAGCAGCTCGTCAGCGTCGATCACGCTAGAATCGTAAGCACATATTGATTGCCATGTTTGATCATAAATGTTATTATTAAAGTAGTTAAGCTTAAAAACAAGATAATACACATGGATAAAAATGACACTGCGAGAAAGTCATTGAAGCGCCTCTGAGTCTTTGCTTCATTCGGCTTTATAATCATATTAATTTTAATTTGGCTACTTTGGTCACGAAGCGGTATCAAGGGTGTTAATCCTAATCAGATATCAATTCGTGAATCAAACGGTATGGTTCAGTGGCAATATCTGGGCGGTGACTGGCGAGATATTGTATCAATTGCGAAGCTAAGAGGTGATAACTCATCAACCGCAACCGGGGTTAAGGGTGAAAAGGGTGATCGGGGCGAGCCAGGTAAAGATGGCACCGATGGTCTACCTGGTAAAGATGGCGTAGATGGCAGAAACGGCAAGGACGGCGCCCAAGGCC
>CAZVBM010000012.1:0-15309 GCA_964625885.1 uncultured Candidatus Saccharibacteria bacterium | reverse complement strand
GGCCCACAAGGCCAGCAGGGTGTTCAAGGCGCGCAAGGCCCACAGGGCGACAAAGGTGACAAAGGCGATACTGGAGCGCAGGGTCCACAAGGTGAGCAAGGTATTCAGGGTCTCAAAGGTGATAAGGGCGATAAAGGCGACCAGGGACCGCAAGGCTTACAAGGTGTCCAGGGCCCGCAAGGTGATACGGGGGCCCAAGGACCACAAGGAATTCAAGGACCAAAAGGAGACCCAAATAGCTTAACGGTTGGAACAGTTACTAACGGAGCACCTAATATTACTATTACAGGAACAGCTCCTAATCAAACAATAAACTTTGTATTACCATTAGTGCCAGCAGGTGGAACAGATGGACAAGTTCTTACAAAAGTTGGATTAGATGATTATAATTTCCAATGGAAAACACCAAGTGGACTTACTAAAACAGGTCCGGGTAGACCTGATAAACCAGCAACAACTTCAGGAATAATTTTAGGAACAGAGCCTTCAGGAACACGTTAGATTTCGACTGATGGAGCAGGAACTGGAGTGTGGGAATGGACCAAAAGCGGTGATGGAGCAACAGGTACTTGAGTAGTAACACGTGGAGATACGGGGATTATTGTTATTAATCCAACTAATATATCAGAAGGCAAAATAGCACTTAGAAGAATTAATAACATTGTTTATTTATCTCTTGGCTATAATGGACCTTGGGGAACATATACAATATCTCCAACAGCTACGTTTACTCAAAGTAATGCACAAACAGTTGGAAGACGTATGCTATTAACCACACTTCCAGTAGGGTATAGAACTACAACCGCACAATTTGGTACTCTGAGTGATGATGGGTATACTGTTCTTTCGGAAGCGATGCTTAATGTATTAACTACAACTGATATGAATAAGGTTGAGATTAGGTTTAAAGATTTAACTACGGCTAATTCATATAAAGGAAGAGCATTACTTAGAACACCAACACTTCAGTGGATTACATCAGAAGCTTGGCCAGATTCGCTTTAATTATCGATAAATGAGAGTTAAAATAATAATATAAATTAAGAAAAGGAGAAGAATATTATGATGGGTTGTTGTGGTGGATGTGCACACTTTGAAAGTGATCGCATGCCGTTAATTGGTGAAATGCTGCCGGACATGGAGGTGATGACGACACATGGTCCAAAGAACTTACCAGAAGATTACGCTGGTAAATGGTGGGTGCTGTTTAGTCATCCGGCTGATTTTACACCAGTCTGTACGACTGAGTTTGTGGCTTTTCAGAAACTTTACGGTAAATTTCGTGAGCTAAACTGTGAGTTAGTTGGTCTAAGTATGGACCAAGTCTTCTCGCACATTAAGTGGGAAGAGTGGATTAAGGAAAATCTAGATGTGCAAATCGAATTTCCAATTATTGCTGATACCGGTGCTGTTGCAACTCGACTTGGTTTCTTGCACCCAGGCCAGAGTGGTCACGACACCAACACGGTACGCGCCGTCTTTATCATGGATCCAGAAGGTAAAATCCGAGCAATCTTGTACTATCCACAAGAATTGGGTCGCAATATGAGCGAAATCGTTCGCATGGTTAAGGGCTTACAGACAGTTGATGCTAACAAAGTAGCTTTACCAGCTAACTGGCCAGAAAACGAGTTATTTGGTTCGGATGTTATTATCCCACCAGTAAAAGACGTTAAGGCCGCTAAGGAGCGACTAGATCAAGCTAAAGCGGGTGCTGAATTTAAGTGTCTCGACTGGTGGCTTTGCCACAAGCCGCTGAAAAAATAATCAGCTATAAAAAGTCTCTCATCAGAATTGATGAGAGACTTTTGATTTAAAGCAACTTCTCGGCAGCAATGGCGATTAGCTCGTTGGCGGACAGGAAGGTGCGCGGTAGATTGATTAACTCTTTGGCAGTTAGCCCAGCACGAACAATCATCATGAGCTCGTGAATCACCGTTTCGGCCTGACGTGAAACTACCGTGGCACCAATAATCTGTTGTCGAGAGTTGGTGACTAGCTTAATAAAGCCAGTTTCCTCGGGGGCGACTAGGCTGTATGGTGCTTCGCGTAGGTTGGCTGAGGCAGTTCGATGGTCAATACTCTGGCGATTACAGTCGTCTTCGGTTAGGCCGACACTAGCGATAGTCGGTATGGTTTTAATCAAGCGGGGCATCAAGCTGTAATCAACCTCAATGGGCTTGGACAGACGCAGGGCGTTGTTGATGGCGATGCCACTTTCATAATTAGCGATATGAGATCCGTCGGATTTCGGATTGATGATGGCGCCACAGGCGAAGATGTTTCGGTTGGTGGTTTGTAGCTGCTTGCTGACTTTAATGCCGCCCGCATCATATTCAACACCAGCATTCTCAAGTCCCATATCGGTGGCAGACTCCTTGTCACCAGCGACTAAAATTTGTTCAACCACCACTTCCTTGTCAAGGCCGGCATGATTAAATTTGACGCGCCAGCCACGTTGGTCACGAGTAATTGAAGTAACGCGACTGCTGGTTGAGACAATCATTTGATTCTTATTGGTAATAGTTTGCTCGACAAAGTCGCCAACTTCTTCGTCGTAATCTGGCAGAAGCCTGGCGGCAATGGAGGTGATGAAAACCTTAGTGCCAAACGAGGTCATAATCTGTGCCACTTCGATGCCAGCTTTGTCACCACCAATTACAAATAGACTACGTGGCGGGCGAGGGATATTAATAAGTGTGTCCGGAGTGAAATACTTAACCTGATCTAACCCAGATATCTTTGGCAGGCGCCACTTGGCACCAGCCGCGATAATAAATTTACTGGCCAAGTAATGTTCGCCATTAACTGAGACCGTTTGCTGGTCGATAAACTGAGCGTGTCCGCGGATGACCTTGACGCCGCGCTTTTCATAAAATGCAGGCGAGGTTACCTGAGAGGCCTTAATAGCTTGGTCTTTAAATAGCTTGATTGAGGGAAAGTTATAGCTAATAGTCTCAGCTCGCAGTCCCAAGCGGCTAGCGTTCTTAGCTATTTCAAAGGTGTTGGCGGCGCGGGCAAAAACACTAATCGGAATATCGGAATAATTGGCCGAAGCACCACCGAGTTGTCCTGATTCAATTAGAACTACTGAGAGACCAGTCTGCGCAGCCAAAAGAGCGCTGTTTGATCCAGCGACACCACTGCCGATAACAATGATGTCATATTTATTCGCTGATGATTTTTTGCCCATATATTCCCCTTAGATTGTGTTTTTATAATTTTCGTAAAAATAAGCTGCTTCTGGATGATATTTTTTTAGCTCGCGACTAGATTTGGTGCGTATGTCGGTAGTGGTAACCTCGGTCTTGGTTTTCATCCACTTATCGGTTTCTTTAGCAATTAGTTCACCGTATTTTTCAGCTTCACCCATAGAGCTGTTAACTGCTAGGCAGCTTTTGCGCACACTGGCAGCGACCTTGTCGGAATTGTAAGCCTCTTTTTCGCCATTAGCCTTGATAATGACTAAATCGGAGTCACTCATAAATTAACTCCTTGTTCAATTAACAGGCTGGCAATCAAGCCGATTAATAGAAGCAGACTAACAACCTGGATTATTCGAAAGAATTGTCGGTTTTTAACGCTGAATTTCTGAATGGTAGAAACTGGCGTGTCGTTAAGAACGAAGAACTGCATTACTACCAAAGGTGTGCCAACCAGCAGGCTGAACAGAATGGTTATGACAACTAGCAAAAAGCCAGGCAGAAACCACATGGTGACGATAGCGGCTACGATGAGAGGTAGGGTTAGCACGGCTGAGCAAGCTAGTAGGCTGGTAACGCCCAGGCTAAACGCCTCGGCGGGCGATTTAGTTTTAGTAGCGCGGGTAGTCAAAAAGCTCCTCATGTCTTTCGATAGCCATGGGTGAGGTAGCTTGGGTCGTTTGATCTGCAAGACAGCCATAATAATCACTTGGACCACTAACAGACCAATTAGTACCCACCAAAGCGTGCCGTCAATCAGCCACTGAAAAGTTATGTCGATATTAATCACTACTAAACAGACGCTAGCAAATAATAGCCAGGCAATCAAAACAAAACCAATTGTAAATTGGCTGAGCATCTGTCCCAGTCGTCGTCGGCTAGTTTGACGTCCGAGCGAATGACCACTCATCAACGTGGCAATTGAAAGTTCAAGTTGCAACGACATCACAAAAATCACTACCAGAACCAGTGTGCCCACGATGAACCAGTCATTGCCGTTTGTCATTACTTAATTTATAGCATAAGTGGTTTGTTTTAGCAAAGGAGACAGAGGTAGATTTTATAGAGGTAATTTGTTAAAATAATCTTAGTAAATAGAAAGGATGTATGGCAGGACATAGTAAATGGGCGACAACAAAGCGCCAAAAGGCTGTAGTTGATGCTAAGCGTGGCGCAGCTTTTACAAAAATTGGCAATCTCATCGCGATTGCAGCGCGACATGGCGCTGATCCCGATGCTAACCCTGCCTTAGCCCTAGCAATTGAGAAAGCCAAAGCTGCTAATATGCCCAAGGCTAACATCGACCGAGCAATTGCGCGAGTGGCGGAGAAAGGCAGTGAGCAGCTCGAGGAAATTACTTACGAGGCTTATGGGCCAGGCGGTGCTGGTATCGTGATTGAAGTCGCGACCGACAACAAAAACCGGACTTTTCCAGAGCTTAAAAGTACAATTGGTAAGCACGGTGGTCGTTTGGCTGACGCTGGTAGTGTGTTATTTCAATTTCAGCAAAAGGGTGTGATTGTGGCTACGCCAGACAATGAAGAAATGATTCTAGCGGCACTCGACGCTGGTGCTGAAGATGTCCAGGAAGAAGACGATCAGTTAATTATCTACACTGATGCTAAAGAGTTAATGGCAGTACGTGGCCGCGTGATTGAAGCTGGCATGAAGGTCGCCAGCGCCGAGCTAAATTATGTGCCAACAGTTGAAGTCGAGCTGAGTGATGAAGACTCAGAAAAATTAATGAATCTGCTCAATATCATTGATGACATGGACGATGTCGTTAATGTCTTCACTAACGTTAAGTAGTTTTGCCACTTCGCTAGCTTTATGCTAATGTTAAATTAGTTAATATTTCAGGGGGAAAATGCGACGACTGAGGGTGATGTTACTGGGTGGTGTTTTAGCTTTGGCTAGCGGATTGTTATTAAATCAAGTAGTCTGGGCGGATGAACTAGCTGAACCCGATCCACCAATAATTATAGCTAGTGAAGAAGTTTTGACTGAACCTGATTTCACACCAACCCCGCCACAACTTAAATTCATTAAATTTCAGCTAGAAGACTCGACTCGCGCCGAAGAGTGTCAAACAGCAGCTGAATTTGCCTTAGTGCGTAACTTTGGTGATGAGGCGGCTGATTTGGGCGATGTCGTATTACAAATTGATGGTTGGAAAAAGACTTTAACGACTACTAGCCAAACCATTGAGCCTGGTCATTTTCTAGTGCTTTATAATCGGTACTTTGTTGGAGCTGGGGTGTGTGCGACTGACGCAAAAGCCGTTGATTGGCTAGCTCAGCAGAATCAAAAGCTAGAAGTCCGCTCTCTAAAATCGGGCATTTTTAATTCAGGCATAGTCAAGCTGATCTACCAAGAAAATGTAATCGATGAGGTTGACCTAGGCGCTTTGCGGGTTGATAAAACTCATGACACTTTGGTGGCGCAAACCAGTAGCCAAGCTGAGATCATCTTGCAAAATGGGCAGGTGGTTTGGCGCTCATTGCGCGCGCACATCCCTGAACAGCACTGGCTTAGTTATGACAGTCTAGTGTTGTATGAAGAAGTCGAGCCAGAGCCAAAAAATCTTTGCCAAGGGCTGGTTCTGTCTGAGATCGCGGTTAATATAGCGCTCGATAAACAGTTTATTGAGGTCTACAATCCAACAGACGAGATTGTTGATTTGAAAGGTTGCAGACTGTGGACTAGCTGGAGCGGGGCGAGCGAACACGGCTTTGATGATGTCGAGTTATTAAGCCAACAGTATTTGGCGGTGTTTCTAAAAGACACCAAGCTACAATTATCACGTACTGACGTAGCTAAAATCGAGCTCAGGAATGAACTAGGCGATGTGGTTGATGAATTGACGCTTGAGGCGCAAACACCCAATAGTAGTCAGATTCGAATCAATGATGAGTTCATTAAAACTTTTGCTTTAACACCTAACCTACCGAATATAGAATTGCCGGAGCTACCTTGCAGTGTTGGCTATGGTTTTAATCAAACAACCGGTAGCTGTCAGAAGATAGCTGTTGTGAATAATACAACAGATGAAGAGATGGTCTGCGAGGTCGGTTATGAAGTGGGCTACACTGGGACTTGCGTGAAGGTCTGCGCCGAAGGTTACGAGCGTAATCCCGATACCAACCGTTGTCGAAAGATTGTTGATGAGTTGGAGACGACCTTAGCGCCCTGTCCAGTCGGCTACGAGCGTAACCCAGAAACTAATCGCTGCCGAAAAATTACTACTACCACTCAAGCTGGCTTGGCACCTTGTCCAATTGGTTATGAACGCAATCTCGATACTAACCGTTGCCGTAAAATTAGCAACCAGCAAGACTGTGATGATGGTTATGAAATCGGCTTTACCGGTACTTGCGTGAAAAAATGCGACGATGGCTATGAGCGCAGTGCCGAGACCAATCGTTGTCGCAAACTGGTGGCTCAGGCGAGTGAATCGGATGTGGCGGGCGCTTTCTCAACGTTGAACGAAGGTGACAATACGCCGGTGGTTAAATTGCAATGGTGGCAGGTGGCTTTGGGCGCTGGCGTGGTGGTTAGCTTGGGCTTGATCTACCAACGTGAAGCCGTCGTGAAGTGGTTGAAAGGTCTGAGAAAATAATGCGCATCCTGGGTATTGATCCTGGTACCGGCCGGCTCGGTTTTGGTGTAATTGAGTTAGAAAACAGAGCACCGAAATTAGTTACGGCCGGAGTTATAACTACGCCGGCTCATACGCCCCTGGCTGAGCGCCTAGAAGAAATATTTGTCAGTCTAAATCAGATTATTGATGAGACTAAACCAGATGTTATGTCGATTGAGAAATTATTCTTTGCTCAAAACATCACGACGGCAATTAGCGTATCGCACGCGCGAGGTGTGGCGATGCTCTGTGGTCAGTTGGCAAAGCTAGAAATCGCTGAGTATACACCGCTGCAAATTAAGCAGACCCTAACTGGCTATGGCCGAGCCGATAAAAAGCAAATGCAAGAAGTGGTACGCAAACTTTTGCGTCTTCAAGATGCTCCCAAGCCAGACGACGCTGCCGATGCTTTGGCGGCGGCGATTACTCACCAACTAATGTCGCGTTAATCTTGGCTGAATTGCCAACATGTGTGTATAATAAACATAAGCGACAGGGAGTCGTGAGGTGAATAACAAAAAGGAAAAACAAATGACAAAAATTAAAACTGGTTTCGATTCAGAAAAATATTTCAAATTACAAACCGCCGAGATTTTAAAGCGGGTTAATAAATTTGATCGGCTATACCTAGAGGTTGGCGGTAAGTTGATTGATGACCTGCACGCCAAGCGCGTTTTGCCAGGTTTTGAGCCATCATCTAAGATACAAGTTCTTGATAACTTAAAGGACAAGCTTGAAGTTATAGTTTGCGTTTCGGCGGTCGACCTAGACCGCAACAAAATTCGCTCTGATAATCATATGTCATATGCCGACGAAGCTCTTAGGATGATTAAATTCTTACGTCAGCGCGATATCATGGTGGACAATGTGGTTATTACCTTGTTTGACGACCAAAAACGTGTCCAGCCGTTTGCTAAGAAATTAGCCAAGATGGATCTCAAAGTTCATTTCCACTCCAGGACAGCTGGTTATCCGATTGATGTCGATACGATTGTTAGCGAGGCTGGTTATGGAAAAAATAGTTTTATCAAAACCGAGCGCGATATTGTGGTGGTGACAGCACCAGGACCATCGAGTGGTAAAATGGCGACTTGTCTCAGCCAGATTTATCATGAGTCGCTGCGTGGGCACACCGTGGGTTATGCCAAATTTGAAACTTTTCCAGTTTGGAATCTACCGATTGATCACCCGGTTAATATCGCTTACGAAGCAGCAACGCTGGATCTTGACGATGTCAACATGATCGACCCCTATCACCTAGCTCACTATGGTGTGACAGCGGTTAACTACAACCGCGATATTGAGACGTTCCCGGTGTTAAAGCGAATTTTTGATCGGATTTATGGTCAAGAAATTTATCATTCGCCAACCGACATGGGTGTTAACGTAATTGCCCAAGCGATCACTGACGATGCAGTGGTGCGCGAAGCGGCGCGGCAAGAAATCATTCGCCGCTATTTTGCCACGGTGTTAGATAATCAATTAGGCGAGATTAGCGACGATGCTGTTGAGTCCGCGAAGTTATTGATGGAAAACGTATCCGCTACGCCGCTTGACCGCGAGGTGGTTAAACAATCAATGGCTAAGCTCAAAAAACTAGACAAGAATCTAAATAACGGCAATCAGGCGGCAGCAATTCAATTGGCTGATGGTCGGATTGTGACTGGCAAAAAGACCGCGGTCTTGTCAGCTGTGGCGGCGGCGCTTTTAAATATTTTGAAAGTGCCAGCCGAAATAGACGATGAGGTGCTACTATTGCCACCAGAAATATTAGAGCCGATTAATGATATGAAATGTAATAAGCTTAATATGTGTAATTCAGAGTTAAGTCTGGAAGAGGTGTTGCTAGTATTGGCGGTCTCAACCGCTACTGATCCGTTGGCTAAGAAAGCCTATGAACAGCTAGATAAATTGCGTGGTGCCCAACTGCACTCGACAGCACTACTGTCTGATCGCGATTATATCGTTTGTCGTCATCTAGGTATTGACGCGACCGTTGGGTTGGTGGAGTTATGAAAAAAGTTGACTATTCTCCGCTAAAAAAATCTTCTGGCTTTGGAGGTGTGTTTAAATTTGGACAAACTATTTTTGCAGTTCAGAAAATAATTATAGGGCTGACTCTGATTGTGCCACTAGTTATTATAGTGCATTGGTTTTCTTTGTTCTCGGCGGCTGATTTTAATTCAATGGTTCCACTATTTATCGTAGTTGCCGTTTTGATTATGCTTATTGCTTCGCCTTCTAACCCATTTCGTCAGGTTTTAGTATTCTACCGAATTTCTAGACTTGCTCAGGCTAACGGTTGGTTGGTCGGAATGCATCTACGAGATTTTTCTGGTTTAATCTTTCAGTACGATAACCAAATATTCCTGAAGCCAATTATTAGTGTGCCGGCTAATAACTTGTTTGATGGTCAGAATCCGTTTGATTTTGGTAATCATTCTTTTAAGCAAGGGGACTCGGTGGCTAAGTATGGTTTTGTGTGTGTCAAGCTGTCACGCCACTTGCCACATATTCTCCTTGATGGCAGATCCAATAATTTATTGTCACGCTTTTCAAACTTGCCAGCTAGCTACCGGCGTGATCAATTGGTTGAGTTGGCTGGTGGTTTTGATAAGCACTTTAAGACCTATGTACCAAAGGACTATGAGCGAGACGCTTTAGAGATACTAACGATTGATCTAATGAGTGATTTGGTCGAGTATGGTGCGAATTATGATTTTGAGATTATTGATGATGAGCTTTATATCTATAGTTCGCCCGGGTTTGATCTATCAAATCCCGAGCAGTACGAGAGAATCTTTCGGCTAGTCCAGGTGGTAGCCGAGAAGCTGGATAAGAGAGCGGGTCGCTATGACGACCATCGAATAGCGGGTCAGCTTGGTGACATTGCGTCAGTAGGAAGGCGTTTGAAATAATAAGGAAAGGATCTATAAAATGAAGAGTCCAGTTTTAGCAACAATTTTGAACATCGTGCCGGGGTTTGGTTATATCTATATCGGTGGTAAGAAGCGCTGGTTTGGTCTGGCTCTGGTCGTGGCGTTAGGTCTTAGTTTTTATATAACATTTAGCAGCCCGGTTTATCAGACGACGATTGACGAGGTTCTAAAATCAGACCAGGTGGCCGCACAAGTGGAGTCGGGGCAGACTAGTGTACTGTCATTATTGGCTAGCTTGCTGATGCTTGGGGCGTTCATGTATGACGGCTACTGGTCTTGCCAGCAGGCTAATGCTGAGTATGATGCCAAAATAAAGACCAAAATCGCTGCCAAAAAATCCAAATCCTGAAATATGTGCTATACTGAAAACAAATAGGGGAAGAATATGACGAAACGACGCCGGATTCTGATTGGGATTAGCAGTTTGCTACTCGTGATTGGTATCGGTGCCGTTTTATTTTTTGCTCTGCAGTCAAAGGGCGAGCGGCAAAAATTAATTGTTGGAACTGACGCTGGTTTTGAACCTTTTGAATATATTGAGAAAGGCGAGGTAGTTGGTTTTGATATTGATTTAGTTCGTGAAATAGCCAACGATCTTAATCGCGAGCTGGTAGTTGAGCAGCTGGGGTTTGATGGCTTGCTAGCCGGCTTGCAAGCTGGGCGAATTGACTTGGTGGCGGCTGGTATGAGTGTGACCGAAGAGCGAGCCAAGAGCGTCAACTTCTCTGATCCATACTACGAAGCTTCACAAATGATCATCGTTCGGCGCGACAACCCAACAATCAACTCCAAGTCGGATCTGGTTGGCAAGAAGATCGGTGTTCAGCTCGGCACGACCGGTGATATCATGGTTGACGAAATCGAGCGGGCGGAAAAGATTCAGCTACCATCTGTGCCGGGCGTCCTTCAAGAAGTGTCGAGTGGTCGAATTGACGCGGCGATTATCGACAACGCTCCGGCCGAAAACTACCTACGTAACAAACCAGAACTTAAAATGCTAGATGAGCGGCTCTCGACCGAAAACTATGCCCTAGCGATGCGCAAGGGCGAGCCAGAACTATTAACTGGAGTTAACAAAACCATTGCTCGAATTAAAGCCGATGGTACCTATGATAGTATGATGGAGAAATATTTTAGTCCTAAAGCAGAGAGTGCCACTGATGATAAGAAGATGTCGGCTCAGGAAATTTTGTTCGGCGAAGAGCGCTATATGTTCCTGGTCAAGGGCCTAGGAATTACTTTACTAGTTTCAGCTATCTCGGTTGTTTCGGGTCTAATTCTCGGTATTATCATTGTGATGCTGCGCATTTCACGCTTTTTACCCTTAAAGTTCTTGGCGAAAAAGCGACCAAACAGCAAATTGGCCAAGTTCAATCCACTAGCGTCGCTTGCCAAACTCTACACCACCGTTATTCGTGGTACGCCAGTGTTGGTGCAGCTATTAATTCTCTATTATGTTATATTCTCGGCACCAGGTTTTCCCAAGATCATTGTGGCGTCAGTAGCTTTTGGTCTAAACAGCGCGGCTTATATTGCTGAAATATTGCGTTCTGGTTTTGAGGCGTTACCAAAGGGGCAGTGGGAGGCGGCGGCATCGCTCGGGTTTAATTATACTCAGACGATTCGCTATATTACCATGCCACAAGTTCTAAAAAACTCGTTACCGAGTCTAGTTAATGAGTTTATTGCTTTAATCAAAGAGACCTCAGTTGTTGGTTGGATTGGCCTCAGTGACTTAATGCGTGGCGCTGATATTATTCGTTTCCAAACTGCCACAGCTTTTGAGTCTTTGGCAGCGGCCGCACTGATTTATCTATTGCTAACCACCATTCTGACTCGATTCTCTAATCGACTAGAAAGGAAGCTCAGTGTCAGTAATTAAGATTAAAGACTTAGTTAAAAGCTATGGCGACAACCAGGTCTTACGTGGCATTAATCGCGAAGTTCAGGCTGGCCAGGTTGTGGTAATTATCGGTGCCAGCGGCTCGGGCAAAACTACTTTACTGCGCTGCCTTAATCGCATTGAGGCGCCGACTAGCGGTGACATTACGCTTGATGACGTCTCGATTAACGAAATTTCACGTTCTGAGACTGTCTCTGGTATGGTCTTCCAGAATTTTCATCTTTTCCCGCACTTAACTGTTGAGCGCAACTTGACGATTGCTCCGGTTAAAATCAACAAAGCTGATGAGGTCAAGGCCAGGGAAAAGGCCAAAAAACTGTTAGCAGATTTTGGTCTAGAAGACAAAATTGGCGCCTACCCGAATCACTTATCAGGTGGTCAGCAGCAACGCGTGGCGATTGCTCGTGAACTCATGATGGATCCAAAGATCTTGCTCTATGATGAGCCAACTAGCGCGCTTGATCCGGCTAATGTTATTGAATTAGAAAAAATTATTAAACAATTAGCCGAAACTGGTATGACGCAGTTTATTGTGACACACAATATCGAATTCGCTGTTAACGTGGCCGATCAGATTTGGTTGATTGAAAAGGGGCGAATTGATAAATTTGGTACGCCAGCCGAAATGATTGAGCGTGCTAAAACCGACCCAGCTCTAAAAGATTTCTTTGAAGGCATTGATTAAATAAATTTATCACAAAGAAAAACCCACCTCACAAGAGGTGGGCGTTGGGTTCTTTAGTTGCCAAACCAGTCATTGAGCTTTGTGAAAGTTTTATCCAAGGTATCTTGAACTTTCTTGTCCCACTCTTGCTCTCTGGCGTAGTCGGCCATAGACTCGGCGGTCTCGTCCATCCACTGGGTAAAACTCTTGGTTTTATCCCATACGAATGCGCCGCCTTGCTTGGCATAAGATTTTACCTTATCCCAAGCGGTAACTTTGCCGGCATCGATATCTTTCATAAGCTGATCGAAATCGGTGCGACGCAGAAAGTTGTTGACGGTTTTGAAGTAATGCACTTCTACGCCGTCCAGTTCGGCGACGCTATTAATGTCGCCGGGGGAGACCGGGCGACCGATGATGCGACTCTGATCGAACTGCATAATGATCGCGCCCTTGCCACGTTCATCGAATTCGATGAGCATAACTTCGACTTCGCCATCAGCAGTCTTGGTGTTCAACTTAACGAACACCATTTCGCCAGGGTTTACGATGGTCATTCCTCGACTCTCCGCTTGAGCTGATGTGGTCGAGGCGATGATTATGCCCAGAAAGAGCGCTGCTGCAATTATAGTCAAAACCATAATCGCAAAGGCCTTCCTGAGGCGATTTCTCTGCTTTCTGTTTAGCATATACGTTCCCTCCTTAAATTTTTAAAGAACCCGTACCTTAATTATAGCATAATCGCTTTAAAAAGTCAATGAAAAACTGGGGGTATCCCCAGTTTAAAGGTGAGGTATGATGGCATAGCTGATAAAATTTCGAATCAAACCCGCCATCCAGGAATAACCATCGTCTTCTGCTGTGCCAGGCGTTTCATCGATAACCGAGTGGATCAGGTTAATCATGTTCCGGTCTTGTGAATTGAGGAAGGGTATGCCGCAGAAGCATATTCGGTTAAATTTGCAGCGAGCGCAGTTTGTTGGCTGGTGGTGGGGTATGAGCCTTCCGGCTTTGGCTGCAAAACATTCGCGGGCAAACTTTCTGTGAAACTTAGTATGAAAATCAACATCAATCCTATCAGTTTGGTATAAGCCTTTGGGTACTGGTAACTCGTTTTCGATATGGTAAGCAGCGATGTGTTGACGGAGTTTTTGGCTAAAAAATCGATGATGCTTGTCGCACCTTGGTTTTGTTGGTTCAGTCATAATATCACCTCGTGTCAAAGTTCTCCCACCTAATATAACTTTAGCCAATAAAATGCTTCTGGTCAATTTGATTTTTCTTATGCTTATCACTATAATAAACGGCCAGTAACCAAAGGAAATTATTATGCAAAACAAGACACACAAAAAGGGTATGCTGATGGCGCTGATTCCAGCAGTTGTGGGCATCGTGCTCTGGCTAATCATCTGGCGGATTGGTTTTATTCCAGCCTTTGTATCTTTTGTAGTGGTTTATGGTATGCATTGGTTTTATGGTAAATGGGGCGGTCAGATCTCTAAAAAAGAATTTACTCAACTAATGACCTTGGCCGTATTTTCAATCTTACTAGCCTTTGCAATTGGCTTCATTGTCCAGACCTGGGACCATTATGCTCTCATGGTTGGCGGCGATGCTGGCTTTTTCAGCGCTGATTTCTGGCAGACCGTACTAGAAGAGATTAAGCTGTTTGGTGGTTACGCTAAGGACCTGGGACTTACAATCCTCTTTACCGTCTTTGCGATAGTCAGCTTGGTGGGCGACAAAAAGCGTCGTCGCGTCGAGAAAAAAGTCGACGACATAGCTAAGAATCTATAGTCGATAAAAAACTAGGTCAGATCGACCTAGTTTTTGGTTGCCTTGGCTTCTAAAAGCTGGTTAATTTTGGCAACCAATTTATTGACATTGTCTTGCCAAGACAGGGTCTTTAAGTGTTCGGTGCCAGCCTTGACTAACTTGGCGCGCAGTTCTGGCTGACAAATTAATTGAGCGATCTTTCTAGCTAAATCTTCGGGTGACTTGTGATCAAAAAACAGTGCTGCTTCGCCGCTGGACTCGTGTAAAACTGGTATATCTGAGGCGATAACTGGCGTCTCAACCGCCATCGCTTCGGTCACCGGCATGCCATAACCCTCGTAGACCGATGGCATCACTAGTGCAGTCGCTTCGCTCATCAGTTGGGCAATCTGCGCTTGTTCTAGATTGCCGGTTTGGATGATGTTCTCGCCGTTATCAACTGCCTCGTCAATTAAATTCTGGGTATCGTTATTCTCCCAACCCTTGGCGCCAGCGATCACCAGGCTGCACTCCTGACGAACTTTTTCGGGCAGTAGAAGGTAGGCCTGTACTAAAACATTTAGGTTCTTGCGCGGCTCAAAGTTGCCAACAAATAGTAGAAAGTATTTAGTAGTGGTTTTAAGTGATGGCGCTAGTGGCTTATCACTCGGTTTAAAATTTAAGAAAGTTTGGTTTGGCGGCACCGGTAGGGTTAAGATGCGGTCGTTGGTTATGTTGAATTCTTGCATCATCTCTTGTTTAACCGTGTCGGAAACCGTAAGAATTAGATCAGCTTTTTTGATCGTTTGCGGAACAACTTTCTTTAGATATTTCAAATTCTTTTTCTCAACCGTCTCTGGAAAAAAACGATAAGTCAAATCATGAACGGTGGTGATGCGTAGAGTCGATTTTTTGGTCGGCCAAGTCACAAAATTGGGAAAAATCGTGGCGTCGACCTGGTCCATTTTGCGGTCAAAAGCTCGTCTAATACCCATTTGGTGCAATTTGGCGTAAATTCGCTGCGGAAAATTGATGCTGGCGTATTTAATATCGATTTGTGGCTCAGCGTGCTTGCGCTGCCAATCAAAATAAAAGCCAGTCACCTCGATATCTCTGCTGGCACCAAGTGCTTCAGCTAAGCGCTTGGTGTATTGCCCAACACCAGAAACATTCTCTTTGGCCGCTGGACCCAAATCAATTCGCAG
>CAZVBM010000011.1:0-23971 GCA_964625885.1 uncultured Candidatus Saccharibacteria bacterium | reverse complement strand
AGGCAGCGGGTTCTGGTCCCGCCATCGGGGGTTCGAATCCCTCATCCCCAGCCAAGATGAAGTATTAGTATAAGAAACCATCAAATTGAATGGTTTTTTATATTTCCACCTCAGTTGATCATCAAAAATCTCAAGGTTCTGAAATAGCATATCGAGCAAGCGTCTTTTATCAACAGCTTCAGAACTTTCCTCAAATAACAGAGGTGTGTCTTTTACTAAGTTCATAATTGTAATTGCATTGCTATACCATTCATCTACGGCACCGTCAAGAGAAGCAAGCTTACGTTCTAGCTTTTCTTTTTGGACATTCAATTCAATGCGTTTAGTCTTATATTCTTCATTTGTTATGTCGCCTTCTAGGTACAAATCAAACAGCTTGCTAATTTTAGAGGTTACTTTTGTTAATTCAGTGTTTACGCGAGAAAAGGCATTTGTTTTTACTTTATCTTGGTCCGCGTGAGCTTTCTTTAACGCTTCTATCACTGCTCTAAATTGTTCATCATTAGGTTGAATTACAGATATTGCATATTTTAGCTGGTACCAAGTAGGTTTACTGGCTAAATCTAGTACTAAATTATATGGAGAAGCTATTGTAAAATATAGCTTTTTTCCGTTTAGAGTAGGGTTCTGAATTAAATAATTCAACAATGCTCGTTTTTCGTGTATTTCAGAACTTTCAAATATTGTTTTTACTCTTGTAGCGAGAGAAAGTACTTTAGATACAGTCAATAAATAGTCTTTATCTGCTTTTGTATATAAATCAATTTCTACTCCAAGCTTTAGCTGTTTATGTTTAAGCTCTTGCAGTTTTTCTTCATATGATTCCTTAGTAATTCGCTCATAGCGCTCCTTTGTTTACTAATATTACATACAAATCGCCTTTATGACTTAAATAACCTCCTAAAAGTATTTTAGCAGAAAATCAGTTATGTGATTAGTGGTAATTAGAGATACTCTAATTTAAAGTTGGTCATACCACTGTCGAGTTCAATTTCGTAGATGGTTGAAAACTTGTCGATATCTGGTGTTTCGTATTTGTGGTCACCGCGCGACACAAGGTCATTGGTGTCTATTTTACTCATCCCACTATCGCTTTTGAGTTTGATGCCGACAGTTTTTGGTACATAGAGCGTTGCGTTGCTGACGCCAAGATCGAAATCAATTTCAACTTTTTGACTGGTGGTTGTGTCGAGTTTGACAGTGACGTCGCTGGCACCAGAATTAATATCAAGCTTGGTGATGTTCAGGCCGCGCAAATCAGCGTCTACTTTGCCAGCACCAAAATCAATGCCAAGTTCAATTGGCGTAGTTTTGCGCAGGCTGACGCCCATATCAATATTACCAACGACAAAGCTCGTCTTTGGCTCAATTTTAATCTTATTTATACCTGTGTCGTCGCTCGATTCGTCTTTGATATCCACTTCGGTGCCGGCGTACTTCACTAAATCATTTCCGTCGTGAGAGTTAATTGTTAATTTACCAGCCGATTTAACCTCTATTTTGGCTGGCTTATTTGTTTCTTGGCTGGCGGTGATACTCTTGGTCTCTGTCCTAGTATTAACATCGTAATTATCGAGTTTTATCGTGCCGGTTACGACTAGGGCAGCAAATACAACCAAAAGGACATTGCCAGCGGTGGCGACGGCTTTGAGAACTTGATTGCGACTACCTAAAATACCCAATCCGGCTGACACTAAGAGCAGTGGCCATAGCTTAAAAAGTGACCAAAAGTTGAAGTCAAATTTAGCAATATTAAAACTGTCTAGAATTAGGACTGTACCGATGATTATTAAAATAAATGCTAGACCCCATGGTGTGCTTTTAGCTTTTTTAGGCTCAATAACTTCGGCTTTCTCGATTACTTTTGTCTTAATATCTTCAGCCGCTGCAGTTTTTTTGGTTTGGCTCATTTTGTCTCCTCTCGTTTTTTAATAATCAATACACCGCCAGCGATCAGTGCGACTGCTAAAAGTAGCTGGTCGAGTTTTAGCCAGTCAGGTAGAAAAGGTCGAACTAGTGCAAAAATGCCCAGAACAATTAGGCCAACGCCAAGCCAAAGTCCCTGTTGTGACTTTGGCGCCTGTTGAGCGGCGCTAGTAAATTCATCAACCGTCTTCTCAAACGGCTGGCTGGATACCTTGTCAGCCATACTGGGCTTGTTTTTCTCAGGGATTAGAAAAACTCCAATGATATAAAGCCAAATAAAGAAGCCTTTTGACAGTAGTACTAGTGCTAGAAATGTAATTCTAATAATCGTCGAATCATAATCCCAATATTCCGCCAAGCCCCCACATAGACCGGCCAACTTATGGTCGGTGACACTACGGTAAAGTTTTTTAACTTTTGCCATGTAACATTTCCTTTCCTTAATATTATATCTGAAAACTAGTTAATAGTCTGCATAATCGACAGTAAATCGTCCTTTTGGTAAAGAGTTGGCCTATACAAGTTGTCAAGCGGAGCGCCGAGTGTGATGACCAAAAATTCTCGGCCATTTTTTTGCGTTAGTGTCGCCCAGCATAGTCCAGCGGCGTGAGTGGTGCCGGATTTGCCGCCGATGATTTGAAAGCCCGTTTGTTCGTTGGATAATATCCCGCCTAAAATACTGTGTTTAAGTTTTATTCCACGAGAATGATAATTAGTGGAGCTAGTTTGGTGTTCTTTGGTGGTAAAAATTTGTCGAAAGGTTAGATTTTTTAGGGCATGTCGTAATAGTCGCACTAAATCGCGTGCACTCGATCGTTGATTATCAGCGTCTAGTCCAGTTGCGTTGGTAAAGCTGGTCTTGGTCAGTCCGAGCTCTTGGGCGCGAGCGTTCATCATTGCCACGAACTCCGATTCATTGCCAGCCACCGCTTCGGCTATTGTCAACGAGGCTTCTCCGCCGCTCGGCAGCATAACGCCATAAAGTAAATCGATGTATTTTACTTTTTCACCAGCCGAGAATCCGGCCATTGATGCGTTGCGCGCGGCCATTTGATTGATTGTGGCGGTTTTGATTACGCCCATGGTGTTTAAATCGGGAAGCTTTTCGATAGCTAAAATCGTCGTCATGATTTTAGTCAGTGACGCCATTGGGACTGGCGCGTCAATATCTTTACGAAATAGAACTTGTTTTCTAGTCAAATCATAAACGATGATGTTTTTGCTGTGATACTTATCGGCTGCGACTGCCCAAGCTGGTGGAGCAGGACGATAAGGGCTGGTGATGACTTCTGGTTCAATGCCTAAATATCGACTGGTATGAACGATCAATTTATCGGATCGCAATAGTCCCAGTAAAGAGGTGGCTAAAATCGGCAGTAGTATTAACCAAGCTAGCCGGTGTTTAGATTTGGACTTAGCTTTTATTTGCAACCTGGTCATATTATCATTTTAGCAGTTTCTATTCAGTGCGGTTTTCTTCTAGGCTAGTGATGCGTTTTAGGATTGGTAAAATTGTCACCACAATTAACAAGCTGACAATTAGCGATAGGGCGGTCATGACAAAGTAGCTTGGTTCGGGTAGGGCGATGTGCAGGTTGCGCACCATCAAACCTATGACTATCCAGGCCATGCCAATTCCAGCTATTAAAGCTACGATACTCGCTAAAACCAGTGGTATGATTGATTCTACCAAAACTACTCGATTGAGTGTTTTGATGTCGACGCCCATTAGTCGCAAGTTAGCAAATGAATGCTTGCGCTCAAAGAATCCACCGATTGTAGCGATGGCTAGACTAAAACCACCGATTAGAATTGTGGCCATTGTGCCGACATAAACCATGTCGATTAGATTGCCGAAGTTATCAAATAGATAGGATATGCCAGCTAGGTCTTGCTGATCAAATACGGCGATGAGAATTTGCTCGCCAGTTTGCCGAGCGCGGTTGGCTAGGTAGTTGACAATCAGAGTTTTGGCCCTCTTTAAATCAGCCGAGCTTTTAAAGTAGTAGGTTAAATTGTAAAATTGTTTACTCACATTTTTCATATCTTCTGGCTTGATTGGCACTAAATCGACAGTTGAGGTATTGGTTTCGGTATTGTAATCTCTCTTGATTATGACCCAATCGTTAGCTGATAAGTTGTCTGAGCACTTTAATGTAGTGTATTGGCTTAGGTCCTGGCAAGTATAAGCCTCGCCTACGAAGCCGCTTTGCTCGCTGCCGTAAAAGCGTACGCCGTGAACTCGCCAAACTAACGATTTTAGCTCCGGATTTTCTAGCAACTGTTCGCTTAACTTCTTTAAGTCAACCTCTTTGTCGGAGCTACTTAGCGACGAAAAAGAGATGGTGGAATCGGACAAGATACTTTCCGTGGTGGCGAGATAACTTTCTCTCTCCTCGTCGAAAAGTTTGTAAGTGGTGAGCTTAGCCGATTCGATGGCGGTGATAAAAAAGCTGCCAACAAAAATTGCTAGCACCACGCCAGATACGCTCGAGAAGATCGCTTTAGGAAAAACTTTCAGACGCTTTGAGCTCATGATGCCGACTGTTTCTCTGGCTAATTTATTAAATATTAAGCTAAATAGGTAAGTCAGGTACGAGCCGGCTAGTAGTAGACCAACCATCATTAAAGTAAAGGTAATAGCAATCACGAGCAAAAAAGTCTCGGTATTGCTATTGGTCCAATCTGGGCCTTTGAGGTGTAGTTTGATATAGGCTAATACGCCAATCGCCACAGTTAGTGGTAATAGTCGCCAAACGCCAGGTTTTTGTTGAAGCTTTTGCTCTTTCATAACGCCAAGTGGCGAGGTCTTAACTTTACGCATTGCCCACCAGTTGATGCCGACGATTAGTAGGGCGATCAGTCCAATCGTCCCCAGATAAGCAAGTGGCGTGACGGTAATATCTTCTAAGAAAAACCGTCCCGAATTGTTGGCCAGGTCTAAATTGACCAGTAAGGTGCGACGGATAATAGCATAAAGCACTGAGCCAAGTAATACGCCAATCGCCCCGGCTGATAGTGATTCGGCAATCAAAATGCGGTTGATTTGGCCTTTGGAGGTGCCAACTAGGCTTAGGGCAGCATAGCGGCGTTGGCGCTGCAAGACGCCAATTCGCGTAGCGGATGTGACTAAAATTAATAGTGGAAAAATTAGCCCTAGCCCACAAAGCACCATAAATACTCGAATAATCATAGTTATTTTGGCGTTAATAGCTGGCTTATAATTGTCGATCTGTTCTTGGGTCATGAAGGCCAAATTAGTCGTGGCGTTTTGATCGATCGCTTCCTGTGGTAAATATGACAACGCTAGCAGGGTGTCGGGCGAGGGTAGGATTTTGTTAGGTACATTCTCGACAATTTTTAAATTAGCAAAATAATCTTTTAATTCAGGCTCTTGCTTGATGCGATTGGCTAAGGCGGTCGAAACAAACACTTCGTCTTGAGCCGGCGCGCGCTTCATACCAGGCAGAAATGGTGCCTTGGGTGTTAGCTGTCGCATGCCAATTTCGATGATAGCGTTTTTGCTGTTGGTTTCACCGTAACCGTAATAGCGATAAAGCACCAGCTCGTCAGCTTGTATATCAACCGTCTTTTTGGAGCGATACTCATTGTGGTATGGTGCTGTTAAAATTTGGCCACGAGTTTGACCACGAGTCATCGCTTCGCCCATGGCAATAGTTGAGAGCATCACTGCAGTCGCAAGGGTAATGGCAAATACGGTAGTTATAATACGAAACCAGCCTTGACGGTCGGTGCGCTTCAGAAAAAGTAGACCAAGCGACATTATTTCGCCTCCGTCACGACGCCGTCACGAACAATCACTTCACGGTCGGCATAAGCGGCGATGGTCGGTTCGTGAGTTACCATTACCACGGTCGTACCATTCTCTCTGGCGGTATCGACGATTAAATTCATAATTTTTTCGGAATTAATCGAATCAAGACTGCCAGTTGGCTCGTCAGCAAATAATACTTTGGGGCTGATTGCCATGGCGCGGGCTACGGCTACGCGCTGAGTTTGACCACCCGACATTTCGCCTGGAATCTGTTCGGCCAACTCTTCAACTCCAACTTTTTTCAGCCACTCATGAGCTTTTTCGTAAGCTTCGGCTTTTTTCACGCCGTTGATTAACAGTGACAAAGCAACGTTGTCCGCGGCGGTTAGTTCGGGTACGAGTTGGCTAAATTGAAACACAAAACCAAAGTTTTTGCGGCGCAGTTTGTTACGCTTAGCGTCCGACCATTTGGCAATATCCTGACCGTCAAAAATCGCTTGTCCGCTAGTTGGTTTCAATATACCCGCTAGGCAATGTAATAACGTAGATTTACCCGAACCACTTGGTCCCATAATTGCCACGATTTCACCTTGCTCAATCTGAATACTTGCACCGCGCAGAGCTTCGGTTTTATTGTTAAAAATTTTATGAATATTCTTTGCTTGCAAGATTGGGCTCATAAGCTTAGCTCCTTTTTTAAAATTGTTAAACGGCTTTCGGTTAGGTTGATCCAACGAATGTCAGCCTCTAAGTGAAAAATGGCGTGGTCAATTAATAACTTACTGGCAATATCAGCGTCTTTTCTCTGCCGAGTCAAATTACGCATTCGCTCGATGTGGGCATGTTTTTGGCGGTCCAAAAACACCGCTGTTTCGTCACCGCGGAGCAGAGCCAAAACAGTCTTAACGTAAAGTGTGGCTTGGAGCTGTGGGGCTGGGGCTTCGGGTTCTTGTAGCCAATTCTCAAAGACCTCCAAACCAATGTTGGTGATAGAATATTTGACTCGCGCGGGACCACCGCTGTTTTCTTTTGACTTGATTTCGACAACTTGTCCGTCGCGTTCTAGTCGCGATAGAGTTGAATAGATTTGCCCCGACAAAATTGGCTTATCGTGACCAAAAAATTTGTCGTAGAGCTTTTTGAGTTCGTAGCCGTAATTTGACTCTTGTTCCAAAAATCCTAATAGGGCGTACTTTGCTTCCATAATTTGACTATACACTGGGTGTATAGTTTGAGTCAAACAAATTTTCTAACAAAACTTGGCTAGTTTTTGATATAGTAAAGATATGGACAATTCAGAGCAAAAATTCCCCAAAGATTCAGCTGGCCGGTTGATTTCAACTAAGCTATTGACTGTTAATCCAGGTGATTTATTAGGTGACGTAATTAAAAAATTTGACCGTGGTAGCTGGTCAATGCACTTCGTGTTTGTGCTTGATAATTCAAAAAGGCTATTGGGTATGATTAATCTAATTAAAGTCCCAAAGGAGGATTTGGAGGTTCCGGTTAGCCAGGTGATGTTTAAGCCTAAGGCGGTGGTTTCAGCTTATGATGATCAGTCTAAGGCAGTGATACTTGCGGTACGCGAGGGGGTGAGTGTGGTGCCAGTGCTTGATCATGATAAGACTTTTTTGGGGGCGATTCCGCCTAATCGACTGATTAAGGTAATGCATGTTGAACATGTTGACGAGGCGATGATGGTTTCTGGTGTGCATAGCCACGGCGGTAACTTATTCAAGAGTGCAGCCATGAGTTATGGTTCGATTTTACGTTCGCGGTTGCCGTGGTTGATGTTTGGGGCGGTCGCTGGGTTGGGACTAGGTATGATCTCGAGTTTATTTGAAGAGACTCTTTCGTCAAATGTGGCGCTAGCTTATTTTGTGCCGGTTGTGGCTTATATTGCTGATTCAGTTGGCACACAAGCCGAAGCGATTGCAGTCCGCTCGCTGGCTTTGTTTAAGTTGTCTTTTAAGAAATATATTTGGCGTGAGCTAGTGACCGGTGTCCTGGTCGGCATGGTTCTGGGTGTGTTTAGCGGCATTGGAGCGGTGATGGTTGGCCACTCGGCTAAAATTGGTTTGGTGGTGGGTTTATCGCTTTTGTGTGCTAGCACTATCGCTTCTGTCCTAGCGGCAGTCATCCCGATTGTGCTCAAAAAACTTGGTAAGGATCCTGCGCTGGGCAGTGGGCCATTGGCTACGGCTTTACAGGATATTCTAAGTGTTATTATTTATTTCATATTCGCGACCATTATAATTAGATAATTAAAACCCCGCTTGAAGCGGGGAAGGAGGGGGTTACCACCAGGGCCATGGTAGTGGGTAGTTGATAGCTATTTTGGTTGCTGCGTAGAGGCTGAATACTATTGCAATAACGCCCAGTATCATGCCCCACGCATAGCGTCGGGGCAGTCTCCACACCCATCGCAGAATTGCTATATTAAATATTGGCCATATAATTCTTTCTACCAAGACACAAATAGCAACCACAAGAGTCAGGGTGGATGTTCCTATAAGGATGTAGCTAAGCCACCAGGCGAAGTATCGACCCCAAAACTTGAGGAGTGAGAGCTGTGGGTAGCGAATGGCGAGAGGAAAGGATAGGAATAGCAGTCCAATAACCAGGCCCCATAGCCATTTTTGGACAGCATCCCGGTTCTTGATTTCTCGGGTCGCTAGGTAGACTAGTAGCACGATGTGGGCTGCTATCAGGATGTATAGCACCCAGGACATAGCAGTGGTTGCGACACTTGGCACCAGCTCTTCTGGTATACGAATGTTCTCTATGGGCATAAAATAAATCCTCCTTTTCAAAGATCGTTGATTAAGAATAGTCAAAAAGATCAAAATCCTAAATCAAAGTCGCTTTCTATTATATAGCAAAGAGCGGATTTTGTCAAGTAGATTGACGGCTAGTTAAACACAAAAGAACCGCCCTTAACTTGGGCGGCTCTTTTCTGGTATGAACTAGAGTTTATTTCTTCGACTTTTTAACTGCAATGCGTTTTGGTTCTGGCACTGGTGTTAGTGGCACCTTGACGGTCAGAACTCCGCCTTCCATGTCGGCGTTAATTTTGTCAACATTGGCGCGTTCTGGTAGTTGAATACGACGATAGAAGCTACTGCTACTCTCGCGGACGATGTAGCGCTTGCCCTTATCTTCTTCGCGTTCGTGTTTCTCGGCGCGCATAATCAAGTCATTGCCGTCAACTTCGATGTTGATGTCTTCGTCGGCAAAATCCGGTAAATGCACTTCGATGGTCATCGCGCCATCTTTGGTGTAAACATCAGTCGTGGGGGCGCTAATCATGCGTGACGGCGTCAACCAGTCGTCGCCAAAAAAGCGGTTTTGTAGGGCGTCTAACTCCGTAAAAGGGTCAAAACGTACTAATTTATTCATAATTCTTCTCCTTTTCCCTGAATTAGGTTCAGTGCCTTCTATTGTAGCGAATTAGCACTCACGCGTCAAGAGTGCTAATTTTGCTAACAATTATTGATGTAGTAAAATACTAATCAGAAATGAACAAAATAAAAAAACGTCAGACGAGGCAGCCGATCAAATTAATTTTAACTGTGTTATTGCTGATTCTGATATGGGTGGTTTTACAGGGTGCTGTATTGATAAAGAACCAAGAAGTCGTGTTTGACGAGGCTTCTCGGCCGGCTTCTGGCGTGGTTATGAAGCCAAAACCAGACGTAATTTATATAGAGTTACCAAATGCTGAAAAGATTGTAGCAATTAAAGAGGATTATAAGCGGGACGATAGTTTATGGCGGATTGCCAGCCGAAGCCGTCCGTTAAATGATCAAAATTATCGACCAGCGATTGAGCTGGCTAATGTTTTGGCTTGGAAGCAAAAGTCAAATGACGAGCGATCAATCCGTTCTGAGTTGCAAGAACCTCTTTCGCAAATGTTTATTGACGCCAAGAAAGCTGGCTATGAATTAATGATTGGCAGTGGTTTTCGGTCGTCGCAATTACAAGCAACCTATTACAACAACTTCGTGCGCACTCGGGGTCAAGCTTACGCCGATAGGGTTAGCGCTCGTCCTGGTACAAGTGAACACCAGCTTGGTCTAGCGGTAGATTTAGCCTATGTTAATCAGGAGTGTTATTTAAATACCTGTTTTGCCGATACTGGCGCAGGTAAATGGCTAGCGGCCAATGCAAATAGCTATGGCTTTATTCTGCGCTATCCAAAAGGTAAAGAAGAAATTACTGGCTATCAATTTGAGCCGTGGCATTTTCGCTATGTTGGTAAAGATTTAGCTATGGCGCTACATCAATCTGGTTTGACGCTTGACGAAGCCGAGTCGCATTTATTAGAGGCCCGTAAAGACTTGGGATATAAAGACTAATTGCTAATTATTTGGGCGTTAGGGCCGATGGTGTCGGTAACGAATTTTAAGCGATTCTCATAATTGGTTTTGTGTTTAGCTAAATTTGATTCGGCGGCTTTGAGCGGTTGAAGCTGCAAATTATGTCGGCTTAGTAAACCACCGCCAGCTGGCCAGTCGTAGCTCATGAAGGTTGGTTTAAAATTAACGTCGCTAATTTGAATTTTGTCATCAACTTTTTTGACTGTCCAGCCAGCGACACCGCCAGTTAAATTATTAGTTGGGATCTGACTTGATAGCATATTGCCGATTGAATACCAAACTAAGGTCTTGCGCCCATCCTTGCCTTCAATCCAATCAACTTTTTGCAGGACGTGAGGACCGGTGCCGATAACAATGTCAGCACCAAGATTGGCGAACTTTTCGGCAGTATTAATTTGGTTGGAGTTTACGGTGGTTGAATCTTCGGTGCCCCAATGGAGTGAGACTAAAACTACGTCAGCGTTAGCACGCGCTTCGTTCATTAGTTGGTTAACTAGCGCGGTGTTAGAGTAGAGATTGAGTAGGGTTGAGTTGGTGACGCGGTTGCTATATTGGGCAAAAGCCACAAAGGCAACTTTTAGGCCATTCTTTTCAAAATAGGCCACCTGTTTTTGTTCATCAGCATTCTTGTTGGCGCCAGCCAAAGCTAATGTGCCTGGCTGTTCGCGCCAAACGTCAATAGTTTTATCAGCAGCGGCTTGGGTCTTATCGGCGATGTGGTTGGTGGCGAGATTGATGACTTGACAGCCCGAGGCGCTGAGGTCGCGGGCAAATTCAGCTGGCGCATTGAAAGTTGGATAACCAGAAATACCAAAATCAGCGCCAGCTGAAAGAGTTTCTGGATTGCAAAACACAATGTCAGCGCTTGAGTAGAGTGATTTGATTTGCTCAAAGTATGGTTTGTAGTCATATCCACCATCAGTCTTGGCTTGCTTGTTTATAGTGTCGTGTGCCAGCATATCACCCATAGCGGCAAAAGTAATTTGGTAGCTCGGCGGAGCTGGCTTCTTGACTTCTGGTTTGGCTGGTGTGGTATCAACTGGTTTAATTTGCTGTTTTTGCCAAAGTAAATAGCCCATTCCACTGCCAAATATTATTAAAGTTAGCGCTAAGACAATTGCTAATCTCTTGGGTGAAAACTTTTTTATCATATTTACACTATATCACTGTGTGTAGCTTCGACAAGGGCAGATGATTGTGGTAGAATAAAAGAGAAAATCTGGGTGGCTATAAGGAGTGTTATGGCAAGAGTGGTGATTAATAATAAAGAGTTGGACTTTTTTTCTTACAACAAGCGAGTTTTTCGGACTTTTGGCTGGGGTTTACTATTTGGATTGTTGCTGGCGCTTCTGCCGCTAATCTTAAGTTTTATCACCTGCCGGATTTCACCTGATAATTGTTTGGGCGATACGACCAAGACCTTTCGAGTGGCGCTAGTGATTGATGCGGTTATAACACTACTAATTATGATACTGTCTCGTCAAGAGCGACCGATTTGCGTGATCGTTCCCGCCTTGCTGCTTTTCTGGAATTTGCCATTGGCGTTGGCAATTTGGCCGGGGCGCATTTTGGCCTATGGTCTGCTTGGCTCGCTGGTTTTTGCAACTTTTGGCTGGATTGCCAGGGTTAACAACTGGATTGTCTCAGTGGTCCTAACAGTAGCTGTCACAATATTATTATTCTTAATCGTTAAATAAAAGGAGAAAAGGGTGGAAACTATCTTAATCATTTTCGGCGTCATCATCGTTTTAATTAATGTTGGTGTTTTGGTTATGTTGGCGCGACGTTCTAAGCAGCCAGAAAGCCTGTCGCTGCTTAAAAGTGATTTAAATGAGCTGAATACGCGTATCGACGGCTTGAAAGACGTAGTGCATCAGTCGAATACGACCATGTCTGATCGCCTAGAGCGTAATTACGCCCAGACCCAAACCTCAATGACTAAGCAAATGTCGGAAAGTTATAAAATTATCGCCGACGTTAATCGTCGCTTGGCGAGTTTTGAAGACGCTAATAAGCGGGTAGTCAATGTGGCGGATGAGCTTAAAACTTTACAAAATGTTTTGCAGAACCCGAAACAGCGCGGTGTATTTGGTGAGTTCTACCTAGAGAGTGTTTTAGACAATGTTCTGCCAGCTGGCCAGTTTCAGATGCAGTATAAATTTAAAGATGGCGAGATTGCCGATGCGGTGATATTTTTAGACAAAAATCAGATTCTGCCAATCGATAGTAAGTTTAGCTTAGAAAACTATAATCGCATGATTGAAGCGACTGGCGATGAACGCGATAAGTTGCTGCTGAAAGTTAAGGCTGATTTGAAAGCGCGGATTGATGAGACTGCTAAATACATACGACCTAGCGAGGGCACGATGGATTTTGCTTTTATGTTTATACCAAGTGAGTCGCTTTATTATGATCTCTTAATCAACAATGTTGGTCAGGGTGGTAGTTCGCGTGATTTAATCGAATATGCCTTTCGTGATAAGCATGTCATCATCACTAGTCCAACTAGCTTTATGGCCTATTTACAAACTGTTTTGCAGGGGCTAAGAAGTCTGCAAATCGAAGAGCAGGCCAAGGACATTCAAGTGCGGGTTGGCCAGCTCGGCCAGCATATCGCTAAGTATGATGAGTACATGAAAAAACTTGGTAACTCGCTAGGCACAACGGTCAATCACTATAATAATGCCTCCAAAGAGTTTGCTAAGGTTGATAAAGATGTAGTCAAAATCGCTGGCGGCGAGAACAAAATTATTGCCGAGACCATCGACCGACCACAAATTCAATAAGGCTAAAAAAAATATCCCCCAGTGGGGATATTTTTATTTGATACTATTTGATTAGCTAACCTTGGTTGATTCTTTTTCCTGCAACAGGTCGGATAGTACGTAGCCAATTGCGCCACCAAGTAGAGGAGCAATTACGTAGATCGATACTAGCCAAACCCAGTTTTTGCTTGGGAAAGCTTGTAGTGTCATGAGAATGCTTGGATTAAGCACTGTCATGCCGCTGGCGTAGCTGGCAGCTGTACCGGCTAGCAGCATGGCAGCAAAAACTGCGCCACTAATAGCAAAGGATTTTTCCAGACGATTGCTGGCCTTAGCCTTGGCGATTCGTCCAAGCACTAGAGCGACGATCATCATACCAACCGCTTCGGCAGCAAACAGATACCATTCTTTACCAGCGACTACTTCGCTAAGCTTAAACAATTCAATTGCCCCGTAAGTTGATTCAGCACCAGCTGCGGCGCCGATAAAGCCGTTTAGCACGACTAGTGCTAACATGCCGCCTAGGAATTGCGCCACAATTTGTAGGATCATGGCGGCGCCACAAATTTTACGAGTGATCCACTGACCAAATGACAGGGCTGGATTAAATGCTCCGCCAGTTGCATGGCTTAGTGCTAAGAATACTGCCGCAACAGAGAACATCATGTACATTGGGTGACCCTGGGTCAGGGTAAAGGTGACTGCTAGGGTAAAGATGCCTAGGAGTTCCAGAACAATCATGCGAATAGTATTAGGCATGAGGGTGTAGTTGATGAAGCGTAC
The DNA here is from genome assembly GCA_964625885.1 of uncultured Candidatus Saccharibacteria bacterium. Classification (GTDB taxonomy): domain Bacteria; phylum Patescibacteriota; class Saccharimonadia; order Saccharimonadales; family Saccharimonadaceae; genus CAZRIZ01. Next base: position 10,343 of record CAZVBM010000011.1, on the reverse strand, counting down.
AAAAATATTAGTTTTGACAGCCTCTTTCTTGACAGTTTCGGCGGAGACTACACGAGTAGTAGTGCGCTTGTTAACTGGTGATTTAGTTGCTTTAGCTTTGCTCGCAGCCTTCTTACTAGTCGACTTCGGCTTGGCTTTCGATTTGGCTTTTTTAGTAGCCATTTGATAACCTCCTTAATTAAGTTATTCCCAATTAACTCCAAGTTAATTAGATTGCATAAAATTATAACTCAATTGAGGGAGAAATCAAGAAGTGGTATACTGGCAGATATGGGACTTTATTTAAAAGAAGAAAACGAACAGACAGAATTACAGCGTCGGATAAAGGCGGAGCTTAGGCGCAAATCAGAAACTAGTAAAGACTTTGAGGTTTGGACAGAAGATTCAGTCGAGGCGCCAAAAGCCAAGGTTAAGTCTAAGAAAAATCACCGCGCTGAGTCAGCTCGGCATGCTGGGCAGGCTATTCTACTGATAGCGATTGCATTGATTGTAGTTATTGGTTACATGGCGGTAATGTGATGATTGAAGTTAAGGCAAAATTATTGGAACAAATCTCTAAGTCGTCGGAGCCAGCGACGGTTTTAAAATCGCCCGACCTAGCTGGTTTATATAAAAAGTTAGCTAGTTTGCCGAAAGATCAAAAAGCCGAGCTTGGTCGTGAGCTAAACACTATGAAGCAAGAGTTGATGTTGGCGATTGAGGACCGTCAAGCTGAGCTTGATTCAGCTGAAGTTGCACCAATTGACGTGACTGCACCGTGGGCGCCAAACGAAAGTGCACCGGAATTTATTTCGACCGAGTTTGGCTCGCGTCATCCGCTGACCTTAGAGTTAGAGCGCGTCGTCGATATTTTTACCCGCATGGGTTTTGAAGCAATTGAATCGCGTCAGCTTGATGATGATTTTCACATGTTTGAATCATTGAATTTCCCAGATGGACACCCAGCGCGCGATAGCTATGACACATTTCGGACCGAAGAAGGTTTTATCCCGCCAGCCCATACTAGCACCATGCAGTACCGCATTTTGTCAGCTGGTCGCGAGAAGTTAGAGCGTGGTGAGGCGATCGCCAGCGTTAGTTATGGCCGGGTCTATCGCAATGAAGACCTGAATGCGACGCACGAGCACACTTTTTATCAGAGCGAGGGAGTCTATGTCAGTGAAACTGCTAGTTTGAGCGAGATGCTGGGCTTCCTGCAGAGCTTTTTTGAAAGTTATTTTGGTCAGAAGTTGAAGATTCGCACTCAGCCAGCTTATTTTCCATTCACCGAACCGTCACTCGAATTTATGATTGAAAAACCCAAGGCGATTGGTGGCAAGCCAGGTGATTGGCTAGAGGTTATGGGTTGCGGTATGATTCATCCAAATGTGTTAGAGATGGCTGGGATTGATTCTAAAAAATATCGTGGTTTCGCCTGGGGTGGCGGTATCGACCGCCTGGTCATGCTCAAAAACGGCATCGATGACGTCCGCTATTTTGAATCTGGTAAATTAGAATTCTTAAGGAGAATGGCATGATAATTTCTTATAATTGGCTGAAAAAATTTACCCCAATCAAATTGAGTGCCGAGACTTTAGCTAAGGAAATCGGTTCAAAATTAGTTGAAGTGGAGAGTGTTGAGTCGTTAGCACCTAAATATGCTGGTGTTAAAATTGCGCGAGTTAAATCAGCCAAAAAAATTGATGGCTCAGATCATCTGACTTTATGTAAAATCGATGACGGCGGTGTAAATAAGCAGGTTAGTCGTGACGACAATGGCCTAGTGCAGGTAGTTTGTGGCGCGCCCAATGTCAAAGCTGATATAAACATCGCTTGGATTATGCCAGGTGCGATTGTGCCGAGCACTTATGGTACGGACGACGAATTTAAATTAGATACTCGCAAGCTCATGGGTTATGAAAGCAATGGTATGATTGCTAGCGCGCGTGAGTTGGCGCTCTACGATGATCACGAAGGTATTTTAGTCTTGGATAAAAATTTGGAGCTTGGCGCCGATTTTGCTAAAGTTTATGAACTTGATGATTATTTATTTGACATTGAAAACAAATCGCTAACCAATCGGCCAGATTGTTTTGGTATTATCGGCTTTGCGCGTGAGGTGGCGGCGATTTTGGGTCAAGAATTTAAATCACCCGATTGGCTGCTCGAAGCACCACGTTTTGGTGTGGCTAAAGATTTTAAAGTCTTTATTCGTGACAAGGCGACGGCTAGTAAATACCACTTAGCGATGCTTGATAATCTGAGTGATGTCAAAGGCCTGAGTCTGTTAGAAAAAACTTATCTTGGTCGAGCTGGCGTGCGCCCAATCAGCCCGATTGTCGATGTTACAAATTATCTCATGATACTTTCGGCCCAGCCACTGCACGCTTTTGATGCCGACAAGGTTGAGGCGATTTGCCAAAAACAGGGCAAGAATACCATCGAAGTTGGCGTGCGTTTAGCGCGTGCTGGCGAGAAGTTAGTAACTTTGGATGATCGCAATTTAGAGCTTGATCCAAGCGATATTGTAATTTCGGCTGGCGAAGAAGCGATTGGCCTGGCTGGCGCGATGGGTGGCAAATCGACGGAAATTGACGCCTCGACTCAGCGCGTACTATTAGAATCAGCCAGTTTTGACTTGTATAAACTGCGTACCACGCAAATGCGTCATGGTATTTTCTCAGAAGCGGTAACGCGCTTTACCAAAGGCCAACCAGCCGCTCTAACCGCACCAGTTTTGGCTGAAGCTGGGCGCCTAATGTTTGACTCGTCTGATTTTCCAGTTGCTACGGCCGAACAAGATGTCGAATATAATCAGTCAGTTACGGTGAATTATAAGTGGGCCAATGCCGTTCTTGGCACCGATTTATCGCAAGCCGATATGGTGCGTTCGCTTTCGTCCGCCGAGTTTGAGGTTGAGTCAGCTGGCGACGATCTGCTGGTGACCGCGCCGTTTTGGCGAACCGATATTAAAATTCCAGTCGACGTGGTTGAAGAAATCGGTCGGATTTATGGCTACGACAATATTACCGCTTCGTTGCCACAGCGCGCAGCTACAGCGGTTCAGCCATTTGACTACGATAAATTTTTACAGCGTTTGCGCGACGTACTTTCAAGCGCTGGTGCTAATGAAGTCTTAACTTACAGTTTCATAAGTAGTGATTTGGCCAAGAAAGCCGGCCAAGATCCAGCCAATTCTTACAAGATTATCAACTCAATCAGTCCGGAACTTCAGCTCTGTCGTCAGAGTTTGCAACCAAGTTTGTTGAATCTGGTTCACGCTAATATCAAAGCTGGCTTTGATGATTTTGTGCTTTATGAAATCAACAAAACTCAGCAAAAGAGCGATGGTCTAACCGACGATAAAGTGCCAGTTGAGCGCCAAAACTTAGGCTTGGTGGTGGCTAAAAAGCAGTCTAAAGACACGGCTTACTATTTGGCCAAAAAATACCTAGACTTTGCGCTAAAAAAGCTTGGTTTGTTAGCTGAATTTAAGCCCTTGGTTGAGAAAAACGCCATAAGCGCGCCATTTGAGCCGAAGCGCTCGGCGGAAATTGTGGTTGATGGGCAGGCTGTTGGCGTGATTGGTGAATACAAAAACAGTACGACCAAAAACTTCAAATTACCACAGTTTGTGGCTGGTTTTGAGGTGGATTTAATAAAGCTATTTGAGCTAGTGCAAAAAGCTTCGCCAGTTAAAAATATTTCCTTAGCCAAATTCCCAAGTGTTGAGCGGGCAATTTGTTTTGAGTCCAAGCCAGACATGACTTTCGCCGAGCTAGAAACTGCTTTACAAAACGCTACCGGACAACAAGAATGCGCTATTAAATATCGACCAATCGACATTTTTGTCGACGAAGCTAAAACTTTCAAACGCACGACTTTTGAACTTTCCATTTCCGACCCAACCAAGACTTTCACTAGCGATGAGGCTAACGCGGTGGTTGATGCTATCAGCGAATCGGCTAATAAAGAATTAGGTGTGAAAACAGTCTAAAACTTGACCTTTTAGCATAAGTGTGTTAAAATGAAAAGATAGACTTAAAAAACCGCTCGAAAGGGCGGTTTTTTGCTGCAAAATATGGTAAAATAACTCTATGGTAAAAATTTCTGCGAGTGAGCTAGCTCGGCTAGCTGAACTTTCGAGCCTCGATTTGTCTGAGGACGAGGCGTCTGCGATGGCAAAAAATTTAGAAGATGTTTTAGGATATGTTGAGCAATTAAATGAGGTCGATACCGAAGGTGTTGAGCCGACTTATCAGGTATTGCCACTGAAAAATGTTTGGCGTGAAGATGAAATAGAAGATGGTGTGGCGCCAGAAAAACTATTGGCGCTAAAAGACACCGAGCATTTCAAAGACCGACAAATAAAGGTTCCGAGGGTACTGTAATGTTGATTCAAGAGATGGTCGCCCAGGTTGAGGCGGGTAAGTTAAAGGCAAGCGATTTAGTTAAAGAGGCGATTGCTAAGGCTGAAAAGCTGACTGATTATAATACTTTAGTTCACTTAACGAGAGAGCGCGCGCTGGAGCGATCGGCCGAGATAGATAAAAAAGTTGCTAGCGGTGAGAAAATTGGTGTGTTAGCTGGCGTGCCGTTTATCAACAAAGATAATATTTTGGCGTTTGACGGCCCAACAACAGCATCAAGCAATATGTTGGAGAATTTTCAATCACCACTCCAAGCGACCGTGGTTGAAAAACTTGAAGCGGCTGGCGCAATTTGTATTGGTAAATCAAACTTGGACGCTTTTGCTCACGGCAGCTCAACTGAAAACTCAGATTTTGGTCCAAGTAAAAACGCGGCTAACCCAGAATACGTGTCGGGCGGTAGCTCGGGTGGTTCGGCTAGCGCGGTCGCACTTGGCATCGTGCCGTTTGCGCTTGGCACCGACACGGGTGGATCAATTCGTCAACCAGCTTCGTTTAATGGCGTAGTTGGCATGAAGCCGACCTATGGTTTAGTTAGTCGTTTTGGTGCAGTAGCGATGTCATCGAGTGCTGATGTGATTGGCTGTTTTACAACCAATGTAGCCGACGCTGATTTAGTCTTGTCGGTCATGGCCGGTCAAGATAAGCGCGACATGACGACTTACGAGAGCGATTATAAATCAGCCACAGAACTAGCTAATAAGCCAAAAATTGGCGTGGTTAAACAGTTTATCGGCGAGGGTGTCGAAAAGTCTGTTGCTAGCCAAACTGAGAAGGCAATTGAAAAATTAGCTAGCGCTGGTTACGAGGTGTCCGAGGTTGATATTCCAGAACTTAAATACGCCTTGGCGATTTATTACATCGTTGTACCGGCAGAGGTGGCGAGCAATCTAGGGCGTTATGACGGCGTGCGCTACGGTTTTTCGGCTACCGACGCCAAAGATATAAATCAAGTGTTTAGCCTAAGTCGCTCCCAGGGTTTTAACGCCGAAAACAAAAGGCGGATTATGACTGGCAATTACGTTTTAGCCAGTGGCTATTACGATGCCTATTATTTGAAAGCGCAAAAGGTCCGTACTCTGCTGATTGAGGCTCTGCAAAAAGCTTTTACGAAATACGATTTCCTAATCGGCGCCGTGGCGCCAACGCCGGCTTTTAAATTTGGCGCGCATAGCGACGATCCGATGACCATGTACTTGCAGGATCTTCTAACTACTCCGGCCAATCTGGCGGGTATACCAGCAATCAGCCTGCCAAATGGCGTTACGCCGGATGGCTTGCCGGTTGGCTTGCAGGTGCTAGCTAGTGCTGACAGGGATGCCGAGTTGATGGCTTTTTCAAAACAAATTGAACTGATTTTGGAGGATAAATAATGTCGCTTGGTTATTTCAGTGCGATTTTCAATAATTACGGGATTGTACTAGGTTTAGTGATCATCTTGGTGCTTGGCCTAATTTTAGTGGCGTTCATCACTCGTCGCTCACCACGTCAGAGGTTAGATAAAGAGATTTATCAGGCGGAGTGGCTGAAAATCACTAATAACTGTCAAGCTAATGACCCCAACTCTCTAACTGTGGCGGTGCTCAGTGGCGATAAGCTGGTTGACAAAGCCATGGTAGAACTCGGTTTTGCTGGCAAGACTATGGGTGAGCGCTTAAAAAATTCGCCAAGCCGATTTTCAAATCTAGATGGCCTATGGACGGCTCACAAGCTACGTAATAAGCTAGCGCACGAGACTGGCTTCACACCCAGTGGTCAAGAAGTGAAGCGGGCCCTAGCTAGTTTCCGCCAGGCTCTAAAAGACTTAGGAGCAATCTAATGAGTGTTTATGACAACTACGAAATGACGATTGGTATTGAGTGCCACGTGCAATTAGATACTAAAACTAAACTGTTTAGTAGCAGTGATAACGATGCGCGCGACAAGGCGCCGAATACAACAGTTAATGAAATCGATTGGGCGCTGCCTGGCATGCTGCCGGTGCTTAACAAACAAGCGGTGGTGCTAGCGGTGCGCGCAGCTAAGGCGCTAGGTTCAGGTGTAAATAAAGTTAGTCGATTTGATCGCAAACACTATTTTTATCCTGATTTACCCAAGGGTTACCAGACGTCGCAATTTTATCAGCCGATTATCGGACCGGGTGTGGTTAAGGTTTCATGTGAAGAAGGTGATTTTGAAGTTCGCATCGAGCATGCTCATCTAGAAGAGGACGCCGGTAAATTAACTCACATGAGCGATTATAGTTTGATTGATTTAAACCGTAGTGGTACGCCACTGATTGAAATTGTCACCATGCCAGATATTCACTCCGCCAAACAAGCCAGGGCGTTTGCAACCGAACTGCATCGCTTGATGACCTTTGCTGGTGTGACAATCGGTGATTTATACAACGGCAATATGCGTTTTGATGTTAATATTTCAGTGGCTAAAAAAGGTGCTACTAAGTTAGGCAAACGCGCTGAAATTAAGAACCTTAACTCGTTTAAGAGTGTCGAGCGCGCAGCTGAATATGAATTTCATCGCCAAATTGATTTGTTAGAGGCGGGTAAAGAGGTGGTTCAGGAAACGCGCGGTTTTGATGAGTCAAAGCAAAAAACTTTCTCGCAGCGTTCTAAAGAAGAGGCGCAAGACTATCGCTACATGCCCGATCCAGATATTCCGCCGATTGTGTTGGCTGACGAGATGATTGAAGAGATGCTAGCTGATATGCCAAAGTTGCCAGACTATTACCGTGCAACTTGGGAAGAAATGAAACTTGATAAAACTGTGGTTGACGCTTTGCTGTCGTCGCCTAACTTAGCGCGAGCGATTGATCAGATTTATCAGCAAACCGACGCTGAAACGACTAGACGAATCGCTTTCTGGTTCTTGTTGCTCAATGAGCAAAAAGAAGAAGGTGCGGTTGGTATTTCAAGCGACAAGATTAATGATAAACAATTGATCGAACTGTCTAAGATGGTTGACGATGGCGAGCTCAGCTCGACTGCCGCCAAAGAGGTTTTCTTGGAAATGCAGACTTCGACTGATTCGCCACGAACGATTGCCGAGCGCAAGAACTTAATTCAGAACAACGACAACTCAGCGATTGAAGCGTTTGTTGACGAAGTTTTGGCGAGCGAAGCGGGGCAAAATGCCCTTAAAGACATAGAAGCTGGCAACGCCAAGGCAACGGGCTTTATCGTCGGTCAGGTCATGAAGATTTCCAAGGGTCAGGCGAATCCGCAAATTGTCCAAAAGATGTTAAGAGAAAAGCTAAAATAACAAGGAGTTATATGAGCAAATCGAAACAGTTTAAAAAACCAACCAAGGCGATAATCGCCGCAGCCGGGTTTGGTACGCGCTTCTTGCCACAAACCAAGGCGATGCCCAAGGAGATGATGCCGATTATTGATAAACCAATTATTCAATATGTGGTGGAAGAGCTGGTCGAAGCGGGTATTAAAGACATTATCATCGTCGGTAACGGCAGCAAGCGAGCAATTGAAGATCATTTTGACACCCCAAGCGAAGAGCTGCTAATTAATTTACGAGCCGGTGGCGCTAAAAAGGCGCATTTAATTGACGAAGTTAACGCGCTGGCTGATTTAGCTACTTTTACCTATGTGCGTCAAAAGGGCCCATATGGCAACGCTACGCCGCTACTTTGTGCCGCGCACTTGATTGGTGACGAACCGTTTATTTGCAAGTGGGCAGATGACTTCTTTTACGGCAGTGAAAGTAACACTAAACAATTAATTGAGACCTACCAGAAGTATGGCAGCAGTGTTTTAGCCTGTAAGAAAGTACTGAACGATGGCGAATATGATAAATACGGCATTGCGTCGGGCGAATGGGTAGATGATGCGACCATGAAGGTTAGTAGCATTGATGAGAAGCCGGGTAAAGAGAAGGCTAAGAGTGACTTGGCGAGCGTTAGTGAGTTTTTGTTTACTCCAGAGATATTGAATTATTTGCGACAAGTGGCTGATGAGTTTGATGGCGAAGGTGAGTTGATGCTCCAACCAGCTATCCAGCACATGATTGATCATGGTGGCGGTGTTTATGCGCGCGAAATCAAAAATAGCAAATTCTATGATACCGGTGATAAGTTAGAATATCTCAAGACTATTATTGACTTTGGTATCGAGCACGAGAGTTTGGGCCAGCCATTTGTTGATTATATTCGCGAAAAAGTTGGCAAATAATCAAATTGCTTGTACAATAAAGCCATAAGCTCAATAAGGAGGCGACCTTGAACGACGCAGTAACTATATTAATCATAATCTTGTCAGTGGTCCTGATTGTCTTTTTGATAATCTCTATTGTCTTGGTGGTTTATCTGATCAAGATTGCCAAGCAGGCCAAAGAAGCGACCGAAAACATCAACAATGTTTCCAGTACCGCTAAAAATATCGTCTCGGGTTTAGCGGCCGTAGCTTCGCCAGCGTTTTTCAAGGCTTTTGCCGGTGGCATCAGTCGCAAAGTCCAAAGCTATTTTGAGGAAGAAAAAGAAACTAAAAAGTCCAAAAAGGACAAAGGAGATAAGTAATATGTCAGAAAAAAAAGGCAGCGGTAAATCGTTTGTTTTGGGTGCGGCACTAGGTGCGGCGGTTGGTGCGGTTGTGGCGCTCTTTAAGTCGCCCAAGAGCGGTAAAGAAAATCAAGCCGACGCTAAGGCTAAATTGGAAGAGGTTAAGGCTGATGCTAAGGCTAAGCTTGAAGAGGTCAAGGCTAAAACCAAAGATACGGCTGAGGATGTGTCGGAGCGCGGTAAAAAATGGGCAGAATCGGCCGGCGAGAAGCTAGAGGGTGTTAAAGATCAAGCTGCCGCCTCAGGTGAGCAGGTCAAGAAGTCAACTAAAAAATTCTTGAAAAGAGTTAAAGAAGACACCAAAGAGGTTTTTGAGGAAGCCAAGAAAGAATCAAGCGAGGCCGTCGAAGCGGCTAAAAAGAAGTTCGACAAGAAATAATCACTAACTCCTGTGTGATCAAAGCACTCCAAGATAGGGTGCTTTGTTTATATTGACAAAGCGATGTAAATTGGGCATAGTATTAGAATAAGAGATTGTCGCAAGGCGATCTAGTATAAAGGAGGTGTTCTTTTAAAATGGTTGTAAATAATGGACAATCTGGTCACCCTACTGGGCATAGTTCCCGCGAAGAAAAGCTCGGATCTGCGAGCTGGTGGTCGCGATTCAAGGACTTTGTAAGTAACATTCCTTTCTTCGTAATGGTACTAGTGGCTGTTCCGCTCTTTGTGGCGGTTCTTGCGGTTATCTATCTGCCAGCGCCGATAATTGGCGCATGGGCAATTGTGCGTTCCTTCTTGGGCCAGCACGGGGAGGCCAGAGCTCTGTTGATGCCGATGAATATCGGCGCGCTATGGACGCTTGTAATTGTTCCCAGGGCTTGTGCTTGGCTGGACGATTGGGTGATGATGGACGAGTATTATTTTATGGAGCTCTATCATGACAGCGAGGTTAGAGAGGTTGGGGCGTCTGAGGGCACAGGGCGCTACTGGATTTGGTTCTGTGGTGCGGTATTTTTGGTGAATATCTTGGTATCTTCACCAATGACGCCTCCGTGGTGGCGGAAGGTGTGCGCTACCTGCGCATCATGTGCTGGACCTATCTGATCTACTCCTTCAGTAACGTGCTGATGTATTCGATGCAGGCTGTCGAGTCAGCGATGATCGGAACGGTCATGTCAATCAGCACCATCATTGTCAATTTCTGTTTAAACTACTGTCTGATCTACGGTAACTTCGGCGCGCCTGAGCTGGGCATCAGAGGCGCTGCTTTCGCAACGCTCACCAGCCGTACGATCGAACTGATTATCGTCATGGTCTATATCCTGTTTATCGACAAGAAGCTGCAAATGAAGCTGCGGGATCTCCTGCAGTTTAACTTCGAATACCTGAAAGACTTTGTCAAAGTGTCCACGCCGGTCATCGCC
>CAZVBM010000010.1:0-24362 GCA_964625885.1 uncultured Candidatus Saccharibacteria bacterium | reverse complement strand
CCAGCCGTGATTTGGCTAATCGTCTTACCATAGAGGGCATCAGTTGGTTGATTGGCTTTAACAGCGATGGGGACGAGAGACCGGGTGGTATTACCAGTGCCGAGTTGACCAGAGGAGTTATATCCCCAACAGTAGGCCTGACCGTCATTGGTAGTGGCGCAGGTGTGAGATTCACCAGCCGTGATTTGGGCAATCGTCTTACCATAGAGGGCATCAGTTGGTTGATCGGCTTTAACGGCGATGGGGACCGAGGAGTCAGCGGTATTACCAGTGCCGAGTTGACCAGCGGAGTTAGATCCCCAACAGTAGGCCTGACCTTCCATGGTAGTAGCGCAGGTGTGAAATCTTCCACCCGTGATTTGGTTAAATCTTACATCTTGATTAAAGTTAGCCCCCTGTATTACAACCCGATCTCCACCAGCTGGTAGTCCGATGGTCTGGGATAGTCTAGTGATGGTTGGTGTGGCCGCACTAGCCTGATTTAAATTAGGATCAAAGCTTTTCTTAAGCAGTGGTGTCAGTAATGTAATAAGTGATAAGGAAATAACTATGGCTAAACCATAGTTAAACTTGTGCCTAAATAATAACTTAGACTGAAACTTAGTTGCTTGGCGAGTAACTAATCTCAATTAGAGTACCTTTCCCCTGAATATGATATACACACTACACTTTAGTAGTTACCCAAACTTTAACATGAGCGGTTTGGGGTTGTCAAGTACTTTTTGAAAGATTTTTTAAAAAGTCCTAGATTTTCTGACGATTTTGCATATATGGGCGCAGAACTTCAGGGATAATAACATCACCCTCGGCAGTTTGAAAATTTTCAATAATCGCAATTAGTGGGCGCTGGGAAAAAGCCGTGGCATCATTAGTATGCAACAACTCCACCTCCCCACCGTCAGCTCGACGCACTCGTGTGCTGAGACGACGTGTCTGGTAGTCCGTCATATAATCGGCGGTGTGAGTTTCGCGATATTTATCTTGCCCAGGAAGCCAAACTTCAATATCAACTCCACGGGCGTTAGGCTTGCCGATGTCGAAAGTGCATTTCATCAGAACTCGGTACGGCAATTGTAATTGAGACATCAGATGTTCTTGCAAAGCAATCATGAACAAGTGCTCGTCTCGGCTAACCTCTTTGGTGGTCAAGCTTTCCATCTCCAACTTATCAAACTGGTGCATTCGAATTATCCCTTCCATGTCCTTGCCATAAGTCCCCGCCTCTTCACGAAAACTGGTGGCATAACCGAGGTAGCGCAGTGGTAAATCAGCTTCTGGAATAATCTCATTCATGTGCATGCTGCCCAAAACATGCTCGGCACTGCCCTGTAGCCATAGCTCCTGCCCTTCTATTTTGTAGCGATCCTCCCGTGGCTCCAGTCGGTCCATCGCATCATAAACATCAGTTTTAATCATATACGGCGGAAAAACTAGCGTGAATGGCTTGGTCGAAACTGATAGCCCGGCATCGGCCGCTACCTTAGTAATAACTTTCTCGTTCGTCAACTCATTGGCTGCCCACTGCATCATTGCCCAAGAAAGCTTGGCTAGGTCGCCTTTGATATAAGCAAAACGACTACCAGCCACCTTAGTGGCACGCTCTTTATCAAGCCAGCCTTTGGTCTCAGCAATTTCGGCATGGTTCTTTGGCTTGAAATCAAATTTGGTTGGCTCACCCACCGTCTTAGTTACGACGCTTTGTTCTTCGCTCAACCCAACTGGCACATCTGGCTCAGCCATATTTGGAACTTTTTTCCATAAACCAACGTATTCTGGCTCTAATTTTGCTAGTTCAGCCTCTAGCTTAGCTAATCGGTCTTTCAACTCCCGACCCTTGACTAAATCTACCTCACTTGGACGAGCATTTTTGTTCTTACCCGAAAGCTTGTTACGCTCCTGACGCAGCTCATCAATTGAGGTCTTAATCTGGCGGACCTTACTATCCAGTTCTAATAAAGCATCAATATCAACCTCAACAGCTTTGTTGACGGCGTTCTCTTGGACAAGTTTGGGATTATTGCGAATAAATTCTATATCTAGCATGGCAACCTCTTTCTTGAATAAATTAATTGTACTTGATCTACTGGGGTTTTACTAGCAACCGCCACCACCGCCACCACCACCGCCACCACCTGACGATCCACCACCCGATGAGCCGCTGCTCGACGAACTGCTGGCCGAACTAGAAAAATCTGATAGGCTTTGGGTAAAGTCGCTAGCCGAGAAAGCACCCATACCGACATACCAATCTGGCGCTACACCGGTCTCCTCATAAACTGCCTCGAGAACCTTGTTCCAGGTTTTTTCTAGATTAAACAACATTGCATAAGGCAGAATGCGCTCATACAAAACCACTCGTCGTTCGGCTTCGGTTTCACCCGGCACAGTTTGTGCCGTGTCGGCCGACTGGTTAAACGCTAAGCGTTCAGCTTCAGCCAGTTTAATATACCGCTCTAGTCCCTTTAGATAATGCGTCACATCGGCGCCCTTTTCAGTCTTTAATCTCATTGAAGCGAGAGAGATCAAAATTGAGATACCGGAAAATACCAACACTACGGCGACAAACGCCAACCATTCTCGCTCAAGCAAATACTCTGATGATAATTTGATGGTTAAGACTAAATTAGCAATCGACAACAACATCAAAACCACAGACCAAGAAACTAACTTCTTCTTTTCAGGCGGATCTTGATAATACCCTAACGTCTTTAAATCCTCATACGCTTTGGCCTGCGCCTCTTGAATTCCAGACGCAATTCTCGTATCGCTCTCATTCTTTTTCAGCTCTCGACTATTGCCAACGACAACATCTTTTTGAAGGTAACTCTGGAGAATTAAAGTCTCGTTTAGAGTTAGCCCTTTGGTATCAATCACCTCTATCTTATAGCTTTTGCTCTTAATACCGAATATGCCTGAGTTTTCCACCTCTTTAATATTGATCTTGTGACGCACCGCTAGATCAATTAGAGTGGCCGCAGCCGCTTTAATCGGCGAACTCAGTAGTGTAGCTGACTGCAAAACATCGACATTCTCGGGAGGTAAATATTGTGTCACTACGGACGCTTTGTTTTTAGCACCACTACCAATCTGGATACGCTTAATAATCAGCCCGAGCAGCATAATTGTCAGAATAATCGGGGCAATTTCAGCAACCTTCACTAGTAGTTTTTGCCCGTCAGTTAATTGATACTCTGCAAAAGTTCCTGCCTCAAAGCCGATTGCAAGAGTTAAGTTCTGTCTAGCCAGCAATGGGGCACTGGCTTCAAACACAAAACTGCCATCTAGGTCTTGCCTGATTAGACAATCTTTCTCAGTTGAACCAAAAAAGCCCGTGTAGCAAGATGACTCGCCAGTCAATTTATCAACTAACTTGTCGTCCATAAACACTTTCGCTCGCACTGATTCAAATTTTTGCCCCCACCCAGTGCCATTGACGTCCCAGTAAAACTCTTGAATTGATGAGTTGTTATCTGGCGATAATGTCACGTCGCGCATCGTATAGTTAATCTCAAAAGTATTTTCACCGTGAATATAATTATCGTCGCGAATTTCTAGCCTTCTAAATCCATCCTCTGTTGAGTCCTTGGCGATTGGCGCTTTTTGGCCGTTGCGATAAATCTCACCTAGCTGTAAATCAACTGAATGATTCTGATAACTTAAAGGTATAGCTCGCACCATACCACGATTTTGATCAAAATCAGGAAAGACTGCCACGAAAGTCTCTTTAACTTTAAGGAATGAGCGGTTCTCTTCATCAATCGACAGTCGATACTCGACGTCTAAACTCTTAAAATAAAAATCGTCTACCCCAGCCCAAACTGGTGCTGATAAATTAAGGCCGTAAAAAATGGCTACAAAAATAACCGCTATTGCTTTGATGACCGCCGATTTGTAGTGTTTTGTAATCTTTCGCATAAAACAACCTCCCTATTCTTATTACTTGGCTTCTAGCGATGGCAATTCAATTATTTCTAACGACTCATCGGTGGTGTCGACCAAGATCTGATCCTTATCGTAGGACACACTGGTAGGTTTTTCAATATCAACCGACGGCGAATCGGATTTTCTGGCAATCTCATTTTGCCACTTATTAGCCAAAATCAAGATTATCGCAAAGACGGTTAATATCACCATAATCAGAATGGTAAATTTAAACCGACGACTAAACTGTAATTTCGATGTCTTTTTAGAGCTTGACATCGGAATAAATCTTTCGCGTTACGCCATCAACTTCTCGCCTAAGTTGCGGAAATGGCACACCCTCTTTAGCCGACACGCCTTCGAACAACCAAAACACTCGCTCGCTATAACCCCAACCACAGGTTGGCGGCATGCCATACTCTAACATCTCTACAAAATCGATGTCGAGCATCATCGCCTCTTCGTCACCAGCGTCTCGCATAGCTTGCTGCTCCTTAAAGCGACTCAACTGATCAATTGGATCGTTCAGCTCAGAGTAGCCATTGCCTAACTCACTACCACCAATCACTGCTTGAAAACGCTCAGTCGCACGATCATCGTCTGGATTAGATTTTGATAGTGGCGAAATAAACTTCGGCGTGTTAATCAACCAAACCGGGCCAGCCACAGTCTTGCGAACTGCCTTCCAAAGTTTATCAATACCACGAGCTCGATTTTCCGTATCCTCAACCTCAAGATTAGCCTTTTGTAGAGCGGCTTTAATGGCACCTAGGTCCGATTTGTAAACATCAATGTCATAATGTCTCTTGATAGTTTCAGCGTAATCCCAAACTTCCCACTTCTTTGACATATCAACCTCGTGCTCGCCAATTGTAAATTTGAGCGTACCAAACGTCTCTTTCAAGACATAGGCGTACATTTCTTCCATTAACTTCATACCATCTTGCCAGTTGGCATAGGCCATGTACCACTCCATTGCCACATGTTCTGGTAGGTGCTCATCAGTCAACCCCTCATTACGAAAACGAGGACCGATATCATAAACTCGCTCTAAGCCACCGCCGATTAGTCGTTTGAGTGGCAGTTCATGACTAATGCGCAAATAAAACTCCTCATCCAAAGCATTCATATGAGTTACGAACGGCGCAGCATCAGCTCCACCGGTCGTGTGCTCTAAAACTGGCGTATTTATCTCAACGAAGCCACGTTCGTTCAAGAAATCACGCGTTGCTTGCCAAAACTTCGCTCGGCGCACAAAGCGCTGACGCACTTCTGGATTAACATTCATGTCGAGATAGCGTCGACGAAATCGCTGCTCCTTATCAGTAAAGCCATCTTGGTCGCTCGGTATTGGTCGCAAAGTCTTGGCTAATAGGCGCAGGGCTTTAACATCAAGCGATATCTCGCCAGTTTTGGTTTTAATAATCTCTCCGGTTGCTTCAATGAAATCACCAGTATCAAGCAGATTTATATCACTAAGTCCGATTAGACCTTTTTTAGCATCGGTATCATGCAGCGATTGCTGATTTAAAAATAATTGGATTCGGCCGCTGACATCTTCAACCACCACAAAAGCAATTTTACCAAATTTGCGGAGCGATTTAATTCGCCCAGCTACATTAGCAACCCGCCCTTTTAGCTTGTCGAAGTTGTTAATAATTTCTTGTGCTAATACTGTGCGATAACTGTCGCTTGGATAAAGATTAAATCCCAAGTCTAACAACGCTTGACGTTTTTTTAGCCGCTCTTCTCGATAATCACTTAATGTTGCCATACCTCATATTATATCATTATACGAAGTAATTTTAGGAGAATAAAACTAGCGGACAGCGACAATTTGATATTTAATCAAACCCTTGGGCGTCTCAACCTCAAAGTTGTCACCAACCATCTTGTCTAGAATCGCCTGCCCAATCGGTGATTCGTCGCTAATCTTGCCCTCCAGTGGATTGGCTTCAACCGCCCCAACCAGATGATAAGTTTTACTCTTTCCAGTCTGATCCTTGACTTCAACTTCGCTGCCTAGACCAATTTGCTTATTAGCACCCGATTGAATAATCTCCACATTAGCTACAATATCTTCAATCTGAGCGATTCGTGTTTCTAATACGCTCTGTTCAGTTCGGGCAGCATCATATTCGGCATTTTCACTTAAGTCGCCGAAGTCCCGTGCCGAGGCAATCTTTTCCGCAATCTCACCCCTTTGTGATTTCAACTCTTCTAATTCGTTCTTTAATTCATTAAGGCCCTTTTGGGTCAATTTATAAGCTTTTTTTGCCATGTCTAATCTTTCTCTTTCTCTTGCTTTTACTGCAAAGTAAATTTCGAGTCTGGCTCGAAATTACCTCTAAACATTTGCCACTAGTTTAGCAATTAGCTCATCAGCTGTCAATACGTTTTGTTCACCACTAACGCGTTCAAGCAACTCTGCTTGATCGCCCAGCCTCTCGCTCAGAGTTACTCTATACGGGACACCCATCAATTCTGCATCAGCGAACTTTACACCAGGCCTCTCGTCGCGATCATCGTAGAGAACCTCAATACCTAAGTCCTGTAGCTTTTGGTACAGCTCAGTGGCTCGCTCGTTGGCCTCACCACCAATACTGATCAGATAAACCCGAGCCGGTGCAATCACTTCCGGCCAAACTAGACCTTTTTCATCAGCAAAGATCTCGGCGACCACACCCATCAGACGCGAGACGCCAATACCATAAGACGCCAAATAAACTGGTCGCTGTTGACCGCTCTGATCAGTGAAATAAACCTTCATCTGTTGACATTTGTCAGTGCCAAAATTAAAGATATTACCAACCTCAGCCGACTTAGCTCTCTCTAATTGGTCCTTACTCAGTTCCAATTCCACCAAGGCTTCGTCTAGCACTTCTTCATTAACGGCCACGTTCTTTTCGCGATTAACATAAAGCACGTCCTCACCGGCCTCACAAATTGTCTGAAATTCATGGCTAAATTTTGTAAACGCACCACCGCTCGCAAAAGTAACAAAAGTCCGATCGCCCAGACCTAGGCGCGCAAAGACTCGCTTATACGCCTCCATAACCTGATGATAAAACTCGTCTAAATCTTCTTTGGTGGCGTGAAGCGAATACATGTCTTTCATGAGAAACTCGCGACCACGCATAATACCCGCCTTAGCCCTGAGCTCATTGCGCATCTTAGTTTGGAACTGATAAACCGCAATTGGTAGGTCCTTGTAACTTTTAACCTGGTGACGCAGCATACCCAAAATTGCCTCTTCATGCGACCACGCCAGGCCGATTTCTGTCTCATCTTTTAACTTGGTCTTAAACCAAATATCCACAACATCATCACTCCAACGCGACGTTTCTTTCCAGACGTCGGCTGGTTGCAAGCTGGTCATTAAAATTTCCTGGCCACCGATTCCATCCATCTCTTCACGAACGATCTTTTTAATTTTTTCTAAAACTGCCAATCCCAACGGTGTATAGGCATAAACACCAGCCATCACCTTGTAAATAAAGCCGGCACGAATTAAAAGCTGGGCGTTCTTAGCTGTCTCGTCAGCCGGCGCCGTTTTGCTAGTTTTTATATACAACTCACTTCTTTTCATCTACTATCCCTTCATCATAAATAATAACGCAAAAGCAATACCGTTCTTCAACATATGAATAATAATTGCCGGATAGATTGAACCAGTTGCCTCGCGACAAAGACACATTACCACCGACATTACAAAAGTCGCCACTGCTACATTTGGCTGGAGATGAACTAACCCAAACAGCAAACTAGTTATAAGTACACTAGTTACAACCGATGAAAATTGACGCAACTTGCCATATAAGTAGCCACGAAAGACTAACTCTTCAGCAATCGGCCCTATTACCACCAGCAAAGCAAACACCGCCAGCATCTCGTAACGTCGATAAACCGCAAGCGGGCTAATGCCAAGATCCTGGGCCTCTTCTAGATTAAAGCCTGGAAAAATCTGACTAACTAATGACAACACAACAACCATCGCGATCATCGATACAACAAAAGCCGCTAAGCCCAAAAATAACTGCTGCCATGTTAACCAACCGCCAAACGCCCAATCAGCCTTTTTTATCCCCAGGAGCCTAAATTTCTCGGGGTACTTTTTTGCTAGATGAATGCCAAAGAACAACAAGACTATCGACACCGCATAGGTCACTAAACCACCGATAATCACAGCAATCGTCTCTTGCTGAGCCGTTAGCCAGCCTAGTTTTCCGGCTATCAAAATAACCAGATAAGCCGCCCCGCTAGCCACAACATAAGTCATACCAACCCAAAGTGTGGTTAAAAAGATCGAGTTAGCCTTACGTAAATCTAGCCGCTTGGCTTGAGGCTTTTTAAGATTAGTTTTCTTAGATAATTTTGAGAACATCGCTTACCACCACTAAGATCATCATTCCTAGTAATATTACCGCACCAACAGTTTGGATCTTCTCTTCGCGCTCTTTGGTCAACTTCTTTTTAGATAGGCGAAAGACCGTCATCGTTAGCCATCGACCGCCGTCAAGCCCCGGAATTGGTAATAGATTCATCACTGCCAGGGTTAATGAGATTAGTGCTACAAAGAAGCAAAAAGTAATTGGGTCCGAGCCAACCAAAGACGGAAATATTAATCCCAACAAGGCAATCGGTCCAGCCACCGAGTCACCAGCTTTGGCTAGATTCTCACCACCCAATTTTCGGATCGCTGGATCAAAGCTAATCTTTTGAATGATTCCACCAAAAAAATCAACAAAAAGCTGCCCGACGCTCTTGACAATCTCCCAGCTAAACTGCGCGACGGTCACAAAACCAAAAACTGGCGCCTTGTACCACTTGGTTTTAATCCAGCTCGGCTGCGATGGGTAAATACCAACAAACCCCTTGTCAATTGGCTTATCCTCACCGCGAATTTCAATCTGTTGGACCTGCTCCATACCTGATCGCCGAATAACCATCGGCACAGTTTGTCCGGCGCGCTCCTTAGTCAAGTCTACGAGATCTTCCGGAGTATTAATCGCCTTACCAGCCAGACTCACAATTTCATCACCGCTCTTTACTCCCGCGACATCAGCCGGTCCCCCCTCCTCCAAACCAGACACCCTAACGGCCGAACTAGTCACTTCGTCGCTAGCAAAACTAAATTGATTTGGTATTGCCACGGGCAAACCAACCACCCCCAGAATTGACAAGATTAGCCAAGCCATTAAGAAATTAACCGCCACCCCAGCAAATAGAATTTTGGTCTTACCTAAGTAACCCGCTCGCCCATAGTCGCCTGGCTTATTGGCAGCATCGTATTCACCCTGCAATTTGACATAACCGCCAATCGGCAAAGCGTTTAATTTAAAGTCGATGCCAGATTTTAACTTTTTCGTCCATAAATTTGGCGGAAAACCAATCGCATATTCTTCTACTTTAACGCCGTTGCGATGCGCTATCACAGCATGCCCCAGCTCGTGCAACGCCACAAGGATAGACAGTACTAACAAACCAACGATGATGCCCAAAAGTGTCATTTTTATATCTCAGTTAATGACTAAATCGTCATCAAATCCTTTTCTTTAGTAGTAAATTCGGCTTCAAGCTGGTCTTGTGTCTTGTCAACCAAATCCTGAACTGATTTTTCTAAACGTTTAGCGTCATCTTCAGAGATCGACTTAGCCTCTTTTAGCTTTTTAATCTCCTTCAGAGCGTCTTGGCGCAGATTACGCACTGAAATCTTAGACTCCTCAACTTTCTCGCGAGTTTGCTTGACGATCTCCCGACGACGCTCTTCAGTTAGCGGTGGAATTGGCACACGCACTACTCGCCCATCATCGCTTGGATTAAAGCCTAATCCTTTATCAGCTCGAATTGCACCAGCAATTGCCTGCAAATTATTAGCATCAAATGGCGTGACGGTTAAAAGTTGCGCGTCAGTCACCACTACATTAGCAATCTGGTTGAGCGGCAAAAACGTACCATAGACCTCTACCCGCACACTATCTAACATGTCTGGGTGAGCGCGACCAGTGCGAACTGTCTTCATCTTGTCCACAAAAAAGCCGACTATCTTAGCCATCTCCGCTTCATATTTCTTTAAGTCAAACATCTTGAAAACTCCTCGTTTCTCTTAATAGTTAAGTATAGCATAATCGCCCCAGGCTTTTTGCCTTTTATTTTTACTAAAAGGTGGCGTTACTATTGACTTTTTATCAATTTTATGCTAGTATGAAAGTATAAACATGCAAAAACAAACAAGGAAACAACGAATGTCTAAAAAGAAGGCCGAAAAACTAGTTTACAGCTCTTTTACCTGCGAGCTTGTAATGCCCCAAACCGACAAAGTCACCACAGTGACAGTTAATAAACTAAAGTCGGAAGACCACCCTGACAAAACCCCACTCTACAAAGTATTCTTGCCCAGTGAAAGTGGTTTTTACCGCGGATTAGAATATACCGAGAACAATACCCTACTGGGCTACGCCGGCGACGTTTGGCGCAAACTAAAATTAGTTCAATTTGAAGCGGCTGCTGACGAGATTTTAGGCGCCGACGAAATTAGCACTATTAGCAAATTATCAAAAGACGATAAGCTTATCAAAGAAGCCATCCTTTCCATCTCGTAAGCCAATAAACTAAAATACCCCAGAAAAGTCTGGGGTATTTTTATTTGTCGTTTTTAGACTTAGGCGTCTAAGCCGACTTCCATTCGAGCAAAACGACGCACGGTGATGTTTTCACCAAGTTTAGCAATCGCTTCTTTGACCAAATCATTAATTGTCTTGGTAGTGTCTTTAAAGTAAGGTTGATTGAGCAAAATCAACTCATCAAAGTGTTTGTCAATCTGCCCCTGAACGATCTTCTCTACGATTTCCGCTGGCTTTTTGTCGAGCTTGTCGCCATTAGCAGCAATGATTTCCGCCTTAACACGCTCAACTTCTTCGGCCGGCACTGCTTCGCGTGAAACATAAGCTGGATTCATACCAGCCACCTGCAAGGCAATTTCATGTGCCAGAGCTTTGAACTCTTCAGTCCGAGCCACAAAGTCGGTTTCACAGTTTAGCTCCACCAACACACCAATGCGTCCATCATGAATATAGCTATCAATCACGCCCGAGCGAGTCTCGCGGTCACCACGCTTTTCTGCCTTGGTCATACCTTTTTCGCGCATCGCTTTAAGAGCCTTGTCAAAATCGCCATCAGCTTCGCGTAGCGCCTCACGGGCATCGGTCAAGCCAACGCCAGTCAAGTCTTTTAATTTCTTAATATCTTCTGCAGTAAATTTTGCCATTTTACTTCCCTTCTTTTTTGTCAGCTGGGGTAGCTGGTTTGATATTTTTGCTAGCGGCTAAAATCGCTTCTTCAAAGTAGCTCAGCATCAGATGCAGGCCCTTGATTGCATCATCATTGGCTGGAATGACATAGTCGATATCAGCTGGGTCAGCATTGCTATCGCAAAAAGCCACCACTGGGATACCGACTTTTTTAGCTTCGTTAATGGCGTTGCGCTCGACAATTGCGTCGGTCACGACTACCATCGCTGGCTTACTGGTCATAGTTTTGACACCACCATAGCGTTGATTCAAAACATCAATTTCTTCTTGAACACGCTGGACCTCTAGCTTCGAATAGCGTCGCTCTAGTTCACCAGTAGCAATCTGTTTCTCTAGCTTGTGTAGTTTACGAATTTGCGAACTAATTGTTTTGTGATTAGTCAGCGTGCCACCAACCCAACGTTCACTAACGTAAAGCTGATCGGTCGCTTCAGCCACTCGCTTGATTTCGTCTTTGACCTGGCTTTTCGTACCGACAAAGAGCACCTTACCGCCCTTAGTCACTGCCGCCGAAACAGCATCAAGCGCTGTGTCTAGCGCCTCAACCGTCTTGGTCAGATCGATGATATGAATATCACCGCGCTTAGAATGGATATATGGTGCCATCTTGGGGTGCCAACGGCTGGTCTTGTGACCAAAATGCACGCCCGCTTCAAGCAAAGCTTTGATGTCAATCTTAACATCACTCATTTTGTACTCCTTTTACCTCGCCTATCGCCACTACCTTACTTGGCAGGAGAAAGCGATAAGCTGTGTCATTAAATTTATTACGCTGGTGATTTTAACAAATCACCACTCATTAGTCAAGTTTGACAAATTAGATAATTTACTCTAAAATTTGAGAATTATGAAAAGCAGTATACATCCTAAAGAATATCGGCTTGTCGTATTTAGCGACGAAGCAGCCGGTTTTAGCTTTTTGACCAAAAGCACCGCTCCGAGCGAAGAAACTATCAAATGGGAAGATGGTAACGAATATCCACTAGTTAAGATTCATATTTCCAGCGCTTCACACCCATTCTTTACTGGTGAGGAAAAAATTATCGACACCGAAGGTCGCGTCGACCGCTTTAAGAAACAGGCCGAAGCCGCTAAGAAGCACCAAGCCGAAATGGCCAAAAAAGCAGCCGCTAAGCAAGCTAAAAAAGTTGAGAAAAAGCCTGCCACTAAAGCCAAGGCCGAAACCAAAGCTAAAAAAGACAAATAGCTTCGTTTGTTAGAAACACATCCCGCCACTGGGGTGTGTTTTATTTGGCAAATGATTTATACTAGAAACTAAACGAAAGACTTTTATGAAACTCAATATCGATAAAACCAAACTATTAGCTGAAAAAGACGAGCTAACAACTTTTTCAGCTGAACCAAACGCCTTTCATCAACCAGAATACGCTGATAAAATGCGCCGATTAAGCGAGCTAACCGAGATCCTAGACCTCATACAGCAAAGCGAACTATTAGAGGCACAAAAAACTGAAGCTCAGGAGCTAATTCACGGCGACGACATTGAACTAGCTGAGCTAGCGCAGCAAGAGCTGGCTGAGACTGAACAGAAAATTGAACAAATCAACCAGCAGCTAACCCAAATTCTGACCCCAGCTGATCCAAACGATAACAAGAACGCCATGGTTGAAATACGCGCCGGAGCCGGTGGCGATGAAGCC
Source organism: uncultured Candidatus Saccharibacteria bacterium (assembly GCA_964625885.1). GTDB lineage: Bacteria > Patescibacteriota > Saccharimonadia > Saccharimonadales > Saccharimonadaceae > CAZRIZ01. The sequence goes on along the minus strand of CAZVBM010000010.1, from coordinate 11,470 downwards.
GGCCTGTTTGCGGCCGAACTTTATAGAGCTTACCTGCGCTATTGCGAACAAAACAGTTTTCGCACTGAGTTAATGAGCGAGAGCTTTAACGACGCTGGTGGCTACAAAGAAGTCATCTTCAAAATTAGCGGCCCTAAGCCCTATGGCACTTTTAAGTTTGAGTCGGGCGTCCACCGCGTTCAGCGGGTACCAGAAACCGAAAGCCAGGGTCGCATACATACCAGTACCGTGACTGTCGCTGTTTTGCCCGAGGCTGAAGAAACTGATATTGAGGTCAATCCAAATGATCTGCGAATTGATGTTTATCGCTCAGGTGGTCATGGTGGACAAAGCGTTAATACCACCGATTCAGCTGTACGCATCACCCACCTACCGACTGGCATTGTGGTCGCTAACCAAGACGAAAAATCACAGATCAAGAATAAGATTAAAGCCATGAGCATATTACGTAGTCGCCTGCTTCAAGCCAAGCTTGAAGAAGAGCAAGCCAAAATGAGTAGTAAACGGCGCAGCCTGATTGGCTCAGGTGATCGCAGCGAGAAGATTCGCACCTATAATTTCCCTCAAGATCGCATCACCGACCACCGCATTAGCTACACTCGTAGCAACATTCCTGGCGCCATGAACGGCGACATCGGCGACTTGCTAGAAAAACTAAAGATCTATGAACAAGAGCTCATCACCAACGACAGCGAGGCTAGCAATAATTAATCGAGGCGACTGGCTTAGTCAAGCGAATCAACAGCTACGACTTAAAAGCGACACCGCCACTCCCCAGCTAGACGCCGAGTTGATCTTGGCTTATGTTTTAGACGTAAAACGTATTGATTTACACACCCACCCAGAAGTGATCTTAACCGAAGATGAACATAAGCGCGCTAACCAAATGCTGCAAAAAAGAATCGCTAACTATCCACTAGCCTACCTAACCGGACACAAAGAGTTCTTTGGTCGCGATTTTATTGTTTCACCTGACGTACTAATACCGCGTCCCGAGACCGAAGAATTAATTCAACAAATCCTAGATATTATTATCCCAATAATCAATGCTCATCCAATCAAAATAGCTGACATCGGCTGCGGCTCGGGCGCAATCGGTTTGAGTCTGGCACTCGAGTTGGAGCGGCTTAAAGCTCCTTACAAAATTGACCTTTACGATATCAGTAAAAAAGCCCTGAAAATTTGTAAACAAAATCAATCTAACCTTGAAGTGCTGAATACAAAAATTATTCAAAACGACCTACTTGTTAACATCACCAAAAATTACGATGTCATCACAGCCAACCTACCTTATGTATCAACTGATTGGGAAATTAACACCGAGGCCAAGTTTGAACCTGGGTCCGCCCTTTTTGCTGACGGAGGCGGACTCAATTTAATTTATAGATTAATAAACCAGATTATGGAGCAGCATAATCTCAATCCAAAAGACTGGCTAGTTCTCGAGTCAGACCCCAGACAGCAGGCTCAATTATTCAAAAGACTTCAAAAGTACGGATTCAGCCAGATAAAGCACGCTGGCTACGTCACCGCAGCTCAGTATCGAGGCTAGTTAGTATATTCACCAATCTTGATCCGGAAAGTCAACTCGGCCTCGCCTCGCAAGATCGTCAATTCAATCGTCTCACCTGGGCTATATTCTGCCACCAAAGTCGCCACACTACCAACCACACCGACTTCACTACCATTAACTTTGACGATAACATCACCATCGCGCAAACCAGCTAGCTGAGCGGGAGAGTTTGGTATCACCCCTCCCGAGCCAATAAGCGCGCCGCGTGAGCGGGACAATCCCTGTTGTTTTGCTATCGTAGGAGTAATCTCTGTATAGCTGACACCAACGTAACTACGTCTAATTTCTACATCTGTGCGACCTAACTGCTTAATTACTCCTTTAGCAGCGCCAATTGGAATCGCAAAACCAATACCGTGTGCATTTTGTGCCACAGCTGTATTAATACCGATCAACTGACCGCCAGCATTTACTAGCGGCCCACCAGAATTACCAGAGTTAATTGCAGCGTCGGTTTGGATTAGATCGCTCAAACCCTCGGACTTAACAACACCGTAACCATTTCCGCTCTGAGCAATAATATTTCGCCCCACCCCAGATATGATTCCATTTGTAACTGTATTCTGGTATTCGCCCAGAGCATTGCCAATCGCCAATACCGGCTGCCCAACCTTAATGGTCTTTGAATCGCCAATTTCAATCGGGCTTAAATCACTCACGCCGTTAATTTTTAAGAATGCTAAGTCATTCATCGGATCTAGGAACACCAACTTAACATCATCATAAGTTTCACCGTTTGCTAATACCACCATGACATCCTTAGCTCCACTAACCACGTGCCTATTTGTTAGGATATAGCCGTTCTTAGATAGAATTACTCCGCTGCCAGCCCCCTGCTGAACCGAATCTTCACCCCAAAAAGTCACCGAATTAGTGGTTGTTAAAATTGACACCACGCTTGGTGAGACCTTCTCAACCAAGTCGCTAATTGACGTGCTTTGATCGGTAAATTGATAAGAATTCTTATCACTATCGCTCGACGTCGATATTTCCTGCTGATCTACAACTGAAGATTTAGGTTTATAATTCAGCCAGCCCGCAAAATAGGCAATAGCACACAGTATCATTACCAGTCCAAAAACAGCTAAGGCTATAACACTAGCTTTATTATTAGTTTTTTTCTCAACTATCGGCTCCACTCCTTCCTCCATTAAATACTACCAGCTAGCGGCTTAGAAAACAGTATTAGCAAAGCTATAACCGTAACTAAACACAGACCAATTGGTAAAAGCACCGGGCGTAGCTCATTTAACCAAACTCCTCTAGTCAACTTTGCATCATTTTGTTCCGGCTCATTTACGGCTGACTCCACCACTAACTCAACTACAACCATCATTAACACCAAAACCATGGCTGGCTGGACCAAGTAGAGACCTTTTAGCGGCAAACCATAGGCCACCACCCAATGACTCAACACCCATATGGTCTCTCCACAAATCATGGCACCTAGCGCAGCATAATAATTAACCCCCTCAATGTCATGAGCCGCTAATACGTGCCGTTGTGATACGAAACAGACCAGCATTGACAATCCTATCACCACAAACTGAGGCCAATCTGAGCCGATCATTAAAAGCAAACTAGTACCAGCATACATAGCTATCAGTCCCTGTGTTGCCACCCAGGCTCGGCCAGATCGTGGCTTAACCACCAAAAGCCAGAGAATATATGAGATAGCAATAACCGCTTGACTAGCATAGCTACCCAGAGGTATCTGTGCCAGATAAACAACATACCCTAAGCCCACAATAAAATCGACTGCATTTGACTGCATATTAGCCCACCAAAAACGTGGCTTAACCGCGAAAACACGCCATTTACTCAAGATCAGTAAGGCTATTGCCAGCCAAACTGATGAAAAAATAATCACAGACACAGCTATACTAGCAACTAAAGCGATGTTCAGTGCTATATAAATCACCCTACTTGCTAAGTCACGACGACGATTTTTGGATAACGAATAGGTTAAGAAAGTCCTGATCATTACTTACTCCAAGCTATTAATAATAACCACGAAGTCCATAGTTCGATCATAGTCAAATTCAAGTTCGCAATCATCAACTTTACGACCATTAGCAACCTTGCGTATTCGCGTTAGAGTTTTTGGCTTAGATTGATCGCCTAATGCGACAATCGCAACTTTTGAGTTGGGCGAGCAGGCTTTTGGGGCGTTGCCAACCTGAACTACATTAACATTATTCTCTTTTAGCTTGTCAGCTAGATTCTTGGCGGCGCCAGGTTCACCACTGGCATTAAACACGCCAATCTTAGCCGCCTCTTCGGATAGACCAGCGTCTAATAATTCTTTATTAATGTACTTTTTTATCGCCTCGTAATCAAACAAGCCAGCTTTTGGATAAACAGAAGATTTACCGTATAAACTGCCTGTTGTTAGTAGGTTTGTACCGTCACCGACTAGTGTGATTGAGCGGCCATTGCTAAACTTGGCCTTTTTAGCTAAGCTAATCGCTGATTGAACCTCTTCTGATGAAAAATTCGTACGCAAGTTATCACCTACCGCGTCAAGAATTTTCGAGAATTTATTGTAGTCAGTTAGAGTTCCAGCCGTCATCATCTTTGATAACAGTGCATTTACCACCTTTTGCTGATTTTTTTCGCGATCGAAGTTCGAGTTAGGTAAGCCATAGCCGCCATTGGCATTGCGTGCCCGAATAAAAGCCAAGGCATGCTCTCCATCCATATGATGCACACCTGGCTCGTATTTGACATAGTAACACCTACCGCCGCACTTCCAATCAAAGTTACGGTCCAAAATACTTCCAGGTTTAACGCCCCTCGGCACCGGCCCATAACCCATCACATCGACATCAACACCGCCAACCGCGTCTACCAAACCGATGACAGCACCAAAATTGAGATGGACATAGTATTGCAAATCGACTCCCGTCACTTCTGTTACTTTACGCATTAAGGCCTCAGCTCCAGCGAGTTCGTTTTTACCGTTGTCGGAAGCGCAGAAATAAACCGAATTAATTTTCTCCTGATAGCCAACCGAGCAAATCTTTTCATGTTTCACCCAAAGATCACGCGGCAAATTTAACATCGCCATGTCGTTATCATCTTTGCTGAAGCTAATTACCATGATTGAGTCGGTTAGATTAGCGCCACCGTGCTTACCACCCTCATCGTCTTCAGCCGTGCCAAAAACTAGCACATTAGTTCGGCCATGAGCATCGACCTTCAGCGGTTTGTGCACAAACAGACCAGTCCAACTCCCAGTAAAGACCTTATTAGAAGTTTGAGCTATCTTGTAAGCATACATGCTAGCATAAATCACACAGGCTGACACGACTAAGACTGTCGTCCAAACGATAAACCTCACAAGGCCGCTATGCTTTTTCTTCTCTCGACTCTTCTTTTTAGCTCTATGTTTCTTACGCAAACGCCGAGAGAGTTGTTTACTCTTATCATCATTAAGTTCAATTGGCGGCAGGCTGTTCACCCCATTGACCACAGGTGGTTCAGGTTTAGGCACATGGTTCGACTTTTCTTGAGTCACCTCGACCACTGGCCGATTAGCCCCAGACAGAGATTTGGTCTTAATATCAACCGCCCTAGCCTGGCGCTTAACCGGCATAAAACCATCAACCGATACTGGACGTTTTGTTTTCATCATCAGTCTATAAGTATAGCCGAAAATTACAAAAATTAAAAATTGAAGCATAATTGGTATATAATAATTAGACATGAGCACAATCAATATCAACCGCTCAAATAAATTGCGCGACGTCAGTAATCTGGTGGCCTTTATTGCGGCTGTTGTAGTTGGTACACTGTTAGTTAATGCCTTTGTCTTTAGGAGCTACAGCGTGGTCGGCATCAGCATGGAAGATACTCTCGACAACGGCGAGCGCATTATTGTTAATCGCCTACCTAATACCTGGGCACAAATCAAGAACACCGACTATCTACCTAAGCGTGGCCAAGTAGTGGTTTTCCAAAACTCGGGGAACAACTTTGGTCCTAGTGAAAAAAATAAATACTTAGTAAAGCGAGTTATCGCTTTTGCTGGTGAACGAGTGGTAATTAAAGACGGCAAGATTACCGTTTTTAATAATGACAATCCAAACGGCTTTGACCCCGACCAGGATATTAAAGACACCCCGCGCTCGCCGGTGGCTGGCGATGTTGATACGGTTGTGCCCGCCAAAACCGTCTTTGTGGTTGGCGACCACCGCGACGGTAGCAACTCTTTTGATTCGCGCAATGGTCTTGGCACCGTGCCGGTCTATAATATCGTTGGGCCAGTGGTTCTGCGCTGGTGGCCGATCACCAAGCTGCGAACATTCTAGTTATAATTTATATATCTTATATATCGAGAGCTTTTTGTAGACGACTAAGTTCGGTCTGGTTCTTATAAGTGATTTCTATCTTACCCGCGCCATTTTTTCCAGACCTTACCGACACCTTAGTTTGCAAGCGATTTGACAATGACTTTTCGAAGTCGGCGAAGACGTTCTTAACAGGCTTCTTGGCTGAACTCTTTGGCTGAGCTTTTAGCTTTTTAACCAGATCTTCGATTTGACGCGCTGAATAGCCATGCTTCTCGATACTACTCGCTAATTCAATTGCCAAAGCCTCATCAAGGCCAATCAGTGGCCTAGCCTGCCCTTCTGTTAGACGACCATCGTCTAGCGCTTCAATGATCGACTTTGGCAAACGAAGTAGGCGCAGGGTATTACTAATCGCCCCTAGGGACTTGCCACCCACACGCTCACCAATTTCCGCTAAGGTTAGGTTAAACTGATCGCGCAATTTTAAGTAACTAGTCGCCACTTCAATTATGCTCAGATCGCTACGCTGGATATTTTCAATTAGCGACAACTCCAATCGATTTTGATCAGACAATTTTCGGACGATCGCTGGAATAGTTTTCTTATCCGCCATAATTGACGCACGATAGCGCCGCTCGCCTGCCACAATTTGGTATTTGTCGCCCTTCTTAACCACCACAATTGGCTGTAATACACCGTGGGTCTTAATTGACTCACTCAGCTGGCTAAGCGCCGCTTCATCAAATCGTTTCCGTGGCTGATCCGCGTTCGGCTCAATCACACTCAGCTTTAATTTCACTAGCTGAGACATTTTTTCGTCTTGTTGGTTGGTAGGGTCAAATTCTTCGTCAAACAACTCTGTTGGAATTAATGACTCAAAGCCCCGCCCCAGAGCTTGCTTCTTAATTGACACGACTAATTACCTCCTTTGCTAGGGCCTTATAAGCCCGAGCACCCTTTGAAAACCGATCATATTCTCCAATTGGCACGCCATGACTAGGCGCCTCCGCCAAACGAACATTGCGAGGAATTACACTATTAAAGACTTTGTTCTTAAAGAAACGCTTTATCTCTAACAGAACTTGGCCAGACAACGCCGTTCGGCTATCAACCATAGTAGGCAGTACGCCAAGTAGCTGTAATTCGGGATTCATGCCACCACGAATAATTTTCATTGTCTCTAGCAATTGACTCAGACCCTCCAAGGCGTAAAACTCAGTCTGAACTGGCAAGATTACATAACTCGAGCTAATTAATGCGTTGACTGTCAGCAGACTAAGGCTTGGTGGGCAATCAATCAAAATAAAATCAAAATCAGCCCCTATTTCGCTTACAGCTCGACGCAAACGACCAAATCGCCTTTCGGCTTGACTTAATTCCGCTTCAGTGTTTGCCAGAGTTGACACGGTTGGAGCTAAAAATAAGTTCTTGTAAGGCGTCTCAGCAATTACGTCTGACAGTTTAGCCCCTCCCGTCAAAACATCCGACATTGTCAGTGTCACCTCGGCCTTGTTTGTGCCAAAGCCACTGGTTGTGTTGCCCTGGGGATCAAAATCAATCAGCAAAGTCTTCTTACCTAGCTTTGCCAAATAATAAGCCAAGTTAATAGCCGTGGTTGTTTTACCCACACCACCCTTTTGGTTAGTTACTGCAATTACTGTCGCCATAATTCCTCTCTAACATTGTAACACAAGCACAATAAAAATTGTTGGCTACAACTAAAAACAGCCTTCACATAAAGGCTGTTTTAGATAGAACTATTTAATTGAGGTGATTTCAATCGCGCTATATTTCTGGCGATGACCCATTTCTTTATGGATTCGCTTCTTAGCCTTAAAACGGATGATGCGAATTTTATCGCCCTTTACCAAAGGTGCGGTAACTTTAGCCTTAACCTTCGCACCCTTGACCGTTGGTGTGCCGACTTTGACATCGTCACCATCAATTACAAGTAGCGCATCAAGTTCGAGCTCTTCAGTACCTTCAGGGAGGAGATCCACCAAGAGGGTCTCTTTTTCAGCGACAAGATATTGTTTGCCGCCAACTTTGATGACTGCTTTTTTCATTTATTTCCTTAAAAATATTTACAACGCTGGATTATACCAAAAAAATCACTGATTGGCAAATCTCAATATGATTTAAACATCTCCTAAAACCACCCGATTGGCGTGTAACCAGCCTTGGACATTACCGCTGTCTAAATACTCACCCTTAGCTTCACCAACGATAAAGCCCCCTCCTTGCTTTACATATTCATTAATAGCGTCGGTAATTTCATATTCGCCACGGGCTGGATTAACTGGTAAAGTCTTTGCCAATTCAAAAACTTTTTTATCAAACACATAGAAACTGGCATTGTTTAAATTACTTGGCGCCTCTTCTGGAGCTGGCTTTTCGACAATCCGCACAAATCGATTATCAGCATCCTTCTCAATAATGCCATACTTAGACACCTCTTCCTCTGGCACAGGAACACCTAGCAGACCGCAAGTTAGACCACTCTCATTAACTAGATTAATCAAATCAGCCGCATTCGAGCCATCATCTTGTCGCCAGAAAAATTGATCGCCCATAATCACTAGCGCTGATTCATCTTCGTCTATGAACTCACTCGACAACCCGACCGGTATGCTGGTGCCATAACCGCCAGTACTAGGCTGAACAATAAAGTGGATACTAGCCTGCTTCATGGGAGCCACTAACGGCAGCATATCAATCTTGCCCTTGCGCTTTAGATAGTCATTTAGTTGAATGTTTGAGCGATAAAAATCTTCGACTTGAGAACTTTGCTCGCCAATCACAAAATAGAAGTCCTTAATACCCGCCCCGAGACAGTCTTGAACGACATAATCAATCACTGGACGAGTGCCAACTGGCAACATACACTTTTCAACTGCTTTAGTAATAGGCAACATGCGAGTCCCCCATCCCGCAACTGGGATGATAGCCTTTGTAATTGGTTTCATAGTATTACATTCTAACACAAAAAAGCGCCCTGAGTTTAGGGCGCTTTTCGATTTTTAGATTACCGTCTACCGTTTCATCTGCTTAACCGCTTGGGCTGACTTGTACCAGTAGGTAATCGACAGGCTAACGACCGTGATAGCAATCAGGGCGGCGACCGTTTCTAGCGGGCCAGTTTTTGGTAGCTCTGGAGGAGTTGACGCACAGTCCTCTTGCTTCTTGGAGTATTTGGTTTCATCAAAGTCAGCCTCTTTTATAGTCACTATTTGCTTAGTATTTAGGTCGCAAACTTTGATCTTCGGGACACAATCTTCCAGGTTCTTTGAGTGTTTAGCTGGGTCAAACTTGGTTTCGTCAATCGTGATTGTATTCTTAGTCTCTAACTCACAGACTTCGATTCTGGGGTTACAATCATCTAGGTTGCGCGAATGCTTAGTTGAGTCAAAGGCCGACTCTACGATCGTAATTACTTTTCTACTATCCAGCTCACAAACCTTAGTCTCCGTACAATCATCCCAGTTGTTTGAGTGCTTGTTTTTATCAAAGGCCGTCTTGATAATAGTAGCTGGTTTACGAGTTGTTAAATCACAAACTTCAATACTAGTACAATCGTCTAGATTATTTGAGTACTTAGTTGAATCAAACTTAGTTTCTTCAATCGTCACCATTTTGCGGCTAGTTAAGTCACAAACTGTTATCTTCTTGATAGGCGTGTTCTCAATTGTCAAAACTTTTAGGCTGTCGCCAGGGTTAATCGTAAATTCATACGTATTTGTATTTTGGTAATAGCCAGCTGGTGCTTCAACTTCTTTGTAAGTATATTTACCAGCCTTGAGTTGACCAACATCGGCGATGCCATCGGCACCAGTTGTGCCAGCAAAGACCCGAGCCTTGCTAGAGTTATAAACCTCTATCTTAGCGCCGCGCAGCGCAGCCTTAGTGTTAACATCCACCTTTTTAACTTGAATTGGGGTGTCGGGGATTGGTTTATTAGTCAAGCTAGCGCGAGCGATCTCGCCATCGGTCTTAATTTCTACCGAACCAGCCACGCTATTTAGGTAGTAACCCGACGGAGCAACAGTTTCTTTAAAGGTATATTTGCCAAGCGGTAAGTCAGGCGAGGTAATCTTACCAGTGCTACTAGTGGTAGCTGAATAAACTTTTTGTCCGACCGCATTGTAGATCTCGATGGTAGCGCCAGCTAGAGGCTGTTTCGAAGATTCGTCAATCTTAGAGATTTCAATCTTGCCAGACGTCGTCGTTTCCCATTTGATAGAAGCATTCAGATTAGCCGCAACCTCAGTCACTTCCAGTGTCGCCATGTCCTGCATTTCGCTGCTCGGTGGCCTATAGATAAGACCTTCTAGGTAGGCCTGCTTGCCATTTAAGCTAATAGTCGCTGTGCCTTTCGGATTGTTGCTAGTCTTAGGAAAACTGACGTAAAACTTCTGACCCGGGCTTACATTAGTGATAGTCTGCTGACTCTCGTTATAAAATCGGGCGCTATTGATACCAGTAGCCTTAAGGGTCATATTGGCTGACTTAATATTCTTGCCAGTGACTGAGAACGGACCAGCGACAAAGTTATTGCCCTGTAATTTAGCTTGTGCCGGAGCGTTTAACACCAAGCTCGGATTAAAGTCGGCGATGTTGGTGTTAACTGCTTGGTAATAAAGATTCTTAGTTGCTTGAAGGATCTGCTCATTTCGCGCCTTACCGCCTACGTATGACGTAGCGCGTAAGTTCTCAACGGTATTTTTAGCATTAACCGAATATTGAGTTGAGCTTGCCCAAAAGGCATTTTGGGTAATATGATACTGTTCATCTTCGTTGAAGCCTGCGATTTGGCGATTTGGCCAGCCTAATAGCAAAACCTTCTTTGATAAATCAGGCATTTTACGTGGTGAAGTGTAATGACCATAAGAGCCACGTGACAAATAGTCTGGTCCACGCAAGCCTTTGTTGACACAGAAATAGACTTCGCCACTTGGCCCCAACATGCGGTTAGCTGTCATGTATTTACCAGTGGCAGCATTTTTTAGATATTTCTGACCGCTGCTGACCATGCGGATCCTGACATCGCCAGCCGCGCTAGTCACTACCGGCAGTAAAAGTGCTATAAATAGCGAAAATGCCAGCAGACGATGTCGGCTGAGAAATCCTATAATTTTTTGTTTGATTGTTAACATTTTTGTTTTTCCTTTTTTGTTTCGACCTTATTTACGCTGCTAATTCAATTCCGCCATAATTATCTTCAATAACTCTCAGTACTGGATTGTTCTCTTCTTTGTTGGCGAAGAACGCCTCATACGCTTCGATATTTAAAGCCTGCTGCTCTTTTTCACGCTGTTCAAGCTCCTCAGCGTTCATAGCTAGGGCCTCTTTCTGCGCCTCTTCTAAAGTGGCATAACTAGGTTTTTCTGCCCCGAAGTCGACCTTTATAATTTTTTCTGACATTTGTTGATCCTTTTTGTTTTTGTTTACTAGATACTTTCAATGTATCACAAAAAAGCGAAAAAGTCAAGAGTCGCACCACACTATGGCGCGACTCGCAAACTAGACCTTATCCCCTACTTCCCCACCACCGTATACCTAACTGTGCCAGTATAGGTACCGGATGGTTGGGTGGTATTGACTT
>CAZVBM010000009.1:0-24884 GCA_964625885.1 uncultured Candidatus Saccharibacteria bacterium | reverse complement strand
CTGGGCTTTGATATTAGCACCGGCTCAAACCAATCGTACACTCAAATGTAACCCAATACCCCGCCTTAACGCAGGGTATTTTTATTGGCCAAGATTAACTTTCATCTCACAATATGCTGCGCATAAACACACCTCAAAGACGCGAACCTACGCGTCTTTTTTAATTAAAAGTAAGAAACGAGAAAGCCCCCATCTTATCTATGATGGGGCTTCAATTAACAGAATAATGTGCTAGCTATGCCGCAATGTAGTAGACCCGGATTGCTCTTATTTCGTCGGTTATGTCGACTGCTTCTAGCCAACACGACATTGCGTCATGGCACCCCATGCCTCAACAATGATGCTGGGAAGCTCGATATTGCAAATATTGTCATTTTTAGGAAACGATACTCTATTTGCATTGGACCCTAAAAACCGTTCTGCACGGCTATACCCACCAACCTGATCGGCGTGCACAATATCAAACGCCCGAACCTCTTCTTCTTTGAGCGGAGGTATCTTCCCCGCGCCAAGGGCGATTTCGAAATTTCTGATATAATCGCTTGTCATACCCTCCGGTCTGACAAGCGACACCAGATATGGTCCATTGATGCAAAGCGCTTCTCGTGGTCTACCTACTACCGAATAGAGCATACCCAGTGGCACGCGTAAACCGTAGTTATCAGATGATCTAATTGTCAACTTCAGTAGCTTGTTAGTGTTCACTTCTTAATCCCTCCTCGTTTTTTTCAGCCACGGTTTGACTAGTCTTAGTATCGTCACTATTAGCGACCTATATCTATTATTATAGCATACTTCACGGAACTTGTCTAGCCCATGAACCACCTCTAGGGATTATTCCACCAGAAACTCCTATTTTCCCCTTGACTTCTCGTAGCAACTACTCTAAAATAGCTCTTGTAACTTTACTTAAGTAATAATATCTGTTCTTGATGTTTGGGTAAGTCCCCCTACGGAAACTGCCACTTCATCGAGAATTTTAAATGGGAGAAAAGGGATGAAAGCACTTCTCGGTACCAAAATTGGTATGACCCAAATCATCGGCGACGATGGTGTGGCTGTTCCAGTCACACTAATCCAAGCCGGCCCAATGACTGTCACTCAGGTCAAGACCGTCGAAACCGACGGCTACACGGCAGTTCAAATGGGTTATGGTGAGGGTAAGAACCTGAGCAAGGCCGAAGCTGGGCATAGCGCCAAAGCCAAGGTCACACCAAAAGCTCTGAAAGAATTTAGAATTGACGAGCTTCCAGCTGACCTCAAGGTTGGCGACAAAATGACTGTGACGAATTTCGCCTTGGGCGACGTCGTAGCGGTCACAGGCACAAGCAAAGGTAAAGGCTTTGCTGGCACAATCAAACGACACAACTTTAAGAGACAACCAGTATCACATGGTGGTAAAGGCGACACTCGCAAAGTTGGTTCAATCGGCTCAATGTACCCACAACGAATTTTCAAGGGTAAAAGAATGGCCGGTCGCATGGGCGGCGAAACTGTTACGGTCAAAAACCTAACCGTCGCTTATATTAACGAAGAAGACAACCTAATTGGCGTCAAAGGAGCAGTTCCTGGTCCAAAGCGCGGTTTGGTCGTCGTGAAGGGAGACAGGTAAAATGGCTGAGACTAAATTACCAGCAGACATTTTTAGCGTCGACGTTAAAAATCACGCTTTGCTGAAATTAGCTTATGACGCTTATTTAGCTAACTCCCGTATGGATAACGCTAAGACCCTCAGGCGCGGTGAAGTCAGCGGTGGTGGTAAAAAGCCATGGCGACAAAAAGGCACCGGTCGAGCTCGTTTTGGTTCGACTCGTAACCCAATTTGGCGCGGTGGTGGCATAGCTTTTGGTCCAACTGGTGAACAAAACCACTCAATCAAACTAACCAAGCAAAACAAGCGCGTGGCAGTTTGCCAAGCCTTGACGCTAGCCAATCAAGCTAAAAAAGTTACAGTGATTGACACGTTTAGCTGTCCAGAAGGTAGAACTAAAGAAGCTCTTAAGCTACTCAAAGACAATAAGATTGAGTCCGGAGCCAACGTTCTACTGGTTGTAAGTGTGAAAGACGACCTAGTGCGTCGCGCCACCAACAACATACCGAACTTGGTAGTTTCACTGCCACTTTACTTAAACGTCTTTAATATCCTAAACGCTGATCACATTTTGATTAGCAAGAAAGCCCTGGCCGCTCTCGAAGACTGGCTTGGCACGGAGGACAAATAATGGAACGATTAGTTGTCAAACCACGCTTGACTGAAAAAACCTATATGTTGGCGCAACAAGGTATTTACACCTTTGAAGCTCCAATCGACGCCAATCGTCAGACAATTGCCAAAGCGATTGAAATGACACACAACGTCAGGGTTACAAGCATAAAAGTTGCGGTTCAAACTGGTAAGGCCAAGCGCTTCAACCGAGGCAAACGAGCTTACCCAGGCATCCGTCAAGAAAAAAATATTAAGAAAGTCTATGTTCGCTTGGCAGAAGGTCAAACCATCCCAGCCTTTAACCAAGGTACTGAAGAAAATAAGGAGTCGAAGTAATGGCTGTTCGTAAATACAATCCGACGACTCCAGGTCGTCGCGGCATGACCACCCAGGACATGTCAGAGGTGACCACCAAGAAGCCAATGAAGAGCCTCTTGGCACCTCGTAAGCAAAAAGCTGGCCGTAATAACGCTGGCAAAATCACGATTCGACACCGTGGTGGTGGCGCTAAGCGCAACTACCGCATTGTTAGCTACTCATTGCCAGTCGGCACCGTAGCGACAATTGAGGAAATCGAATACGATCCAAACCGCTCGGCCCGCATTGCACGCATCAAAGATCAAGATGGTAAGTACTACTATATCTTGGCCGACATCGCGATGAAAAAGGGCGAGACCATCAAGGTCGGTAGCGATATTGAGGTTGAAGCCTCAAACCGCATGCCACTTGAAGATATACCAGTTGGTAGCTTTATCTATGCAATTGAGTTAATACCCGGTAATGGCGCTCAGCTAATTCGCGCCGCTGGCGTAACTGCTCAGTTAATGGCCAAAGAAAATGATATGGCCCAAATTAAACTGCCGTCAGGTGAAGTTCGTATGGTGCCAGTCAAATGTATGGCCAGTATCGGCACGGTTTCAAATGTCCAACATCAAAACGTTTCGCTCGGCTCAGCCGGACGCAAACGCCGTAAGGGTATTCGCCCAACGGTTCGCGGTGTAGTTATGAACCCAGTCGATCACCCACACGGTGGTGGTGAAGGCAAGCATGGTACTGGTAAAGCACCACGCACACCTTGGGGTAAGCTAGCATTTGGTCGCAAAACCAGGCGCAATAAATCAACTAACCGGATGATCGTCAAAAGTCGTCACGAAAGTAAGAGGAAGTAACCATGAGTCGTTCATCGAAAAAAGGTCCGTTTGTAGACTTTAAGTTAGCGAAAAAGATTGCTGCCTTGGGTCCAGACGATCGCACTGTTATTAAAACTTGGGCTCGCGAGAGCATGATTAGTCCAGAAATGGTCGGTCGCACTATCGCTGTCCACAATGGTCGCAAGCACATCCCAGTATTTGTTACCGAAAATATGATTGGTCATCGCCTCGGCGAATTTGCACCAACTCGAACTTTCCGTAAGCACGCTGGTAACGCGCCTAAGGCTGAGGAAGGAGCGGCTTCATAATGAAACGAGTAGAAGTTAAAGCTTACGCCAAGGGCGTACAGCAAGCTCCGCGTAAAGTCGCGATTGTCGCAAGCCTGATCAAAGGTCAGGCACTGGAAGATGCACTAGTTATCCTAGATCACACTCCACGTCGCGCTGCCAAGCCAGTCAAGAAAGCTCTGGAGTCAGCCCGCGCCAACGCTTTGCATAACAATAATTTAGATATCAACTCTTTGGCAATTGAAAAAGTTGTGGTTTCAACTGGTAAACGCCTCAAGCGCTATATTCCAGCTAGCCGCGGTCGAGCTTTGCCAATCAAGAAGAAAGAGTCAAACATCTTAGTAGTCCTATCAGGAGTGGAGAAAACTAAGCCAAAAACCACCACCAAGACCACTACTAAAACTACGACTAAAAAGGAGACTAAGTAATGGGTCAGAAAGTTAATCCGAAAAGTTTTCGCTTACAGACTGATCGCAACTGGGATGCTCGTTGGTTTACTATGAGCAAAACAGACAACGCTCGCTTTATCAAAGAAGACGACGATGTCCGCAACCTAATTGAGAAGAAGTTTAATTCTCGCCCAACTATCAGTTTGATTAAAACCGAGCGCTCAAACAACCTTTATACCGTAACAATCTACACCGCTAAAGCCGGTGTGGTGATTGGTAAAGGTGGTGCTGGCGCCCAAGAACTGCGCACCGAGATTGAGAAAATCGTTGGTTTGCCAGTCAAGGTCAACATCGAAGAGGTCAAGCGACCTGATTTGTCAGCTAAACTAGTAGCCGAGTCAATCGCTCGCCAACTCGAACGCCGCTCCAACTTCCGACGCTCGATGAAGATGGCTTTGCAAAACACCATGCAAGCTGGCGCCAAGGGTGTCCGCATCGAGGTGTCAGGCCGTCTGAATGGCGCTGAGATGAGTCGTCGCGAAAAGATGATTGAAGGTTCAGTACCACTACACACCCTACGAGCCAATGTTGATTACCACTGCGCCACAGCTTTTACAGCTGAGGGTACAATCGGTGTCAAAGTTTGGATCTTCAAGGGAGAAAGGAATTAAGTTATGCTACTACCAAAGAAAACTAAATTCCGCAAAGTTCGTAAGGGCCGCAACGACGGTCCAGCCACGTCTGGCAACTATCTAGCCTTTGGCGACTACGGCATTATGAGCCTAGACAACGAGCGCATAACTTCGCGTCAAATCGAAGCCGCTCGTCAGGCCATTACCCGTTTCGTCAAACGCGGTGGCCAGATTTGGATTCGAATTTTCCCTCATACGCCAGTTACCAAAAAACCACAAGACGTCAAGATGGGTGGCGGTAAGGGTAACCCAGAATATTTTGCCGCTGCTGTCAAACCCGGCACTGTCTTGTTTGAAATCCGTGGTGTTGACGAAGCTACCGCTAAGGAAGCAATGCGACTAGCCAGCCACAAACTGCCAGTTCGCACCAAATTCATCAAGCGGGAGGAGGCATAATGGCAAAAGATAATAAGACTGATTTAACCAAGCTAAGCCTGGAAGATCTCAATCAACTACTAGTTGATAAGAAAAGCGATTTATTCCATGCCAAGCAGTCATTGGTCAGTAACAACCTAGCTAATTTCAAGAAGATTAGTAATTTAAAGAAGCAGATTGCCCAAATCAATACACGAATCAACCTGCTGATTAATAACGAAGGAGAGAAATAAGATGGCTTTAGAATTAACCGGCATCGTCACTTCTGACAAAGCCGACAAAACCATTACCGTGACTGTCCAAAGTCGCCAAACTCATCCGCTCTACAAGAAGCAGTACACTGTTTCGCGCAAATACACCGCGCATGATCCAAAAAATCAGGCCAAAGAAGGTGACAAGGTAACGATTCGCGAAGTTCGACCAATTTCCAAGACTAAAACTTGGGAGTTAGTTGAAATCGTCGAAAAGGCCCGCGAAAAGATGGTTGTTCGCGATGAAGTAGCTGAAGAGTTAGAACCCGAAACCGCCGAAGTTGAAAAAACTGACGACAAGGAGGGTAAGTAATGATTCAACAAGAATCGCGTCTAAAAATCGCCGATAACTCTGGTGCTAAAGAAATTTTGTGCATCAAGGTGTTAGGCGGTTCAAGGCGACGTTACGCCCGAGTAGGTGATTTGATTGTCGCATCAGTCAAAGACGCTACTCCAAATGGCCAAGTTAAGAAAAAAGATGTTGTCAAGGCAGTAGTGGTTCGCACCCGCGACCAAATTCGCCGACCTGACGGCAGCACAATTCGTTTTGATGAAAACGCTGCTGTGATTGTCGATGACAATAAAGAGCTTAAAGGCACTCGTGTCTTTGGTCCAGTACCGCGCGAGCTCCGCGCTCTTGGCTATAGCAAAGTAATTAGCTTAGCACCGGAGGTACTATAATGGCACGACGAATTATCAAGGGCGACATGGTCAAGATTATATCTGGCGACGATAAGGGCAAAATTGCCCAAGTCACCAAAGTCTTGGCTGACAAAAATCAAGTTTTGCTTGATGGTATTGGTATGCGCACCCGTCACGTTGCAAAAAGTCTTTACAACCCAATGGGCGGTAAGCGCGATGTTCAAGTACCAGTTGACCTATCAAAAGTTGCACTCGTAATTGACGAAAAAGCTGGCAAAACCAGCCGCGTCGGTTACAAAATGGCTGATGGTAAGAAAATCCGAGTAGCTCGGCAAGCTAAAGATGCTGAGATTAAGCCAACCGCTATTAAGAGCAAGACAACTACTAAAATTAAGAAGAAAGGAGCCAAATAATGGCTACAAAGAAATCCGTTGTTTACGCTCCACGCCTTAAAACACTTTACGACACTAAACTCGTCGATAAGCTAGAAAAAGAGCTTGGAGTGAAAAACAAGAACCAACTACCAAAGTTGTCCAAGATTGTTGTTTCTTCCGGTATCGGCAAGAAAAAAGACGACAAAAAGTTTCACGAAGTGGTTAACAACACCATTACTAAAATCACTGGCCAAAAGCCAATCGATCGAATGGCGAAGAAATCAATTGCAAACTTTAAGACCCGTGCCGGTATGAATGTTATTGGCGTAAGTGTGACACTGCGCAATCAGCAGATGTACGAATTCCTTGATCGCTTTATTAACGTAGTCTTGCCACGCGTTCGCGATTTTCGTGGCGTTAGCAACACTTCTTTTGATAAAGACGGTAATTACTCTGTCGGCATCGAAGACCAGTCAGTTTTCCCAGAACTAACCTTTGAAGAAACGCAAATTTTACATGGTCTACAGGTGACTTTCGTCATCAAGAATGGTAGCGCCGAGGCTTCCAAGGCTTTGTTAGCCGCCTTTGGCATGCCGTTTGAAAAAGAAACCAAGAAAGGTGATAAGTAATGGCGAAGAAATCAATTTTAGCCCGCGACGCCAAAAAGCAACGCATGATTAAAAAATACGCCGCCAAGCGTGCCGAACTAAAAGAATTAGGCGACGCCGAAGGCCTGGCTAAGTTGCCCCGCAACTCTAGTCCGACTCGTTGGAAGAACCGCGATTCATTAACTGGCCGACCACGTGGCTACATGCGACGTTTTGGTCTCAGCCGTATCAGTTTTCGAAATAAAGCCTCCAAGGGTGAAATCCCGGGCGTAACAAAGAGTAGTTGGTAAGGAGAATTATGGCATTACAATCAACAGATCCAATTGCCGATTTGATTACTCGAATTCGCAACGCTGGTATGGTTAACAAGACTGAAGTTACTGTGCCAACTAGCCGAATGAAAGAGCGAATCGCGCAAACCTTAAAAGACAGCGGCTACATTGACTCATTTGAAGTTAGTGATGAAAAGCCGGCTAACATGACAATCAAATTAAACGACAGTATCACCAAAATCGATCGTCTTAGCAAGCCTGGTCGACGTCTTTACTCGGCTGCCGATGAAATTCCACGTGTCAAAAATGGCCGCGGTATTGTTATCATCAGCACACCAAAAGGCGTCATGACCGGTGACGAAGCCAAGAAAAAGCGCTTAGGCGGTGAACTACTACTAGAAGTCTACTAAACGACTATCTTACAAAAACAACTCTCGTTATCTGGCGAGGGTTGTTTTTAGTTGGACGCCACGGTACTTGCATTGCTATAAAAATGAGCTATTATAAAATTAATATTAGCGTTTGCTAGTATCTATAAGGAGAGAGCAATGGACAAGCCCGAGAAAAGCCTCAAAAAATTAACCAAAAAGCAAAAAATTTGGATAATCGTGGGGGCGATTTTGGTTATCATTATCGCCGTCGCAGTAATCCTAATTACCCAAAAATCAGGTCCAGAAGCTCCAAAAACTGAAAACACGACTAGTGAAGAGAACAAAAAAAACCCGAGGACACTGGCTCAGAAGAAGTAGTTGAAAAACCAGAAGAAAAACCGACCGAGACATCAAAACCGGCCGAAACACCAAAGCCAGCCAAACCAGCTGAACCAACCGCCGAACAACAGGCTCGCCAGTCGGTCGAGAGCGCTTGGCGCGATTATTCACAAAACACATTCAGAGCGACCGACAGCTTTGTCGTATCTGGACGAGGCACTGTAGTGGTTGGCTCAATACTACGAGGCACACTAAGAAAGGGCGATCAGGTAAGAATTCAGTCTGGCACTAGTGAAGTACAGCTGCCAATCTTAAAGATTGCCAAATCGAACCAAGAGCTAACCGAAGCTAGTACCGGCTCGGGCGAAATAACCCTAACATTTTCTAGCTCTTTAGGTAAAGCCTTTAGATATATTTGGAACGGTGATCCAAAATGTGCCAGATCTAACGGCCATAAGGTTAGGGTCTATCTATTTACCAAATCCGAAGGCAACTCACTGGTTAGCGAGATAAGCAACAAAACCAATAAGGAAATGCCACTCCGTTACACAACCCTAAACAACCTCTCTGGAAAAATGGTTATACGGGGCGGGGCGTCAACTATCATAAAGCCCGGACAAGCAGTCGAAGACGAAGTTAATCTGTTTGGTCCAGACGACACAGAATTACCACCGCTGGTTAAGGGACAAAAATTTGAGATTGTCGTTGGCACGCCAGCTACAGTCATCGGCATTGGAGTTATAACCAAAACCCCAGACTGTCCAGATCCAGATTCCTCACTTTAAATTATTAACTTGTTTTCATTTAATAGCTCGGGTCTATAAATTTAGCATTTACTCCTTGAAAAAACTATATTTTCTGCTAAAATTAGAAGGTATTATTAAATGCGAGTGAAATTGGGAGATTTTGCGCCTCACTCGGTTCAGATTTGAACCCGGTGACAGCAGCTAAAAACAAACAATCTCACTCTTATAATGAAAGGTAAAAATGAGTCGAATCGGAAAACTACCAATCGATATCCCTGGTGGCGTGACAATCACGGTCGATTCTGATGCAGTTAAAGTATCAGGACCGAAGGGAGAAAACTTGGTGCCATTAGTCGATGATATCAAAGTTGAGGTCAAAGATAATCAAGTCCAAGTTACACGCGCCAACGACACCGATAAGGTCAAGGCCGCGCATGGCCTGATGCGCACCCTAATCAAAAACGCTGTCGAAGGCGTTACTAAAGGCTTTAGTAAAGAATTAGTTGTCGAAGGTGTTGGCTTTCGCGTCAACGGTGGGGGACAAAATCTAGAGTTAGCTCTTGGTTTTTCTCACCCCATTAAATATCAAGCCCCAGCTGGTATTGATATCAAAGTCGACAAAATGAATATCACCGTTAGTGGCATTGACAAGCAATTAGTTGGTCATGTTGCGGCGGAGATCAGAGCATTTAGAAAACCTGAACCGTATAAAGGCAAAGGTATTCGTTATAGCGATGAGCAGATTTTGCGCAAAGCTGGAAAGACTGGTAAATAATCATGGCAGAAATTAATAAATTAAAAAACCGTGCACTACGCAAGCGCCGCGTTCGCACCATCGTTAAGGGTACGGCCGAGCAGCCACGTCTAACAGTGTTTATTTCTAACACACACGTGTCAGCGCAAATTATCAACGACGAAAATGGTAAAACTTTAGCCGCCGCCACGAGTGTTGGTCAAAAATATACCGGCACCATGACAGAAATTGCTAAAAAAGTCGGCGCCGATATTGCTAAAAAGGCTAAAAAAGCCAAAATTACCAAAGTTGCTTTTGACCGCAATGGTAAAAAGTACACTGGTCGAATTAAAGCTCTGGCCGAAGCGGCTCGAGAGGAAGGACTAATATTCTAATGGAACCAAAGGAAAATATGGCATCACAAGCTGATGCCAAGGCAGGTGATTCTCGACGCCAGATGCGTCCTCGTCGCGGTCGTGGTAATAATCGCCGTGGTTTTGATAAAGCTCAACCGAAGCAATTTGAAGATGTTGTAATTGCGATTGATCGCGTGGCTCGTGTTGTTAAGGGTGGTCGACGCTTCCGCTTCAAGGCTCTAGTAGCCGTTGGCGACCGTAAAAACCGCGTTGGTGTAGGTGTGGCTAAAGGTGCTGACGTGCAATTGGCTGTCGCCAAAGCCACTGAAGTTGCTAAGAAAAATATGATCACCATCGCTATTGAGAACGAGACAATTCCACACGAAATCGAAGTCAAGGTGACTGGCGCACACGTATTGTTGAAACCAGCCGCGCCCGGTACTGGTATTATCGCCGGCGGCACTGTTCGCTCGATTGTGGCATTGACTGGCATTCGCAACTTAATCACTAAGTCACTTGGCTCACCAAATAAAGTCAACATCGCTTACGCGACAGTTGAAGCTCTAGGCAAAGTGTTGCCACGCGAAAAATGGCACACCAATCGTCAGAAATCAGCTGAAACTAAGCCGGCCAAAAAGACTGAGAAGAATGAAAAAGCTAAGCCGTCTAAGCCAGTTAAGAAAGAGGAGAAATAATCATGAAGTATCATGAATTAGACAAAACTGCTAATCGCGCTCCAAAACGCATTGGTCGTGGTATCTCCGCTGGGCAGGGTAAAACCGCTGGTCGTGGTACTAAAGGTCAAGGCGCCCGTACTGGTCGCAAGAAATCACCAATCTTTCAAGGTGGTTCACGCTCGATTGTCACTTCGATTCCAAAGCTCAAAGGCTTTAAATCGTTGGCTAAGAAAGCCCAGATTGTCTATCTCGACAACCTAAACGCCTTCAAAGACAAGACTGTTGATAACTTTTTCTTGTTTGAGCAGGGTTATATCAAAACCCCATACGCCAAGACTAAAGTTATCTCACGCGGTGAAATCACCGTACCAGTGAAGCTAAAAGTTCAAGCCGTCTCAAAGAGCAGCGCCGAAGCTATTAAAAAAGCTGGTGGCACAGTCGAAATCATCGACACCCCAATGCAAAAGGCTCAAAAAGAGACAAAAGAAACTAAGTAGCTATATGACCGGCAGAAGAGCTTCTGGGCAGCCAGAAGCTCTTTTTTATATTGATATTTTCATAATATGTGCTTTAATAATACACACTTCATACAAAGGAGGGTGCGAAATGAGTACCTGGATTGTTGTCGGTTTGATTAGCGGCTACATCAGCATATTTGGAGTAATCCATAGCGTGGTAGCCACTCGCTGTCTAATTCAAGGCGCAATTGCACAACCAACGACGATAAAACAAAAGCTTTTTATATTAAAAGGCCCGTTGTGCGTCGTTGTTGGAATGGCGACGATTATCTTCTCTGTGTTTAAGATAGTCGCCCCGTAAGCAAGACAGCGGCAGCTTCTTCGCCTCGCAATTAGCGGGGCGGTTTCTCTTTCTGTTGATTTATTTGCATTCATATGTTATAATAAAAAGATATCTGTATAAGAATCGAATTAAGGAGGGTATATAGATGGCATACACGATTATTTACTTCGACCCAAGTTTTAAGAAGCTGCTTCTAAGCTTGCTACTAATTGCGCTCTTAATAATCGGCATTGCTTTTGTTTCTAAGAAACGAAGGATGGCTACTGGTGTCGTTATTTTGGTGCTAGCTGGCATTACCGCACTATTCGGTATCTACATTACCAATAACTACGACATAGTTATAAATGTAGTGAAAACTGAAAAGACAGTCACAGTTGAGCAATTGCGAGGAGAAGACTGCGAGTGTGACGGGGACGTCTTAGCCGATGACGCTCCAGGTTACTAGACCAGAGCTCTGTGAAATATTTCACAGAGCAACGGTTGCAAAATTGAAACAGCGACTAAGCACCTTTTAACCGCCCCGCACAAACAGGGCGGTTATTCTTTGCCATTTTATATCTGACTATTTTGTGCTAAAATAGTACGAGTTATTATTACTGGGCAGGAAAGACTACATGAACTGGAAAAATATTTTTAAATCTCTGAAGAACAAAGGCATGCGCCGACGTATTTTGATTGTGCTTGGCATTATTGCAGTTTATCGCTTTTTAGCACACGTACCGGTGCCACTAGCTGGACCATCTGATTTTCACGAATTAGTCAAAAGCGCCATCAACAGTAGCGATCTCGGCGGCTTCTTAAATCTCCTGACCGGTGGTGGCCTGACATCATTCTCAATCGTTATGGTCGGCATCAGTCCCTATATTACCGCCTCAATTATCACCCAGTTATTGTCAAAAATTATTCCATCAATGGAAGAGTTGTCAAAAGACGGCGAAACTGGTCAGCGCAAGATCAACCAGTGGACGCGCATATTGGCTGTACCGTTAGCCATTGTCCAGTCGGTTGCTTATATCGCTATTTTACGTCAAACCGTTCTGGCTGGCGCCAGCACTACACTTGCTCCCATGACGGCCGAACAGTGGATTATGGCCGTACTAGCTATGACTGTCGGCTCCATCTTGCTGATGTGGCTAGGAGAACTAGCGACTGAACAGGGCGTCGGCAATGGCACCTCAACCATTATCTTCATTGGTATAGTCGGTCAAATGCCAGCCGCTATTGGCAGTATTACCTCATCGCTGTTTGACACTTCTGCCGGCGGACTAAATGTCTTTGGCTGGTTCACACTACCAGTCAACCCAATTGCACTATCCATATTATTATTACTAACTTTCTTGGTTGTCGTCATTATCTTCCTGTTAGTTAAGATTAACGAAGCTCAGCGCCTTATTAATATAAACTACGCCAAGCGCGTCCATGGCAACTCAAGCTATGGTGGCATTCGCTCGCTCTTACCAATCAAACTAATCGCCGCGGGCGTCATACCAGTCATCTTTGCAGTCGCCTTTCTATCAATTCCGACCTTCATCGCTCAGCTACTACGCTCATTTGGCGGTGAAAAGTGGAGTGGTTTGGCGACAAACTTAACAAATTGGTTCCAAACCCCAACCGCTCAAACCTTAACTTCTGGCGACTGGCAGGCCTGGGTTTACCCGGTTATCTACTTCCTACTCATCGTCATGTTCACCTACTTCTATACCAGTATCGTCTTTAATGCTAAGGAGATTTCTGAGAATCTACAGAAGCAAGGTGGCTTTATTGCTGGCATCCGTCCTGGTGCCAAAACTGAAAAGTATCTATCGAGTATTGTTAGTCGCTTGACGCTATTTGGTTCGTTCTCGCTTGGCCTAATTGCTGTTACACCGTTTGTAATTGAAGTGCTGATGTATCTATTGTTTGGTGTCTCTAATATGAATATGGCCATCGGCGGAACTGGTACCTTAATCGTTGTGACGGTCGCCCTAGAAAACCTTCGCCAAATCAGCTCACGCGCCTTGATGATTACCTACGATGATTATGATTTTGAACAGGACGAATTTGAATCTAAAAAATCGAACAAAAAAAGCCAGTAGTAAAAAACGGCTTTTGCAGATAGCTGCATCGTTGCTGATTGCCGCTGGGCTATTTCTACTTGGAGTCTACGTGTATTGGTACTACACCGGTGAAAAGATCGTTGAAGTTAACATACCGATTAACATTCCTTTTACATCAAACGAGGTAGAGGTGATAGAAGAAGAAATACCTGAAGAGAAAGTCAGAGTCCATACCGTACCGGCCGACCAGCCGCGCTACCTATCTATTGGCCAATTAGGTATAAAACAAGCGCGCATTTTATCAGTCGGATTAGACAAAGATAGCCGAATTGGTACGCCAGTAAATATTTACGACGCCGCTTGGTTTAACCAAAGCGGCAAGCAGGGTCAAACCGAAAAAGTGATTTTCCTAGATGGCCACAATGGTGGCCCCACCAAAGACGGTATTTTTAAACGTCTACCAAATCTATCAATCGGCGCTATTATCGAAATCGAGCGAGGTGATGGACTGATTTCAAAATATTCAGTCGTTGAGAATTATTCTGAACCACTAGACAATTTTACACCAGCCAAAATGCAACAAGTCTTGACCCCGATTAATCAAAAGGAAACTGTGGCAATTATTTCCTGCACCGGCAAGTGGGTACAAGCTAAACGCACCTACGCCGACCGAGTGGTCGTCAAAGCCACTAAGATTAACTAATTTTCCTCTTTACTTTTCAGAGGCCATCAGGTATAATGCATCTTTGTAATTTATGGCCAAGCAAAAGGATGTGATTAAACTCACCGGTAAAGTGACCGAGGCGCTTCCTAGCGCTCAATTTCGGGTTGAACTCGAAAATGGCCATCAAATTCTCGCTCATATATCTGGCCGGATGCGCAAGCATTATATCCGACTAGTGCCGGGCGACCGGGTAGAAGTAGAGTTGAGCCCTTATGATCTCGAAAAGGGCAGAATCAGCTTCCGCCTAAAAGACTAATAACAACCTTAATGGACAAAGGAGTAAACGCTCAATGAAAGTTCGTGCGAGTGTTAAGAAAATCAGTCCCGATGACAAGATTGTCCGACGCGTTGGTCGCCGCAAAGACGGCTCCAAAATCGCTCGAGTTTATGTCATCAACAAGAAAAAACCTAAGAATAAGCAAAGGCAGGGTTAAGCATGGCTAGAATTGCAGGGGTTACGATCCCTACAGACAAGCAGGTCTATACCGCTCTCCAGTATATTTATGGAATCGGTCCCAAATCTGCTACTACCATCCTTGCGGCGGCTAAGGTTAAGCCGACCACTCGGGTGAAAGATCTCACCGAGGCTGAAGAACAACGTATTCGCGATATTATCGACAAAGATTATACCGTCGAAGGTGATTTACAGCGCTTGGTAGGAAACAATATTAAACGATTAAAAGATATCAAGAGCTATCGCGGTCTTCGACACAACGCTGGACTACCGGTACGTGGTCAACGCACCCGAACGAACGCACGAACTCGTAAGGGTAAAGCGATTGCTGTTGGTGGCGCACAAAAGAAAGCGGCCGCTAAAACCTAGGATTTAATATGTCAGAAGAAGTAAAAGAAGTAAAAGAAGTACAGAAACAACCAGAAGTTGTAGCAACTAAGCGCAAAAAAGCGCGCCGCTCAGTACCAAGCGGTCAGCTACATATTCAAGCGACTTTCAATAACACCATCGTCGCTTTTACCGATAAAAAAGGTAATATCTTGGCTCAGTCAAGTGCTGGCGCTTGTGGCTTTCGTGGTTCCAAAAAAGGCACAGCCTACGCCGCTCAGATTGCTTGCGAAAAAGCCGCGGAAAAAGTTAAAAGTGAATATGGCCTAAACTCAGTCGACGTCTTTGTAAATGGCGTCGGACTGGGACGAGACTCGGCCATCCGCTCACTATCAAATTTCAATATCCGTATTGACTCGATCAAAGATACAACTGGAATTCCGCATGGCGGCGTCCGTCCTAAGAAAGTGAGGAGAGCATAATGGCACGCGATCGACAACCTATCGTCAAACAGAGCCGCCGAGAAGGCTATGCTCTACACCCCAAGGCTCACAAGGTCTTGGCACGAAAAACCGGTGCACCAGGCTCTCATCCACAAACTCGTGGCAAGGGTAGCCTCTATCTATCGCAGTTGCGTGAAAAGCAAAAGGTTCGCCGCATTTATGGCTTACTCGAGAAGCAATTTGCCAACTTGATGGCTAAAGCCACTAAGATGGAGGGTCAAGCTGGTGAAAACTTGCTACGACTACTCGAACAGCGCCTAGATAACACAGTCTACCGAGCTGGCTTTGCGACTTCACGTCGTGCCGGCAGACAGCTGGTGTCTCATGGACATTTCACATTAAATGGTAAAAAAGTTAACATTCCATCAATGATTGTTAAGCCAGGTGATGAAATCGCCGTTTCAACACGCAGCAAAAAGACAACCTATTTCACACACCTAGATGACGTGGTGAACAACTCTGTTCAGAAACCACTTAGTTGGCTACAAAGCGATCCAAAGAAAATGGTTATCAAAATCGTCGGCCTACCAAAACGCGAGGAAGCCGAAGATGATATTAACGAACAAGCAATTGTTGAGTTCTACTCAAGATAAACGAGGGGGTAAATAAATATGTCAAAATTAATTAATAATCCAGCTGTTGAAGAAGTTATCAAAAACGACAAAAACAGCGCGACAATCGTTATTAGCCCAGTTTATCAAGGGTATGGTAATACTTTAGGTAATAGCTTGAGGCGAGTCCTACTTTCAAGTATTCGTGGCGGTGCCGTAGTGGCCGCTAAGATTCATGGCGCCACCCACGAATTCACAACTGTCAAAGGTGTTAAAGAAGCTCTGGTTGATATCATTTTGAACTTGAAGAATATTCGACTCAAAATTGAGACCGACGAGCCAGTCGAGTTAACCCTAAAGAAAACTGGCGCCGGCGAAGTCCGAGCTAGTGATATAAAAACCGTCGCTGACGTCGAAATCGTCAATCCTAACCAGTACATCTGCACAATTGATGATCCAAAAGCAACAGTTGAAATTGACTTAGTAGTCGAAGCTGGTCGTGGCTATCGCACTATCGACGAATCAAGCGATAAAAGACTACACTCAGACATGATTGCGCTTGATGCTTTATTTAGCCCAGTCATGCGTGTTCGCTATAAAGTTTCTGAAACTCGCGTTGGTCAAAACGCCAACCTAGAGAAAATTGAGCTGACTATTGACACCGACGGCTCGCTCAAGCCAGTTGAGGCTTTTGAAGAAGCCGCGGCAATCTTGCTCAATCAATACACCGCACTAGCTGGTGGTACTCAGGTTGAAGCCGCTCCCGTAGCTGGCCACGAAGTTGAGGAAGACAACAGCGAACTTAACACCGCTATTGAAGACCTTTCACTGTCAGCTCGAACAACCAACGCCTTGGTTAACAATGACATTAAGACCGTCAATGATCTATTGAAGCTAAACGAGCAAGATCTACGCGAACTAAAAGGGTTTGGGCAAAAAGCACTTGACGAAGTAAATGCCAAATTGGCAGAATTGGAGCTTTAAATGCACAGACACGGATATAAAGGACGAAAATTGGGACGAGAACGCGATCAGCGTTGTGCCTTGCTACGCGGCTTATGTAAAAGCCTGTTTGAGCATGGCCGCATTGAGACCACTCTACCCAAAGCGAAAGAGCTACGTCGCTACGCCGAGAGACTAATCACGCGCGCTAAGAAGGGCGACCTGGCTAGCCGACGTTTGGTAATTTCTAGATTGGGTGGTGACTTATTCATTGCCAACCTGCTAGTTGACCAAATTGCACCACAAATCAAGCGAACCAGCGGCTTTCTGAGAATCGAACGTACTGGATTGCGCGAGGGCGATCGAGCTCAAATGGCAGTTATCGAATTCGTTGACGAAATTAACTACGAGACCGAAGAGGCGAAAGAGTCTAAGCCAGCCGAGAAGCCTGCTAAAGACGAAAAGGAGACTAAGTAATGATTCCTAAAACGAAGAAAACTTTTTCGCAGAAACCAGCTGACGTTAAACGCGAATGGATTTTGATTGATGCCTCTGAGGCAACCATCGGACACGTCGCTAACGTTGCAGCTGAATATCTAATCGGTAAGAAAAAGCCAACTTTCACACCTCATGTTGACGGCGGTGATTATGTGGTTATTATTAATGCTAAAAATGTTCAGGCGACTGGTGATAAAGAAATCGCCAAGCGCTATTGGCGCCACTCTGGCTTCCCAGGTGGCATCAAGTTCTTGAACCTCAAGGACATGCGCGAAAAGAAACCAGAACAAATCCTATATTTAGCTATTAAAGGCATGTTGCCAAAGAATAAGCTACAAGCCGATCGTTTGGCGCGCCTAAAGATTTATGCTGATGACAAGCATGGTCATGACGGACAAAAGCCAAAGACTATTTCATTAACTAAAAACGGAGGTGCTAAGTAATGGCCGATAAGAAATACATTTACGGCTCAGGACGACGCAAGTCAGCTACCGCTAGCGCTCGACTAGTTAAAGGTAAGGGAGATATTACGATTAACGGTCAAACTCTGCAGGAATATTTCTCAGACGATAAAAAGTTAATCGCAGAAATCACCGACCCAATCGCGTTAGTCGATAAACAAAAAGACTTCGACATCACCGTCTTAGTCAAGGGCGGCGGCTGGGCAGGGCAGGTTGATGCGATTAAACTCGCTATCGCCAAGGCTCTGGTGGCTGAGTTTCCAGATTTGCGACCAGTTTTGAAACAAAACCATTTCTTGAAACGCGATCCACGCGAAAAAGAACGCAAGAAATACGGTTTGCGCAAAGCCCGCAAAAAAGAGCAATTCTCAAAGCGTTAATCCGACCAGAGAATTCGAAAAAGAATCATTGCTGTACGCAGTGGTTCTTTTCATAGGGGCATAATGTTACAATTAGGCTATGGGAAAACTTCTTGACAAAATTCATCAGACTTTCAACATTCCGTACTCAATGAATGTGCGCGTAGTCGGTAGTAAACAACCAAAACTAACCGTTCTTTTCATACACGGCATTGGGGTTGACGGTACGTTATGGAATAAATACATCGACAGACTGGCGAAAAAGTCCAAAGTTAGAGTCGTGGCGGTTGATCTGCTAGGATTTGGCGAATCAATTAAGAAAGACCAGAAATTTGATTTAGAAACCCAGGCTAAATCACTCTACACCACGCTGTTAAATAATTTAATCTTCGTTAGCAAAAACAGCCCGCTACTAGTGGTGGGGCACTCGCTCGGCTCACTAGTTGCCATTAAATTCGCAACACTTTATCCGCAGCTAGTTAACTATCAAATGTTAATTTCACCACCAATCTATCAGACGGGCAGGGGCAGCGAAAAAAGCCTCCAAGAACAGGCTCTTTTTGAGCTGTATAAAATAGTTAGTCAAGATAAGAATTGGTTTGACGCCCTGCGCTACGCCGCTAACAATCTGTTGGATTATGACTACAAAGAAGACGATGAGTCTCGCGAGGCATTTCAAACCACCCTAAGAAACACCATTATGAAACAGGATTCTTACGCTGATATTATGAAGTTACGCATACCAAGTGTAATTTATTACGGCGCTTTTGATCCGCTGATCGTTGAGCCAAACCTGACCGACATTGCCGAGAAATCACCATTTGTTTGGGCTCACAAAATCGTCGGCACGCACGACATTAATCGGCTGATGTTTAATAAAATTAGTCAAGAAATCGATCGATTAGTCGACTTCTACCTTAGATAAATTAAATATCTGAACTATAAAATGGTATAATAAACTGCATGAAAGATGTGATTTTAACTGGGATTCGTTCTAACGAAGAACCAACGATTGGTAATTATCTAGGGTCGTTTGTGCCGATGGTCGAGCTACAACAAAAATACGGCGAAGACTATCAAATTAATATGTTTGTGCCCGACTTACACAGCTTTACTACACCAATTGACCATAGCCGATTATACGCCGGCTCAATTCAAAATTTAAAATATTACGTCGCAGCTGGGCTCGACCTTGATAACCCAAACACTTTTATCTACCGACAGAGCTTCATACCAGCTCACTCAGAGATGACCTGGATACTAGATTGTTTTACGGGTTTCGGCGAAGCTTCGCGCATGACTCAGTTCAAAGACAAATCTGCCAGTCTGAATGGCGAGAACATTTCAGTCGGTCTTTTTAACTATCCAATTTTAATGGCTGCCGACATCTTACTTTACGGCGCCAAATGGGTACCAGTAGGTGAAGATCAGTTTCAGCATCTAGAACTAACCCGCGATATCGGTATGCGCATGAATAGTAAATTTGGTGAACTATTCACTATCCCAGAAAAAACTGAAGAACAGGTAAAGTTCATGAATCGACAAGAAGGCATACGTATCCGCGACCTGGTGAATCCAGCCAAAAAGATGAGTAAGTCTTCTGATAACGAAAAATCAAAGATCACCATGAACGATACCCCAGAAGGGGCTAAGGCTAAAATCATGTCCGCCACTACTGACGATTTAGCCAAGATTAATTTCAACTGGCAGGAACAGCCGGGCATTTCCAATTTGCTACTTATTCTATCACTACTAAGTGGGCGTGAACTAACCGAAGTTATTAGTGAGTGGAGGGGCAAGACTCAATATGGCGAATTTAAACAGGTTGTCGCCCAAGTGGTCTTTGACTGGCTCAGTAATTTTCAGACTAGACTAGCTCAGATTGATGAAACTAAGCTACTATCTAAGCTCGAAGCATCCGAAGAGGCTATGCGCCAGCAAGCCGGCGAGACCCTGTTACGTGTTCAGCAAGCCGTTGGATTACGTCAAAAATGAAACTAAACGCCGCCGAGATTAAACGTTTTTTAACTAAAACTGGCCTGTTTTCCGAGTCGCAATTAGAGAAACCAATACGCCAAATTAAAATCTCGCAACCATTCCCAGACACCACGCTGATAGCTTTTGTTTGGAATAGCGTACTAATGGGACTGTTGTTTGATGAGAATGCTGGCGCCTACGAAGAAGTGTTGCAACAAATCAGGTCATGGGGGCAACCAGCGCGCATACTAAAACCAACAGATTCCGACAACGGTCATTTCATGCACGACAGCAAAGTGGTTTATTTGATAACCACCGCCAGCGAAAAACAACGACTTGATCAAAGGCTAGCTGAGCTAGAGACGACATATAGCCGCTCACAACTAGCTAAATTTATTAGAAATGGGCAAGTTAAGATAAATGGCACAGTGGTTAAAAAAGCTAATCAGCCAGTTGACGAGACTGACGCCATAGAGTTAACACCGCCACAAAAGGCCGCGCGTGATTTTACAATCTTGTTTGAGAACGAAACAGTTGTGGCCATAGACAAGCCAACCGGAGTGTTGTCGCATAGCGCCAGTCAAACTAGCCCAGAATGGACAGTTGACGATTTTGCTAAGACTAAATCTCAGATTAAAGATGGGCGAGCAATCGCCCATCGCCTAGATCGTGACACTAGCGGGGTGATCATAGCTGCTAAGATCGAAACTGAGCTAGAGTGGCTGCAAAAGCAATTCGCTGAGCGCAAAGTTCAAAAAACTTACTACGCCATGGTTGACAAAGAACCGCCGCACCCAGAAGCAACGATCAACTTACCGCTACAACGATCAATAAAATCACCAGGCAAGTTTGAGGTCGACCCCAATGGGCGTGAAGCAATTACTAAAATGAAAATTCTGAAGCGATCAGGTAAACAATTCCTATTAGAACTACGACCAATTACCGGACGAACCCATCAGCTACGCGCCCACCTATGTCATATCGGTTGTCCAATCGTAGGTGATAAGCTATACGGCGGAAGCGATAATGCACGTCTGCTACTACACGCTAGTCGCGTGTGCTTCACCGACCGCAATGGTAAAACTATCGATGTCGAGTCGCCCACACCAAGTGAGTTTAAACTATGAAACGCGTCGATTTATTAGGCCAAAACAACCTCAGCTTAATTAATCAAATTTTAACCAATGGCAGTCAAACAGTTTTATTTCACTCCACTGGCTGGAGTGAAATCGAACTAGCCCTTGAGATGTTAAGTGAAAAAATTGTAGCCGATAAATCTGAAATATATACCGTCAGGCCAGACGACAAGAATAAAATTAAAATCGACGAAGTACGCCAACTATTGACACAAACTGTCGTTTCGCCACGCACCAAGCGCTACTTCTTGATATTTGCAGCCGACACGATGCAAGCTGGGGCACAAAACGCCTTATTAAAAGAGCTAGAGGAACCTGGCAAAAACCGCTTCTTTTTTCTGTTTAGTAATCAAATTGATCTACTGTTGCCAACCATTCGCTCGCGCTGTCAGAAGATTAGCCTATCTGACATCGAGATAAACGATGTTAGAGACTATTTTCGCGAGCAATATCCACAAATCTCACCTCAACAAATTAACCAAATCGCTTTTATCGCTGGGCGTAGCGTTGACAAATGGCAAACCCTACTTAACGATCCAAAAGAATTTGAGCGCAGCAGCCAACTAGCCGGTCTGGCTAAGCAAATTGTCAGCGCAAACTTTTATCAACGTCTAAAAATTATCAATCAGGTCGCCGCCACACGCGAGCAAGCCATCGAGTTTGTAAACTTAGTACTTAAAATCCAATCTCACCTAATTGATAAACAGATTAGCGAGACCACAATTATCAACACCGACAAATGGCTAAAAAGCCTCGATTTACTCAAACGTAACTCATCTCTTAAACTCGGGCTACTGGCCGCTGTGATATAATAAAGGGCATTATTATGATTGGGTTAGTTTTTATTGTCCTAATTGGCTTATGGGTGGTGCTGTATAAACCATCTTATAACAGCCTATTGTCGGCCGCAGGCAGCGAACAAGATACGGAGGCCTTGAGGCGCTACTGGCAAGACGCTTATCAATCACTCAAAGGGCGCAAATACTTGCGTGCCGAGAAGGCCCTACTCAACATTCTGCGAGTCGATGAGCGCAACGCCACAGCCTATAATCGACTGGGGATCCTTTATGCCAAGCAAGGAACTTTTCGTGAAGCGATTGAATGCTTTGAAATTGCTCAGAGCCTAGAAGCCAATCCCAGCAATCTACACAATGCCGGTTTAATTTATTACAATGTCGGCGAATACTCTAAAGCCGCCTTGGCCTTCGAGCAGGCAATCGAGGCGGAGAGTGATGTAGCTGTACGCTATATTGCCTACGCCAAAGTTCAAGAGAAGCTTGGCGACTTTACCAAGATGACCGAAGCGCTTGAAAAAGCGGTTGAATTAGATGAGAATCCACAAACCCTAAAGATGCTGGCTACCGCCTACGACCAAACCAGCCAATCGCACCTCGCCAATGAACTACGCGATAAAGTGGAAAAAATGATCATCAAACAAGTTAAGCCACTAAAAGTCCAACAACGACGTAAAGTCATAATGTAATCTTAGAGTTGGCAGTATTCGTCGCAAACTGCTGGACAGGGTTTTGGATCTGGTTGAGTCGAATGGCGGCACAGGCTACCGCACTTTATAAACTCGCCACCAATTGATTTGCACCTAGCTTCGCTAATTTCTTTGCATTCATTATGTTTTAAGTCAAATGTGCCACCAACTTCAACACAAGCCCCGGCAGACTTAGTCGAGCTAGAACCAGCTGGTCTAGATAGCATCTTGTAAATTAGCATTCCGCCAACCAAAATTAAAATTAATAACCCAAGCCCAAGAACCCAGCGCTTAGCGCCCGACTCGACTTTACCAGTTGCGATTGGATTATCGTAGTTCATATCTAGATTATAGCATAAGCGTAAGATAGTGTTCCGCCCCATGATCAAATCAAAACACCGCTGGGTGGCGGTATTTTTCTCAACACTGAGAAAGAGTAGGATATCGGCTGCGCCTCCTCCGTTCGCTCGCTCGGAAAAATAAGCCTACGGCTTGCTTTTCGCTCACTTCGCTCACTCCACCGAACCTCTTTTGCTACGCAAAAGGACGGTTCTCATCCTAGGACCAAATCAAAATACCGCCCGATGGTGGTATTTTGATTTGGTGCTGGGAGAAGGATTCGAACCTTCGAAGGCTATTGCCGACAGATTTACAGTCTGTAGTGTTTGACCGCTTCACTATCCCAGCAAGTAAGTTCATTATACCGCATGCAAATCTTTTTTGCCAGACCGTAGCAACACCAACAACACTTACACACCCATTAACTATTCAAAAGGAGGGACGAATATGTTTTCAATCGTACAAAAAATTATTTATGGGTCTTTGTTTGGGAGGACAGCAGTAAAATCGCTTACAACTCAAACAGCCGCCAATGATGTGGTCAGAGCTAGTTATTCTAACGAAAGCCACCTTGGCATGCTGATACTCTGTATCGTCGGCGGAGCAATAGGGGTGGCTATTCTTGGCTGGATATTTGACCCCAGTTGCGCCAGGCAACAGAAGCAGGCGGAAGTGAAAAAAAGAAAGAAGAAAAAGAAAGTCAAAACCTCCTGAGCATCAGGAGGTTTTAAATTGCCGAAAATCACACATTAACAGATCTTAGCAACAAACCAGCTATTGACTAAAACGCAAAAAACATGTATAATAAAGAAGTTATTTACTATAAGTAAAAACCGTACCTAGAAAATTAGCTACAAACAACAGAAGGAGGGAAGTGTTATTATGACGCTATGGATAGCAGTAACGGCAATATTAGCTTTGTTTACAACCTGGGGGCTGATTTGTTTTGCGATGTTCTTGAGGGATCAGAGGCAATACAAACGAGAGAGCTTCGAAATGATGAATTCTATTCCAAAAGACTTTGATAACGCTCATCGAGAGAATGAGCACAAACTTGTTTACAAGGACTGGAGCGAAAAAATTAGGGAGTGCCAACAAAAGTTTGATTACCTACTCAGAAAAAATTATTTTGATGGCAAAAGGACAGACTGGCTAGTATTCTTTTTCTACTGGCTAAACATCCAAATAAAGTCGCGTAGTCACAAGATTAATTGGATGCTAATTAAGCACGACTTAGCTGAAATTGAGCAAGAGTTGTTCGAAATAAGCTCCGCCATTAAAAACGAGAGGCTCGCAAACGAACGGATTGCCAAAGAAAAGCAGCGCAAGATTGAACGATCAATTGAGCTTGTAAAACTACTACCCAAGTGGATAGCAAGAACCGAGCGTGAGATCGCCCAAGGCAAAGACTCACCAAAGGCCAACACTCTGTTAAATTACGCCAAAGCAAAATTTGCAGAGATAAAAGCGACTCTAACGGATCAAGAGTCCGATGATGATTGGCTGAGCCTCCATCCACTGCTCACACAAGTGTCGATAACCATCGACGAGGCTGTGTCAGCTCACGCAAGAGACAGCTGGATTGACGATGACGACGATGATGGATACACCCCTGTCCGCAGGACAGAAGAAGACTCTAACGGACCTGGTGGCAGTAACGACATAATACACCGGCTCGTTCACAATATTGTTCCAGGTGAATAAGCCAAGTAGCTGAAACACCCCCTGAGATATCTCAGGGGGTTTAGAATTGTCATTTGGAGCCGGCTGTCGGGCTTGAACCGACGACCTACGGTTTACAAAACCGTTGCTCTACCAACTGAG
>CAZVBM010000008.1:0-40642 GCA_964625885.1 uncultured Candidatus Saccharibacteria bacterium | reverse complement strand
ACAAAGCTAATCGAAATTGCTTAGTTGTTCCAAATAAAAAAAGAGCCCGCTTTAGTGGCGGACTCTTTTTGTTAAGCTATTTCTTTTTATTTTGCTTTTTGAGCAAATCGCGAATCTCAGTTAGCATATCAAGTTCGGTTGCAACCTTGGGTTCGTTTTTAGCCTTTTCTTCCTCGTCTTCTTTGCGCAGATGAGCTAGTTTATTAATTAGTCTGACAACCACAAAGATGCAGATCGCAATAATTAGAAAATCGACAATGTTTTGCAAAAAATTGCCGTAGGTTACATCAACTGGTGTGCGATCACCAATAGCTACGGTCCACTTTAGAGTAGTAAAATCAACGCCACCTAAAATGACTCCAACGGCTGGCATGATAATATCGGCTACCAAAGACGAGACGATCTTTCCAAAAGCACCACCGATGATAACGCCGACGGCCAAATCAACCACATTGCCCTTAATGGCAAAATCTTTAAATTCCTGAATAAATTTCTTCATTAAAACTCCTTTTTAAATATCATAGCAGTTTTTAAGGTGTAATAAAACTAGTCGCCTAGCTCGTGATATAATGATTAGATACAGAATTTACAAGGGGGAAGATGACACAAACTTCAAAGGCAAAGCGAATCGGTTATTTTATAGTGCTACTTCTTATAATTGGTAGCATGGTTGGCACGTATATATTAACAACCTATCAAGTACTAAATCCTGATCCAGAGATGGAGGCTTCGCAGCGTGAAATTAACGAGTTGCAACAACGCTTAAGGGAATATCAAGAGTGGCAGATTAAGACTGCGCAAAAGTATTCTGATAAATATTATCCAGAATTCAAGGCTTACGAAAAAGTCAATCAAGCCTACAACGCTGAAAGCGTCAAAGAGCTAAAAATTGTTGACTTGAAAGTCGGTGATGGTGCGGAAATCACGGCTGAAACGGCTTACCAAGCCTACTACATTGGTTGGCTGCCAAACGGTGACGTGTTTGATGGCTCGTTTGATGGCGACAAACTTAAGATGCCACTTGAGGGCGGTCGGATGATTGAGGGTTGGAACCAAGGCGTATTAGGTATGAAGATCGGCGGTGTGCGTGAATTAACAATACCGTCTGATTTAGCTTATGGTGAAGCTGGTAGCGGTAAGATTCCGGCCAATTCACCGATCAAATTTGTCTTAATGACGATTCCGTCACTGACAGCTGAAGAAATTGCCGAAAGGCCACAGCTCTAATGGATAAGATCTGGGATTTAATCGTTATTGGCGCTGGTCCAGCTGGTTTGTCGGCAGCACTCTACGCGGCGCGTGACGAACACGAAGTACTGGTTTTAGAGCGCGGTGTGGTTGGTGGTAACGTAGCGGCGACTGAGAAATTAGACAACTATCCAGGCTTTCCTGACGGCATAACTGGTCTGGAACTCGGCGAGAAAATGAAGCAACAGGCCCAAAAATACGGCGCCAAGCTAGCTATGGCACAGGTAGAAAAGCTTAAACTCGATGGTGATATTAAAGAGGTGACAGTTGATGGTGGTGACAAGTTGCGTGCCAAGACGATTTTAATAGCAACTGGCACAACTTATCGCAAGCTCGGTGTGCCAGGCGAGGCTGAGATGCTAGGTCGCGGAGTGCATTTTTGCGCCACCTGTGACGCGGCCTTTTATAAAGATAAAAAAGTTGTAGTGATTGGCGGTGGTAACTCGGCGGTTGAAGAGTCGGGCTGCATCGCTAAATATGCTAAAGAGATTGACTTAATTGCGCGCGGTGAACTGACGGCTACTAAGGCGGTGATTAAAGAAATCCAGCCCTTGGTGGATGCTGGCCAAATTAAGGTCCATACTTTTGAAGACACAACTGAAATCGTGTCAAAAGATGGTGCCGTAACTGGTGTTAAAACGGTTAATTTGCTGACCAAAAAAGAAACTGTCTGGTCAGCTGATGGGGTTTTTGTCTTTATCGGCCAAATTCCTAATACTGATTTCTTAAAAGATAGTGGGGTAGGGCTGTGCCCCATGAACTACGTTCTAACCGAAAAGAACGCAACAAATATGCCAGGTGTGTTCGCAGCTGGTGATGTTTGTGCCTGGGCGACTCAGCAGGCGGTTGTAGCGGCCGGTGACGGTGTTAAGGCTGCGTTGGCGATAGGTGAATATTTACAGCATAACAAAAGTTCCACTGTATAATTTGATACAATTTGCCATTTCGGCCTTTGTCCAATAGTTACTTCTCGGGGACGCTTGATGACGCCTGTCGTTACAGGGTCATCGGCGCTAAACTCTCCGTCGTAACTGCGAGATTCCCCTCGAAGCAACTATTGAACCGGCCGATTTCGCTGGTATTATATAATAGAACTGACAGTAAAGTGATAAACAAAAGGAGATATATGGCAGATTATAATAAAATTCTCGATGCTGGTGATTACGAAGACGGCATTATAAACGTAGTAGTAGAAATACCGATGGGGTCGAATCAAAAAATCGAATGGGACCGCAAGGTCGGTGTTCTAAAACTTGATCGGATTGAGCCAAAGATTTTCGCTAAACCAACTAATTATGGCTTTATTCCACAGACGCTCGACGAAGATGGTGATGAGCTTGATGTGCTCTTGATTACCGAAGAGCCGTTGACAGCTGGTTTAGTGGTTGAGGCCAAGATCTTAGGCGTAATGAAATTTGTTGATGACGGTGAGGTTGATGACAAGATTATTGCCGTCCCAGCCGATGACCGTCAAACCGGTGATCGTATGCAAACTCTGGAAGATGTGCCGAAACAGCTAATCAAGCAATTGGAGTTTCACTTCAATCGCTATAAAGACCTGAAAAAGCCTGGCTCAACTAAAGTTGAAGCTTTTGAAGGTCTTGACGAAGCTAAGAAAGTCATCAAAGACGCCATCGCCCGCTGGCAGGACTAACAGAGTTCTTTTAGCAAAAACGAATTCTCGGCTAATTGCGAGGATTCGTTTTTGTTGTCGTGGTTTTAAAATTCGTCACCGTAGCTATGAAGTAGTTCGTAAAAAGGCGCGCCGTCAATAGCCATGTTCATCTCGAGCTCGAAGCTTTTGTAGGTTGTTTCATTGGCCATAACGTCGTCAAGCGTTCGCCAACTATTGGTGCCACCTTCGTATTCCTCGATTAATTTGCCAGAAACTTGGTCGCAGAACATCAGGTGAAAGATTTTATCTTCAATAATTTCATGAGTTTTTTCGTGCATGACGCGTTCGTGAAAGACACCACGATGCTCAAACACGCCTTTTAGCCCGGTTTCCTCCATCAGCTCGCGGCTAGCGGCGGCTGGAATCGATTCGCCCCAGCGAATTTTACCAGTAGGGGCGCCACAAAATCCGTAGTAAGGGTGTTTGTGGCGTTGTTGAATTAGATAGTGTTTTTCGTCTTTGATTTCTTTTTCCACTACCAGCATGACGGCGACTTTTGGTTGCCTCTCAATCACGCCAGCGTCGGTATCTAGCTTGTTGGCGTATTCTTTGCCTTTGATAGTTAGCTGATATTTACCTGATTTAGTTTTATCAATATAGCCGGTTTCAACCAATCGCTTAATATGAAATTTAGCGTGGTCGCTCTCGAGTCCGGTTACTTTTTGCAAATTGGCAAAATTAGTGGCTGGTAAAAATAGCAGTTCTCGCAAAATTTTAGTTTGCGCTTTGTGAATTTTACTTTCGTATGACATATTTTGTTATTCCTCTCCTTATGCGCCCCAGTTTAAGTAATATTATACCGAAAATCTAGGGAAGTGGACTTCCCTAGAAATTAATTAAACAAAAAGAGCCCTGCGCACGCGCAGGGCTGGTGTGTCAATGTTGGTCTAACTTGACACATGGGGCGACAACATGGTATTCGCCATCCTCGGTAATAAATTGCATGACGGCCTTGCCCTCAAACTTCCCAAGTTGACGAAATTTTAGCACGTTCTTGGTGTTTTTTTGGTCGCTCATTCGGCCATCCCTCTCTACAATTGTAACTCCCACTGGTTTACCTTCCCGGATTTCTTCCTGATAAGTCCAACCTAGATAAATAGGAGTCTTGCAATCGGCTGCATTTGAAGCCCTCTTCATCTTTTTAACCCTCCTTAGATTTTTTAGTCAAGATGACATCTATATATTAACATAAAGCTGCGTAATAATCAAATATGCGATCGCCTCTTTGGCTTATTTTTAGATTTCAGCGAGGTTTTTACACTAATTCCAGCTTTTTTAAGCTGGGCGCGGAGTTTTTGCTTAGCATGCGAGGTGACGATTAAATCTAGCCAATCAGCTTTTGGATTGACGGTCTTGCTAGTAATAACCTCAACCACGTCGCCGTTCATTAGGCGTTGGTCGAAAGGCGCAATCTTATTGTTAATGCGAAAACCGGTAGCGCGACCAGCTATATTGCTATGCACCGAATAGGCAAAATCGAGTGGCAGGGCGTTGTCGGGCAGGTTAAATATATCGCCTTTTGGGGAATAAACAAAGATGCGGTCTTTAAACAAGTCAATGGCTAATTGATCAGAATCGATATTTTCTGGGTCATCTTTTAGTCGTGCAGCGACTTCTTGCAGCTCGGTAATCCACTGCAAACTGGCTGGCAGGCGGCTGACGCCTTTACTACGGGTGTAGTTTTTGGTTAATTTCTGATCGTTATAGTGGAAGCTGGCGGCCAAACCGTGTTCGGCGAAATCGTGCATCTCGTGGGTGCGGATTTGGAACTCAACAATCTGTTTATGAGGCGTGATAACCGTAGTGTGTAAGCTCTGGTAGCCATTAGCTTTTGGTACAGCGATATAGTCTTTAATACGATTCAAAAGTGGCTGATAAAGTGTGTGTAATATGCCCAAGACGCGATAGCAGTCTTCTTTACTGTCTACCAGAACGCGCAGGGCGATAAGATCATGAATATCATCAATATTCTCGTCTTTGCGCACCATTTTCTTGTGGAGCGAGTAGATACTTTTTATCCGCCCATTTATTTCAAACTTTAAGCCGTTCTCTTTGAGGGCTTTATCAACTTCTAATTTAATTTTACCAAGCTTGCGAGTCGAGCGACTGAGGTTTTTACGCGTCAGATTTTGCAAGAACTTATAGCGCTTGGGGTCAAGATAGCTAAACGCCAGATCTTCGATTTGGGTGCGAACTTGGCCCATACCAATCTGATCAGCCATTGGGCCAAAGACGTCAAGCGATTCGCGAG
Source organism: uncultured Candidatus Saccharibacteria bacterium (assembly GCA_964625885.1). Lineage (GTDB taxonomy): Bacteria > Patescibacteriota > Saccharimonadia > Saccharimonadales > Saccharimonadaceae > CAZRIZ01. The sequence continues at coordinate 35,468 of CAZVBM010000008.1, read as the reverse complement.
CGATTTTTTGCTGTTTGTCGGGCGATTTGTACTGTAATTCGGTTAGATTATGTAATCGGTCGGCTAATTTGACGATGATCACGCGAATATCACTTGCTGTAGCGATGAGTAGTTTAGATAAGTTGTCGGTGGTTTGTGGCTTATATTCACCCAGGTGTTTCATGCCAGAGCGGGCATGTCCAACTTTCGTTAGCCCATCGACTAATTGAGCGACGCTGTCGCCAAACTCCTTTTTGATTACTTCTAGCTCGGTGTCGGTATCTTCGATTACGTCATGTAAAACGCCAGCTAAAACCGAGTCGAGATCCATGCCCCAATCAACCAACAGGCTGGCAACGCTTAATGGGTGGTCAACGTATGGTTTGCCGCTATCGCGTTTTTGTCCACGGTGTGCCTTGGTGGCTAATTCGGCGGCGCGCTTAACTAGCTCAACGTCTTGAGCGGAGTAAATCGGCTTAACCTTAGTCGCCAAATCACTAGTTTTCATGCGGTTCATTTTACTGGTTTTTGATTGAAATTAACAGGGCGATTTGTTATCATAAAGTAAATGCTAATGTTTAACTAGGGGAAGTTATGCGAAAAATCAAAATTGGGATTAATGGCTTTGGCCGAATCGGTCGAAACGCTTTCAAAATTGCAGCTGGTCGTCCAGATATGGAAGTAGTGGCGATTAATGATTTGACTGACGATGTGACTTTGGCGCATTTGCTAAAGCATGACTCGACTTACGGCACTTATAGCGCCAAAGTTGAAACTAAAGATGGCCTTATGATTGTTGGTGGTCAAAAGATTGCTATGACGGCTGAACCAGACGTTGAGAAGCTCGATTGGAAGAAGTATGGTGTCGATGTAGTGCTGGAGTGTACTGGTCGCTATACCAAGGTTAAGGATGCTCGAAAGCACATCTCTCGGGGCGGTGCCAAAAAAGTGGTTATTTCGGCGCCAGCTAAAGACGGCGAGGTTAAGACTATCGTTCTCGGCGTAAATGAAAAAGATTTAGCGACTGATGATGACGTGGTGTCGTGTGCTAGTTGTACAACCAACTGTATCGCTCCAGTTATGTCAGTGATTGATGAGGTTTTTGGTATCAAAAAAGGTATGATGACGACGATTCACGCCTATACTTCCACTCAAGCCCTGCTTGATTCGCCAGCTAAAGACTTGCGTACGGCGCGTTCGGCGGCTGAAAACATTATTCCTACGACGACTGGCGCATCAAAGGCTGTGGCAGAAGTTATTCCGCCTCTTGGTCCGGTTTTTGGCGGTATGAGTATTCGCGTTCCCGTACCGTGTGTGTCACTGAGTGACCTAACTTTTATTATGAAGCGCAATGTGACAGTTGAGGAAGTTAATAAAGCTCTGAAAACTGCCACTAAAGATCCATTTTATCAGGGTATTTTGGCGGTTTCTGAGGAAGAATTGGTGTCGTCTGATTATATTGGTCATCCAGCCAGCACAATAGTAGATTTGCCACTAACATCTGTGGTGGACGGCGACATGCTAAAAGTCGTGGCTTGGTATGATAACGAATGGGGTTATTCCAACCGGTTAGTCGAACTAGCCGTAGAGGTAGGGCGGTTGATAAAATAGGGGTGGTATGAAAAAAGATATAGTCTATGTTGGCTACGATCACAATGGGTTTGTTCTTAAGGCTGAGTTAATTAAGTTCTTAAAGAAAATTGACTACCAGGTCAAGGACGTTGGTAGCAAGACCCTTGATCCAAACGATGACTTCCCTGAGTTTGCGGCAGCGGCGGCGACTCAAGTGTTATTAAATCCAGATTCGAAAGCAATTCTGATTTGTGGTGGTGGCCAGGGGATGTGCATGGCAGCTAATCGCTTTCGTGGTATTCGCGCCAGTGTTTTATGGGATGCGCACGAAGCGCGAGTGACGCGTAACGACAACGATGCTAATATTTGTTGCTTGCCAGGCAAGTTCTTAACCGACAGACCAGAAATCTGGCAAGATATTGTGCAGACTTTTTTAGAAACTCCCTTCTCGGGAGCAGTAAGATATAAGCGCCGTAACGCGCAGATAGACGAGTTTAACTAATGGCGGTATCAAAAATTGTTCCAACTATTCTAGTCGATAATATGAAAAACTACGAATCGGCTATTAAGCAGATTGACAGCTTTGCTAAGCATGCGCAGGTTGATATTACTGACGGCCAGTTTGCGGCCAGTAAGACTATCAAGCTTGATCAGGTTTTTTGGCCCAAGGACTGGGTGGTTGATATTCATATGATGGTGGAGCAGCCAAGCTTTTATATCAAGACTCTGGCGCGTATGAAGCCGCATCTAGTGATTTTTCATGCTGAGGCGCAAGAAAATCTTTTGCCAATATTTGATCAGTTGAGAGAGGCGGGCATCAAAGCTGGTGTAGCACTGATGCGTCCAACTGTACCGAATAATGTGGCTGAGATGATTAAAAAAGCCGATCATGTGATGATATTTGCGGGCGAACTTGGCAAGATGGGCGGCGCGGTTAGCTTGCTGCAACGCGAGAAAGTTCGTTTGATTCGTAAGATCAACCCAGATGTAGAAATTGGCTGGGACGGTGGCGCTAATGTCGACAATATATTCTCAATTTCTCGTTCTGGAGTGGATGTTATTAATGTCGGTAGCGCCTTGGCTTATGCTAATGATCCGCAGGCGGTGTATGAAGAGCTAAAGGCGCAAGTCGCCAAGACAAGTGTGGTCTAAATGTCAGAAGGCGTCTTGGTTGTTGGTGGCCTAGAGCAGGATGTTTACTTGTCGCAAGTAAAGGGGCTTTCTTTGGTGGGTGGCGATGATGGCTTGTTTTATAATCAAATCAAGGTCGGCGAAGGTCTAGTTGCCAAAGAAATTCATTGTTTAACTGGTGGCACGGGTGGAAATGTGGCTTTGTCGCTGGCAAAATGGGGTTTTTTGCCGCTAGTATTGGCGCCGATTGGTTGCGATGGCGCCGCTAGTCAGATCACGAAAGATCTAGACGCTAATAGCGTTAATACCGGCTGGGTGCAATCTTCGTCAGCCTTGTCGACTGCTTGTAATTTTCGTTTGTATGATCGGGGCAACGCTCGTCAATCAATCATTAGCTATCTACCAAACTGGTCTAATTTCAACCTAAAAAAGGTTAATCTTTTTGATCAGGAGTTTGCCTGGGCGTATGTAGCGACGACTGGCGGAAACTTCGCTTTTCTGGATGGACTATTTCGTCTTTTGCGTCAGGCTGGGCGAAAGATCTTATTTAACCCTGGGCGAGCAGAGTTATCAAGCCTAGACAAGTGCTGGGGTCTGTTTGAAGATGTGTCGATTCTGCTGGTTGACCGAGAAGAAGCGGAAATGATTACTAAAGATGATACGCTTGATGGCTCAATTGAAAAACTAGCTAATTTTGTAGAAATTGCGGTTATAACTGACGCAGAGGACGGCGTTATTGTCTCTGATGGCCAGTCGGTTTGGCGAGCTGGTGTTTATCAAAAAGTTTCGCCAGTTGATCGTACTGGCGTGGGTGATGCTTTTGGCGCCGGTTTCTTGGCGCGCTATATCCAAACTGGTGATATTAGTGCGGCTATTAGCTTTGGTAGCGCCAATGCCGCTTCGGTGATCGGGCAGATCGGTGGCCAGGCTGGTACGCTGGAATTTGATGCCGAAATCGGTGCCTTGTCGGTTCGGGAAAGGTCTCTGCGATGAGCTCAGCCCTTAGCAAGATGCTGGCAAGTTCAGGCCAAGTCTTTGATATTTTAATCAGCGACTTTGAAAAAGCCACTGGTAATAAAGACATCGATGCGTCTTTGATTGGTGAGGTGACGACTCAGGCTAGCATCAAGCTGCGTAAATTAAAGTTGTCGCCAGGCGATACTCTGCCAAAGGAGTTGGTGGCGGCGCTCTCTAATAAATTACTGCTTGATGCTGAGGCAGTTGATCGTCAGGTGGTTGGGCACAATCAGGACGTTAGTTTCTATAACCTTCAGCTTATTCGCATCTTAAACGACATATTAGACCAATCAATTTATCGCTTATCTGATAAGGCGCTTTTGCGATTAGTTCAGATTGTGCCTCCGCTGAAGTTAATGAAAAAGCTTAAACTAAAAACGCTCGATGCTGTCGTTAAGCGCTTTAATCTAGTCGAGTTTCTGACTGTCGCTTGGCGTTACGAGGGGCTAGACTGGCGCGAGGCAATCGTAGCTCAGGTTGCTCAGCTTCCGGCTAATGACTATCAAATTGCCGAAATCTACTTCGTCGCCCTTGATCCTGATTTAGCCAAGGTTGATAATGGCGATGATAACTTTATCCGCAATAGTCTCTTGGGCACAATTCTTTTCAAGAATTACAAATCGACGCCATCGCTGGGAATTTTGGGCGGTGTGCTAGCTGGGCTCAAATCAGCCAAGCGTCTGATTGACGAATCTAACCAGTTGCAGTTGATTGCAGCAAGCAAGGATTATGTTGAGCTGATTCAAAACTGGTTGCTGCACCGGGCTAACTTGGTTTGGCAGATAAATGGCTCGCTTTTGCCTTGGCGTTCGGTCCTAAGGGCTGTGTCTGAGCCTGGTGAGTTGAACGGCGAAATGTTAAAGCGACAACCAAAATTTAAGTTTGCGCGCTTGGATATTAGCGACGAAGTGGCTGAACAGTTTCTGCATTTTGATTTTTGGAAAGACAATGATTTCCTAGCTTTTCGCCACCAAAATCAGGCAATCTCGCTTAGTTTGCTTGATGTCGCTGAAATAAATTACAATCGTACTGAATATGGTGTTCGTGCCCATTTTGAAGAGGCTCTATGGGATGAGCTGTTGCGTCGCTATTTAAACCAATCAAATCTGGCGTCGCGTATTGTGATGTTTGCTTGCAATAGTTTACTAAAAGTCAACTAACGCTTTTGGCGTTGGCGGATTTCTTGAACTAAGTCGCGCAGTTCGGCGGCTTTCTCGAATTCTAAATTGGCGCTGGCGAGCTCCATTTTGTCGGTGAATGTTTTAATTAGCTGACCATACTCATCAGGTGGTATTTTGCTCAAGTCAAATTTTTTGTCGTCTTTTTCGTCTTTAGGCACAAAAGCGCGCAGTCCCTCGGTGATAGCCTTTTTCACGCTGGTCGGCGTAATATTGTGCTTTTTGTTGTATTTTTCTTGAGTTTCCCGGCGTCGGTTGGTTTCATCAATTGCTTGTCGCATCGAGCCGGTCACAGTGTCGGCGTACATAATAACCGTGCCGTCGACATGGCGAGCCGCCCGACCAATAGTTTGAATCAGGGCACTACTGGAGCGCAGAAAGCCTTCCTTGTCAGCGTCCATAATGGCTACTAGGCTGACTTCTGGCAAATCCAAGCCCTCACGCAGTAGGTTGATGCCAACCAGTACATCGTAAACACCGGTGCGTAGGTCATTGAGAATATCACTTCGTTCAATTGTCTCAATTTCACTGTGTAGGTAGGCAGTTTTTATACCGATTTCAGTTAAATAAATACTCAGATCTTCTGCCATGCGCTTAGTTAGGGTGGTGACTAAGACGCGTTGTCCGCGAGCGATTCGTAATTGAATTTGGTCGATTAGGTTGTCGACTTGGTTCTTGGTCGGTCTTAGTTCTATTTTAGGATCAAGTAGGCCGGTCGGTCGGATAACCTGCTCAGTGATTGGCTTGATCGATTGTTTTAACTCGTATTCACTTGGGGTAGCTGAAGTGTAGATTACTTGATTAATATGCTGGTTAAATTCACTAAAAGTCAGCGGGCGGTTATCGAGCGCGCTAGGTAAGCGAAAGCCAAACTCCACCAAGGTCTCTTTGCGGGAACGGTCGCCGTTGTACATACCGCGGACTTGCGGTAGTGTCATGTGTGATTCGTCAACGATTAGTAGGAAATCGTCTGGGAAGTAGTCGATTAGAGTGGCTGGTTGCTCGCCCGGTTCGCGGTTGGTTAGATACCGGCTGTAATTTTCAATGCCCTTAACAAAGCCAGTTTCAGCTAGCATCTCAGTATCGAACTGAATCCGTTGTTCTAGGCGCTGAGCTTCCAAATACTTTTTATTATCAACAAAGTGCTGGTGGCGCTCTTTGTATTCAGCTTTGATCTTTTCAATTACGTCGTCGATGCGCTCGCGTGGCGCCACATAATGGGAATTAGGAAAGATGGTTAACGTCTCTGGTTCGTCAGTGATTTCGCCAGTTAGAGGGTCGAAAATCGTCAATCGTTCGACTTCGTCGCCAAAGAAGGCGACGCGGTAAGCCAAATCGCCACCTGATGGAAATACGTCAATTACATCGCCGCGAGCGCGAAAAGTACCGCGCTTAAAATCGATGTCATTACGCGTGTATTGAATGTCGGTTAAATGGCGTACGAATTTATCTTGACGGCGTTTTTCGCCGACGGCGACCTTGCTTGCCATGTCGGCGTAATCGGTTGGTGAGCCAATGCCGTAAATACAACTGACGCTAGCGACGATAATCACGTCGCGCCGAGTGAGCAGGGAGTTGGTGGCGGCATGGCGCATCTTCTCAATTTCTTCATTAATCTTTGAGTCTTTTTCGATGTAAGTGTCGCTCGAAGCGATGTAAGCTTCGGGTTGATAATAATCAAAATAGCTGACAAAAAAGTGCACAGCGTTGTCTGGGAAAAATTCGGTGAATTCATTAAAAAGCTGGGCTGCCAGAGTCTTGTTATGAGCTAAAACTAGGGTGGGGCGCCGATACTGGGCGATAACATTCGCCATTGTAAAAGTTTTACCTGAGCCGGTTACACCCATCAAAGTTTGGGCTTTGGCGCCATTCTTTAAGCCATCTAAAAGCCGGGCGATAGCCTGAGGCTGATCGCCAGTCGGTTGATAATCTGACACTAGTCTAAAATTTTGCACTGCCTGTATTATATAACAAACTTTTTGCTAGCAAAAAGCGCCCCAGCGGGGCGCTTAATTTTTCTTATTGCAAAAAGCGAACCATATTAGCCAGCGTCTCGACGTCCGCAGTAACTTTGCCAATGAATTTTGCCTGATGAACAACCATGCTGCCAGTTCGGCCATCCCTTATAGTCATCATATCTTCGAATTCAATAGCTCTACCATTTGGGCTAAATAGCGACTTGTTGCCAGTATTTCTTCCCCAAATTTTGTAATTAGCCCCGATGGTTTTATCCTCTTTGGCTTGTAGCTTGCGGGTTGCTCCCCTGAACGGTTGTTTGATATTGCCCCTCTTTAGGAACCGATTTAGGTCTTCCAGCCCCTCTTTTTGGGTATACCCAGCGTAGGTGATCTTCATAAATGACTGTCCGTTTATGAAGAACTCCATGGTTCCGCTGAACTTATAGCCATCAACATTACCTTTGTCGATCAATGTTAGTGGCGCTGCTGCGAAATGTCTTTCCCAGCTTTGATTTTGCTGGGAAGCGGCCTGTGTGGACAAATGTCGTTGCCGACAGGCGTTTAGAATCAACCCTCTTAGTAGATTCTCTTTTTGCTCGTAGTCAACGTGCGTCATAATACCCTCCTGTAAAATGATATTCTCTAATTATAGCACATAAACAGCATTTTTGCAATCAACACGGCTGTTGTTTTACTAGCGATAAATAAAAAATACTCACTAATTAGTGAGATTTTAGATTTGGCAGCAGCGATTGCGATCGGCAGAGTGAGTTTGAAAGCTCACGGCGGAGCGAGTCCGTCGGCAGACGGATGAGCGATAGCAGTGAAGTTTTGCGCCAGCAAAACCCACTGGTTCTTGAGTTTGGGAATAAAAAACACTCACCAAGTAGCGAGCTTCTAAGTTTGGTAGCAGCGACTGGGATCGAACCAGTGACCTTGAGCTTATGAGTCTCACGCTCTAACCAACTGAGCTACGCTGCCACAGGAAATATCTTACACAAAAAATGATTTTTTGGCAAACCTAAGAGTTGAGCGAATGACTTTTATTTTTTAATAAGGGCAAATACTATTATGCCAGCGCAGGCAACTGCTAGGATGGCGGCGACTATAATAAGTGTTTTGTTAGTCTTTTTTTGGCCAGTTACTGGTGTGATAACTTCTGTTGGGTTTGCGGCTGGGGTAACTTCTGGCTCATGGTTGATCGGAGCCTCTTCTGCCGGTGTGGTTTCTGGCTCTTCTATCACGGACTGCTCTGGCTCAATTGGCGCACTCTCTTCTGATTCATGTTCGGTTTCGAGATGACTGGACCCAATCTCAACATTATCCTCTGTCTCTTCTATTGTCGGCTCATCAGGTTCTTCTTCGATTTGAAATCCTGGCGATGGCTGAATGACTGGCGCTTCACCAAGTGGCTGTCGTTCTGGAACTACGCCTGCTGTTGACTCGGCGGTAGCCGCTTCGTTAACGGTCGCCTCTGCCTGTTCTGGTACTATGTTTGGATCAGTGTTTAGATTATTGTCTTCCATTAGTTTTCCTTGTCGCTTATGGTTTCTGATGGTAAGTATATATTTAATTTGAAGTTTATTCAATGTTTTGCTAGAATGAATCTGTTAGTGTGGCTCTTTAGCTCAGTTGGTAGAGCAGAGGCCTGCAAGAGTCAAGACGAAGGTCTTGACCGGAATAGCGAAGGCGGTATAATTCATCCACCGCCGAGCGTCAGAGCTGGCGATGAGGGCCTGTATAGAACTAGCACATAAAATAGGATGATAAATCAGTGTGGCTCTTTAGCTCAGTTGGTAGAGCAGAGGCCTGAAGAGCCTTGTGTCCTCGGTTCAAGTCCGAGAGGAGCCACCAAAATATTTACCAATAAACTGTTTGCGCGGTTTGCTGTCAAACAAGGCTCTTCTGAAGAGCGATTAAAAAAAGGCTGAAGGCTCCGCCCTCGATTCAAGTCCGAGAGGAGCCACCAAATTAAAAAAATTGCTTATTTGAGTTTTTTTGTTAAAATAGGCAATGAAAATATGCGGGTTTAGCTCAGTTGTTAGAGCGCTTCCTTGCCAAGGAAGAGGTCGAGAGTTAGAGTCTCTTAACCCGCACCAAATAAGAATACTCACTCTGATGTGGGTGTTTTTTTATGTATCTATTTTATTAATTCTTTGGTGTAGCCACGCCTGATTAACTCATGGTAGGCGGTCATGACTTCATTGGGGACTTCTTGTTCGATCTGGTAACCGAGTTTGGGGTATTTGATGATGCGCTCGAGGTCGCTGACCATCACATTGACTTCGCGCTCGAAGGATTCAGTGTCTTTGCAGTAATCTTTTAGTGAGATATCGATAGCAGAGCATATAACCGACGGCTTTGGTTCACTTGGCCATTGTTTCATGAAAGCAGCGTAGGCACGGCGTAGCATGTAGGGTTTGGTGACTAAAATAATTGATTTTGGCTCGATGTTTTTAGCTTCTAATAGCTCGTAGGTGTATAAAATATTCTCACCAGTGTTGGTCGAGCGAGGCTCTTTCAAGATAGCGTTTTCGGGTACGCCTAGGCTAATAACGTGATCAGCATAGACTTCGGCTTCGGTGCTGGGAAAGGCGCCGTAAGTCAGGCGACCAACTCCGCCAGTAAATATAATCAGTGGCGCTAGTCCATCGTGATAGAGCTTGGCGCACCAGCTGGCAGTGCGAATATCGTGACTACCGAGCCCAAGAATTAGGTCGACTTTTTGCAGCGGCTGTTCGAGGCGCATGTAGTCCCAGACAATTTGGGCAAGTTCAAAATCGGTCATGTTCTAATTTTAGCACGCCATCGCACTGTGTTAATAAGCTTTAGCTTGATGAGATTTTGTGATACAATCCGGATAGTAATTAAAGGAAAGAATGGAGATGGATAATAACACAAATAACGATCCCGTGCAGCCAGATGTGCGGCCAGAAGATGTGCAATTAGGCACTCAGCCAGATGTACAATCAGTTGCGCCGATGGCAGATCAACCAGTTGTGACTTCGAGCGAAACTGTGCTCGGTTCAGCAGCGCAGCCAGCACCTAAGAAAAAGAAAACCGGTCTGATAATCGGCTTAATTGCCACGGTTCTACTAATCGGTGGCTTAGTTGGTGGCTATTTTTGGTACCAAAGTCCGAATAAAATTTTGACTGACGCAATTAATAACTCATACTCTGCTAAGGTTGTTGTTGGCAAAATGAAACTTGGTGGCCTAGGCGCATCCAGCTCGAGTGATATGATGGGCTTTTCGCTTGATGATATCGAGATTGAGCTTGCAGCTGACCTAAATGCGATGTCATTTGATTATAATATGACCGCTAACCTTGAGCTAATGGGTCAAAAAGCACCAATTAAGGCCAAAATGATGTTTGTTGATAAGAAAGACATCTACTTCCGCTTAGAGGATTTGTCAAAGGTTGTAGACGGAATGTTTGACAGTTTTGCTTCAACCTTTGGTAGCGAAATGTCGGCTGAATTTAACAAAATTAAGCAGCAATTTTCGCCAGTTGTGACTAAGCTAGAAAACAAGTGGATTAAGATATCGGTTGACGACTTTAAGTCGGACGATGAAGACGATAAGGCCCTGGTTTGCTTGACTGACTACCTAAAGAATTTTGATACTAATAAGTACATGGAGCAGTCGAAAGCGGCCCTCAAGGAAAATAACTTTTACAAGGCCGGTGAGGTCAAGACGGTTGATGGCAATTTTGTCATGGCCATTACGATTGACAAAGACAAGATGAAAGCTTATAGCGAAAAGCTGGCTGAGTCTGATATGGTTAAAGGCCTAAAGAAGTGTTCTGAAATGCAAGAACCAGAATATGATGTTGATACTGATGATTATGACATGGATATCACGTTTGATGATGAGGATTTTGGCGACTTTGCAGACGAAGACGCTTCTGGGTCAAAAGAGCCAGAGTTTAAAAATGTTGAGTTGATCATCACCAAGTGGGATCACAAAATAAAGGGCTTTAAAGCTGGGGTTGAGTCGAGTAGTACTGGAATGAGTGGCTCAACTACTCAGACCACTAAGCTAGAAATGTCTCTCGACTGGCCAAAAACAGTTGACATAAAAGCTCCAGCTGATGCGATCGGTTTTGAAGAGTGGCTAAAGTCTATTCAGGAAGAGGCTGCAAAGCTAGAAAGTGGCGCTACTGGTATTGGTGGCTCTGGTGGCATAAGTTCGTTGTTCTTCTAGGGAACTCTCTTAAACAAAAGAAAAACCCGGTTTCGACCGGGCTTTTCTTAAACAAAAATGTCAACGAATGTACTATCCATTATAGCAAACCATAAGCATTTTGTCAACTGCTTTTTAGGACTTCTTTAAAAATCTGGCAAAAGTGGCTAGAATAGGGTAAAATACTCGATACGGCACCGTGACCGATTGGTTAGGTGAAGCTCTGCAAAAGCTTAAAAGCCAGTTCGATTCTGGCCGGTGCCTCCAACTTATTATGCGCGGATGGTGGAATTGGTAGACACGAGAGACTTAAAATCTCTTGGGATAATATCCTGTGCGGGTTCGATTCCCGCTCTGCGCACCATCGAAAAAACCGAAGCTTGTCTTCGGTATTTTTGATGGTAGCGACGAAGTCGCCGAAGCGAACCCGCAGGGTTCGATAATGCCCGGCCGCTTGCGGCGACGGCGCATTACACGAAGTATTCCCGCTTCTCTACACCACCCAAAAAACCGAAGTTTGTCTTCGGTGTTTTTGATGGTAGCGACGAAGTCGCCGGCTTCTTGCTTATTTTTGCTTAAACATCCTTGACTGTGTGATAAGATAGATATTGGTGGGGCTAGAAATGAATGATTTAGCTCCTTTTTAGTACTTTGACAAGTTAGGAAATAGTCTAAATTTTCTTGGTGGTAGCGGATGGTTAAATTGGTTGACCATCTACAACCATCAAGAATTTTGATGGAATATTACTTAAGGAGGTCATAATAATGACCAAACTTGACAACATGCGCCATGTGTATGTCTTTGATACTAATGCGCTAATAGACAACCCGGAGTGTCTGATCGGCAACTTCTTTAATGACGCTGACTTATACATTCCGGCAACTGTACTAGTCGAACTAGATAGACTAAAGGGAGACGTCAAAGCGTAACGTGGTTATGATGCTCGGGAGGCTATTCGAACACTCGATAAAATAAGAGAGTATGGTAGCTTGGCCGAAGGTGTAATCTTGCCCAACAACAATATGGTTAAAGTTGACATCCCCAACGGCGAAACCGACGACCGACTAGTCAGTAACTGGGATCCGGGGTTACCCGATCACGCAATTCTGAAGACAGCCTTAAAATTAGCTAAGACTAAAGCTTTAGGGTTTGACAGAGTATTTCTTGTAACCGGCGACACTCTCTTGTCAGTTATGGCAGATAGTGTCAGGATAAGGACGCAAAAGATACCGGCAAGACGAAACCCGCTCTATTCTGGGCAGAGGGAAGTGTTCTTGACCGAGGATGTTTTTAAGAACATCTTCACCGATGGGAGGTCATGGAAGTTTTTGCCATCTGATTTGCCAGTAACCGATTCCTTTGGTGTGCCAATTTCTTTGGAGGATCTCAGTGTTAATGAGTTCTTGATCATTCAAAATCACAGTCAACCAAATGCACTTGATCAACCTTGTGACGAACAGTGTTGCCGATTGGCGCGTTTTAATGGGGCTAATATCGTGCCGCTGGCTAGTCATGGCTGGTCGCCATTTGGCATCATCAAGCCAAGGTCTATTGGCCAACATTTCTTGCTCGAGTCCTTGCTTGTTCCGTCTGATGAGGAAAGAGCGATTATTGTTAGAGGCCCAGCAGGGACTGGTAAAACCCTTCTCACCTTGGCGGCGGTTAGCGAGCAGACTAGAAGGCGGCGATTTGAACGTTTCATTTATGTACGTGCTAATGCCGAAGCTGACAGGCCTTTTGGGTTCTTGCCGGGCAGTGAAGACGATAAGACCGATTGGCTTAAAGGACCGCTTTATGACAATATGCGAATGCTAGTAAACGCCTTAGGACAGGGAGTTTATGTTGATGATTCAGATTCTATTGAGCAAAAGAAAAAGGCCTTAGAAATTCTCAACATCACTCCCATGACTCTGAGTCATATGAGAGGTCGCACTTTCGAACGTAGCTTTATCATGTTCGAGGAGTCACAAAACTCTACCTTTGACCAAGCCCTGATGGTTGGCACTCGTCCTGGTAGCGGCTCTGTTGTGGCGCTTATCGGTGACCCGACTCAAGTTGACACTTATGGTCTAAGCGAGTTTAACAACGGACTGGTCTGCGCCTTTAAAGAACTGGGCAACGCACCGCTATCTTATCTACTTCGTCTGCATGCGTACGACAACCATCGCAGTCATCTTTCGCGCTTCTTCACTGAGCGCCTTAAGAAGCGATAGCTATTTTCTAACCGACACCCCCGCTTAGGCGGGGGATTTTCTTTGGTTTAAATGATTAGCATTATGATATAATTAAAATATAGAGTGGATTAAGGGGTAAGACTCCAAAAACACTTGTAAATATGTAATTAAAAGGAGAACAAGAAAACTATGGAATGGGTTATTGGAATAGTAGCCGTAATCGTTGTGATCATCGCTTTTGTAGCGGGTGTTTACAATAGCTTAGTCAGACTGAAGACTCGAGTTGAGGAAGCTTGGAGTGATATTGCGGTTCAATTAAAATATCGTCTTGATTTGATCCCAAATCTAGTCTCGACCGTGAAGGGCTATGCTAAACACGAAGAAGACGTCTTCGCTAAGGTGTCTGAAGCGCGAGCTGGTTTGATGAATGCTAAGGGCGTGGCTGAGACTGCTGAAGCTGACAACGTCTTGTCTGGTACTTTGAAGAGCTTGTTCGCTGTGGCTGAGGCTTATCCAGAGCTTAAAGCTAATAGCAACTTTATGGACCTACAACAGAAACTAACCGACACCGAAGATAAGATTCAGGCCTCACGTCGCTTCTACAACGCTGGCGTGCGTGATTTAAACACTAAGATTGATTCTTTCCCAACCAACATCATTGCTTCAATGTTCAAATTTGCCAAGCGCGAATTCTTTGAAGTGGCTGACCGAGCTGCTGCTGAAGACGCACCAAAGGTTGAGTTCTAAACTAGCTTTTTGAGATAAAATGTATTCTCAGATTGATAAAAACAAGCGCAAAACTTGGTTGGTAATGGCGATGTTCCTCGTGATCATCGCCATTATCGGCGTCTTGATAGGCTATGCTTATGATGATTTCTCGGTTGCTTTGATGATTTTAGGCGTGGGTGTGGTTTATGCACTGATTCAGTATTTCTTGGCTAGTAAAATGGCAATTATGATGAGCGGGGCGCGCGAAGTTGATCGTCAGTCGGCGCCACGGTTGTATCACGTAGTGGAAACGCTGTCTATCACCACTGGCCTGCCGATGCCAAAGATTTATGTTATTGACGACTCGTCGCCTAACGCTTTCGCAACTGGTCGCGATCCGGAGCATGCGTCCGTAGCGGCCACAACTGGATTGATTGACATGATGAGCGAGCGCGAGTTGACCGGTGTGATTGCCCACGAGATGGCCCATATTGGTAACTACGATATCCGAGTAAGCCTAATTGCTTTTGCCTTGACGGCTGCCATTAGTGCTATCGCTGACCTGGTTTTACGAATTGGCTTTCGTGTTGCTGATGATGACGATGACGGCAAGGCCGCTGGACTTGTGCTGCTAATCGTGGCTGTTTTAGCTCCAATTATGGCGACTTTGATCCAATTGGCTGTTAGTCGTAAGCGGGAGTATCTAGCTGATGCGACTGCTAGCTTGACGACGCGCGACCCAGAAGGCCTAGCTCTGGCGCTAGAAAAGCTCCGTGACGATAAGCGGCCGATGAAGAAAGCAAATTCCTCGATGGCAAACATGTATATTAAGAACCCTCTAAGAAAAGGCTTTATGTCTAAGCTTATGAGCACTCATCCACCAATTGATGAGCGTATCAAGATCTTGCGTGGCATGGAGGGTAATTTTTAATGTCAAAGGCTGCTGCTAAGAAAAAGAGTAGTAAAAGTGCCACTAGCAAAAAACGCCAACCCGTTAGGAAAAAAGCAAGCGTCAGTAAGGCGAATTGGTGGCAGAAAATCAGACAGCGTCAGAAAGCTTTTTTAAAACGTCGTCCACATCGCAGTTTTCGAATAACTAAGCGAGTTGATACCAAGCGGTCTCTGGATATGGAGGGGTATTTTAAGTTCTCGATTAATGTTTGGCGTGAGCTAAAAAGCGGCAAGGGAATCTTTACTCGCCTTGGTTTACTATTGATCGTGGCTTTTTTGATCTTTTCGCTTCTGATGCCACAAATGTCATACAATAACCTGCGTGATGCTCTGAACGAAACGGCGGGCAAGGCCAATTTTGGCGGTAGCTTGTATCGAGCTGGACTACTTTTTGTGTCATCAATCTCATCTGGTAATATCAGTCCGGCCAGCGATCAATCACAACAAATTATTCTAGTACTAATGGTCATATTCACTTGGCTGTTTGTGGTTTTTATTCTTCGCCGTCAGCTGGCAAAGAAGCCGGTTACTTTACGGCAGACCTTATACGAGTCAGGGGCTCCGCTGGTTCCGACAATAATTTTAACTTTTATTATGGTTCTTCAGCTAGTGCCGATTGGCATTTATGCGATTATTTTTGCGGCGGCTAAGAACACCGAGTTGATTAAAGGCGGGGTTGGTGACATGTTGATGGTGCTAATTGGCGTTTTTTTACTGGCCCTAACGCTGTATTGGCTGGTCAGTACCCTCGTGGCCTTAGCGGTGGTGACTAATTATGGCACCGAACCAATGAAGGCTTGGCGTATTGCTGATGATATGGTAGTCGGACGGCGCGGGCGAATTGTTCGTCGGCTAGTTTGGCATTTTTTTCAAATTGTAACCCTATGGGTAGTGGTGGCTTTGCCAATAATCTTGTTAGAGAACGAGCTCTCTGTTAATTGGAGTTGGTTATCTGAGGTGCCGGTCGTACCATTTGTGTTGTTAATCTTAACCATTATAACGTTGATTTGGACTAGCGCTTACATCTATTTGTTATATCGACGGATTTTAGATGATAATGCTGGACCAGTCTAAAATGAATCTTGCTGATGCCAAAGCTCGTGTAGCTAAATTACGCACTTTGATTGACGACTATCGCTATCACTATCATGTGCTAGACGAATCGATTATGAGCGAGGCGGCAGCTGATAGCTTGAAGCACGAACTGGCGCAACTTGAGGAGCAGTTTCCTGAGCTAATTACACCTGATAGTCCGACGCAAAAAGTCGCGGGCGTGGCGCTCGATAAATTCACCAAGATGCGACACAAATGGCGCATGATTTCACTCGCCGATGTTTTTAACGAAGCGGAAATCGGTGCTTGGATTGAACGCAATCAGAAGCTTATGCCAACCGCTCAGTTTGAATTTTTCTGTGACATCAAGATGGACGGCTTGGCCTGTTCGTTAATCTACAAAGACGGTGTTCTTGAGCGAGCGGTGACGCGCGGTGATGGTTTGGTGGGCGAAGACATCACTCACAATGCCAAAACCATTGCTAATATACCGCTTAAATTGCGATTGGCGCCCGGATTTGAGCAATTTCTGACTGGACGCACGGAAATACGTGGTGAAATTGTCATGCACAAAGATGATTTTGCCGAGCTAAACGCCAAGCAACGCCGTATCGGCGCACCAGAATTTGCCAATCCGCGCAACTTGGCTGCTGGCACTATGCGTCAGCTTGATCCAAAGCTGGCGGCCGAACGCCCACTAAATTTTCACGGTTATGACTTGTTGCGTGACAATCCTAGTGACGTGCCGACACATTGTTATGCCTATCAGGCTATGAGAGAACTGGGTGTTTCTTGTAATGCCAAGCCAGCAGTATTAAAGAGCTTGTCGGAGGTGATTGACCATATTGAATTGTGGCGCGATAAGCGCATGGATTTGCCATTTAACAACGATGGCATGGTAATAAAAATCAACGATCGGAAAGTTTATGGCGAGCTGGGAATCGTTGGCAAAACTCCGCGGGCGGCAGTGGCGTTTAAGTATCCAGCCGAGCAAACCACGACGGTGGTAAAAGATATTGTAATCTCGCTTGGTCGCACTGGCGCAGCCACGCCAGTGGCGGTGTTCGATCCGGTGCAAGTGGCAGGTACGACAGTGCAGCACGCTAGCTTGCACAATGCCGACGAAATCGCTCGGCTTGATGTCAGGCGGGAAGACACGGTGGTAATTTATAAAGCTGGCGATATTATTCCACAGGTCGAAAAAGTTTTGTTGGAGCTCCGACCAGATGATTCTCAGCCGATTGATTTTGAAGCTGAGTTGGCGCGCCAGTATCCAGAGTTAGAGTTCGAACGACCAGAGGGTGAGGCGGTTTACCGAGCTAAAAATTATTCTGGGCCGTTGGTTTTGATTCGTAGTGTGACGCATTTTGCCTCAAAAACCGCCCTAGACATCAATACACTGGGAGAGAAGAATGCTGAAGTGTTAGTTAACGCCGGTTTTGTAAAAGATCTAGCCGATATTTATCAATTGCAAAAAGACGATTTACTCAAATTAGATCGCTTTGCCGAGATTTCCGCCCAAAAGCTGCTTGACGCTATCGCTACTAAGAAGCAACCCAGCCTAGAGCGCTTTATTTACGGCCTAGGTATTCGCCATATTGGTTCGCAAACCGCACTAGACCTAGCTAATCATTTCGGTTCTTTGGAAAGATTGAGTCACGCGACGCTTGACGAGTTGTCAGAAGTGGGTGGTGTTGGTGAAATTGTGGCTGAAAGCATTTTAGGCTGGTTTGCCGACGAAGATAACTTGAAATTATTGGACAAATTTAAATCGCTCGGTGTCGAGCCGGTCTTTACACAGAAAACTGGTAAATTGGCTGGAAAGAATTTTGTTGTCACTGGCAAGCTAGAATCGATGAGTCGTGACGAAGCGGCGGAGAAAATTCGGGCACTAGGTGGCAAATTCCAAACTGCTGTCGCCAAGGACACGACTTATCTCGTGGCGGGCGGTAAAGTTGGCGGCTCGAAGCTTAAAGCCGCTGAAAAATATGGTACAGTAATTATTAACGAACAAGAATTAATGGAGATGATTAATGCCTAAATTCTATCTACGCAAATTGGTTCGCGATAAGGTCCTAGAAGAAACTCTAAAGGACCCATTGATTGATATCGATTACAGGGTTTTAGAGGGCGAAGAGTTTGTTTGTGAATTGATTCACAAAGCGATAGAAGAGGCTTCTGAAATTCCCACTAGCTCTGATGCTGACTTAGATGATGTGCTTAGTGAGTTGGCTGACCTGCAAACAGTTGTCGACGAAATAAGAAAGTATTTTAAATTTAGTGAAGGCGAGCTGCGAGAAAAGATTGCTCAAAAACTTGATAAGCGTGGTGGCTTTTCGGGACGATATTATGTCGAGTCAGAAACCGTAAAAGACGGTAGTCCTTGGGTTAAATATTACCGCGCCGAACCAGATCGTTTTCCCGAAGAATAATTGACGCGTTATTGTTCAACAAGAACCGCCTGAAATAGGCGGCTTTTATTTGTGCTCAAAACGCTTATGCTTGTCCTGGTTGCAGACCTTGATTATAGTAGTGCTTATCATATTGAGGCACCTTAAATATTTGAACTACGTATTTCAAGGTGTTATCGCAAAAAGGAGGGAGTGGTATGACCTATACTGATTCGCAGGCCTTTATTCGTTGGTTGCTTTGCTCTGCCAGCCCGTCCAAACGGTCTGACCCTATCATTCAGGAGCCAGGCAAAAATGGCAACTTTCTAGATTACAAGACGATAAAAAGAGTGGCATCGCGACTTGGGCTAAGGCAAGAAAATGTCGGTGGTAACGACAGGGGTCATTATGTCATCTTTGAGGATGCGGCCACGTGTTCTTCTGATGAGCCCATCGTGGCGATCCAGCTCGTCTACTTGCCACGTCGTCTGGCGCAACTGGCGATTCACTATCTGGCGGGACGCATACCGCTTCTTGAACAGACAAAAGCGGTGTGTGAAGCTCTCAGAATTCCTGCGTTAGAAACCCCGATGTGCCAGATGAGATATCGGCCGGACCGTGTTGATGATTGGGAGGTGCTCGTTAAGCTTCGTCTAAAAGAAGTCCAGCCATTTTTTGTGACTGCTTCTGCCAAAGACAATACTATTCGCTTGAGCTTCTTGCCGACCCGTTTTGAAAAGAGCGGCCTGGTGGGTGTTTTCAACAGGATTGGCTTAGCGTCAGAGGGCAGTAATGGAGTGCCGCTAAGGGCCTTGATTAACGACGTCAGAGGTCTCATCGACTACGAGCTGAGGCTTGAAGATTTTGCACGGGGGTGCGAAGAGTTAGAGTTGTGGGTTAACCATCGGGGTGTGGTAATCAAGGATGTTGTTGAAAAAATTAACAACCTTGAAAAATGCCTAAGGGTGGTTTATAAAGCCAACTCTGATATTTACGCAGCTCAGCAAGCTAAGCAAGGTGCGCTGGAGAGCGTCAAGACTATACGCCTCAGCGGAATCAACGAGTGGTTGCGGGAGCCGTGACATGTCATGTAGTTCAAATAAAATCGATCCGAAAGGGTCGGTTTTTCTTTACTCATCAAATCATGCTAATGCTTGCTTTTATACAAAAAGCATCGTAAATTAGCCTTTGGTGGAGAACCTTAAAGGTAAAATAGATGAAAGGAGGGGATTTTGTGTCTAATTCCAGTGATAAGCTAGGACAGCTCTTGGTGGAATTCTTCAAGATAAAAGGGCAATATCTTCCTAGAATTTGGTTCAGTCCTATTAATGCAGGGAAGATAAAAGATGATATTCAAAACTCGTTGCTGGCTTGTGGTTTCGGTCGAGCTATTGGTGAAGCCCCTGGCTCTAAGTCATTAATTGTCGGATATGCACCGCCAATTAATGCGGTCGAAAGGAGTCTTGATTTAATTGAGTCGACCATAATGTTAATTGTCGACGGTTTTGAAAATAAAAAGGTGCAGCGCATCGAATTTTGCAAAGACTTTCCATTATACAAAGATAGTTTCGTTGCTATTTGCGGACGACTCTGTGCTGGTTGTGAACCGTACAGCGATTATGGCCGTCGTGATGTGCTCCTGCTTGACTTGTTTGGCCTAAAAGGCGAAGCGAGGCTCTGCTTCTCTTACAGTGAGCAATTTCTTGGCGAGACTGATAGTATGCTGGTTAATTTGACTTAAGCTGTTTAAATTCACTAGCCGCATCCGTCTTTGATTGACCAAGGTCTATTTACCAAAACCACCTTGCGTAAGGTGGTTTTTATTTGCGTGATTCCGCTTGACTTTTCTGATAAAGTAGTGTATAATGTGTACATTATAACTAGCACCTTTACAGCATGGTATAGCCACTGCGTTTTTGGTGCTAAAAAGGAGGGTCCATGAATATGGATATGAGCAAAGATATGCCGGCGATCATGAACAGGGTACTAGCTGTTCTTGAGCGACAGGAGGAAATCATGAAAGGGGTTGCTCGCGCCCTATCGGGTATTACTGAACTACAAGAGAGTACTTACAATCTCTTGTCAAAGGCTGCAACTCAGCAAGCCAAGGACATGGATACGCTATTTAGTTTGGTTGATAAAACCAACAAAGCAGTAGGCAATATGTCGGAGAGTCTCGCTGGTATGCGTTCTCAGGATGACGATGCCGCAGCTGCACAAAACGATGCCATAAGGAGGTTGCTTGATAAATTGGCGTCAATATAACTCGTTGACGTCTGTACTGGAAAGCCCCCTATGAGCTATGAAAAGTGTAGCTCTCTGCAGTGCTAATCATGTAAAACTACCTCTAAAAGAGGTGGTTTTTGTTTGCCAACTAATCATGCTCAAGCTTGCTTGGTGAGAATAGTTAATTTATAGTAAGCCCTAATCTAATGAAGCACCTTAAATATTTGAACTACGTATTTCAAGGTGCTCGGAAAATAAGGAGGGTATTATGTCTATTGATGTTAAAGATCCTGTTGATGCCATTGTATTCAACGCCATTGCGGAAGTCTGTCAAGAACTTAATGTTTCGGCAGTGTCGTCATCTGACCTTTTTAGTCTATTGATGAATGGCGAGCTTGCAAAAGCGGTACTTACCAAGGTGCAAAAAATTATCAATAAAAAGCTTGACGATGTGAGTAATAGGCTGGCTGATCTTAAAAAAATTTGGTTTCCTGGAGATGAAACTGTTTTGCCTTGCGAGTTTCTTAAAGTCATTGACGCTGAGTCAGATGACAGCCCTAATAAAGAGTCGGCCAAGCTAGCAAAGCAGTTATTTTTGGAAGAGTCGGCCTTAACCATGGCGCTTCTTAATGTGGCTGCTATGCAAAGAGATTTCGGTTTGTTGGATAAAGAAGCCGACAATCCTGAATAAAAAGACGCATAAGGGTAATAAGTAGTTCAAATAAAACCGCCTCCATTTACGGAGGCGGTTTTTCTCTGGCCTTATTTAATCAACTAAAATGGTTTAGTTAATTTTAGCTCTGGTGATTCTTCGGCGATGCGCAGAATCTCGTTGTATTTGCAAATACGGTCAGTGCGGGAGAGCGAGCCGGTCTTGATTTGGCCAGTGCCGAGACCAACCGCCAAGTGAGCGATGGTCGTATCTTCGGTCTCGCCTGAGCGGTGGCTCATGACGGTGTTGAAGTTATTAGCCTTAGCTAATTTCACGGCCGCAATAGTCTCGGTGAGCGTGCCGATTTGATTTGGCTTAATTAAGATTGCGTTGCAGGCTTTTCTATCAATCGCTTCTTGGAGAAGTTTTGGATTTGTCACCAATAAGTCGTCGCCAACTAACTGAGTCTCGTTGCCTAGGGTTGAAGTTAGCTTTACCCAGCCATCCCAATCGCCTTCGGCCAGACCATCTTCAATTGACACAAGTGGTAGCTCGTCCACCCAGTCGGCGTATAGACGAATTAGTTCACTACTAGAAAGTGACTTCTTTTCGGTTCTTAGTTCATACTTATTATTCTCGTAAAACTCACTGGCGGCCACGTCAAGCGCAACCACTACGTCTTTGCCGAGCTCGTAGCCGGCGTTTTTGACGGCTTCAGAAATTAATTCCAGTGGCTCAAAGTTGCCATGTTTTAGTTTTGGTGCGTAACCACCTTCGTCGCCAACCGTCGTGGCGTAGCCCTTATCTTTTAGGACCTTGCCAAGATGGTGGAACACCTCGGTGCCGATTTGCATGACTTCGGTGAAATTCAGGGCGCCAACCGGCATAATCATGTACTCTTGAATATCGCTTGAGCCAGCGGCATGGGCGCCACCGTTCATGACGTTCATCATCGGCATCGGTAGACTCATCTCAGTACCGGCAATTTCGGAAATATAACGGTAAAGCGGAACCTTTTTTGATGCCGCTACGGCCTTAGCACAGGCTAAGCTGACCGCCAAAATCGCGTTAGCGCCGAGTTTGGATTTACCATCGGTGCCATCAAGCTCGATCATCTGCTTGTCGATGTCGGCTTGTTTGCTAGCATCAGCGCCAATCAAGCTTGGCGCGATAATGTCGTTGACGTTATTAACGGCTTTTTGGACGCCTTTACCCATCCAGGCGCCACCACCGTCGCGTAGTTCTAGGGCTTCGCGTGAACCGGTTGAGGCACCGCTTGGTACGATAGCGCGTCCGAGTGTATCATCTTCTAATATGACGTCGGCCTCAACTGTTGGGTTGCCCCGCGAGTCAATAACTTGCCGACCCTTAATCTGTTTAATCATAAAATTACTCATGTGTCTATTTTAGCATCTTTGCGTCAAGGCATAAACCACCAAGCTTATTGACAAAATCGGCGTGCTATGCTATAATTGAAAGACTGAGCTACGGTGGTAGCTAATAGAAAAACTTTAGCCGTGGCTAGTTATTTAAGGCTAGTTGGACACGGCCAAATTTAAAGGAGGGCAAGATGGACCAAGATGTTCATTCCAGCAAGGAGGCTGTTATCGAGAATGCTGCTGGCAACGCTTACAGGCACCTGTTTGGGCAGAAGCCGGCGCTGGTTCAGACGCTTTATCTCTGCTTATTTCCAGCCAAGGTTGGAGGAGAGGTTAGAGACTTAGCTGAGACCGTCGTTGCCGACTGGATAAAGCAGGCGGACGACGACGTCCGTCGATTGAATCTGGAGCTTAAGGGTAAGGATGACGGTCGCTTGGATTGGAACCTAAGTAGGTTGTCTGAGCAAAAGAGAGCTTTGGAGGAGGCTTTCGTAGACCTGATGAACCTGAGCGCATATCCACGCCAGATTCTCAGGTACATTCATCACTAGCCAAAAAGCAGGCAAAATGCCTGCTTTTTATTTTGCTAATTTAAAGCCACCCATTAGTAGGGTGGCTTTTGAGTTTTTAGGACTTGTGCTGGGCGATGTCTCTGGCAAGCTGTTCCCGAAAGAATTTAGCTAGTCGCTCGTTCGCCCTCATGAGCGTCGCTTCGACGCCTATGCGCATATCAGATTCTTCTAACCCCCACTGAGCGCAGATGCTTTTCAGTTCCTCGAACCATTCGCTTCTTATCAGAAAGTGTTCCAGTATGATCTTCCAGTTCTTTTGCTCACACCGCTCGACGTGGCATAGGAAGAATCTGACGAGTGGACTGTCTATCTCGTCTAGCAGCACAAGGCTACATTTGTTGTCTAATAGCCTGTTGATCTCGTCCACCGGCTTGTCTTGCAGTTTTCGGCTTAGGTCTTTTGAGATTTCAGATAGCATGGGCGAGCCAAAGAGTTCTTTCAGGCCATCAAACGATTCGACATATTTTGAGCGATAAGAGTGCTCGATTACCCAATTTTTTGAAAATTGTCGCTGACTGATGATCAGGGCGTCGCGCACAATTCTTAGACACCCTTGGTAATTGCGGATATTGATTCGCAAGATGAGTTTTGTTCGCACCATCTTACTCTCTTCGTCAATAGATTCAATTTCTTGGGTGAATAACTGAAATCTTTCGGCGGTGTATTTAATTAACTCCGCCTGTCTCTTCTCGTGGTCTGGTCCGAGTGGTGTAGTCTCAACATAGCCGTGTTGACCACCATAGCTGACGTATTTGATAGCTCTTTCTTTAAAGCCATCAAGTACAATGGGGTAGTACTCTATCTGTGTGCACATAAGATCCCTCCTTATTTTTAGGTCCTAATTGAAAAGGTGCTACGTAATATTTAACTACACAAGTCGTTGCTGGGCAAGTTTTAGCGGTTATGGTAAAATAATTTTAATATGGCACATCGACCGAGTGGGCTAGAGATGCCAAACGATTTAGTTTTTATTCGTCACGGTGAAAGTGAGGCGAACATTGTTCAGCAGGCCGAAAAAATGGGTGAAATTGCGCCGTTTCATCAAGAAATCGCGGCGCGACCCGATTGGCAGCAGCGTTTGACTAAAAATGGCATTGCGCAAGCGCAAAAAGCTCGTGACTGGTTGGAGTTTGAGATGGGTGGCACTGATTCATTTGATGGCATGTTTGTCTCACCGTTTTTGCGAGCCAGGGAAACTGCTAGTCAACTGGGGGGCGACCGCTGGATTGTGGATGACCGTATTATTGAACGCTATTTCGGTGGTTTAGGAACTTGGGCTCAAAACACTGATATCTCGGCCGAAGAGATTAGAACTTTAAATGCCAGCCCATGGTATGCACGAATTGACAGTGCCGAGAGTATGCAAGATGTTTTTTGGCGCTATCGCTCGTTTCAAGATTCGCTCAGGCGCAATCATGCCGGCCAGCGCGTTCTGGTAGTTTCGCATGGGCATATGATAAGAGCAGCTTGCTACGCCATTGAGTGGCTCCTACCAGAAGATTGGATGAATCCCAATGTGAAAGAAAGGTTTAAGCTCACTAATGCTTCGGTGGTGCACTATTCACGGGTTAATCCCTATAATCCAAGTGAAATCTCGAAAAGCATGCGCTGGCGTCGGATTGTCTACCCGTCTGATATGAAAAATTCCCCCGAGGGTGGTAAATGGGTGGAGTTGAATTTGAAGCGCTCGTTTACTGCGAAAGAATTGGCCGAAGAATTAGACGATTACCCACCGTTTTTAGCTGACTGGGAAGAATAGAAAAGCCTCGCCCGAAGGCGAGGCTGACTTAAATGTCGTGGAAACTGGCTGTTCCCCGGTTTCTTGGGAGGTTAAACTCAACATTGCAATGCTGGCCTTTATGGTCCACGCCGCCGATGCTGAGTGCTCCATCTAATAAATCTGGAGCTATTTTGATCTGGGCATCATTGAGGTAAAACGGAGCACCTTCACTGGTAAAGAATTGAAGCTCTCCTGGTTGGTGCCCTCCGAGCAGCTTTGCCAAGCTGCTTCTTAGCGTCTTGACCACTTCGGGTGGTCCGCCACTGATTACGATGCTATTCATTGCAGCACCTCCGTAAATATACTCGCCAGATAAGCTGGCGGCTAATAAAACGTCGCACCTCATATTTATGCGACGCCCATCTTTCTATTATAGCATAGTCGCGTTTATTTGTAAAGAGTAGGGAATGATTCTTGACTTTTGTGCCAACTTTCATGCTATAATAAGCATAAGCTGGTACGCTTCAGGGGCGCTGTCTCTGCAAGCGACGGAAAAACAAACACTAGCTCAAAAACATCCGCCCCACGGGTGGGCGCGTAGCAGCGAAAAAACCATCTGACTTCTCGTTTAGGTGGTTTTTTGTTAAAATTAAGTCATGCTTAAAGACTATGTACAGCGTAAGCTGGAAAAATTAGTGATGCGCTATTTTGCAGCCCATCCAGAAGTGAAATTAATTGTAGTGGCCGGTAGTGTCGGCAAGACCACGACCAAAAATATAATCGGCACGATTTTAAGGGAGCGTTACCGAATTGGTGGTGCGTTGGAGGATAATAACTGGAATACGGAGATCTCCGCGCCGATTGGTATACTGGGCATTAAATATCCGGAAAAGGTGCGCTCGCCAAAGGAGTGGCGTCAGTTGTTTCGGGCGGCTAAGGTGCGCATCAAGCAGCCAGCCACAGTGGATGTTGTTATTCAAGAGTTGGGCGTTGATAGTCCTGGCGATATGGCAGCGTTTGGGCGTTACCTCAAGCCAGACTTGGCGGTTTTGACAGCCGTGACACCAGAGCACATGGAGTACTTTCATACTATGGAAGCGGTCGCGATGGAAGAAATTACCGCTGTTAACATGTCAAAAGTTGGCTTAATCAATCGCGATAATATTGATAGCGATTTTGCTCGCTATATTACAAATCCGACCATTATGACTTACGGTGCCACCCAGGTGGCTGAGAACCGAATTGAGCCGCTAAGCTTTACTCCAAAAGATGGCTTTTCGGGGCGATTCTATGGTGTTAAGGCGCCAGATGGTTTTGATATTAAAGTCCAGGTCTATGGCGAGCAGATTTTGCGCGCTGTAGCGGCGGCCATTGCGGTGGCTTTGGAATTTGGTATGTCGGTCGCCGAAATCCAAAATGCGCTTCTAAAGGTTCAGCCAACACCAGGGCGTATGAATATCCTAAATGGTTTAAAAAACAGCACAATTATCGATGATACCTATAATTCTAGTCCGGCGGCCGCCAAAGAAGCTCTCAGGGCGCTCTATAGTTTTCCGGCTGAGGGTCACCGAATTGCGGTACTTGGCTCAATGAATGAGCTGGGTGAAACTTCGGCCGAGGCTCATGCCGAGATCGGCAGTCTATGCAACCCAAATCTTTTAGAATGGGTAGTGACGGTTGGTGAAGAGGCTAATCAGTTCTTAGCACCAGCTGCCCAGCGTAATGGCTGTCAGGTTAGAAGCTTCGCCAATGCCTTAGAGGCTGGCGGTTTTGTCAACAAGGTTCTAAAACCAAAATCGGTCGTGCTGTTTAAGGGTTCGCAAAACCGGGTCTTCACCGAAGAGGCCTTGAAGGTTATTTTACTCAATCCTAAAGACCAGAGTAAATTAGTGCGTCAATCGTCCGATTGGCTTAAAAAGAAGAGTGATTATTTCTCGTCGTTCGTAAACATTCCAGGAGAAGATAAATGAACCGATACAACCCCAAGTCTATAGAAGAAAAATGGCAAAAAGATTGGCAAAAAAAGCAGATTTATGCAGCCGAGGATTTTTCTGATAAGCCAAAATATTATCTTTTGACCGAGTTTCCTTATCCATCAGGCGATGGTCTGCATATGGGGCATGCTCGTGAGTACACGCTGGGTGATGTACTGGCGCGCTACAAGCGGACGCAGGGACACAATGTGCTTTACCCGATGGGCTACGATGCTTTTGGCTTGCCGACCGAAAACTATGCCATCAAACATCAGATTGCGCCACAGATAGCGACCGAGCGCAACATCGCTAATTTTCAGAAACAGTTTGAGAGCTTCGGCTTGTCGATTGATTGGTCTCGCAAAATTAACACCACTGACCCCAACTATTACAAATGGACGCAGTGGCTATTTTTACAATTCTACAAACAAGGCCTGGCTTATCAAGACGATATTGAAATTAATTGGTGCCCAAAGTGCAAAACTGGCTTGGCTAACGAAGAGGTTATTGACGGACGTCATGAACGTTGCGACACTGTGGTTGAAAAACGTAAGTTGAAGCAATGGGTGTTAAAAATCACCGAATACGCCGACAAGCTGATTGATAACTTAGCTGATTTAGACTTTCCAGCTAAGATTGCTGATCAGCAAATCAATTGGATCGGTCGCTCATATGGTGCGGAAATTGATTTTAAGATTGATGCACACGAACAAAAAATTACGGTTTTCACCACTCGTCCTGATACCTTATTTGGTGTTAGTTTTATAGTTTTGGCTCCTGAGCATCCGCTAGTGGCTGAGATTGTATCTGACCAGCAGCGTGCCGCCGCCATGGAGTATGTCGAGTCTAGCTGTGTCAAGACCGACATTGAGCGCCAAGATCAGACCAAGGAAAAAACTGGCGTGCCATTAGGCGCTTTTGCGGTCCATCCGTTAACGGGCGAAAAATTGCCGATTTGGATTAGCGATTATGTCATGCTGGGCTATGGCACTGGTGCGATTATGGCAGTTCCGGCGCACGACGAGCGCGACCACGAGTTTGCTAAGAAGTTTGACCTGCCAATCAAGCAAGTTATTATGCCTAGCGTTGTTGATCAATTAAATCCACCGCGTGATGAGTTTGAAATGGTAAAGCGCCCAACGGTGATTGTCCATGTTCGCGATAAATCAACTGGTAAATACGCTGTTCTGCACTGGCACAATACGCTCGAGGGTGTGGTGACGGCCATCATGGGTGGTGTTGAAGACGGACAAACCCCAGCCGAAGCGGCTCTGGCGGAAATTGCAGAAGAGGCTGGTCTTAAGGCAGCAATTGTCAAAGAGCTGCCTTGGGTGACGATGGCAGAATACTGCGCTTCGCACAAAAAGCAGAATCGTCGAGCGATTACTCACGGATTTTTGGCAGAGGTCGAAAATGCAGCTGACGCACAAAAAGTTGATGAATATGAAACCAAAACCCACACTCTAAAATGGGTTGGTGAAGACAGAGTTCTAGAGACTTTAACACCCGAACATCAGAAGCTGGTTTGGACGATGCTAAAAGATGGGGGTTGTTGGAGTGGCGAGGGTCAGCTGATAAACAGCGGCGCCTTTGACGGCTTGTCTTCTGAAGAGGCTAAAAAGCAAATTACCAGCAAGCTTGAATCTTTGGCTTGTGGGGCAAAAAAAGTAAATTATCATCTGCGCGATTGGATATTTTCGAGGCAACACTATTGGGGTGAACCAATTCCGATTATTCATTGCCCAAAATGTGGTGTAGTGCCAGTGCCAGAGAAAGATTTGCCAGTCACCTTGCCAGAAGTTGACCACTATGAACCAACCGATGACGGCGAGAGTCCGCTTTCCAAGATTGACTCTTGGGTGAACGTCGACTGTCCAATTTGTGGTGCTAAATCACAGCGCGAAACCGATACTATGCCAAACTGGGCGGGATCGAGTTGGTACTTCCTGCGCTACACCGATGCTAATAACGACGAAAAATTTGCTGATTTTGAAAAAATGAAATATTGGGGACCAGTCGATTTGTACCTCGGTGGCATGGAGCATACCACACTACACCTACTGTACTCACGTTTCTGGCACGAATTTCTCTATGACCAAGGCTTGGTGCCAACACCCGAGCCTTATCAAGCGCGACGTGCCCAAGGCATCGTCTTGGCCGCAGACGGCTCAAAAATGAGTAAGAGCAAGGGCAATGTCGTTAATCCGACTGACATCATCGACTCTGGTTACGGCGCTGACGCCATGCGACTAACGATTGCTTTCATGGCACCATATGATCTGACGACGGCTTGGCAAACCAATAGTGTGCCTGGCATGTATCGTTTTCTCAATCGAGTTTGGAATTTGACACAGGAGCATCTGACGTCAGAGGCCGTTAGTCAGGTGCCTGATCAGTTGATTCACAAAACCATTGCCAAAGTCACCGACGACCTAGAGGGAATGCATTTTAATACGGCGATTGCCGCCTTGATGGAATTAACCAACGAGCTTTATAAACTCAAAACCGCTGGAGTGGCGGGCGAGTCTTGGCAATTCGCTATCAAGACTCTGCTGCAACTGTTGGCGCCATTTGCACCCCATATAGCGGAGGAGTTATGGCATCAGTTGGGTGAAACCGAAACAATTCATTTAGCTGTCTGGCCTAAGGTGGACGAGTCTAAGCTGTCTAGCAACGAGATTACATTGGCAGTCCAAGTCAACGGTCGGGTGCGCGGCGAAATCACGGTTCCGTCCGATGCCGAACAGTCAACAGTGTTAGAGACGGCCAAGACTCAACCAAATGTCCAGAAACACATCAACGGCAAGACCTTGGTCAAAGAAATTTACGTGCCCGGTCGCTTGGTTAGTTTGGTGGTAAAATAACCAGCATTGATAAGCGACGCGCTTTAAGTTATAATTAGAGCAGATTTAATAAATAAGATTAGAGGAAAACATGGCTGAACCAAAGAAACAATCGAGTCCTCGTAAAACTGGTATGCGCCGAAGCCACCTGGTGGTAAAATTAGCGCGTCAAGTTAACAAGACTTCACCTGTTAAAGCTTACACGACCCGCAGAGAGTCTGGTCGCAAAGCTAAGAAAAGCAAGTAACATTAAAAAGAAAGAAACTGAACCAAAATGGCATCAAACCGGCACCTTGGGCGTATCGTTGCCCTGCAAACACTTTATGAATATGAATTTCGTCGTCAGCTAGATGATAAAGACGCTGATGTCGACGAGATTTGTAAGCGGAACCTAGCGCGCTACAACGACGTCATAGGCGACGTGGAATTTGTCGAGCAGCTGATCCAGGGTGTGACAAAGACGGAAGAGAAGTTAGACGAGATACTCCAACCATTGGCGCCAGAGTGGCCGCTAAAACAAATAGCTCGTGTTGATCGTAATATCTTGCGTCTTGGTCTGTTTGAGTTGGTATTTATGGGCGAGACTGTGCCGCCGAAAGTGGCAATCAACGAAGCGGTTGAGTTGGCTAAGTCTTTTGGTTCAGATAGTTCCAGTCGGTTTATTAATGGCGTGCTTGGCACGGCCTTTGCCGACTTGTCGAAGGAGAATAAACCAAGTGAAACCAAAGAAACCAAATCCGAAGCGGACGAAGGCGAAGGAGACGGCGAGTCCGAACAAGGGGCGTAATCGCGCGCCAAGGGGCAGGGCGGATCGCGTTAAGGGGCGTAAGCCCTCAATTCAAGAGATTGTGCGTGAGCCAACCGCTGGCGGAGTGATTTATCGTTTGCGCAACGGTGAGGTAGAAATTCTGCTGATTCAAGACGCCAAAGATCGCTGGACAATCCCCAAGGGTCATATTGAGCCGGGTGAAAACGCTAAACAAACTGCCGTACGCGAAATTGGCGAAGAGGCTGGTTTGACTGAGGTTGAGGTTCAGGGTTGGTTGGGTAAGATCAACTTTCGCTATCGTCGTATGAACAAACTAGTCTTGATGACCACGCAGGTTTATCTAGTCAAGGCCTTGGGCGATACTAATGAAATCCAGAAAGAAGAGTGGATGAATGACATTGGTTGGTTTAAGTTTGTTGATGCTATCGATAAGATTGAATACGAAGATATTTCTAAATTAATGCTGCTGGCGATGCGTCGGATTCGAGCAGGAGGAAAAAAATAACATGGACAAAACCCCGTATATTGATTTTGCTAAAAATGTTCTAGGTGTTGAATATGAAGATATTGATGTCTTGATCACGGCCCTGACTCATCGAAGCTATCTAAACGAGCATCGAAAAAGCGCTACTGAGCACAACGAGCGATTAGAGTTCCTGGGTGATGCCGTCTTGGAGCTGATAGTAACCGACTATTTATTCAGTAATTTTGACGAACCCGAAGGTGTCCTAACGGCTTGGCGATCAGCGCTAGTGCGAACTGAAAGTATTGGCACAGCTGGTGTGCGTCTGGGCTATGAGCCGTTGTTACGTATGAGTCGTGGCGAAAAACGTGGTTCCGAGCGGGCCAGGCAGCAGATTGTAGCTGATGCTTTTGAGGCGATTTTAGGATCGGTTTATCTAGAAAAGGGTTATCAGGAGGCTAAAAGAATTGTCGATAGGCAAATCTTGCCGCAGCTTAAAGGTATTTTAGAAACTGGCTCGTGGCGCGATCCAAAGTCGCATATTCAAGAGGTGATGCAGCGAATCGATAGCACTACGCCCAACTATCGGGTATTGCAGGAAGACGGCCCAGATCATGATAAAACTTTTGTGGTCGGACTGTTTAATGGCGATGAGCTGATTAGTCAGGGTACGGGCTCGAGCAAACAGGCTGGTCAGGAAGCGGCGGCGCGCCAAGCGTTGAGGCTATATCAAGCCAAAGAGAAAAAGATTGACGAAACTGATAAAAAAGTGTAAACTAAATTGAAGTAAGAATTTAAATAAAGGAAGTAAAAATTTAATGTTAGCAATTCGTTTGCAAAGACTGGGCCGTAAGGGTGATCCAATTTATCGCTTGGTGGTTCAGGAATCTCAAAAAAACCCCGCTAACGGCCGAATTGTAGCGCACGTTGGTTCGTACGACCCTCATACTAAAGAGCTGAACATCAATGCCGAGGAAGTGCAGCGTTTTCTAGACAACGGCGCACAGCCAAGTGATCGAGTCGTTAAAATCCTAAAGAGCAACAAGGATATAAAGTTCCCCAAGTGGGTTAAGATGGAACGACCGGTGCAGTCTAAAAAGATTCGCCACCCCGAGAAGCTTCGTCGTAATCAGCCAAAAGAGGCTGAAGCGCCAGTCACTGAGGCCGAAGCACCAGCCGCTGAGTAAAATAATAATGATTTCAAAAAGGCCGAATAAAGCGCGGCCTTTTTGTTTTTGTTTTAGACGTGCTACAATAAAACTATAATGCTTAAGACGGAGGAATCAATGTCTACAATTGACCAGCAATTTGTCGAATATATCATTAAGACCCTAGTGTCAAACCCCGACGACGTCGTGGTGGAGCGTCAGATTGACGAAAAGGGCGTACTTCTGACCTTGACTGTTAACCCAGAAGATCTCGGTCGGGTTATTGGTAAGCGCGGTGCGACCGCTCAAAGCATCCGCACACTATTGCGCGCCCTGGGCACGAAAAACGATGCTCGCTACAACTTAAAGATCGTTAACAACGATGAGCCAGGCGAAGCCCATCATGTCGCCAAGTCAACTGAGTCGCATGAGGCTGAAACTGAGTCAGCCGAAGAGTCTGTGGAAAACGTCGGTGAATTTACCGAAAACGCCAAAAAGACCCTTGCGGAACTAGATGACCTTGATGTATAATCATTAGCAGTTCAAAGATCAACTGAACTAAAAGTTGTGACTCTTCTGCGAGAGTAATGAACAAAAACATTATTGAGAGTCTTTATCTGTCTAGAACAGCCCGCCTTACTGGCGGGCTGGTCTGGTTTTTAGTGGTAGCTTGATTTTAGTGATAAATAAGCCAATCTCAAATAAAAGAATACCCGAATCGCAAAGGGTATTCTTTTGTTGATCTTTTTAAACGCCGCAGCGCGTTTAATTTTTGTTTCCTCGCAGTAGATTTGCAGGTAGCTAAGCTCTCATATTTAGCACACCTCCCTGCAACTTATCGGTTCTGCTTTCTCTTAAAGAAGCACAACTGATACTTACATTCTAAACCACTTGTGCTTAAATGCAACTTCATTTTTTGAGACGAATATGGTGTAATAACCGAACAAACAGAGGCGGGTAGGCTAGTTTTAGTAAAAAATAATCTTTAAAATTAGCGCATTTTTACTTAAAAAAGACAAGATTCTCGCAATCAAAGAAAAGTCCGTTGCTGGATTGCAACGGACTTAAAAGAACTAAGCGCGAGCAGGGGGTTGAGCTTGACGCTTCGGCCTAACTGACTTTTGCCCTGGCTTTTTATTGCCGTTTTGGGCCATTTCGTGCAGGTGGCTATTCTTATATAGCTCCCGGCGTATTTTGCTCAATCCGAGCGGTGTTATCTTGGTAAACTTCTTGTCTACGATAACAGCCATCCCAGAGCCGCCTTTGGTAATAGCTTTTCTGCCATTACCGACATGGGCTACCCATTTGAAGCGATTAAGAAACTTCCTGATACGATCTTCTGAGCAATTAAGCTCGCTCGCAGCCTCTGCTAGGCTATAGAAAATGATTGCCTCGGACACCATTATGAGTCCCTCCTATTTTTTTGTGTTTTTCGGCAAGATCAGTCCCTCAATGACACCACCTTCTTTCTAATGTGCTTATCTCCTCATTCTATCACACTTCACTTATCTTGTCAAATGTGCTAAACTATTGTGTAGTTATGAAATTGATTCAGATTGTTACTTTATTCCCTGAGGCGCTTGAGCCATATCTTAATAGCTCAATGCTTTACAAGGCGCAGGATATTGGTGCGGTTAAGTTTCGTTTAATTAATTTGCGCGATTTTGGCCTTGGTAAACGTAAAGTCGTTGACGACAAGCCATACGGTGGTGGTGATGGCATGCTATTAAAGCCCGAACCGCTGGCGGCGGCGATTCGCGACGCGCGCGCGACTGACGAAAGCACCAAAGTCTTATTGATGACGCCGAGGGGCGAAAGGTTTAATCAGCTTATTGCTGAAAAATTGTCGGAGGTTAAATCTGGGTTGACACTAGTCTGTGCTCATTATGAGGGTTACGATGAGCGGATTATGAAATTGGTTGACCGGTCAATTAGCTTAGGAAATTTTGTGCTAACTGGTGGCGAATTGCCAGCCCTGGCTATTACTGACGCAGTAGTGCGTCTATTACCGGGTGTTTTGGGTGGTGAAACTAGTGCTGAAGTTGAAAGCTTTGCGGATGGAAGCGATTTGTTGGAATTCCCACAGTACACTCGACCAGAAATTTGGGAGGGAGAATCGGTACCAGAGGTGCTGCTCTCTGGGCATCATGGTGAAATTGCCAAATGGCGTCAATCACAGATGATTAATCAAAAAGATTTATAGCGGTATTAAGCTAGCGTTTTGCACAGAATTGTGTATAATACCAGGGTAGATTCCAATGAAACAAAAGAAAACCGACGGCAAATTTGGTGCCCTAATGATTTTGATCGTAACGGCAATTATGCTGATTACGATTGCTCTAACCGATAGTCCAGAGAAGATTTTTGCGACCATTAGGACTGCCAACCCCCTGTGGCTGCTAGCCGCGCTCGGTTTTTACCTACTCTACTGGCTAATTGACTCCTTAGCTCTTTATCAACTGATTTTAAAAATTGGCGCCAAGGAGTATTCTTTTATTGAGTCGGTTAAAACGGCTATTACCGGAACCTTTTTTAGTAATTTAACTCCGTCGTCAGCTGGTGGGCAGCCGATGCAGATTATGCGCATGAAGAAGCGTGGTGTGGCGGTTGGTCACGGCACGGCAATTATGACGATTCGATTCATAGTTTTTCAGTGTGGCGTGGCTCTAAGTGGTATAGTCCTGTTAATTATGCGCTATAACTATTTTCAAGCGCGCGTGTCTGGCTTTCGAGCCCTAGCTATAGTTGGTCTAATAGTAAACGTAGCAGCGGCTGTGCTTTTATTGTTAGCATCTCTATATCCTAAACTGGCTCATTGGTTGGCGCGGGGATTGACGCGGGTTCTAGCCAAGATAAAGCTAATTCGTCGTCGCGATGAGGCTTTGAAAAAAGTTGACCAGGCAGTGGCCGAGTTTTCAGAGTGGCCGAAACTAATAAAAGGTAACAAAAAGCTGATTGTTCAGCAAATTATAGTCAGTTTTTTGCAGATGATTGCCTTTTATTCAATTGCTTTCTTTGTTTTTAAAGCTATTGGAGCGGGTAATGCCGATTACTTTTTGGTTATTACGGCGGCAGCTTGTGTCTGGTTAGCAGCGGCCTTTATACCACTTCCTGGTGGTTCTGGTGGAGCTGAGGGTATGTTTATATTGTTTTTCTCAACTATTTATCATGGCTCGTCGGTCGGTGTGGCGCTGTTGCTTTGGCGTTTTGTGACGTTTTATTTCTCAATCATCGTTGGCAGTATTATGTTGTTTGTCGAAAATCGTAAAGCACTTAAAATCGAATCACCCTCTACAAAATCTTAATCTTGGTGACAAAACTCCGGAAGTGGGGTATAATATTCGGGAGTTATTGGGGATTAGCCAAGCGGTAAGGCAGCGGGTTCTGGTCCCGCCATCGGGGGTTCGAATCCCTCATCCCCAGCCAA
>CAZVBM010000007.1:4003-42654 GCA_964625885.1 uncultured Candidatus Saccharibacteria bacterium | reverse complement strand
GGGCATCAGTTGGTTGATCGGCTTTAACGGCGATGGGGACATTCGACTGGGTGGTATTACCGGTGCCGAGTTGACCATATTGGTTATATCCCCAACAGTAGGCCTGACCGTCAGTGGTAGTGGCGCAGGTGTGATAGTTACCAGCCGTGATTTGTTGAATAGTCTTACCATAGAGGGCATCAGTTGGTTGATCGGCTTTAACGGCGATGGGGACCGAGGAGTTAGTGATATTACCCCTGCCGAGTTGACCATAACCGCCCCATCCCCAACAGTAGGCCTGACCCTCGGCGATGGCGCAGGTGTGAGAGTAACCAGCCGTGATTTGGCTAATCGTCTTACCATAGAGGGCATCAGTTGGTTGATCGGCTTTAACGGCGATGGGGACTGGGGAGTCAGCGGGATTACCAGTGCCGAGTTGACCAATGGAGTTAGATCCCCAACAGTAGGCCTGACCGTCAGTGGTAGTGGCGCAGGTGTGATCGTTACCAGCCGTGATTTGGGCAATCGTCTTACCATAGAGGACATCAGTTGGTTCATTAGCTTTAACGGCGATGGGGACAGTCGAGTTAGTGGTATTACCAGTGCCGAGTTGACCGTATGTGCTAGATCCCCAGCAATAGACTTTACTATCTAGGGCGATAGCACAAGTATGGCTACTACCACTAGCTACCTGCTTCCACTTAAAGTTATCTAAATTAGTTCCAGTAATGGTGACTTCTTCACCACCATAGATTAGACCTGAACTAGGTGAAATGCTAGTTATTGCTGGTGTAGTGGGGTTTTCATAGGTATAGGCGTTGGTTTTAGTAATAATAGTATGATCGGAGTTGATAATAGTAATATCAACCGTCCCAGGACTATAGGCTGGCATAGTAATTTCAATTTGATAGGGACTAATATAACGAATCTGATCATCAGAAAGAGTGGTGTTTCCAACTTTAACTATCAGAGATGAATTAGTGGGAATGGGCGGCGTAGTATTTGTAACTACCGCTGTAGGCGTATTTACACCACCAGCAAACCAGCTACTACTAGTGTACGATCCATTACCAACTTGCCCATACTGATTTCTACCCCAACAGTAAACTTTTCCTGAAGCAATTAAACAGGCACCATCACCATGAGATGATCGAGAAGGTGTTGATAATCGGTAGGGCTTAGGTGTAATATTAGTGTCAACGAACTCTTCAGGTGTGCAAGAGTAACCCATCACACCAGATGTATATCCTGCCCCGAGCTGACCATAGCCATTATGCCCCCAACAATAAACTTTATCGTTTGCGCCGAAAGCACAAGTATGCAAACCAGCCGCCACTACATCTGTAAGTTTAGTGCCAGCTGGAATATCACCTAATTGATTTGCCACAGGAGATTGAATTGTATTACCAATATCTCGAGTAGTCTGACAATATTGATTGCGGCCCCAACAATAAACTTTATTATCTGACCCAAGGGCGCAAGTGTGGTCAACGCCCGTTGCAACTTTTGTTAAATTAACCCCATCCGGAACTTCACCCTGCACAACCAGAACTGGTGTAGAACTATTACCACCACTGCCATTACCAAGCTGACCGTAAGAGTCTGATCCCCAACAATAAGCCTTGCCATTATCAGCCGTTACACAAGCTTGATTACCACTGACATCAATCGATGTTAGAGCGCTACCAGCCGGAATTTGACCTAGCTGAGCCAAAGTGGGTGTAGTACGGCTATTAGTCATGCCATCACCAATTTGTCCAGAGTCACCTTGCCCCCAACAATAAACTCGATTATTGGTAGATATAGCACAGGTAGTATTGAATCCGGCTTGGATTTGTTTAAACTTAACACCAGACGGCATGGTTACCGCCCTAGGAGTAGCATATTGAGTAGTGGTGCCATCACCCGTTGCCCCTGCATTA
Organism: uncultured Candidatus Saccharibacteria bacterium; assembly: GCA_964625885.1. Taxonomy (GTDB): domain Bacteria; phylum Patescibacteriota; class Saccharimonadia; order Saccharimonadales; family Saccharimonadaceae; genus CAZRIZ01. The sequence goes on along the minus strand of CAZVBM010000007.1, from coordinate 40,753 downwards.
TTGCGCCCCCAGCAATAAGCATCGCCAGCGACAGTTAGAACGCAGGTGTGTTCGTGTCCAGTCGAAATCTGCTTAAGGGCAGTGCCGCTAGGAATATTCCCTAAGTGTGCTAAAACTGGCGTTTCAGAATCTATACCAGATGAAAACTGCGATTCATTACCGCCAGATTGATTATTACCCAACTGACCATAATAGTTTTTACCCCAACAATATATATCATTCTCATTAGTTAAGACACATGTATGCCAAGCGCCAGTCGACATACTAATAACATACGGCGTAGCGCTTGGTAGTATCTCAAAATTTGATCCATAAATAATGACCTTGTCTCCTCCACTGGTTTGACCAATGGTTTGTGACAGTCGAGTGATGGTAGGCTGGGCAGCATTTGCTAAATACGGAATAAACGATTTCTTGAATACAGGAGTTAAAAAAGTAAGTAAGACCAAAGACAAGACTAGGGCTACACCATAAACTAATTGTTTACGTGTTTTACGTAGCTTAAAGCTGCGAGCTCGATCTAACACTGAAACACTCTCCCCTATTTTTATATTTACAGAAAGTCCAAGAAACCTAGTTACGCGACAAAATCACTTTGCGAGTAGATAATGCCACCCTAATAATTTCCTAAAATTTCTGACTACACACTTTGTAGTTGTTCCAAGAATAACACAAAAAAAATCTAAGCGCAAGCACTTTATGACTAGATTTTTTGCAATGTTTATGGTGTAATATTAGATTCTAATTTCAAGCACCAATTCGATCACGCTTTGGTTTCTTTTTGGCATTAATTTCAGCATATTCAATCATCTTTACTGCCACGTTTCGTCCAGTAACCTTCTCAATACCGAAACCTGGACTGGCGTTGACCTCTAATACTAGCGGTCCGCGGTTGGAGCGCATAATATCGACACCAGCAATCCCTAGACCCATAGCCTTAGCGGCCCTGATGGCGGTTTTCTTCTCTTCTTCGGTTAGTTTAATCTTTTCACCCGAGCCACCCTGATGCAAATTAGAACGGAAGTCATCAGTCAAACTCTTGCGCTTCATGCTAGCCACCACGCGTCCACCAACCACGAAGACGCGTATGTCAACACCAGCTGATTCCTTGATAAATTCCTGTAATAAGATGTTTGTACCATCGGCATCCATAACATAAAAAGCTTGCAAAACTGACTTGGCGGCTTTTTTAGTTTCTGCCAAGACCACACCGTTGCCATGTGTGCCACGCGCGAGCTTGATAATAATTGGCGTACCACCAAGTTGTTCCACCAGATCGTCAATGTCGCTGTTATTACGCGACATAACGGTTTTAGGAATATCAACACCATATTTAGCTAAAAGCTGCATTGAACGTAGCTTGTCGCGCGCCCGCACAATCGCAATTGATTTAGCAGTACTATAAACACCCTGCATTTCAAGTTGGCGCACAATTGCCGTGCCATAGCGCGTCATACTATTAGCGATACGCGGGATAATTGCGTCATAGTGCCCAAGCGGCTCGCCGTTATAGAACACCTTATTGTCGTTTTCCTCAATTGAGACATAGCAGTTTTTATATTTAATTACATCAACTTCATGACCACGCAACAAAGCCTCCTCTTTGAGCCGCTTGGTCGAATAATTTCCTGGTCCATTGGACAAAATTGCAATTTTCATTTCATTTTCCTCCCATCCACATCGTGGTGGTTGTTAATTCTTGCATCAACTAAAATACCGTTTTCGCGTAGGAAGTAGCGCCCAATCAACATCGGGAACTTCATCTTATCGCGACTAGTTAAACCTACCCATGTTTGGTAAGTTCTGCCTTGAACTACGATTGGCATGTTTACCACCGCGCGTTTAGCTCGGTGACCACTAGAGCTTTTAACCTTGACTCGCTTAACCAACTCTGGCGCAAAAACATAAACTTTTCCGTCAAGAGTTGCTATCGCCTCTCCCTTTCCATTAATTTCTATCTCATCAACATGCACTGCGCCGCGGTAAGCGCCAGTGTCAACCTTGGCAATATATTCAACACCCCCAAGGGCAGGTAGCTTGACCGGCTCAAATGAGCCAACTATCGTTTGCGACATAATTTGCATAACACCCAGACTTTACGACTTTTTTAGCAAAAAGTCAAGATTTAGACAGTCTTTTGTTGCTTAAAACCAACTCTTTTTAGTCTGTTTAAATTCTTCTAATAGTTCGCGCTGCTTTTTGTTAAGCTTAGTTGGGGTCTCGACAATAATGTTGATAATCTGCGGGCCACGTCTCTCGCCATTAGCATAAGGCACGCCGTGACCAGACAGCTTGAAATCGGTGCCGCTCTGCGTGCCAGCTGGGATTTTCATTTTAACTGTGCCGTCAAGTGTTTCAACATCAATTACCGCGCCAAGAGCGGCATCAACCATATTAATAGTCTCATCAGATAAGATGATATTGCCCTCGCGAGTAAATTTCTTATCGGCTTTGACTTTGATATGAATATACAGATCACCGCGCTTGCCACCCTTAATAGCCGCACCACGCTCACGTAGGCGAATCGTCGCGCCGTCATCAATGCCAGCTGGGATCTTTAGATTGATAGTTTCACGCTGACGCACAGTACCGTTGCCGCCACAATTTGAGCAGTTTTGTTCCGGAACCTTACCAGACCCTTCGCAGGTTGGACAAACCTGGGTTTGATTGATAATACCAAAAAGCGTCCGCATCTGTTGGTTGATTTGGCCAGCACCTTGACAGGTCGGGCAGGTTTTTTGCCCTGAGCCCGGTTCAGCGCCCGAACCATGACAGTGGTCGCACTCTAAGTCTATGTCGACATTAAATCTCTCTTCCGTACCAAAAACCGCGTCTTTAAATTGCAAAGTTAGATTAACCTCAATATCCCGACCACGACGTTCGCCGCGACGCTCTCGACCTTGGCCAAAACCACCACCAAAAAACGAGCTAAAGATGTCACCAAAGCCATCACCAAAATCAAAGTTTATATTTTGACCATCAAAGCCACCAAACGGACCACCAGCGCCAAACCCACCATCCGAGCCAACGCCAGCATGGCCAAATTTATCATAGCGCTGTCTCTTATCGGTGTCTTTCAAAACCTCATAAGCTTCGTTAACTTCTTTGAACTTTTCTTCATCACCACCCTCTTTATCGGGATGATGTTTAACTGCCAACTTGCGATAAGCCTTTTTTATTTCATCAGCTGAGGCACTCTTGGAAACACCAAGCACCTCATAATAATCTCGTTTTGCCATAGAGTTAATTTTAGCATTTTAGCAGTCTTTAAACAAGAGTGCTAGTCGGCAATCTCGGCAATTTTTCGATAGCTCAAAATATTCCTGACATAGATAGCTAGCCCAAAAAAGATTGCGCCCCAAGACGCCATATAGTCACCACTAGTTGAAGCCAGGTGGTTGCCAAAATAAATTACCGCCGCTCCAGCTAGTGGAATTAATGACATGTAGGCAACCTGGTAACGAATGCCGATGCGTTCCGGTATTTTTTCGGGCCACATAAATGCCCAGACAAATGAACCGAAGACTAATGTTGCCATGGCCAGGAGCAAAATTAGATAAAAGTCTTCTGAATCGTCGGTTGCCGCCGGCATTGCATCCTCAATAGCATTGACAGCATCGGTGTATTCATTGATAGACTCCCCGACCTGATCAACCAATACAGACAGAGCATCATCGGGCACGTCCATTTGATAAGCCTCGCTCAACTCTTTAAACTTCTGTTTTAGATTTACCGCTTGCGACTTGACTACGTTGGTTTTATTGAGATACTCTTGACTGACTTCTTGACTAAAACTGTGCTCAGACACCTGCTGCAAGATTAAGACGATTTCGTCAATTTTTATAATCAGGTTGTCGTCTGATTCGCCACCATCAATCGCCTCAGCGAAACCCAATAAAGTCTCGTTGGCAGATGTTAACAGATCAACGTCTGCTTGATTAACCACCTCTTCCACCTCACCAGTAGCAGCTAAGGCTGGCGAGACAACGAGGCAGAACGCCATGACCAAGGCTAAGACAAAATTAATAATCTTTTTCATATTCTACTCATTTATCGTATCACACACTATCTAAAAAACCGCTCCTTCGTGGAGCGGTTCTAGTTTTGTGCAGGAGCTTAGTTTTTATTTTTCGTCAACAACTTCACCTTCAACTGGTTCGTCAGATTTTTTGTCATCTGATTTCTTCTCGTCTTTGGCTTTGTCTTCTTCGGCCTTAGCTTGATAAAGTTTGGCGCCGATCGGCATAATAGCGTCGTTTAATGCTTTTGTGGCTTTCTCTAACTCGTCTTTATCTTCTGAGCTTTGAGCCTTTTTCGCCTCTTCAACCGCTTTCTTAATAGTTTCTTTATCTTCGTCAGAAATCTTATCTTTGTACTCATCTGGCATACGTTCAGCCTGATGGATGGTGCTTTCTAGAGCATTACGTGCATCAACTGCTTCGCGCTTTTTCTTGTCTTCGTCAGCATGAAGCTCAGCTTCTTTTTGCGCCTTTTCAATTTCTTCTTTACTCATATTACCTGAGTTTTGAATGGTGATTGATTGCTCTTTACCAGTGCCTTTATCCTTAGCGGTCACATTTAAGATACCGTTAGCGTCAAGACTGAAAGTAACTTCAATCTGTGGCACGCCACGTGGCGCTGGTGCAATACCGTCGAGAATGAAGCGACCAAGCGATTTGTTATCAGCCGCCATTTCGCGCTCACCTTGCAAAACATTGATTTCCACCTGTGGCTGATTATCAGCGGCAGTTGAGAAGATTTGCGATTTAGAAGTTGGAATCGTGGTGTTGCGTTCAATCAATTTCGTATCCACACCACCCATGGTTTCAATACCAAGTGAGAGCGGAGTTACATCAAGCAGCAGAACATCTTTGACGTCACCAGCTAGAACACCGCCTTGAATCGCCGCACCCATGGCGACAACCTCATCTGGGTTAACGCCTTGCATTGGATCGCGACCAAAGATTTCTTTAACCTTGTCAACAACTGCTGGCATACGGGTCATACCACCAACCAGGATTACTTCTTCAATATCTTTAGCGGTTAATTTGGCATCTTTTAGAGCCTGGGTAACTGGTTTTTCTAGTCGATCAATCAAGTCTTTGACTAAATCGAGCATCTTAGCCCGAGTTAGAGTATATTCGAAGTGCTTTGGACCATCAGCATCAGCCGTCAAGAATGGCAAGTTGACTGAATACTCGTTAGCGGTCGAGAGTTCAATCTTAGCCTTTTCAGCCTCATCTTTCAGACGCTGCATGGCCGCCGTATCTTTAGAAATATCAACACCAGTCTCGTCTTTGAAAGTCTTGACGAAGAAATCGACAATGCGGTTATCAAAGTCTTCACCACCTAGGTGAGTGTCACCGTTGGTTGACTTAACCTCAAAGACGCCATCACCCAAGTCAAGGATGGAAACATCAAACGTACCACCACCAAGGTCAAAGACACAGATTTGCTGTTCTTTATTATTATCAACACCATAAGCTAGAGCAGCCGCAGTTGGTTCGTTGATGATACGCTTCACTTCCAGGCCAGCGATTTTACCGGCATCTTTAGTCGCCTGACGTTGTGAATCGTCAAAGTAAGCCGGCACGGTAATGACCGCTTCGGTAACTTTTTCGCCTAAGAACTTTTCAGCATCGGCTTTTAGCTTTGATAGCACCATAGCTGAGACTTCTTCTGGTGAATAGTCCTTATCACCCATCGTCACACCGACACTACTATTTTTCTTAACAATCTTGAATGGCATAATATCCAGGTCGTTCTGGACTTCTTTGTCACTATACTTACGACCGATCAAACGCTTGACGCCATAGATCGTGTTACTTGGGTTAGTCACGCGCTGACGCTGGGCAATTTTACCAACTAGGCGTTCGCCTTTTTTATTAATTGCCACCACGCTTGGTGTGGTGCGATCACCCTCAGTATTAGTAATAATCTCAGCCTTACCCGCCACCATGTAAGCCATCGCACTATTGGTTGTACCAAGATCAATTCCGATAATTTTTCCCATATTTCTCCTTTTTGAATTACAATTTCCAATTTTTAACCAATTCTACCCCTGATTATAGCCAATTAGCACTCTCATGTCAAGAGTGCTAATAAGTTTTGTCAGGCCAATCCGTGAGTGGGCGTAACAAGTAGCCGGTTCAACAACCCACCAGCAGACAATCTCGCAGTTACGACGAGAGCTAAGCGCGAGCGACCCCGTAACGACGGGCGTCGCCGACGCGTCTCTCACAAGTAACTATTGGACGAAGGCTGATTTATAGAATATGACAGGCATTACCAACGTGTGCCTGATGGGGAGTTGTTAAACATCAGGCCACAAAAACCTAACATGGCGTCAAGAGCGCTAATTCAAAATTAGTTATTAGATTTTGGTAAAAGTCGTACCCAAAAAGTTGCTGCAAAAGAAATTATCACCACCATGGCGGTATGTCCAAAGCCTAGATTGGCTAAATAAAATACTTTCCCAAGTGGTGTTAAGAATAGCGCAATAAACACTACTAGCATAATGACATAAATTGCTAGGCTAACTTTATCACGAACAATATTTCGGAAACCAACTTTGAGCGAAGCTACACCGGTAATAGTTAGCTGAGCCAAGAACAAGTTAGCCAACACCATCACCGCAAACCCAGCCGAGCGCGCCAAAGCCACATCAGCACCATGCGACAATAGATAATAATAAGTCCCAAAGCTACCAGCAAAAATCGTTAGGCCTTGTGACACCACTCGCCCCCAAGACCGTCCAGAAACCAGTGGCTCAGTCAAATTGCGCGGTGGCTTGGTCATCGCATCAGGCTCAAGCGGCTCGCGCTCCAAAAGCACCGAACAAGTTGGATCGATAATCAGCTCTAACAAAACCACATGAACCGGCAATAGTAGTAGCATCTCAGGACCAATTCCTAGTAGCGGCGCTGCCAAGGCCGCCAAAGCAATCGGAATATGAATTATTAAAATATACCGAACTGACTTTTTAATATTATTATAAATGCGTCGACCATCTTTAACGGTGTCAACAATCGTCGCAAAATTATCATCAAGCAAAATAATGTCAGATGCTTCACGCGCTACATCCGAACCACGTAAACTCATCGCAATACTAACATCGGCGTTTTTCAAAGCTGGCGCATCATTTACACCATCGCCCGTCATCGCCACTACACCGCCCCTAGCCTTAAAAGCCTTAATTAGACGCAGCTTATCACTTGGCGTAACGCGCGAGAAGATGCTGACCTCAGTCAAGGCTTGAGCTAACTCGTCGTCATTCATTTCATCCAGATCGGCTCCGGTTAAAACTCGACTGGTGTTCGGTATGCCAACTTGCCTGGCGATACTCGCTGCCGTCACACCATTATCACCCGTAATCATCACTACCCGAATTCCCGCCGCCAAACACTGTTCAATTTGTTCTTTAACTTCTGGACGTGGCGGATCAGACAGCGCTACCATACCAGCGAATTTCAATTTAAGTTGATTAATCTTTTTTGGCGCCTTGGCTAAATTGTCAGCGTAAGCCACCATAATCACCCGCCGGCCCAGATCGCCCATCGCCTGAGCACGACGACGTATATCATCTACTTGTTCGGTCGTTAAATCACATAATTCCAAAACATTTTCTGAGCCCTTGACTGTAGCCACCAATTCATCATCAATTTTCCAAACATGACCCATGAATTTTAATTCGTTGTCAAACGGATAATCCTTAATTAATTCGCCCGCAAAAATTTCATCACGACTAACACCCAGCGACCTGGCATAATCAACCATAGCCTTTTCCATCGGATCATAAAGTTTGATTTCGCACGCCATACCAGTCAGTTGGGCTAACTCAGCGTCCGATAAATTCGGTGACCAAACTTCATCAACCGCCATTTGATTCATCGTGATCGTGCCAGTTTTATCAGTGCACAAGACCGACACAGCACCAAGAGTTTCAATCGCCGCCATTTGACGAATTAGCGATTTTTGTTTTGACAAACGCCAAGCTCCTATCGACATAAAGACTGTCAGCACGACTGGCAACTCCTCTGGAATCAAGGCAATCGCTAAAGTTACACCAGAAACAATACTGGTGCCAACACGATTAAGTAGAGGAGTTGAGTTATCCAGACCAAAGAAAGTTACGGTTATGACTAAAATACAAAAAACTAAGGCCACAAAACCCGAAATTTTAATAAGTTGAGCTATTTGTTTTTGGAGTGGCGTATCGCTTTCTTCGGCTTGAGCTAACTGATGGCCAATTTTACCGTATTCCGTTTCAAGACCAATTTTTTGCACCACTGCCGTGGCTGAACCCTGCAAAGCAAAAGTTCCAGCGTAGCAATACGACTGCTTTTGTTTATCTTCACTCAAATCTTTAAATTCATCCAAGGAAATAGCAACTTTCCAAACTCCTTCTGGCTCGCCCGTCAAGCTTGATTCATCAACTTTTAAATCAACCCCCTCTACCACCACCGCATCAGCCGGAATTTTCAGACCTTCGCTTATAAAAATCACATCGCCCGGCACCAAATCGCGACTGGCAATCATTTTTGCCTCACCATCGCGCAAAACCTTGACTTGTGGCGCCGCCAAATCTTTTAGCGCTTCAAGTGACTTATCGGTGCGCCAACTCTGAAAAACTTGAATGGCAATAATTGCCACGATCGAGCTAAACATGAAAATGCTGTCTTTTGATTCACCAAGCAAAACATAAACCGTCGCCGCCACAATCAGCATAACGATAGTTGGTTCGCGCAAAGTTTCGAAAACCTGTCGACCCAAACTGGTTTTTTGTTGAATAGACAATCGATTAATACCAAATTGCTGACGACGCTTCTCAACTTGATCAGAACTCAAGCCGGTCTTTAAATCAGTTTCGCGCCAAAGAGTTGACATCATAACACCTAATAGTTTAGCACAGTCTAATTAGCGCATCGGTCACTATTTAAAGTAGGCACCACTAGTGTGATGCCTACCGAATTTTAGACTGATTAATTAGTTATTTATAGCAATTGGTGCCCTTTAAGCTATACCCCGAAGGGCAAGTGAACTTAATACTATCAGTCGAGGTTCTGGTGCACTTGTCTCCACTCAAGGTGAAACCGTTGCCACAAGCATAATTTGGTGCGGTGGCGTCTTTTTGGAAACACCGGTTGTTGATTAAAATGTCATTTGCGCCACATTTCCTGTAATAGTCTCGGTTGATCTTGTAATAATGACAAAATGTCGAGTCGTCATAGTACTTAATTTCTTTGTGGTTCTCATTAATAATTGGACAGGATGGTTCTTTATAATCATCAGGGCTAAAACACAAACCACTATGGCTCTGAGGATACTCTTGGCCCTCTGCGCAAGTAGTGCGCGGATAAACAATACGCCCCAGGTATTTGTGGCATCGCCTGGTTTCCCTTATATACATATAGCCCGATGGACAAGTATAGTCCTGAGTAATTTTGTACGGTGTCTGGTTCCAACAATATTGGGTCATATACAATTTCCAACCAGGATCGCAAGGCTGATCGGCCGGCAAGTCGAACGCTGGATAATAACATTTGCCGTTCAGCAACTTACGAGGGCTAACGCATGATGCCGTAGCTGCAACCGTCTCGGTCTTAACACATTTGTCACCACTCAACGAATATCCACTAGCGCAGCTTTTGATAGCTGGCTTGGAGTTAGCAGCTTGATTAGTAGACTCCCACTGAGCAATCAGGGAGATATCGGCCGCTACTGGCTGTTCAAAATCATAAGCCACTTCACCCAAAAACCAACCGTTAAATTTAGCATCAGCCTTGACTGGATCCTGCGGTCGAGCGACCTTCTCTCCAGAGACCACTTCTAAAACAACCGGGGAGTTGCCATTATCGGCATTGAAAGACGCCTTGTGGGTTTCAGCATCTTCTGGGATCCAGCCGGCTTTAAGTTTTATATCTTGGGTAATTTTAGTTGACGGCGCAAATAGTTGACCATCTAGCAGCCAGCCGTTGAATTTAAATCCTTCTTTGGTTGGATTAGCCGGCAGGACCAAAGTCTCACCGTCTTTTACTTTAACCACATCAACCGCACTACCACCATCGCTGTCGAATGCAACAGTGTAGGTCTTGCTGCCAAGAACAAAGAACAGAACCAACCCTATGATCACCAGGGTCAGAACCCCGATTAGACCATAAAGAACCTTCTGATTCTTTAAAGCTTTTTTAATTTTCTCCATAGATGATGAAACCTTTCTAGCAACGCTAATGGCGGTCGCCTATTGAGTCGAGTTTATGATAAAAGCTGAGAAAGGCAAGAGCTTTTTAAATAGTGACTATTTCTTCTGACCAAAACCCTTTAGGGCATCGAGAACTTCAGTCGGAATCATCCAAATCGTCGTGTTAGATTGGTCACTCGAAAGGTCGTTGATCGACTGCAATGTGCGTAGGTGCATAGCACCAGGGACCGCACTCAGCATACGAGCTGCTTCTGCCAAGTTGACAGCGGCTGCCTTATCGCCTTCGGAGTTGATAATCACCGCCTGTTTTTCACGCTCCGCTTCCGCAACTTTTGAGATAGTGCGCTTTAGGTTATCTGGAATTGATACGTCTTTGAGCTCGAGAATTTGCACATCAACACCCCACATATCAGTTTTAACATCCAGAACTTTTTCGATACTTTCTGCCACCTCTTCACGCTTTTGTAGTAAATCATTTAAGCTACGTTCACCGACGGCGTTACGCATGGTGGTTTGTGCTAATTGCGCCACTGCCACTTGGAAACTTTCTACCTCTAGGGTTGCTTTAGCGACATCTTTGATGCGATAGTACACCACCGCGTTTATCTGCACCGGAATGTTATCTTTGGTAATAACCTCTTGGTTTGGCACGTCAACCGTTTTGGTACGAACATCTACCACACGCATAGTTTGAATTCCCGGAATGATCACTCGGAGGCCCGGCTCTTTGACACCCGAATATTTTCCAAGTGTTAGCACTACACCTTTTTCATACTGCTTGATAACTCTAACGCCAGATACCAACAGGATCGTTCCAAAAATCAACAAAAACACGATAACTTCCATAAATTCCCTTTTTTAATTCTAATTATATTGTACGCGCTTTGGTGCAAAAATGCACTAAGCCACGAGCGGTAGCTTGAAGCCAAAGGTACTGCCCTCGCCCTCGACCGACTCAAAAATAATCTCGCCACCGTGCGTATCAACAATCTTTTTCGCCAAGTATAGCCCAACGCCGGTTCCATCTGGTCGACGTTTGCGTGCGTTACTCGCGCGAAAGAACTTGCCAAACAAATTGGCCTGTTCTTTCTTCGGTACACCAATGCCAGTATCGATTACGGTAAAGACCAAGTTATTTGGCTCTTTGTCTAGTCGGACCTTTATAGTGGTGTCTGGCCGTGAATAATAAATCGCGTTATCAATCATATTCATCACCACCTGACGAATCTTGTCGGTATCAACATTTAATAGCGGCATCATCTCGTCGCACTGCCAGTCAATTTTCAAATTGCGCTGCTCAAGCGAAGCTGACATCAACTTGATCTCCTTTTCAATCAGTTCCTCCAAGTCAGTTGGGCGACGTTCCAGGGCAAACTTGCCAGTTTGGATCCTTGAAACATTCAAGAAATCATTAATCAGCTGCACCATGCGCTCGCTAGATGTGAATATATCCTCCAACACTTCGCGCTGCTTACCAGGAATATCACCAAAATCACCTTCTAGCATCATGTCAACATAGCCCTTAATACTAGTTAGTGGTGTTCTGAGCTGATGTGAAGCGATTGACAAAAACTCGTCTTTAACTTCATCTAGGCGCTGCAATTGACGGTTTTTAGTCCTGAGCTCATCAGTCGCCTCGTCAATACTTTGTTGCAGGGTGGCATTGAGCTCACGAATTTCCTCAACCGATAGCGAGTTCTGAATCGCAATACTTAACTCGTTGGCAATCGAGCTAAGCACAGTTAGGTCGCGCCGTGAATAACCTCGGCTCTTGTGTTCACCAAGAAACAGATAGCCAAAAACTTCTTTCTGCACAATTAGAGGCATAAAAATTTTAATTTTATTTTCGTTTAGAATTCTCTTTACGTCACTATCTTCAATCAGGTCATCTGAAATCGCTTGTGCGCCAAGCGATTTAGCCTGGGCATATTTTGTCAGAACATTGATGTCTTTACGCCGAAGACTGACATTTTTAGCCTGGCCATTACCATAAATCCCTCGATCGAGTATGTAAAAAAGTGCATACTCCGCTTTCATATTAGTAGACAGGTAATGACTAGCCTCACGCAATAGTAACTTCAAATCGGTATCGTGCGATAGAATTTTGCCGAATTCCATGAAAAAGACGTCGCGATTATACTCATCACGATAGAATATCCTATTAGTAACTTTGTCAAAGAAACGTTTAATTGGCTGAAACACAAACGCCATTACTAGCGCCAAGGCGATATTCATCGGACTAAAACTGACGCCATCTACGACTTGTCCACGGAAAAATATTAACGAAACAGCATAAGCTAATGCTATATAAATTCCAGCCATCGTCGCAATGGTTAAAACATACCCAACCGTGCGCATAGTGGCTTGTTTAACATCGAAGAGCTGATGGTTCACCATAGAATAAATCATAGCCACTACAATAAACGAAACACTTAACGGAGTGTAGTTTACAATTGCGTAATTTCCTAAAATTGGCATAACTGCATTGCCAATAATTATAATTATTACCGCAAATATAATCGAATCAGATAGTAGTCTGAGCTGTCTCTTCACTATATCTTCGGCCTTAATTCTAGCCACGATTAAAACAACACAAAGTATTATAGCCGTCAGGAATAATGGTATAAAATAAATCATCTCAGCGCCACCAAAATCATTTATAACGTGACCTGAATCGACATAAACATCCTTAACTACAATTGGGGTTAAGCAGAATATCCACGAAATAAGATTAACGACATAAATCACCGCCATTAACCGCCTATGATACTTTGGTAGACCTGATAACAGAGCTACAAAATCGAGCAAGAGAGCGATTGACAAACCACCAACTATAAGAACTATCCTATTTGCCCATAAAGATACCTGATGAGGTTCATTTGGATTACCACTTAAATAATTTGTTACAAGCCATGATGAAATTGCGAATACAAAGGCAATGAACCGCTTGTTAGTCGGTGATTTTTTGTTAGTCAGAAAAACAATCAGGCCGATAATCAAAAGGGATATGCCTATGGTCAGAGTTACAATCGTTACGGTATCAAAAAACACTATGTAATTATAATATCACATACTGCTAGAGTTAATCTAACCTCTGTTAGACTCTCTATATTCTTTTCTACGAGCTATGTCGTCTTTAGAATAGCTAGCTGGCGGATTAAGGCCAATAGCATCTCTTAAGACCAAGGCAACTATTCTAGAAACAGATTTCGTGCGTGGCCATCTAGTTACAAAATCTTCACCTCGACTAGGATCGACGCAATGTATATATGGGTAAAAGTGCGGTTTACCATACCTCTTATCACCCAACGTCAACACCTTCTCAAACTCATCCATAGCCAGATCTGAGGCATTTAAAACACTCCTCAGTGTCGTTGGCAAGGATATACTTTCGTCAAGAGTAGATCTTAATGTGTTAATTGAACCATTAAGGGGTATGTTGGGTATGGTGGGCAATTGGAACCCTCTAACCTTCCTTAGATAAGCCTCTTCTGAATCCTTAGGTAACGCCCCCATATAATGTTCGAAGGTGTGTCTAGAGCTTGGATCAAAAGTTGTAACCATGCCACCCCGACCAACGTCTGTTGCCGCAATAGCATAGCGTCCAAACAACCTGGATGTCCTATGAAACATTAAGCCAAGTTCAGGCTCTTTAAGTTCTAACTCATCAAAGCCCACTGTCATGCCCTCATTACCAGCATCATAACCAATAAATTCTTCTATATTATCTCTGTTTATCCCCCTATCATAAACTCTAATTGTAGCCGACGGATTGTGCTTTGCAATTAACTCACCGACCACACCGACCTTAGTCTTGCCAACATCGCCAGGAGCAAAGACTGGTATTCTTCCAACATTACTGTTTTCTACTTTTTCTGGATCGGCGATACTAAAATCGCAAACACCTTCTTTAGCTAACATAACCGCCAAAGTTGCACCGCCACCACCTACGCCCGCCATTCTTACAGACGAGTTTATAATTTTGCTTCTCAATTCCTCACTATAGAAACCGTACGGTCTTTCATAGAATTCTGACAAAGGATCATCCATTGACACGCCGGGAATTGATTTGCCGACATGCTCTCCTAGAATAATACAGCTAGCAAATAATTGCTCCCTTAAATCTTTGTCATCTTCTGGTGACAACTCACTATTAGCACTAATTTTCTCCGACACCTCAACTCCTACTGTCTATTTATACTATAATTGTAACATAAAATTTAAAATTTGTAAATAGAGAAAGGTAATATAATGTCTTTCAATTCCAAAAGAATACCTCTTGATAATTATAGCGACCGCTCTTGTAAAAGCTGTCACGCATTGCGTCTAGATTAAGTTTGATGCCAAGATTAGTATCGTTATATTCCTTAACCATCTTTGGTTCCGCAATCCTTTCAAAAAAGTTACCAAATTTCAGCATAGCCCGCTCCAACTCCTCTTCTATGACCCCGTAAGCCTCGCGAACCTTATGCCTGTCTATATATGACATAGCCATCTTAAATAGACTCAAAATTATTTCGTAGTTATCTTTTCCAATATCGGCACGAGACACAAATCGCGATGCTTCTACACTATTCACAGGAATGGGATTGTTATCAAATATTTCAGAATAGAAGTCTTCAATCGGTAGCTTCTGAGGTTCGTCAGTCTTTAAGATTAGTCTTAAACACCCCAGCAGAGCTATTTTTCCACTGCCCCTATTCTCCAGTACCACTATATGCGCAGACCGATTGTCGTCATCATCCTCTTCGGACCCATCGGAAAGAGCCACATCAGAACTAAGCATTCCAGTCTGGTCAACATAAACATTCTTACGCAAACGCAAGTAGTTAAGAAACAAAGTCCTATCGCGGCCATCTGGATAAAGGCCATACCCAAGATAAATCGTAGCAAATCTTGTATTAGGTTTGTCCAAGAATAGGCTATGCTTAAAAACAGGAACCGCCTCTTTATTACTAATTAACTTGTAATTAACTCTCGCCATATATTTCCTTTATCTCATCAGCATAATAGCCTAAAATAACTTGCCGACGAGGCTTCATGCTAGCTGTCGCCTGATCATTTTCCATAGAAAACGGCTCGTCTGTTAAGATAAACTTTCTGACTTGCTGAATCTTAGGTAAGTCTTGCGTGGCATTAGTAATCTGCTCGGTTAGGAAATCAACGACTTTTTTATTATCAACAAAACCCTCATCCTCCTCATTAATATCTAAATGCTCTGCTATTGCAGATTTATTGGGCACTACTATAGCTGCTATATGTTTATAGCCATTACCAATAACTAAAGCCTGTTCAATATAGGGCAAGGAGGTTAAACTGTTCTCTATCACAGCTGGGACAACCTTCTCTCCGGTTGTTAAGACCTGGATGTCTTTTTTTCTACCAGTGATAGAAAGATATCCATCTTGATTAATCTCTCCTATATCACCAGTTCTAAAGAAGCCATCATTTGTAAACGCGCCTATATTATCTTGAGAATTCAGATACCCCACCATTACGCTATCACCCTTGATTAATATTTCGCCGTCGTCTGCTATTTCTACATTAAGCCCCGGAAAAGGCTTACCAACAGTCGAAATTTGGTTGTCCGCCATGCCATTGACAGATAGAGCAGAAGTGGTTTCGGTCAATCCATAACCTTCGACCAAAGCGACGCCAATTTTATTAAAGAACCGTATTATGTCAGGATTAAGTGCTGCGCCACCCGCTATACACACCCTTATCCTACCGCCCAAGCTAGCCTGAATGCGTTGAAACAACACACAATCAAACACACTCACTAACAAGCCAGTCGATTTTTTATATTTTATAGCAAGATTAAACAAAGCTTTGGTAACAAAACTTTCATTCATCTTGCCACGAACTCGATCATAAATCTTCTCAAACAGCCTCGGCACCGCTAACACAACTGTCGGACGAGCTCGCTTGATGTCAGCTGAGAAATTTATAATATCCGTACAGTACTCAATACTTGATCGTGCATAAATCGGCAAAAAGTTACCAGCCAAACGCTCAAAAATATGAGACAAGGGTAATACTGACAAGAAGACATCGTCAGTATCAAAATCAAGTTGCTCCACAGCACGCTTAGCAACAAAGATAAAGTTATCGTGCGTTAGCTGAGCGCCCTTAGGCTTACCGGTCGTGCCAGACGTATAAACCACTGTCATAATCGTATCAGCTTTTATCGACAAGGCTTCTTTTTGGACCTTCTTAACTGACGCATCAGTCAGCTTATTCTCACTCATCAGCGATTCAAAAGACAGCGCTTTTGGCTTAGGCAATTTCTCAAAAGACACCAGATATTTAATCTTTTTCTTGCCGTCACCGATAGTTCTTAGCGCCACGCCATCAGAAAAGAAGGCTAAGGCTGGTTTTGTCTCACTAAGAACACACTCAACCTGCGACGGAGCAAGATTCTTGTGAATCGGTACTGAAACTGCGCCAATCGACATAATCGCCACATCGACAATCACCCATTCGGGACGATTCTCGGACGCTATTAAAACATAATCGCCTTTTTTAATACCCAACTTCTTTAAGACTAAAACAGCTCGAACAATCTCGTCACGCAGTTCACCATAAGTCAATTTGTGGTAACGATGACCTTCTTTGTAAGTTAAGGCGTTTTTATCTTTATATTTCTCGCCATTCGTAAAGAATATATCGGCTAGATTCTTTGGATTCCACAATTTTTCTGTCTGCTTTTTTGTCATAAGATATATTATATCAGAGCATCAATCAGCGGCTACTAATATTATTAAATGGCCTTATTTTTACACCAACTAAAAATAGCCAAAAATATTTTTTGGCTATTTAGGTGGGGGTGATGGGGTTCCGACGATAAGCAACTTTACTGCCTATCATGGTGTAGTGACCATGACCTGGGCCAAATGGGCCACCGTCTGATCCGCCAAAGTAAATGTCATATCGCAACTTATCTCCTTCTGGCCGACGTTTGATATAGACTTTGTTGTGATATTTTTTAGGCACCCCGGCCCGCTTGGCAATAGTCCGGGGCTTTTCTCGATCCAATCCGGCCGTCTTGATTTCCTCTTTCCTTTTCTTGACCGCCTCGTTAGCTTCCGCACAGTCGGTTTTGGCGAGCCTAAGTCTTGCCATCAAGATCTCGCATTCAGATTTCAACGAACTACTTAACGCCTCCAGTTTTTCCGTCCTAGCTTCAAGTTGATTAATTCGCTTGGCTGAGTCTTTGGTCGCTGATTTGAGAGAGCGGATACTTTTCTCTAAAACACCGCTTTCAGTTAGATAATTATCCATCTCTAGCGCATGTCGGCAATCTGCCGATAAAACTTGTTGTATGGTCGCCGAATTAACACCTCCGCCGAGATTGATAGCCGAGCGAAAAACCCGTTCCGATTGTTTAGCAGCAGTTTTCTGACCCTGTCGTAGCCTTGCCAGTTTAAATCGATTCTTTTTCTTGTCAGCCCGCTGGCTGTCTCGCAAATCGTCTTGTCGATCACGTTCCGAGGATAAAGATTCCTGAGTTTTAGTTAGCTCGCGCTTGACACTCAGATACGACTGCCGAGCATTTTCATACACCAACGAAGCGCGACGCCTGCGTCGAACCGTTTTACGATGGATTGCCTCCAATTGAGACAGCGGCACGTCTTGTATCATTTACCATTTTCACCACCTTTCTATCCAAAATGTACCGATCTTTGTCTAACACTATATGTCGACATAATATCTCCTCCTATTATACAATGAAGACCAGACTTTTGCAAAATTAATAGTTAGCCATAAAACGTTTACTAGAGTAGGCCAACTAGCTCGTTCGTTAAGCCCCGCCTTTAATCTCTCGCTCTATATCAAATAATAAAATTTCATTTATTCAAGGCCATAATTTTTACAGCATGAATAGGGGAGTTTGTCAAAAAATTAGGCAGGGGGTTCTCTTGGTTTTTTAGGGCAAGGTGTTTTGTTTGTCTATAATGTGTTGTAATTTTTACATGCTAAAAAGAGTAGGGGAAATAGGGGAGTAATTTTGCAAAAGCACCCTTTTAATCCCGCCTATTATTGAAGGCGTTTTTCTACTGTTTGTTTTATTTCTACCTAATACTTATATTATAGCACACGGAGGCGATTTTGTCTAGACCTTCGCCCCTGTTGATTACATCTTTAATTCAGCATGTGACTTGACTAGTATCTCTAGCATATCTCCGTAGCGATTCTCGCCTGCACCGACTTTAGCATACAGATACACCACATTGTCAACCACTTCAATATCCACCTTGATATTGCGGTCATAGAGCCAGGCCATAAAGGCTGGATTTAAGAGCTCAAAGCTCGTGACTTTGTCCATGTCGGTCGCCAAAACATCGTAGCGCTCATTAAACTCACCCCATTCAAGTTCGTATTTGGCGTAGCCAGCTGGAATTTTATTACGGTTAAATAAACCAGGTTCGCGACGAAGCACCATGATACCACCATATGATTTCGGTAAATTAATCTGGCCGATTACATAGTAAGTTGGCGAAGTCTGATTAATGTCTGGTGAGTAGGTATAAAGTTGCGCAATTAAGTCACCGGTCCATAAGCCAATTACATGATTATTAATATCGGCCCCAGCAAAGCCACCTTGGAATAGTTGGCCACGCGTCGGGATTAACTGATGCCCCCAATCTGGACTGAAGTACATGTTGTTGACTCGAGCAAAGTCTCGTAAATTAGCCACCAATTTGCTTTTATCCTCGGTCGCCTGGCTAATGCCGTCTAGCACCCATTGATCGCCCTGGCGAGCAAAATGCCAGTATTCGGTAAACTCACTGCTATCTTGTTGCAATGTATTTCCGCTAGCCGCATCAACCAACAATGCGCGCATTTGTGCGCGGAACTTGACCGTCACACGATCCTTACTGTTGTCAGCATCGTCATGATAGTCAGTCACTACCGCACTGTGAATCTTGATGTTACTCAAATCGCTATGCCGACCCATCTGTTGAATCGCCCGCAGCATGAGCGCAGCGTGATTAAAATACTGAGGTGTGGTGTAGGTGTATATGGACTGCATATTCTTGCTCATCCAGTCACTCTGATATTGGAGAAACACCTGCTTGGCGCGCTCAATAATTTTAGCTTTATCCCAAACACCATCTAGCGACGCTTCTTTCTTCAAGCTGACCTCTTGGCTAGCTGAATTCAGATTGATCAAACGAAAACGGCCACTGTTTTCTGGTCGAGCTGCAATAACCGAGGCTACAATACCGCATACAAAACTAGCAACCGAAGCGAACGCCCTACCAGACTCGTCGGGTAAAATAGACTGCAACAGAGCAACGTAAAGTATGGTCACGCCAACACCAGAAGAGATAGCGATCGCTTTGGCCGCAGATTCAGTTTTAGTCTTTCTGACCTTCTCAAAAATACTATGCGCCACCAAACCTATAACTATAAACGAAACCATGACGGCCAAAAAGCCTGGGTCAGTGTCACCATCACCACCAGACAAGCCACCATAAGAGCCGCCACCACTAGAAAAACCGCCACCGCCACCGCTACTCGATGAACCACCGCCACCAGCGCGACTAATTATAGTTAATATATTTTGCCAAATCGAACTAAACCAACTCATATTTAGTTTCAATTATACATACTAACTTAAGCTTTTTCGAGCTTAATCTTCAAGTCGATTTTATCAACCTGCACAGTTTCGTCGTAAATAGCTTCGGCAACTTTTTCACTAACTGTCAAAGTCTCGTGATGGATTTCGTCTTTAAACTGTGTCATAGCTTGTTTTAGGTTTTCATCATCGCTCGTCAGTACTAAATTGATTCGGTCATCGACATTTAACCCAGCTTTTTTGCGCGCACCCTGTACAGCTCGCACCACTTCGCGTGCTAAACCTTCACGTTTTAAGTCGTCAGTAATGAGCGTTGCCACATAAATCTTTGGAACAAATTCTTCGCCCTCTTTGGCTTTGACAATCTCAAACATCACGTCTTTGAGATTGAGCTCTTCTTTGATGACATCGGCATAGTCACTAACCGCCTGTTTTGTACAACGCACAATTGCGCCCTGCAAAGGCTGACGCACCTTGAAACCGTTTTCCGCCCGCTGGCGCAAACCTTCGTTGATAACAAAACGTACGATGGCCATTTCGTCCAAAACCGCCTGGTTCTTTTCAAAATTCATCGGATAATCCAATAAGTGAACCGACTCAGCCCCGCCACCCAGCTTCTGATACAACTCCTCCGACAAAAACGGCGTAAATGGCGCCAAAATCACACTGAGCTTGAGTAGCACGTAATGCAAAGTTTTGTAGGCATCGTTTTTATCGCCATCATCTTCAGATTTCCAAAAGCGCCTGCGCGAACGACGGACGTACCAGTTGGACGCATCATCGATAAACGGCAAAATTGGCTCCAAAGCATCGGGCAAATTATATTTATCCATATTTTCAACAACTTGCTCGTTCAGCTCGTGCAACCTAGACACAATCCAAATATCTAGCGGATTGGTTAGCTCGCTCAATTTTGGCAACGGCTTTTCTGGGTCAAATTCCCAACCATCGACTTCGGCATACATCGTGAAAAAGTCATACATATTCCAAATCATACTGAGCTTGCGCGCCACGTCCGCTACATCTTTGTCGATCAAGGCAAAATCTTCGCCATTCAGTAGCGGCGATTGTAGCAGCAAGAAGCGCAGTGAGTCGGCGGAGAACTTATCCATCAACTCATTTGGATCGGTGTAGTTGCCGTAAGATTTGCTCATCTTGCGACCGTCGTTACCAGCTACCGTGCCAGTGACAATTACATTTTTGAAAGCGTGCTTGCCAAACAGCGCTGTCGACACCGCGTGAACATAGTAGAACCACGCTCGCACCTGTCCAACATATTCGACGATAAAGTCGCCCGGGAAACCGGCCTCAAATTTTTCTTTGTTTTCGAACGGATAATGGAACTGCGCAAATGGCATCGAGCCCGATTCGAACCAACAGTCCAAAACTTTGTCAATGCGTTTGTAGTGGACGCCGTCTTTTTCAAACTCAATTTCGTCCACCCATGGTCGGTGATAATCCTCCAGCTCCACGCCAGACAACTCTTTTAGCTCCGCATACGAGCCAACCACAATCTGCTTTTTGTTACCGTCTTTGTCAACACCCTCCCACACTGGCATCGCCGACGCCCAGAAACGATCACGACTCAAATTCCAATCGGGTGCCATTTCAATCGTCTTAGCAAAACGACCACTTTTAATGTGTTCTGGAAACCAATTAATCGGCTGGTTATTCTCAAGCATTTCGGCACGCTGGCCCTCGATATCCATAAACCAACTCGGATGGGCGCGATAAATCAGACGGTTTCCCGTACGTGGGTTATGTGGGTATTCGTGGCGAACATAATCGATCTTCAGCGCTTTGCCGTCAGCCAACACCTTCTTAGCAATTTGCTTGTTTGCCTCCCACAAATCTTGCCCTTGCCACTCACCATCAATGAACTTGCCATAATCATCAAGTTTATGCACCACTGGCAAATCGTATTTTTGCGCCAAGCTAAAGTCATCTTCACCATAAGCTGGCGCCGTATGTACAATGCCAGTACCGTCAACATCCGATACATAATCCGCCGCGTAGACTTGGTGACTATTTACCAACCCTTGAAGTAATTTAACGTCGGCCGCATCTTTAGTTCTGGCCAGCGACTTTCTTTCCTCAATCTCCGTTTCCAGTGCCAAGAAAGACACACCACCGATTTTTTCGGCAGACTCTATCTTCTTCTTAATCGCCCCTTCGTTGCAATTAGGCAAGTAGGTTGATTCGTTAAAAACCTCAGCTTTAAGTTCACCATCTTGATATACTAGCTCTTCATCGCCATTTGGAAATATTTTTACCGCCCAGCCATCGGTCTTAGCTAGTTGGTTGTACAGCTTCTTGGTTGCAAATATGTCGATATCATTTGCTTTACGCAACCCATGAGCTTCAAGTAATGCACCACCAAATACCACATATTCACCATCTGGTAGATTAAGTTGCTTGATCTGATTGATAATCCTATTATCACCATATTGTGAATTAAACAACGGCTCGTATTTTAGCCCAACCAAATCTTTGCCTTTGAGCTCGCCAACGATTTTATAATCTAGCGGTTGGTGTTTTTCGTCAGTCATGACTTTTTCGACTAACGATTTGGCCATAATTAGGATCTCGCCATTATGTTCAACTTCAGCGTAATCCAAATCTGGATGCACTGCCAAGCAAACGTTAGCTGGCAAGGTCCACGGCGTAGTTGTCCAAGCCAATAAATAGCGCTCTGGGCCAACCTCGGGCGAATGATTCTGAGGACAAAACCAATAAAAGGCTCTATTGGATCCTGGCTGTTCGGGTCGCTCAACTTCTTTTTCTAATACGCCACCAGCATTTTCAGCCATGCGACGTGAAGCAATGTTATTACCATGTATAGTCAGCAAGACTCGCTTCTCACCTAATTTCCAAGCTTCCTCTAGCAATAACTTCAGCGCCTTAGTTCCAATACCCTGGCCGCGATATTTTTTGCCAATGCCACCAATACCGATGTGGCCACACCTTTCGCGAAGCTTATCATTCAGATAATGCCGCAATCTAGCCACGCCAACAATCTCGCCACTCTTCTCAATCCAATACAAAGTGGCCGGCACACGTCCCGCAGCTATATTCTTACCAAGATGCTCATCAAATCGACGTTGCAGAAAGCCCTTAAACGCATCGCTGTCAGTTAGTTCTTCAGGCTTGGCTGGACAAGTAAAACCATTCTCGTCAGCTGGCACTGTAAGCAAATACTCTCTTTCACGCTCACCATCATTTAAACTAATTGCTCGAATCGTGACTTCACTATCTAAAATCTTATCCAAAATAAATGGCTCTTGTTGAGCAGTAAAATGCACCTTATTAGCAATTGTGTTATACAAATCAGCCCCGATCTTTTCGGCGATTAACTGCATCGATGGCACGCGCGATGGCGTGTCATTGTCGTCCTGCAAGATAACTTTAGATTTAGCTTGCTGGCTAATTTTGCCGTAATCAAATTTGTAATCAAATGATTTAATGAAAGCTTTTTGCTTGCCGGTCTTAGGATTTATATCTTCACCCGGCGCATAAAATTGCTTCAAAGTAGCCGGCGCTACCAAGACTAGCTTATGAATTGGCTTTGGTAATTTTTCTAGAACCTTCATCGCCACCAGACCGCCCAAGCTATGACCAACCAAAATCGTGTTTTCATCAAATTTGACGTTGTTTAACACAAACTCTACTTGGTCCATCACGACTGGATCATCAGTGTTTGGTAGTTGCGGAGCCTGCACTTTGGCGCCACGTTTTTCTAGCTCGGTTTTTAACCAAGGAATGAAGTTCTTATCATTCCGCCCTGTGTAACCGTGCAGGATGACCACATTATAATTAGCTAAATCACGGAATCCGAAATGATTGTTTTTTAAAAAATCTTTGCCGTCAACAATCTTAAACTTCACATACACACTTGGATCGGTTACATCTTGATACGCTCCCGCATCCATGGTGACTTCGGCCTTAGAAAGTGGTGTTGCCCACTTGGTGTCGTACATCAAGACTTTTTCACCCTCGTAGATTTTACCTTTTTCGTAAAGCGTTTTAAACGCCCACCAAACACTTTCCATGAACTCTTTGTCCATAGTTTTGTAAGCACCCTTGAAATCGACCCAGCGGCCAATTCGGTCAATCGTGTCTTCCCATAAACCACCGGTTTGCACCATATTATCGCGACAAGATACAATATAGTCTTCTAGCGGTATAGTGGTGCCGATTTCATGACGATCGGTGATACCAAGTTTTTTCTCAGTAAAGTTTTCTGCTGGCAAGCCATGACAGTCCCAACCCCAACGCCGCTCTACCCGCTTGCCTTGCATGGTTTGATAGCGCGGTAAGGCGTCTTTAACAATCGAACTCAGTAAAGTACCATGATGTGGCACACCAGTGATAAACGGCGGACCATCGTAAAACACATAAGCCTGCGACTCGGGTCGCTGCTCAATCGATTTCTCAAAAATCTTGTTGCCTTTCCAAAACTTCAAGACATCTTTTTCGTATTCTAGTGCTCGTCGGCGACTATTGGCTTTAAACTTCATTTTTTGTCCCTTTTCTTTAACTTAGTATTGACTTTTTTCGTTTTCTTTGCTATAATGGAATTATCACCATGACCAGATAAGCCTAAGGTTTCGACCGACCGCCGATGCTGGTCGTTTTTGTATTCTAATGACTTTCTGGCCTTACTAATTACGTCGATATACTGACTGTGCTTGCGAAGCAAACTGGAGTATCTTGTGTTTGGGCAGATAATTTTGGAAAGCTTATTCTTCTCAAGTAAATATTCAATCAGGCATAAGAAGTCGCCATCACCAGAAACAATAACAGCCCTGTCGTAATCTTTAAACACCTTGGCGACAGAATAAAGCACCAACTCAGCATCGACATTGCCTTTTTGAGATTTTTTACCATCTTCGGTGTACGAAACCGTCGGCTTAAAAACCAACTGATAACCATCGCTAATAAGACTCGTATAAAGTTGTTCATTGCCTGGGATCATGCCGATAAACAAGTAGGCCTTTTCGACACTATATTTATTCTTTAAGTACAGCCGAAACTTTTTAAAATCTAATTTCCATCCTTGCGAGCGAACACCAAGATTTAGATTTTGGCTATCGATAAACGCATAAACAGTCGCTTGTTTTTGTCGATTTATGCCACGTTTGGATTTCATTTAAGCTCCTCAAAGGCTTCCACAAAATCATCATGCGCCACACCATTCGAGATTATTGCGCCTTTAATATCTTGGTCATAGCGCTGATCTTCGCCGAACAAATTGGTAACCCTCCCGCCGGCCTCTTCGACAATGACTTTTACAGCCGCCATGTCGACATTTTTGCCTTTGGTGCCAGAAAAAACACTAGCTTCAAACCGACCGTCGGCCACTAGTAAGCCGCCCTTAATAGCACTACCTGGTGACAAAATATAGCAACCTGTCTCTCTGGAGAGGTCATGCATTTTAGCAGCCACATCGTACTCTGCTCTCGACCACCAATCAATATTAACCAAAGAATTTGGACTAAGCTGATTTGAATTAACCGTTATTTTTTTGCTATTACAAAAAGCTCCATGACCCACTACCGCCTCATACAATTCATTGAGATACGGATCGTAAACCACGCCCAAGACCGGCTTGCCATCAATTACCAGCGCTAGCGAAAAAACCGATACCGGCAACCGCATTGTATAAGGGACGGTGCCATCAATCGGATCACACACCCATAAACGCTCGCGATCTTTACCAAACGAATCTTCTTCGCCATAAACGCCGTCTTCAGGAAAGTGCTTCTTAATTTCATCAATCACCATTTGATTATTGGTTTTATCGGCAATCGTCACTGGTGTATCATCGCTCTTTATCTCAATCTTCTGATCAGCATCAAAATATTTGAGCATGATTTCACCCGCTTGTTTAGCCAAGCGTTTAGCAAATTTTAGTTCGACTTCGTATGACATCTTTGCTCCTTTATTTAAAACAAAAACTTCCTTCGGTTTCGAGAATCCATTATTTAACGGACGGTACCATCTCGACTCCAAAAGAAGTTGTTCTTTTAGCCCTTAATTGCAAGTTATCGGACTTTAACCGGTCGGATCTACTCAGCTCATGCTTTTCTGCCGACAGCATCGTGGTTGATTGCCACTCAAACGCCTAGCCTTATTTTACGATTTTTAGACAAAAATTCAAGCAGTAGCGCTTAAGATTCACCCTCTTTAGTTTCGGTTATTCCATATTTCAGAAATAGTGCGTCTGGATCCTCGCCTTGCTCGAGTAATACTCCATAAACATAACCAAGGAGTTCTTCAAGATCCATATCCTGCACAAACTCCACATCTTCAGGGAGACAATCCATTACCAATCTTCCAATTGCATCCACCAGCTCAGGGTTCTGTTCCTGTTCTGGGCTAGTTAAATTTTCTGATTTCTCTGATTCTAAGAACTCACTCATTTTTTACTCCTAGACACTTATTTCTTTAATCAATTTTATCATTTCTGGAAAGTCGGCCATATTGAAATGTGCGCGATCAACAAAGACCATTTCGGTAGCATTTGGTAGGGCCTCCTTATATCCAGCCAGTTCAGCAAAATCAACCACTGGGTCGTCCTGACTATGAATCAAAAAGATTTTGTCAACTTGCTTGTTAATATTTTCTAGCGAATCTGGTAAGGCAAAATCAGCCAGAGATTCTTGACTTTCGTCTTTAAACGGCGCAGCTACTAAAATTAGCGCCTTCGCTTTGTTTGGTAAATTATTTTCTGCCAGATATTTTGCTAAAAATATGCCGCCCAGCGAGTGTCCAATCAAAATCGGCTCTTTATCAAGCAACGTGTAAATTCGCTCAAACCAAATCTTCCACTCTTCGTAACGTGCGTTGGTAGAATTAGGCATCTTCGGATTTAATACCACAAAATCTTCGCCTAGTTCTTGGCCCAACAAATCTTTCCAATCTGGCTCGCGTCGAAGTCTGTCAAATGACAATTCTTTAGTTTTTAAATAATTAATATAATCGTCTTGCGTTTCAAAAGTCGTTCCACCATGTATAACTAAAATTTGCTTGGTCATTTGACCTCCTTTTGGTTATTCATTTTATAAGTTGCGGTTTCGGCATTTTTCAGTGGTTTCACACGCATATTGCCCTTCCATGGCAAATTATTGAAATAAGCGTGAAAAGCGCTATAAACTCCGCCGTGTGAAACTATCAAAACAGTCTTGCCCACGTAGCGTTCTTTTAAATCGTCTATTACAGCGTAAATTCGCTCAAAGAAGTTTCTGACATTTTCCGTACCCTCTTTTTCTGGCTGAACATTTTTATCAATATCAAATAACTCGTGCCAAGTTTTAGAATCAACACCGCCCACCGAGCGTTCGCGCAAATCTGGCTCAATTACAATCGGAACTTTTTGATTTTCGTTCACAATTTCCGCCATCATTTGAGCGCGCTTCATTGGTGAAGCTACAATGACATCAACCCTTGGCAACCTATCTCGTGCTTCTTGAGCTTGCTTAATACCTTCTTTATTTAGCGAATAATCACTATCTTCATTAATAGCCCTACCAGTCGCCATATCAACGTTTTGATCAGTTTGACCATGTCGCATAAATATAAAAACAGTTTCTTTTACGCCACTCATATCAATCCCAAAAATATTGTTAGCGCACCAAAAATAGCATGACTAACCGCCACGCCTAGCAAGTTGTCGGTTTTAAGATAAATCAAATGCCAAATTATACCCAATATAAAAGTCGCCACCACCAAAACCCAGTCTTTGTAAATAATATGAACTAAGCTATAAAGTAATGCTGAGATTAGTACAATTAGCCATACACTTAAACCAAAAGTTTTACCAAAATAAGTCGTCGCTCCGCGGTATAAAAACTCTTGAACTGGCGAAGAAATGAATACGTAAGACAAATAAAACAATAACGTTTCGTTTGGCTCAAATCGTGCACCAACAAATTTATAGGCCATAAGCGCCGCAATTACAAAAAATAGCGTTACAGCAAGCACCGACCTTAGCGAAGCTTGCCAGTTCTTTATGGTTAAACCCATCTCAGCATTGCCGACTCCAATAAATCGCAACGTTAAATAAGTCAAAATTCCATAAGCCACCAAAAATATAAACTTGTGTTTGAATGGCAACACGTCAAAAAATATCAATAGCGGAATCGCCACATAGCCAATTGCTATACCAAATATAATTAGCTTATTCATTTTTTCAAACTTTCTTTATAGCCCACTGAGCGCTCCATTTTTATCGCCGGAAACTTATCAACAACAATCTTTCTTTTACCTGGAACAATTTTGAAGCCATATTTTTCATAAAATCTAACTGCTCGCGTGTTATATTCCACCACCCACAAATCGACTTTTTTATCACCAAGAAAATCTCGCGCTTCGTCCATCAGTCGTTGCGCTAGCCCAGTGCCATGAGTTGATTTATCAGAATACATACCCGACAGCTCTTTTGAACCGTCATCGTGCGTCAAGAAATGCACAAACCCCACCACTTCACCATCACGCTTCGCCACGCGGTAGAATTGAGTTTTATCAGCAAAAACTTTACCCAAATGTTCATAAGACTCTGCTAACTTTTCTGGCGTAAACCAACTCGCCGTGCGTTCACGCAACCACTCCGCTGTCACACCAATTTCTGGGTTCTCGTAAGTATCGCGCCATGACTGCGCCTGCATACGCCGAATCGGCTCAACGTCATCGATGGTTGGTTTAACTATTTGGTAATTATTCATCTTATTTTTATAAACAAAAACTACGACTCAGATTTGTCTGACGGGTAATTCTTCAATTCTTTAACTTCGCTTGCTAAGCGCCCCAGATCGTGATCAATCACCGTTGGCATCAATCCAATCACTTCATAATAATGGTCCTGTTCAGGATTTGGCTTCTCATACAAATAGACTGGCACTCCTAACGCATAAGCCACACCCATTTCTAAAAATGAATTCGGACCAATATAGCCTGGCATACCCTTTTTCTCAGCATTGAACAATAGTATAGCTCGACTACCAAGTATCTTTTTCAAATGGTGATCAATATATTTTTTCTTCTCAACCGCAATCGCTTCATCTGATGCATTATTCCAATCAAAACCACCCTCTTCAGCAATTGGATGGTCTACTTTGAGCCCCATTTCACTCAGCTCATCTGCGACTTTTAGCCACTGCTCACTCAAAGACATCGATCCCGAAATCAAAACATCAATATCCTTTTCTTCTGATTGATGATTGTTCACGTGTTCCATCTGCCTCATTTCTAGAAATGTAAATTTATTTATATTCGGTGATTATTAATTAAAAACACCTAAAGTCTGCCATTATTTTACAATTTTTCAATCAAAAAATAAAGATATTACCACTAGACCACTCTGTTGGCGATTTCTGCTGTCAGCTCTTCTAAATACTGCGCCAAGCCATCGTCCGCCACATCACCGATCACGCGATCGGCTATTTGTTTTAGCTCATCAGCTGCGTTACCCATCGCCACTTTATAGCCCACTGCTTCAAATAAACTTACGTCGTTTCGCCCATCACCCGCCGCCAACAGTTCCGATGGATCAACACCAATCATCTTGGCCAGTTCGTGAACCGCTTTACCTTTGTCGGCTTGATTATCAGTCAGATGGACATGGAACAATCCAGACATCTCACCCGAAGGCACAACATGACAGGAAATGTCGTCCATGCCGTCAAATTGCTTAACTACCATATCAACCGATTTTGGTGGAATCAAAAGCACCACAATTCGCTTTAACCCCTCAGAGTTCTCAATTTTATCCAAAGTCACACCCGATTCATATTGTTTACGACCATTGCTACCATCTGTTAAGACAGAAAAGTCTAATTTCGAAGTGATTTTTATAATTTCTGCAACTTTACTCGGCGCAATACTATGTTGCACCAAAACCGTTCCATCTGGCTGTACAATTTCAGCACCACCATATAAAACCGCTGGATTTTGGCTTGGTAAAACTTTCATCAACGGCTGAGCATTTGGAAAACTACGCGACGACACTAAATAAAATTCGATTCCTAAGTCTTTCAGCGCTCTAATCGCCGCTAACATCCGCTCACTCGGCAGAGTTTGCTTAGGTGTATCTAGCAATGTACCGTCAATATCACTAACTATGGCTCGTATTCTCATTTCATTTATATTACAATCTCTCGATAGAAAAGTAAAATTAACCACCCTCCTCTGCATTGACTTTTTCAAGCGTAAGTGATATAATGTTAGTACGCGAGCGAAAAGAAAACAAGTTTTCTTTTCTGAGTGTGCGACATATTACACGATAGTATGGCATTAACATGTTCACTAGAATACTTTTAGGAGGGAAAGAAAAATGAGTGAATTGCTCAAACTCGGTTTCGAAAGTAACAATGCGGCTTTGGCCATAATAATGTTGGGGGTGATAATCTTTACAATTGGCTGGTTGATATATCTTATTATCAGCTACGCCACCACTGGTCTTAGGTGGAAATCACTTGGGACAAAGGAGGAAGATGCCATTCTCTTAGAAACCAGAGAGGTCTTCAAGATGGGACCAACAGCGATAATAGGCAAGATGATAATCCCCAGCTCGTATCACACCGAAAGATTGACCGTTGTTCGCTTAGAGGATGGTAGTGAAAAAACCATTGAAAGCGATAGTCTCTACTGCTATGCCAAAGGTCTTAAGCCCGGTAATATAATCAGATTGATTCTAGATGTTTCGCAACATAAAAAGACTGGTGCTATCGACAAGAGTTTCGTCAGGTTTATCTCACCCGACTTAAACTACTAAACCGACAAAAGGCTCCGATATAAGTCGGGGCTTTTTACTTTATGATAATCACAAAATTACGCGCCAAACTTCCCATAGCCTACATTTAACAAGAAACACGCTACCATTCAAAACCAAAACCATATACCTTTACTCCACCAGCACCCAACTCCTCTGTTCCACCGTCAACAAAAGCATTGCCAGCAAAGCTTGGCTCAACGCAGACATAATCGCCCAGCAAATCAGTCCAAATTGCAAAATGATTTAGATTAGTTTGGTTAAATATAATTTTACGACCGCCAATTTTAGCCGATTTTACATTGTCTCGAAAAATCGTACCCTCGAGCTCATCTAACTGTAAATTTTCATCATCCAATCGAAACGATACCTCATCTTTTTTCGTTGCAAAATACGGATGAAAAGCTGGCGCCACTTCCAGCACCTCGTCACCTAAATTCTTTAAGGCTAGTCTCGAATCCAATTTTCTGTCAGACAAAACTACTTCCAGTGTTGATTGAAGTTTTTCATAAGGCTTCGCGCCGCCCTCCAGTAGTAAAACCACTCGAGTAATTGATTGCTCAACAACTTGCCAAACCGATTCTCGACCAAAGCCATGTTGATTCAAGCCAAACTTATTATCTGGGCCAAAATTTGGCAAACAAACATGCAAACCACCCCGGGTTCTCATTTCGCCAGATTTATTCTTCAGTTGTGTTCGTGGAAACAAAACATCCTCGCCAAACGAACGCAAGTTCACTAAAAATGCTCCTTTTGGGTCAATTTGTAATGTCGTCTCACCACTTTTTAACTCAACCATGCTACTAGTCTAAACAAATATTCACGTCAAGGCAATCAAACCCCCGACCACAGTCGGAGGTTTGATGTTTTTGTTTGAGTTTTAATTTAAGCGATTTGCTTAGCTAATTTACGTCCTCGAGCACCTAGGGCAATCAAGAATAGTGCAAACAGTGCAACGAACGGACTCATGGCCGAACCAACGCCAGTCTTTGGCACTGGTGGCACATAAGTGTTGGTAACGGTGAAGATAATAATACCATCTTCTTCGAAATACTCTTGAGCGACTTTATTGGTGTAATCAGGCAATTTCGTCACTTCACGTACACTATACGTATACTGGTTACCCTCTCCGTCAGTGCTATCTAATTCATCGTAGAAGCATTCTTGCCAGTAGTTGTCTGCGCTCAATGTTACGACTTTGATGCGCACACCATCGCGTAAGATTTCTACTTCAACTGGCTGATGGTCGCGGTCATCACTCCATTGCTTTTCGACACAAAGGTCAACTTTTGGTGAAACATAAGTATTGGTAATAATCGCGTCCTCATCGTAGTCAATATTTGAGTTAAAGTTCAAGACATCAACTTCGTCGGCCCAGTAGATGTAGTAAACACCGTCTTGGTTGGTCTGAGGCAGATCCTCCCAAGTAGTTGTCCAGCCAGTTAATGCGTCGACTTCGCGCTCACCAACCAGCTCCTCCTTAGCATCCTCAATATTAAGTTGGCGATAAAGCTTCACCGTGATCGATGCTGGACGAACCTTACTACCACCCTCCCATTTCTTAACAACTGTTGCATTCCAAGTTGGTATGACATAGGTATTAGTTACCGTTAAGCCATCATCAGAGATGGACTTGGTGTAATGCTCTGGAACACTGACTTCGTCAACTGTGTAAGTATAGACATTGCCATTAATATCGGTTCCATCTAGGTCCGTCCAATTATAGGAAGCATCATCTTTAGTAACAGTCACTGGCAGGCCGAAGGCCACATCGTTTCGGTAAAGTTGAAGCTCAACGCTTGGTTTCGTACCACCCACCCAAACTTTCGTACCAGTAATGTTGACTTTAGGAATAACATAGGTATTAGTTACCGTTAAGCCATCATCAGAAATGGTTTTGGTGTAATTTTCTGGGACATCAACCTCATCAACTGTGTAAGTATAGACGTTACCGTTGATGTCCGTTGCGTCTAGGTCGGTCCAGGTATGAGAAGGATCGTCTTTAGTGACCGTCACTGGCTGACCAAATGGTGAGCCATTTCTTTGAAGTTGAAGCTGAACATCTGGCTTCGAACCTTTAACCCATTCTTTAGTACCGGTGATATTGGTTTTTGGAATGATGTAGGTGTTGATTACAGTCAAGCCATCTTCAGAGAAGGTCTTACCA
Source organism: uncultured Candidatus Saccharibacteria bacterium (assembly GCA_964625885.1). Taxonomy (GTDB): domain Bacteria; phylum Patescibacteriota; class Saccharimonadia; order Saccharimonadales; family Saccharimonadaceae; genus CAZRIZ01. Next base: position 8,034 of record CAZVBM010000007.1, on the reverse strand, counting down.
TAATTCAACGGAACATCAACTTCGTCGACACTATAAGTGTAAGTATTGCCATTATCATCAGTAACTGGCATATTTTTCCAAGTATAAGTCATTGAAGCGCTTGGACTAATCGTGACTGGTAAACCAACTTTATTTGGAGTTAACTCAGTGGCGATTTTACGATAAAGTTGGAACTGAATCGCTACTGGCGCTGGACCATTAACCCATTGCTTGGTAGCAATTATGTCAGCTTTTGGCGACTCATATGTGTTAGTCACCGTTAGGCCATCTTCGGAGATAGTCTTGACGTAATTAGTTGAAACACTAGCCTCATCGACGCTATATTTGTAAACCTTACCATTCGAATCGGTCTTATCCAAACCAGTCCAAGTATGTGAAGTTGTGCCATGAGACAAAGTCACCGCGTCTTGGACAACTCCGTCTCTGAGTAGTTGTAATCGAACGTCAGGACGAGGTGTTGGGCCGTTGACCCAAACTTTCGTGCCAGTAATCTCAATCTTTGGTGATTCGTAGGTATTGGTAATCACAAAGCCATCGACTCCCTTGACGTAATTTTCTGGAACATTGACTTCATCAACTGTATAAGCATAGGTCTTGCCATTTGAATCGGTTTTATCTAGTCCAGTCCAAGTGTGCGAGGTTGTACCATGGTGTAGAGTTACCGAGTCACCGAAAGTCACACCATCTCGATAAAGTTGAAGCTCAACATCTGGACGAGGTGTTAGACCGTTAACCCAAACCTTTGTGCCAGTGATCTCAATCTTAGGTGATTTGTAAGTATTAGTTACCGTTAGACCATCTTCGGAAATAGTCTTAGTGTAGTTGGTTGGGATATAAACCTCATCAACAGTGTATTTATAAACCTTACCATTTGAATCGGTTTTATCTAACCCAGTCCAAGTGTGCGAAGTTGTGCCATGGTGTAGAGTTACCGAGTCACCGAAAGTCACACCATCTCGATAAAGTTGAAGCTCAACATCTGGATGGGTAGCTGGACCGTTAACCCAAGCCTTTGTGCCGGTAATCTCAATCTTAGGTGACTGATAGGTATTAGTAACGGTTAGGCCATCTTCGGAGATAGTCTTGACGTAATTAGTTGGAATATTGACTTCATCAACTGTGTAAGTATAGGTCTTGCCATTTGAATCAGTCTTGTCTAATTCGGTCCAAGTATGTGAAGTTTCTCCATCAACCAAAGTTACCGAATCGCCAAAGGCCACACCATCTCGATAAAGTTGAAGTTCAACATCGGGACGAGGCGTTGGACCGTTAACCCAAGCTTTAGTACCCGTGATTTCAATCTTAGGTGATTTGTAAGTATTAGTGATTGTAAAGCCATCAACCGTTTTAGTGTAATTTTCTGGGGCTTCAACTTCATCAACCGTATAGGTATAAGCATTACCGTTGATATCAGTTGCGTCGAGTTCAGCCCAGGTATGTTCGGTTGTTCCGTTAGGCAAACTAACTGGATCACCAAGCGCGACATTGTTTTGATAAAGTTGAACCTGAATAGTAGGACGAGGCGTTGAACCGCCAACCCATTTCTTGGTGACAGTAACTTCAGTCTTTGGAATGACATAAGTATTGACAATATCAAGCTCAGTGTTGCCGTAGCTAGTATTGAAGTTAGACAAAACAGTTACTTCTTTTACACTGTAGGTATAAGCCCTACCATCATCGTCAGTAGCCGGCATATTAGACCAGGTATACGTCAGAGTGCCAGGATTTAGGGTAACTGGCAAACCAACTTTGCTTGGTTCTGCCTCGGCAATAGTTTGGCGATAAAGTTGAAATTCAATCGCCACTGGAGCTGGACCGTTAACCCAAGTTTTGGTAGCAATGACTTCAACTGGCGATGGTCCGTATGTGTTAATCACAGTCAGACCATCTTCAGATTTAGTCTTAGTGTAGTTATCTGAAGCCTTGACCTCATCAACACTATAGGCATAAACAATGCCGTTGATGTCAGTTTTAGGGACATTTTTCCAAGTATACGACAATTGTGGGGTTGCACCACCAGTTAGAGTTACTGGATCGAGGTAGGCAGTGCCATCTCGATAGAGCTGTAACTGAATATCAGGACGCTTACCATCATTGAAATATTGACCACCAACCCATTGTTTATATCCCGTAACGTTAGTCGTCTCTGGAACATATCGGTTAGTAACCGTAATAGCACCACTACCATTGACTATCGTAATACCTTCACCGTTATCAGAATATTCTGGTTCAGCATAACCGTCGATTTTGGTTTCAACAATTGTATATTTAATTGGCGAACCGTTGCGATTATATTGACGCAAGTTAGTAAAGGTGTACTGCCATTCGTTGTTAGCATTAAGCTCAACTGTTTGACCAGTCGATACACCATCAGCATATAGAGTAACAACCGCCTTGGTACCTGGTACACCAACCCATTTTTTATCAACAGTGACAGAGCCCGTCTTGACAGTATTAGTGACTGAAATAACTTGATCAGCTCCACCTAAAGCTAAGGCGAAACTAGTTTTATTAAACGAAATTACATATTGATCCAAAGACATTGAGTTGCCATTAGCATCAGTCGCACTCACCTCACTGATTGTGTAATTACCAATCGGCATTGGGTGGTAAAGAGTAATTTCTTGACCAGCTACAACAGTATGCTGTTCCGTAGTTCCATTTGGTAGCGTTAGTCTAAAGGTAAATTTACAACCTACACAGTCATCACCACCTAGAGTCTTTTTAATTTTGACAAACACTGGATCAATCTTTGGAACTGGGAAATCGGCCGTAGATTCGCCGTTGTAAGTAATAGTTGCATTGGCGTTAGCTGGATAGAGACCATCGTTGTCGTGAGGAGCCGTTAAGATATCCTCATCCAATCGAACTCGGTAAACCAGTTCAGCCACATATTTACCAACAGTATCATTCCAAGTAAAGGTTGGCTCCCATTTAACAGTTTTACCGGCGTTAATAATCGAACCACCAGTGCCGGAAACAATTTGGGTAGCCACCACACCAGGCGCCATATTATCAATCACCGTTGCGGATTGAATAAAGTTGTTAATCTTACCAGCAATTTCATTAAAGATTGCTGTTAATTCGTCTGGTTCAGCCGTATAGGATTTACCTGAGCTAGCCATAGCATTTAAGACTGGAGTGCCCTCTTCACCAGCGCTTAAAGCAATTGTATAAAGACTTTCAGGGTGACTAGATTTAAAGAAGCCAGCTTCAGCAATAGCATGATTGCCACAGTTGTAATATTTATCGTTAGCTGTTCCGCCTGGATTATCATATCGTTGGTACATAGAGTTGCCAGCGCCGACCCGATCATTATTAAATTGATTCTCAGGGACCGTTGTTGGCGTCTGCCACCCATAGTTCGGATAAGCAATCAAGTTGGCCGTGTTCATTTTCCACGGGCTGTTAACGCCATAACAGAAAGTTGGTTGACCATCGGATAGCAAAATAATATTTTTAAGATTGGCTGTTGATTCGGCCATAAGTTCACGAGCTTTACGCATGCCAGCTTGGGTATGAGTCCCACCGTCGGCAATTAAACTATTGACGGCATTACTAGCTGTCGTACCATTAGTCGTAAAATTGGTATTAACAGTTACGTCGTTAGAGGTGTTATATGGCGAACCCGCAAAAGATACCACCGCCACGCGGTTTCTCGTATTACCAGCTGGCAATAACTTGCTAATTAAACTATTAGCGGCGTTTTTAGCATTCTTCAGCCTATTATAATCCCCCATACTACCCGAGCGATCAATCACTAAAATCGTATCTGAAGTGGTCTGAGTTTGGCCACTTTCAATTCGTAGTTTAATATCCCATTCATTGACCATGCTATCAAATGGAGTAGCGGTTTTGTTCAATTCAATCGGATCAACAATTGGACCTGGATCGGTGTAAGTATTAACTAAATCAAAAGTGTATGTCTTGGTGTCTTGATTATAACTTGAGCTAAAAGTAACCTCATAGCCAGCTCCTGGATCTGATTCTTCGAAAGAATATGTATAAATCCGACCAGTATTATCAGTAAA
>CAZVBM010000007.1:1914-3903 GCA_964625885.1 uncultured Candidatus Saccharibacteria bacterium | reverse complement strand
GCAGCTTGAACCAGCTGAGTATTCAGTGGTAAACCGACAACAACCGTCATCAGGATCATCAGCCCCGATTTAAGTTTTTTAAAGAATTGTTTCATGGACATTTTCTCCCTTTGTCCTGACTGCCATATCGAGCCCATTAAAAAGCTCGACCACCCTTTATCGAGAACCAAAATTATAATTTATCTAACCGCACCAACCAGATGTAGTTGTGCTCAGAATATCACAAAATGCAATACTTTGCAATATCTTTCTCATAACGTCCAATTTATGTTATAGCATAAGCATTTTAAACCCGCCAAATCGCGTGATATATTCAAAATAGGTAATTAATGGAGTGTAAATATGGATAAGCCAAAACAAAACAAAATGTTTTACATTGGGTTAGCTGCACTAGTACTAGCCCTGATTGTGCTAATCATCAGCATCGTCCTTTACTTCAACAATAAACCAAAAAACAGTACTGAAAAAACCGACACCACGACGACCAGCAAAACAACTGAATCAGAAGACACCACCACGCAACCTGAAGCACCAAAATCAAACGAGCCAAAAGCGCCAGACACTCCACCGGCCAAAAAGACCATGACAGTTAAAGTCTTCTTTGGTAACACTGTTAAAAATCCAGACATGATTGATTGCGGCAAAACTTATGCTGTTGATCGCACCGTCGAGCAAACCGTCGCTGTTGGTCGCACTTCGCTCACTGAGCTACTAAAAGGCCCCACCCAAGCCGAGAAAAATCAAGGGTATACCTCCGCCATCCCAGCAGGTGTAGTGCTGAATTATCTTGATATCGGTAGCAATGGCATCGCTTACGCCGATTTTAATGATAAGCTGACCGCAGCCGGATCTTGTGCCGGCGACTTAATTCGAGCCCAGATTGAACAAACTTTGAAACAATGGCCGACCGTCAAAAGTGTCGTCATCAAAGTCAACGGCAAAAGCGAAAACATTTTGCAACCTTAGTCAAAACGCCCTAGCTTGCCCGCCACAGATTAAGGTGTATAATTAAGCGACCATCGTCTGCTTGCAGACCGTGAGTTCGTTTGAAAGGAGGTTAGGGAAATGAGCCGAAAGCTGGCAAAAATTCTAATTCTAAGAGCCTTAAAACTGGTCCCAAATTCTATCATTCGCGCCCAACTATTCTGCAGAATCGCTCATCATGGACAAAGACGCAAAGGCACGAAAAAGCCCTTTGCTACTCATCCGATTGCTGTTGGTAAAATTGTAAGCGAATACACCAACGACCCACACACCATAGCTGGTGGCAACGCACACGACGTAGATGAGGACACCGATTTCACAATCGACGACATCAAGTATCTACTAGGTAAACGAGTAGCCCACTTGGTTAAACTAGTCAGCGAAGTGAGATACGGACCTGATGGCAAAAAGCTTGGCTGGCGAGACCGCAAACAAGGCAGTCTTGATGTCCTCGAGCAATACGGCGACTCGGCCGCACTCACGATCAAAGCTGCCGATCACGTCCATAACTTAGAAGACACCGTAGAGAGCCTAAACAGAGAGCAAGTAGCTAGCAAGTTCAATGCCTCACCCGAAGAGCGCTTGTGGTACTCAAAAGAAATGCTAAGAATCGCTCGCGCTAAAAACGTTCCCCAAGGACTACTCCAACGACTCGAACGCGCTATCGCAGCCTTCGAACAAAAATTCATCACGACCTAACGCCTCCCGAAGCATGGAGGCGTTTTACTTTTCCCAACTAAATTCTTTATGGCCAAAATGACCGTAGCGCGCTGTTGCTTCAAAAACTGGTTTTCGTAAATCTAAGAATTCAATAATTCCACGTGGCGATAAATCGTAACCCTCAACTTCTTTCGCCACCCCATCGACAATCGCTGTCGCCTCAACTGGCTGATTATGACCAATTGCGTAAGCTAGTCGAACCAGCACCTCATTGGCTTGAAATTTTTGTAAATAATCTACCGCGATTTTACGCGCCATATAAGCCGCCGAGCGGTCAACTTTGGT
>CAZVBM010000007.1:0-1814 GCA_964625885.1 uncultured Candidatus Saccharibacteria bacterium | reverse complement strand
GCGATTTCTGGGCTTTGTTCCACTAGTCTAATTTCAACTTCTACATCACCAGCAATTCGCTTCACAATCGGCTCAATCTCCACCTTAGCCGCACTAGTAACCTCACCAACAATAAAAACTTTGCCATGACCACCCATCGCCTCCACTGCTACACGAGACTTTGGGTCCTGCGCTAGATAAGCATCCAAAACCGCATCGCTAATCTGATCACACATCTTGTCTGGATGGCCAGGCGATACACTCTCAGCTGTTCGTAATTGTTCTTTGTTCATAATATTCCTTTCATTTTCGCGCATCGTTCCAAAACAAAAACCGCCTCACAGGCGGTCGATTATCTCAAACGAAATATCTTCCCCATGTGATTGGGCTGAAGTTCGCACCTTGCCAAGAACGGCAGGTTGCGAGCGGTTCATCGAGTCAGATCTCTCCCCGCTTCTTGATACGTCAAATTGTTAATGTAATAAACATTATACCACTTTTACCGTCTAGTAAACCAAATACAAGCACCTACTTATTAATACGCTTTTCTAGCGTACCGCTAGGCACCATATTCACCACGACGCTCTGAGCCTTTATACTCTTATCACCTCGCAAATACGCCGCACCAATACGATGCGAATCTCCAGAGCCATTATCAGCAAACACCACACCGTTCGGCTGTACATATACACGAATCTCAGCGACTGATGGGAGCGGAGTGTTCAACGAGGCATAGCTCATCATTACAGCCAGACCACCCATTGTTCCCCATCCAAATTCCGATTTCCAGCTTTTTTCTATCCCCTCCCTGCGACCCCGCCATGATTCAAAGCCAGCTACCGACACAATCGCCGAAAGAGGAATATCAATACCATCCTTACTTTTAATACGCAATCTAACCTTGTCTTCACTAACATTCAAATACTGTGTATTAATAAATGGCTTATCATCAAGATATTCTTTAACGTCATTAATGTTCACATTTTTCCAGGCTGGGTTCGCATCCTCCACTCCAGAGTTCTCTTTATAGTGCGCAAAAGGAGCGCTAGTATGGTCAGCCCTGCCGCCCTCCGTCGATTCAATAACCTTTTTTAAGACACTGTCAGCCAAAGGATCGTCGGCGTTAATCACGTACGTCGGTGCGTATTCACGCTCGATGTCCGCATACCCACTTAATTCTTCTCGCAACTGTAAATATTTACCGTAGTTAGGGTTGCTTTCAACTTCCTGTCGCAGTCTTTGTTGTTTAGCTCTGATATAATCGGCCCCATCTTTGTCACCCTCGAGTCGCTTAGTCCATCTTTCATCCTCTAGTTTGTCAATCTCAACCACCGCCTCATGTATATCGCTGACGTCATCACGAGACAAATTACCCTCGACTTCGGCTCTCTTTTTTCTAAGGTCATCAACCTGCAACGACTCGTCCAGTTTCTTATACAAATCCTGGCCGGCGGAGATATTCTCGTCAGAGCGCAGCACCTCAGCCCCTCGATTATAGTAGGGGCTAATCTCACGTTTCGGAGCTGTACTCTTGTTTTCAGGTGTCATATTTGTTTTTGTCGTGGTTGTATCATCTTAATATTAGCATAAAACCGCTAAAAAGTCAAACTTTCAACAAGACTACCAGGCTTAGCCAACTATTAATCATGACGAGCATCGCGACTTGATTGTGTGTTAAGCTTAGCCGCCCAAATAGTGATATTTTAATGTCGTCGTCACTAAATTCATAGTCATCAGGGAAATCGCTACAGACAACGTCATACAAGCCTGATAAAAAATCCTTCTGATAAGAATCTAGGATAGATGATTTCGGTTTTTGGGTCTATAAAACCACA
>CAZVBM010000006.1:0-50717 GCA_964625885.1 uncultured Candidatus Saccharibacteria bacterium | reverse complement strand
AACTATTTCGCAGTGAAGTGCCAGAGATGGAAAACGGCGCAGTAGAGATAAAGGCTATCGCCCGCGAAGCTGGTGTTCGCACTAAGATTGCCGTGGCATCTAGTATGCCTGGTATTGATCCGGTTGGTACATTGGTCGGGGGACACGGTGTGCGTATTCAAACTGTTATGATGGAAATCGGTGATCGCGAAAAGATTGATGTAATTAGCTATAGCGAGAACCCAGCTGACCTAATCTATAATGCTCTTAGCCCGGCTGAGATTGCCAAGGTGGAAATTGACGAGAAAACTAAGACCGCTAAGGCGTTTGTTACGCCTGATCAGCAATCAATTGCTATCGGTCGTGGCGGCCAGAACGTTCAGCTGGCAAGCGCTCTGTCTGGGTTTGAGATTGACATTACGCCACTTGAGGCTAAGGCTAAGAAAGCTCGTAAAAACGTCGAAGACGATTTGCTGTCAGCAATTGAAGACGCTGAGTAAAGAACGAGCTTTAAAATCCTTCGGGTCCTGCTGGTCGGTCCGCCCCTAAAAATGTTTTCACACTGAAGTGGAGAACATTTTTGGGTGCTGCCCCGCCTCCCGTTGTCCGAAGTGGTGGTTTTAAAGTCGTGATGGGCGCTACTATGCTATAATCAATAGTGGTTTATGGAAGATTTTGGGGAACTAATTGGCAATCTGACTGAGAACGCCAAAGCTAGTTTGGTGACAGCGGACTTATGGTCGCAGTTGACTAATAGCAACTATATTGGCACCGAACATCTTTTGATTGGGATATTATCGCAAACTGAGGCGATTGCTACTAAATTTTTGGCTGATTCTGGTGTTACTCTTGATAAAGTTCGTGATTTGTTAGGCGTAAAGACCGATGTCCAGCCTAGCAACTTTACGGCCGTCAAGGTACTAAGCGAGTCGGCTCGCTTATCACTTGGTATGGGTTGGAGCATTGCGCGCGAATACAATCAGACTTATCTTGGCACTGAGCATATTTTGTTTGCCATGTTAGAGCAGACTAACTCTCAAGCGCACGCGTTGTTACTTAAACTTAATGCTGATATTGAGACATTGCGCGATGATTTGAGGCAATATTTTGATCGTCAGCTTTTGAATTTGGCACGTAGTGAAATGGACGGGCGCAAATTAGTAATGCGACAGAAAAAGCTTGCTCACGACTCGGTTTTGCAGCGCTATTCAACCAACTTGACGCGCCTAGCGGCCGAAAGCAAGCTAGACCCGGTGGTCGGCCGTGAGACGGAAATTGAACGCCTGGTTACGGTGTTGTCTAGGCGTACTAAATCAAACCCAGTTTTAGTAGGTGAGCCAGGCGTTGGTAAGAGCGCAATTGTTGAGGGCTTGGCTCAGCGGATCGTTGCCGGCCTGGCCCCGGCTAGCTTGCTAGACTGTCAGGTTATTGAGCTAGATCTGACTGGATTGGTGGCAGGCACGAAGTTTCGTGGTGAATTCGAAGACCGTTTGCACAAAGTTGTAGCTGAGCTAAAGAACAACCCGCAGCTCATTGTTTTCCTTGATGAGCTCCATCTGCTAGTCGGCGCTGGCTCATCAGAGGGTTCAATTGATGCTGCTAACATCTTAAAGCCAGCTCTGGCGCGCGGCCAAATTAGATTAATTGGCGCTACAACTTTTGACGAATATCGTCGCTATATTGAAAAAGATGCCGCCCTGGCGCGTCGCCTGCAACCCATTGATGTGCGCGAGCCGTCACGTGAGGCGGCAATCCAAATGCTAAAAGGCATCAGTAAGAAATATGCTAAACATCATCAGGCAGAGTTTGATAATGACGTGATTGAAGCGGCGGTTGATTTATCAATGCGCTATGTTTCCGAACGCTTCTTGCCCGACAAGGCAATTGATTTGATAGACGAGGCGGCAGCCCTAGTTCGGGTACGGAGTGATTATCTAGATGAGTCTGGTCGTAAGAGCATTAAGCAGCGCAGCCTAATCCTAGCTAAGCTAAGTGAGGCGATTGAGCTAGAAAACTACCAATTAGCAGCTGAACTGAAGCTAGAATTGGATAAGCTTGACCAGCTGGCTAAAAGTAGTAAAAAACACAACGCTAAAAAGATTAAACTGACGGTTGATGACGTGGCGCGAGCAGTTAGTCTGAAGGCGGGCGTGCCACTAGCGCAGATTGAGAGTGATCGTCAGTTAAAACTAGCTAACTTAGAAAAAACATTAAATCGTCGAGTTGTTGGTCAAAGCGAGGCTATTAAAAAGGTTGCCGGCGCCCTAAGACGTGCTGGCAGCGGCATTACGGCTGGCCGTCGACCGATTGGCTCATTTATCTTTATGGGGCCGAGCGGAGTTGGCAAAACTGAGCTAGCTAAGGTTTTAGCTGAAGAGGTTTTTGGTGGCCGTGATTCACTGCTTCGAATTGATATGAGTGAATTTAGTGAAAAGCATTCCATCAGTGGTCTACTTGGTGCTCCAGCTGGCTATGTCGGCTATGATGACGAAGCTAGGCTAACTGACGCTATTCGTCGTCGCCCATACCAGGTAGTGCTGTTTGATGAGATTGAAAAAGCTAATCAAGATATTTTCAACGTTTTATTACAGATCCTTGAGGAGGGGCGTTTAGCCGATTCTAAAGGCAGAACCGTTGACTTTACCAACACGATTATTGTTTTGACAAGCAATCTTGGCAGTGAAGTTCTTGCTAAGCCTGACGGTCTGGGCTTTGGTAAGGTTACTAGGGCCGATGATGAAGCGGCAACTCGATCGGCTTTGAATAAATTTATGCGCCCAGAATTGGTAAATCGATTTGATGATATTATCGTGTTTAACAGCTTATCGAACGGTGATATGAGTAAAATCGCCGATATCCTACTGAAAGATTTGAAGCGGCGTGTCAACAAACTTGGCTATGGATTGACAATTAAACCCAGCTTAAAACGGAACTTGGTTGATGAAGCCATGGCATCACGTAGTGGCGCTAGACCATTGCGCCGCTTAATAGAGGACAGACTAGAACAGATGATTGCTACTGCCATTATAGAGAACGAGGTTGCCAAGGGTGATACGATAGAGTTTAGTGTTGATCGCTCGGGTGCGGTTAAAATGATAGGTCAAAATGTCGAGAGTGCCACAACCGTTGCCAAGTAATTCTTTGCCTAGCCAGCCAAGGCGGCGACGTTATGGGCGAGTATTGTTATTACTATTTCTATTGTCAATTCTCGGTTTTCTGCTGGCTGACGTTTGGCAACCAAGAATTTGGCTAGATAGTTATGCTAGGATCCAATATCAGCCCGACAGTCAAATCAGTCGTTTGGCGGAGAGATTAAGTCTCAGTCGGAGGGGTGAAGATATTTTTTTGGCAAGCAGTCCGGTGGTTAGTGATGCTGAAAGTTTTAATGAGCAGTGTGCTCGGCGCGAAGCTACGGTATCAATTTTAGGTTGCTATGATGACCAGAATATCTATATATACCACGTGAGTGAACCGAGGCTGTCCGGAGTTATGGAGACAACAGCGGCTCACGAGCTGCTACATGCCGCTTATGCGCGATTAAACTGGCTTGAGCGACCAAAGATCGATGACTTAATTATGAAAAGCTATGATGATTTCAGGACGCCTGAACTAGAGGAGCGACTGGAGTACTATCGTCGTATCGATCCGGGTGCTATTACTAATGAACTGCACTCTATCTTGGGTACTGAGTTGGCCCAGCTGTCGCCAGAGCTAGAGGCTTATTATGGTCGATATTTTACCGATCGAACCAAGTTGGTTGGTTTTTACCAAAATTATCATCAGCAGTTTGTTGATTTGAAGAACAAGGCCGAAGAATTGAAGCGCAGATTTGAGGCTTTGCAGCCAAGGATCGATAGCGATCAGGCTAATTATGTAGCTCGTTTAAATAACTTAAACCGAGAGATAGAGTCTTTTAATCAACGTGCCAATAGCGGATACTATACTAGTCAGTGGCAATTTAACGGCGACCGCCAATCCTTAATGACGCAGATCAGCGCATTAGAGAAAGAGCGTCAGCGGATTAATAACCTAATCAATGAATATAATCAGCTGATCGAGGACTACAATAATAACGCTACTCAGTATCAAAAACTCAATCAGAGTATCGATTCGCTGTCGCAGGCGCCGACTTTGTAGGGTACAATAGAGTTATGGCGAAAGTAAAAACTCAATTTGTCTGCCAAAATTGCGGCACGGTCTACGGAAAATGGACCGGTCGTTGTGACAACTGCGGTAGCTGGAATACGTTGGTTGAGGAGCTGGCCCCGACGGCTGTTAAAACAGCTATTGGCAAGAGTCAACAACGAGCTCGTCAGCTTGAAGTTCTGCCTTTAAATAAACAGGCTAAGGCGAAGCCAGCTGATCGCATTAGCAGTGGTATTAACGAGCTGGACGATATTTTGGGCGGTGGCTTTATTAAAGCTGGTGTGATTTTAATAGCTGGCCAGCCTGGTGTCGGCAAGAGCACACTTTTAATGCAGGTGTCTAACCTGGTGGCGACATCTGGTCATAAAGTACTTTATGTTAGTGGTGAAGAGTCGTTTGCTCAGGTGGCTGACCGAGCGCGTCGCCTAAATGTATCAGAAAAGGCAGCGATGGAATTTGCTTCGTCAGTTAACGCAGCCGACATTGCTAGCAGTATCGCTAGCGAAAAATATGACTTCGTGGTCGTTGATTCAATCCAGACATTACAGTTAGAGGAGATTAGTTCGGCGCCAGGATCAGTTAGTCAAATTACCAACTGCGCTAATATTTTGATTCGTGCCGCTAAATCATCTAATACTACGCTAATAATCGTTGGCCATGTGACAAAAGAAGGCAGTATTGCTGGACCAAAGATTTTAGAGCACTTAGTGGATGTGGTGTTGCAGTTTGAGGGTGATCGCTATGGTATATTTAAGACCCTACGCGCTAGCAAAAATCGCTATGGGTCGACAAACGAAGTGGCGATTATGGATATGACCGAGACTGGATTGAAAGTGGTAGACAACCCATCAGCTTTTTTGCTTAAAGAACGCACCCATGAAGACGGCTCAATTATATTAGCCGCCATGGACGGCAATCGTCCGCTGCTAGTAGAGATCCAGGCTCTGGTTAATAAAACTAACTTTGGCTACCCTAAGCGAACAGCCTCCGGGTTTGATGTTAACCGCCTCAATCTTTTAATTGCTGTTTTGGAGCGTCGTACAAAGCTTAATTTGTCAGACAAAGACATTTATGTTAATGTGGTAGGTGGCTTAAAATTGAACGACTCGGCGGCCGATCTGGCGGTCGCCATGGCTATCGCCTCGAATGCAACTGATCGCAAGATCGATTCTAAGAAAGTGGTTTTTGGCGAAGTTGGCTTGGGTGGCGAAATTCGCAGCGTGAAGTTTACGGCGCAGCGCATTAAAGAGGCTAAGAAGCTCGGTTTCGTCTCGGCTATCGGACCAAGAGGCGATCAAAATACTAAATTTATTGAAGAAGTAAAGGATTTACGTCAGGTGTTAATTAAATACCTGGATAAAAAATAGCTATTATGCAAGAAATTATTTTAATACTAGTAATTGTTTTAATTGGGCTGGTGGCGAGTGTTAAATTCGACATTCGACACTTATCAAGCCGTCGGTCGGGAGAGAGGCGTCGAATTTTAATTGATACATCAGCTCTAATTGATGGGCGGATTCTGAGCTTGGCTAAAACTGGCTTTATGGGTGACGAGCTGGTCATCCCGCGTAGTGTAGTGGCTGAGTTGCAGCTTTTAGCAGATGGCAGCGACTCAGAGAAGCGCTCTAGGGCGCGTTATGGCTTAGACGTAGTGACCGAATTGCAAAAAATTGACGGACTTTTGGTGACCATTTTGCCCGATGGTACATCAACTCCGGAGGGTGTCGATAATCGTTTGTTGAGCTTGGCACGTGAGCAGGGCTTTATGCTCCTGACTCTTGACTTTAATCTAAATAAGGTCGCGAAGATCGAAAATATACAGGTTCTAAATATTAATGAGTTGGCGCAAACATTAAGAATGCAGCTCCTGCCGGGTGAGGCAACTCGTATTAAGCTAACTCAAGCTGGCTCGTCGGATAATCAAGCGGTTGGTTATTTGCCAGATGGCACGATGGTGGTGGTAGCTGACGCTCGTAAGCTAATCGGTCGCACAGTTGAGATTGAGGCAACTCGAACGATTCAAACTGAAGCTGGCAAGATGTTATTTGCTAAATTAAAACACAATAACAATTCGAGCCGACAGCAACAGCAGCAGCGCCCAGCCAAAAATTATCGAAACGGCCGATCTTCAAAACGTAACAGTCGTTAATCTTCGGAAACATCTGGGCCGATTGCGCTTCGGCTGGTCTCGTAGAGTGCGACATCGCTCACGGTAGCGCGCAGGGTTTGTCCACTGGCGGTCGGAGTGATGGTAAGAATCTTGGTCACGGCTGAGCCGTTATAAACAACTTTATCGCCAAGAGTCACGGTTAGGTTAGCTAGAGTATGCGTGCCTTGTTTTGGTGTTATAGTGACTTTGTAGGTGTTTTTTTCGCCAGCTGGCGTGATATTGCTAATCTGCACTTCTGGCTTAACGTCGGTGCAGCTATGAACATCATCTTCCGCTTCTGGATCGTAGCCCTCTGGTGCCGAGATTACTTCTTTCTTTGTAATTGGGTCTTCGGTCTTAGATATTTCGATGTCTTCTCGAGCGGTGGTCGGTGTGCAGGCTGTAGCCTTCTTTTTAGAGACCTTATCAAAAGTGATAGTTTCTGTCTTAATACCAGCCTTGGCGTCAAACCATGATGGCCAGATATCGGTCTTGCCAGCTACGGTCATGGTTTTTATGCCTTCTGGGGCCTGCATTTGTTCGCCGGGAGTCCACTTACCCTGATTTTTATAGATTTCATGAGCGCCAACCATAAGGTCATTAAACATACGCCTGACGGCAGAGTTTTGGCTAGATTTGAGTGGCGAACCATCGTGGTTGCCCAGCCATACAACAGCAGCGATTTTAGTCGAGAAGCCAGTCATCCAAGAGTCCTTGGCGCGACCAGCACCGTTTTCTGTCGTACCAGTTTTGCCTGCAGTCCACACCCCGGGTACTTTGAACCCAAAGCTGGTGGCCATGCTGCCGAACGTTAAGCGTCGGGCGTCAGCGTCAGCCAAAATATCAGCAATCATGTAGGCGACTTGTGGGTCGATTACTTGGACTGGTTTTGTATCTTTCCAGGCCAGCAGCTGGCTGCCGCTAGAGTTTTTAACTTCAAGGACGTAAGAAGTAGGTTTGTATTTACCGTAACGGGCAAATGAGGCAAAGGTGTTAGCATGCTCAACTTGTCGAACAGCACAGCCGCCGCCGATGGCTGAAGAGAGATAGACGTTTGAATCTTTGCAATAAGATTTGTCGCCCAAGTCTTGAGCAACCTTAACAGCATTCTCTTTGCCAGCAATATACATGGCTTTGACAGCTGGTCGGTTAAGTGATGAGCCTAGCGATTGACGAATAGTGACGTTGCCGTAGGTACCGCGAGTGTAGTTTTGGATGGTGCACTTTCCGGTATTGCCAGCGCAGTAAAGCGAGTCTATATTCTCGTCTTTTAGAATTGAGCCTGGCCCATAGTTAACACCCTGTCGTTGCATAAACAATGGAGCGTAATCAACAATTGGTTTAATACTTGATCCTGGTTCAAGAAGTGAAGTGGCGGCATTTTGCTGACCGTAGCCGGGCCGGGTGAAGTCAATGCTACCAACCATGGCAATCACTTGAGCGGTGTCGACGTCGACGGCGGTCATGGCTAAATTATCAGCCCCCCAATTAGGCAACATCCCTGCGCCTGTTGCGGCAGCAGCTTCGGCGGCTTGCTGTATGCCGTAATCAAGTGTTGTCTTAATAGTCAGGCCGCCAGAACGAACTGTTTTAACACCAAGTTGTGATTCGATTTCTTTCCTAGCCTCTAAGACAAAATGAGGCGCTTTAATGTCGCTAAGTTGGTTAACGAGTGGCTTGACGGTGTCTAGAATAGCAACTTTCTTGGCCGCCTCGGCCTGCTCTTTGGTAATGAATTCCATCTCAACCATGGCATTTAGGGTTTTGTGTTGGCGAGCGATTAAAGCCTCGTTGCCGGACACATTGTATGGGTCGTAGAGTGATGGGTTGTTGGGGATGCCAGCCAGTAGGGCAGATTCTTCTAGATTTAAATCTTGGGCTGACTTGCCGAAGTAGGTTTGAGCGGCTGATTCCACGCCGTTGCGACGTCCACCATAAGGCGACTCGTTGAGATACATGGTCAAAATTTGTTCTTTACTATAAAGGCGCTCAATCTCTGTAGCTAAAATAACTTCCTTAACCTTCCGGGGAATGCCATCTATGCCACGTTTTTGAGCTTCGTCGGCAAAGAAAACCTGCTTGACTAACTGCTGAGTTAGGGTTGAGCCACCTTGGGTTGATCCGCCTTTGACATTGTTTACTACGGCACGCAGGATGCCAATAAAACTAACGCCTTTGTGGGAATAAAATGTCTTGTCCTCGAGAGCTACGGTAGCTTTTCTCATAAATTCGCTGATTTTATCACCTTCGACGGTTAATTTATAGTTGCCTTCACCTTTGTCTTCCCATAGAACCACGCCGTGGCGGTCGGTGTAGGTGTTAACAGTTGAGTGGATGCGATGGCTAACATCGGCTGCCTTTAAGTCGCCGATATCTTTGCGAAAGTAAAGAAAAGCACCAGTAGCGGTCATAATGCCTAGTAGGAATAGGACGCCAAAAACCTTAGCAAAAAAACGCAAGGCGTCGAGTGAGAATAGCCAGCGGAAAAAGTTTTTTGGATTAAGACGATAAAGCAGTCTTTTCCAGGGATCTTTTGGCATGGCAGCATAGCGCTTAGCGCGCTGTTTTAATCTAGCATCTTTTTTAGCCTGCTTACTATTAACAAGGTTGGAGTACAGACTTAAACGTTTATTCTTTTTATTCTTCTTACCCACGCAGTTTCCTTTGATAATTTATAATCATACTTATTATACCATAATGGTAATTTGCCCAAAATGAGTCAGATTGCTACAATAAGAGCAGTTAATTAGGAGATGAAATGAAACTGTCCGAAGATCTGATGTGGCGAAATCTAGTAAATCAAACTACGTTTGACGATGTGGCTGCGCTTGATGAGAGGTCTTACAGTTTCTACCTGGGAGTTGACCCTAGCGCTGACAGTATGACGATTGGTAATTTAGCTAGTATAATCACCTGTAAACGTCTAGTCCAGGCTGGTCATAAGCTGTATCTTTTGGCAGGTGGTGCTACCGGCCAAATTGGTGACCCAGACGGCAAAAAAGACGAGCGAGTTTTGAAGGATCGCGCCACGATTGAGCGCAATGTTGCTGGTATAAAAAAGCAATTTGAGCAAATTATGGACGACCAGCCAGTGACGCTGGTAGATAACGCCGACTGGTTTGCTGATATTAATTACATCGATTTCCTGCGTGAGATTGGTAAGAACGTACCAATGAGCCAGATGCTCAGCCGAGAGTTTATCAAAAGCCGCTTAGGCGAAGAAGGCTCGGGTATTTCCTATGCGGAATTCTCTTATGTGTTGATTCAGGCTTACGATTTCTTGCACTTAAATCGTGAGTATGGTGTCGAATTACAACTATGTGGGGCTGATCAATGGGGCAACTCAATCAGTGGGGTTGACCTAATTAGACGAATCGATAACAAGACTGCTCATGTGATGTCAATGCCGCTAGTAGTTAATAAAACTACTGGTCGTAAGTTTGGCAAGTCTGAGGATGGGGCAGTTTGGCTGTCGCCTGAGAAAACTAGTATTTATAAATTCTATCAATTTTGGCTAAATGTCGACGACGCCGGGGTGGAGGACTATCTTAAGATTTATACTTTCTTATCAAAAGAAGAGATTGAGGCGGTCGTAGCCGAACAAAATAAGAACCCCTCTAAGCGTTTGGGGCAAAAAACCTTGGCGCACGAAGTTACAAAGCTGGTTCATGGTGTAGCGCGAACCGAGAGTGTTGAGAGGGTGTCGGAAGTGCTGTTTAGTGACATGGAGTTTAGTGCTCTAAACGAAGATGATCTTGAGGAGTTGTCAAAGGAGATTCCAACTGTTGTACCAAATATAACAGTGGTTGAGGCTTTGGTCTCAACTGGTTTGGCTACTAGCAAGGGTGAAGCTCGACGTTTGATTCAGAGCGGTGCTATCTCACTTAATAAGCAAAAGATTACCGAAGATATTGCTATTACCGGCACTTGTTTGATTAAAAAAGGTAAGAATAGCTTTATATTAGCCTACTAAAGGAGGTCTATGTTTGAGAAATACCAGTCTTTGATTGAGGCTAAGCTGTCGTTAGAGGCGGCCAAAAATTTACAAATTTGGCTGACCGATAAAAAATACCAAGTTTTCTGGTCAGAAATTGAACGGCTAATCTTGGCAGAAGACTGGCCGGAATTAGAAGACTCATTCTTTAAGGTCCTAGAATTTGGCACAGCTGGTCGGCGTGGCAAGACTGGCGTTGGTCCAAATCGAATTAATCAAATTACAATCGGTGAGTCGGCTCAGGGTTTGTGCCAATATTTGCTTAAAATGGACAAGGCTACACAAACCAATGGTGTAGTAATTGCCTATGATACTCGGCTAACCTCACGTGGTCTGGCGGTTTTTTCCGCCCAAGTAGTGGCGGGTAGTGGCTTTAAGGCGTACTTGTTCAATAGTTTTCGGGCGACGCCAGAGTTAAGCTTTGCAGTGCGCTATCTTCAAGCCGCCGCTGGCATTGTAATTAGCGCCTCGCATAATCCGCCGGCTGACAACGGCTTCAAAGCCTACTCAAGCTATGGCGGCCAGCTGGTGGCGCCACACGATAAGGGTGTACTGGAAGAATCAGTCAAGGTCACTGATATTAAAATTTTAGATTTTGACCGAGCTCTGGCGGACGATGCAATCGAGATTATTGGTGCTGGGGTTGACCAGGCTTACATCGCCGAGCTGACTAGATTATCGCTGTCGTCGGCTCGCAACTTGAAGATAGTTTATTCACCGCTACACGGTGCGGGTCAAACTAGTGTACTGCCGCTCTTGGAACAAGTTGGGTTTAATCAAGTGGAGGTGGTGGAGGCACAAATGTCTCCCGATGGTAATTTTCCAAATGTGCCGAACCACAAGCCTAATCCCGAAGAATCAGCAGCCAACGATATGGCGATTGAGCAAATGTTGAAATCGGGTGCTGATGTGGCAATTACGACCGATCCGGACGCCGATCGCCTGGCTGTGATGGTTAACCACTACGGCGAAGCAATCCGCTTAAACGGCAACCAATCGCTAGCCATGATATTCGACTATATCTTACAAAAACAAAAGGCAAAAAACGGCTTTATTGTTAAAACTATTGTGACGACCGATTTGTTAACCAGTTTAGCCGATTGTTATGAGATAAATTGTTATGGCAATTTATTGGTTGGCTTTAAGTTTATCGGTGCTTTGATTGAAGAAAAACAGGCAAGGGGCGAGAAGTTTATCGCTGGTGGTGAGGAGAGCTATGGCATGCTTTACGGTGATCACGCGCGCGACAAAGACGCTGCCTCTGGGGTGTTGCCATTGGCTGAATACGCAGCTGAGCTTAAAGCTCAGGGCAAAACCCTATATGATCGCCTGCTAGAGATTTACGAGGAGCACGGATTCTACTATGAGACTCAAGCTACGGCTGAATTTCCGGGTGCAGAAGGCTTTGCGAATATGCAGAAGCTAATGGCTAATCTGCGTAAAAAACCGCTTACAAAGATTGGCGACTATCAGGTTAGCGCCGTCCGCGATTACCAAGATTTAATTAGAACCGATTTGGCCTCCAACAAAACCTCAGAAGTGGCATCAAGTGGCCCAGGCAATGTGATTGTACTGGAATTTGGTGATTATCGCCGTCGTGTCACAATTCGTCCGAGTGGCACTGAGCCAAAGATTAAGGTTTACGTCCAGTGGTTTGTGGCTAATAACCCCAAGTTGTCAGCCAAAAAGCAGCTAGAATCAATTAGTAGCTTGACTAAAAATATTGCTGAACAGGTTAAGGCTAAACTGACTCAATGAGCATTTATACACCCAAATCACTCGAATCAATCAAGGGCGTAGGCGAGGTTTCTTTGGCTAAATTAAATCGAGCTGGCATTAACACTAAATTTGATTTAATTTACTTTCTACCGCGAGGCTATCAATCAATTAATTTTGTCAAAAGCCTAGCGGAGATTCATCCGGGTGAAGTAACAGTGTTGGCTAAGGCAACCAATGTTAAGGCGAGGCGCACTAGTCGGGTGACGACGATTTTAACAGCTGACCTGGAAGACGAAACTGGCAAGATTCAAGCAATTTGGTTTAATCAGCCGTATCGGGCGCGCCAAATTCAGACTGGCAAGTTCTATTTCACTGGTAAATTCGACCTCAATCGTGGTCGTTATCAGCTAATGAATCCAAGCGTCAAGCAGGTCAACCGTGAAAACGCTAGCCTAGCACGCGACCATCTGGAGCCGATTTATTCACAGGCGCAAGGGCTTAAATCGAGTTTCTTTAATAAAGTTATCGAAGATATTAAACCTGATATCCTGACACTAAATGAATCATTGCCAGATGTGGTAGTGCGAGAGCTAGATTTGGTGTCGCGCAGTGATGCAGTTTATCAATTGCACTTTCCGATTAGTCCGGAGCTTTTGGAGAAAGCTCAGTGGCGAGTCCAATTTGAAGATTATTTCTTGGCTAGCCTGGCTAGTACGATTAACGGCCTGTCGCGTCAGGCGCAAGAAACTAATATCATCAAAGATGATGTTGAGCTGGTTAAAGAGTTCCTGGCTGGGCTCAAATTTGAATTAACCGCTGACCAAAAACGCGCCGTCTGGAAAGTTATGCAACAAATGTCGTCTGGCCAGCCAATGAACTTGCTACTTCAGGGTGATGTTGGTTCGGGTAAAACTTTAGTGTCAGAAATTATCGGTTTATTGACCGTCAAAGCTGGCTTCCAGGTGGCGATTTTAGCACCAACTGAAGTCTTAGCGCGCCAACACCTGGCCAGTTTTCAGCGTGACTTAAAACCGTTTAAGATCAAGATTGCCGAATTAACTGGCAGTACAAAAGATAAAAAAGCGGTTTATGAGAAGATCAAGCAAGGCAAGGTCGATATCGTAATTGGCACACACGCCCTGTTTCAAGAAGCAGTAGAGTTTAAGAACTTAGCTTTGGTGGTGATTGACGAACAGCATCGTTTTGGTGTCGATCAGCGCCAAGCAATTGTCGCTAAGGCTAAGCTGATGCCGCATTTACTAGCGATGACCGCTACGCCGATTCCGCGCTCCTTAGCTTTGACAATTAGTAACGAAGTAACTATCGCCTCAATCCGCCAAAAGCCGGCTAACCGTTTGCCGATTTTGACGGAGGTCTACTCCAATCGCAATCGCCAAGCAGTGTATGAAAAGGTAAAAGAGCAATTAGAACAGGGGCGACAGGCTTATGTGGTTTGTGGTCGAATTGACGAATCAGATGAAGAGCAGCGCGACTCAGTGGAGGCGGTTTATAAGAACCTGCAAAAAGGCGTTTTGAAAGATTATAAACTAGCGGTTTTGCATGGTAAATTAAAACCAGCTGAGAAAGACGAGTTAATGGCCGATTTTAAAGCTGGTAAGATTGACGTTCTAGTCTCAACCACGGTAATAGAAGTTGGCGTTGATGTACCAAATGCGACGATTATTGCGATTCATGACGCGGAAAATTATGGCTTAGCACAGCTTCATCAGCTGCGCGGTCGAGTTGGGCGTAGTGATTTGCAGAGTTATTGCTATTTATTAACTAGTTTAGATGAGCCCAACGAGCGTTTGCAGGCCATTACCAACTCGCAAGATGGCTTCTATCTATCCGAAGTTGATTTACGTTTGCGTGGGGCTGGTAATATCTATGGTAGTCAACAACATGGTTGGTTTAAAACCGAATTTAATTTGCAGGCGGTGGAAAAAGCGCAAGAAGCCGTTAAAATTTATCTCGATGATTTGAAATCTAGGGGTAAAACACCTCAAGATGATTTAGAGAATCTACCTGAGCTCAAAGAACGCCTTGAACAATTTGATCAAATAAGGATATTGAACTAATGCGCATTATTGCTGGAGAATATAAGAATTTACAACTTGCGACGCCAAGTGGTAACAAGACTCATCCGATGGGCGAGCGGATTCGTGGAGCGGTTTTCAATTCACTAGGTGCAAGGCTAGTCGGCGCGACTGTGCTAGATGCTTTCGCCGGCACGGGCGCGTTGGGTATAGAGTCAATCAGTCGTGGTGCTAAAAGCGCGACTCTGGTTGAGAATGACAAGCTGGCCAATCGAGTGATTCGCGAGAACGTAAATAGGCTAAGCGCGTCTGATCAAGCTAAAATTACGCTCTTTCCAGCCTCAGTTGGTAAATTTATCGAAGAAAATCCGTGGGCTAAATTTGATATTATTTTCGCCGACCCACCATACAATAAGCTGCCAGCCAGCCTTCTCCAGCAATTGCCAGATTTGTTGGCCAACGGTGGTGTCTTGATTTTGTCTGTTCCGAAGAAGCAGGAGGCGATTAGCTTGCCAGGCCTAGACATGACTAGGTCGGCTACTTACGCCGACGCGCGCATCTGTTACTACGTAAAACCTTGAATTTTTAGCCTTTTTGTGATATAATGGGAAGATAAAGCCATTGTGACACGGAGCCCTGGGCTTGTGGTTATAATGAGTACATTTTGGAGGTGTAGAAATGTCTGAGAATCGCTACAACAAAAAGGAATACGCTCAGCAAGGGCAATTCATGGTTGGTATACTGGTCGCTACTAAAAAGCGTGGATTGACTCTTGATCTACCTAAGATTACAGAAAGGGATATTGCTAGGTTGGCGACAAAAACACAAAGTAGCCCAACTGTTTGGTTGTGGGCTAAAGACCTGTTCAAGCTAGACGGTCGCGGTAGGTATCAAAACTTCCGTGATTGCTACATGGAGCTGTGCGGCCACAAGCCGTTAATAAAAGAAGTCGCCGATTTGGCTGATGTGGTATGTAATCCAGACATAGTGTGGATTATAAAATCCCTAGAACTAAAGAGTGGCGCTGATATGCTAAAGTTATTTACTGAGCTGTCGGAGGCCTTGATACCAAATTAGTTCTTTAGTGCGATCTGCGCCACCTAAATAAATAGCCCCTTGTGGGGCTATTTTAAATTTGTGTTGTTTTCGCTTAGCTATTAAACTCCACGAGCCAATCAATCGCTTTTTGAGTGATTAGATTGCTACGAATGTCGTTGACGACGCGTGGGTTGTCGAGCTGCTTGATGGCGTCTTCGTTTTTGGCGTACTGAGTCTTTAGCTGTTCGAGCTGAGTTTCGACTTCGGTATCGGTAATCTCAATTTCCAACTCCTTAGCTAACTCGGCCAGGGCTAGTCCAGCTTTGACGCGCATTTCAGCGGCTGGCTCAAGTTCGGCTTTGCGCCAGTCTTCGTAGGTTTTGCCAGAGTTTTCAAGAAACTTCTCTAGGGTGTTACCGCGGTAGGCTAGATTTTGGCGGAATTCTTGTTCAAGAGCGCGAATCTGGTCGTCGCGCAGAACGTTTGGCACGACAGCTTTAGTTTGCTTAGCCAAAGCTTCCACCAAGCGATTCTTGAAGTCCTCAGTAGCAGCTTCTTCTTTTGAGACAATCAAGTTCTTACGAATGTCGGCCTTGAGTTCGTCCAGAGTTTTGAACATCTTGGTCTTTTTGGCCAATTCGTCATCTAACTTTGGCAGAGTAACCTCTAGAACTTGATGTAGCTTGATTTCAAACTTAGCCTTGGCGCCAGCTAGTGACTTCTCGCCATAATTCTTCGGAAAAGTTACTTCAATATCAAACTCGTCACCAGCTTGATGGCCAATGAGTTGTTCTTCAAAGCCGGGAATAAAGGTATTTGAGCCAATTGCTAGTGGGTAGTTTTTGCCTTCACCGCCAGCGAAGGCCTTTCCGTCTTTGAAGCCTTTAAAATCAATCTCGGCTTTATCGCCGGACTTAACGGCGCGCTTGACTGGCTTCTCTTCGGCAAAGCTTTGACGTACACGTTCCAGCGTGTCTTCAACTTCTTTGTCGGTGACTTTAACTGACTCTTTTTTGACTTTTAGTTTTTTATAATTTGGTAGTTTTACCTTCGGCAAAGTTTCAAAAGTAGCACGAAATTCTAGCTCCTGTTCGGGTACAAATTTGTCAATCGTGACGTGCGGTTGGTCAAGCGGTGTAACTTTGTTTTCGCTAAAAGCTTGCACTAAGTGCTGGTTGATGGCGATCTCTAGAGTCTTGTCTGCTAGTTTATTTGGGTCGGTATTTTGTTTAACCACGTTAATCGGCGCCTTGCCCTCACGAAAGCCTTTGATTTTGCTAGTTTTACCAATTTGCTTCAGGGCTTGCTCTTCTGCCGCCAACAATTCTTGGCGGTCGAGACTGATCTTAAATTCAATCTCAGTCTCTTTTAAATTCTTACTCTCAAATTTCATGAGTCTAATTGTAGCAGAACAGATAAGGAATGGCTAATTATTGTTGATTACCGGCTTGTTTAGGCCTGGTCTTTTAGCTTGTTGTTCTAGTCGTCGATTAATAAAGGTTAAAACAAAAGCAATTAAGACTAAAAGAGAGGCGATGACAATATGCCAAGTTTCAATCAACTCCTGCAGTGCTACCCAAACAATAAAACCGCAGGTGGCCATTAAGAATAGAACACCTATAATTCGAAATCTTTGCCATCGCTTCATGACTCTATTTTATCACATGCTGCCGGACGTAGGCGTACATGACGATGCCTGCCGCTACACCGACATTAATTGAACGAGTTGAGCCAAATTGCTCGATTTCTACCATGCTAGAACAATGCGCCATGAGTTCGGGGCTAATTCCTGACGCCTCGCTACCAAAAATCAAGATTGCCTCGCGGGGAAACTTAAAGCCATTTAAAGGTTTGGCGCCTGGTTGATTATCAATAGCAATCAACTCCTTGCCTTGAGTAGTTTTTAAAAAATCATCCAATTCGGCAAAATGCTCAACGTCTAGGTAGCGATTAGTCACCATGGCGCCACGCTTATTCCACTGTTTGCGGCCAATGATGTAAACTTTGCGGGCATTAAAGGCGTTGGCGGTGCGCACAATTGTGCCCATGTTAAAGTCATGGTCTAGGTTTTCAATCGCAATCTCCAAGCTAGTGCGTTCTTTGTTTAAGTCTTCAATAATCGCGTCGTTAGTCCAATAGCGGTATTTATCAACCACATTGCGCGTGTCGCCATTGGCTAAAAGTTCGGTGTCTAAGCGCGCGTCGTCTGGCCATGGTCCAGGATGTGGGCCGACGCCATGACTATTAGTAGAAGATGCCATTGTAATAGTCGTTAACCGTAGCAGCAACGACATCTTTTAGTGCGATTGGCTCTTTGACACCTGGATTAAAGATGCGGTTGGGGTCAAAGGCGGTGCGAATCTTCTCAAATAGCTCTGCTAGTTCTGGTGTCACTGCGGAGTAAACAAAAGGCGATTTGACTCGGCCTTCACCTTCGCCGGCGCACATAATACCGCCGACGTCGTGCACTAACTTATTGACTGCGCTCAGCAGACGAAAGACTTTTTGTCGGTCGCCAACCAGTTTCAAATTAAACTCGGTGCGAACATTAATGATCCCATCTAGGCAGGAGCCAAAATAGGGTAGGTTGATGTCAAGGTTATGGGAGATTTCATTTAAGCCTTTGATAAAATCGCGGAAACGAAAGACGGGCACTTGTAGGCCATTAATCAGCGCGACATTTTGCATATCGCGGTTGCTGTCACTAAACAGAGACGGGATATCAAGTATAGACTCAAATTGCTCAATTGTGTTTGGCTCAGAGATTGTACAAAATCCCTTGTTCTTAGTAATAAGATCGTTGATTTTTTTCGACAATCGCTTGAGTTCGCGCTTGTTCTTGGCGTCAAATCGGGCGAGTAGGCAAACTGCTGGCGACTGAGCTAAATACTCAAAAGCCTGTTCGTAGAAAGAGAAGCTCTTGCCGCGCTCCATAGCGCTGGCAAAGATGTTAGCCTGGTAAACTTGGCAGTATAGAGGGTTTAGTTTGGCGATTTCTTCCTGAGCGTCAAGCGCATCATCGAGATTTAAGAAAGAGGCGGCTACGATTTGCGACATCGGTGTGTCGAAATCGAGCTTTAAAATTGCTTCAGATATAAAGCCGAGTGTGCCCTGGGCACCGATCAATAGTGGTGTTAAATCAAAGGTGTCGTTTTTTTGTCGCACTAAAGCGATAGAGTTGTACCCTAGATTATCAGCTCTCTCAGTATCAATTTTATCGATTAAGTGACTATTATCCTCGATCAGCTTGTCAATTTTGCGATAAAGCTCGCCTTCGGCGCTAGCCAAGCCAATTTTCTTATCAAATTCGCGCTTGTTGAGCCTGCGCACCTGAATAACGTCGCCATTTGAGAGAACAACTTCGAGTTGGTCAATCGCTTCAGATAGGTGCTTGATTTTACGTAAGTCGAGTTGGGCGTTGTTGGAGCCTAAAATCCCGCCAATAGTTTGGTTGGGTTGGCCAGAAAATGGTAATCTTAGTTCATGGCTCTTAGCCAGTGTAGAGATTTTACTTAGCTCAGCCCCTGCTTGGACGTGCACCAGGCCTTGATCTGGGTCAATATCGATAATTTCATTAAGATATTTGTTGAAATCAATAACCAAATCCTTGCCGATGGCTGCGCCAGTCTGACTATGGCCTTTTCCCCGAGCAGTCAAGCCAATAGCCTTACCTTTTTCGCTCAATTGATTTGATAATTTCACGACCTTGCGGACATCGTCTGTCTCGCGTGGAAAGACTACCGCACCTGGAATCAGGCGCAGGATGCTATGGTCGCGCGAATAATTGAGACGCACCACAGGAGTAGTCAAGGTTTCGCCAATCAGGTTGCCATTCAGATACTGGGCAATTTTTCTCATTTTGTTTCTCCAAAAATCGTCATGTCTTTTATCTAATTTTAACATAAGTGTGATGAAAACAGAACCAACGAAATAACCCCGACGCGAACGTCGGGGTTGTGTGGTTATGCGACACTCGGTATGTAGATTCTACTGAATTGCCCGAGGAGGTCTTTGAGCCTAACCCGCGACATCACTGTGATGTCAAAGTAGGCTCCGCCACTTGTATGGTGCTTGTTGCGCAGTTGTAGCTGGTCAGGTCGGTCTCCTTCTATGAAGTACCAGCCCTCCGGCAATACAAGCTTTCTGGGTAGCTTATATACGTTGAGAAATACGCGCCATAGCTGTACGCTGATTATCATTGCCCGACCCATCTTATCTGGGTCAAGCAGGCGCACAAACAGAGTTGGATTCAAATATTGAATCGCGTCTGCTATAGACCTGGGGTCTGTCATATCTGTCACGGTCGTATTCTCGGCTACAATCACCTTTGGTAGAAACGTTCTTTTCTTATGCATTTATGCATCCCTCCTAAGAAATTTGTTTTTTAATCATAGCATCTACGTATCAAAATGTCAATGGATGTGTGTGTGGGGGGTGATTGCGCTAATTGACATAACTTAAGTATCAAACTAAAATTAAGGATAAGTAATTTGGGGAGATTTATGGGGAATTATTTCAAAAACCAGCTACGGAGGATTGGCGCCGGGCTGTCAGTATTCTTGCTACTAGCGGTCAGTGTGCTAACCGTGCCGGTAGTGGCTGAGACCAAGACCGATAGTTTATTGTTTGGTCAGCGTCATTATTATAGTGTAATCTTCCGGGGCAATGGCGAGGCGATTGTTTATGCCAAGTTGGTCGTAACTAACCCAGAAGACGAGCCGATGAAGAAGTTTGCTTTCCAGATTCCGGTAGTCGAGCCCTATGAGATGTCAGTCTATCAGATGGAGTTGCCAAAAGTTTGCGCTAATTATGACTATTCTGGATCAAAGCGAGAATGTTTGCGCTATCGCGACCCTGATTATGACAGCTATTACTACTATCGCTATAGCGGCGATGAAGACGCGACTTACACTAAAATCAAGTACGAAAAAACTGACCAAACTTACACCTTAGAGCTACCCAAAGCGGTCGAGCCGCATAAAACCACCGCAATCATATTGACTTATGCCGGCAAAGGTTATGTTACGAAATCGGTTGGCACGATGAAATTTGCTTTTGAAACGCCAAAAGTAGCCAGTCGTATTCAAGAAATTAACGTCGCTGTCGATGTTGATAGCGATTTAGTTTTGCGCGGTAAAAAGACCCAAATTGATTATGGTGACTCAAATTCTGGTATCAAATCCGGGGCTACACTAGACGCAGCCAATATGAGTAGTGTCGAGCTTGATAGATTGCAGAATCAGATTGGACGCTACGGCGTAGTTCAAAAAGAGGCGAAGAACCTAGCGCCAAACGAGTCAATGATTGTTCGGGGTGAATATGCGACTAGCTGGCTAAAACTCTATCTAAGGCAAACATTACTTAGCCTAGCGGTCATTGCGGCGATTGTAGCCGGTTCAATCTTTCTGTCAAAGTGGTGGAGAAGGCGTCGTGCTTCTAAGACCAAGCCAGCGGGCGACAAGCCAAAAGTCAAGGCCGAATCTGCCTCAGAAGAAATGGTCTATAAAAGCAAGACTAAGCTAGCGCCACTACCGTTTCATCGCCATGTTATTATCGGCCTAATATCGGCCGGACTAACTTTGGCACTTATTGCTATATCGGTTTTTGCTGTAAATATAGTGGCTCTCCAGTTTATTTTCTATACGCCAATCCTGGCCCTGTTGGCGCTCTTACTAGTGATACTATTATTTGCCTCCATCATATTTGGACCAGTAATCTACATCGGGTTCAAGCACGGCTGGCGTCAGGGGCTTAAGCTCTTTGCTTTTGAGTTTGCCTGGCTGGTAGTGCTGGCTATCATTGCGGCAATCTTTGTCGCGTTATCATCAAATGGTCAATCACCATCCTACTATCCACAATATTACTACGACTAAAATGCATCCCCAACTGACGCGTCTTACACCGGTTGGGGATTTTCTTTTGGCTTGACTTTTTAAAGTACTTGTGCTACAATATAGGTATGTTTTGGGAGTTTTTGACTCCAAGATTGTATTTTTTGACAAGTAGACAAGCACAAGATGAGATTTAGCTCTTGAGGGCGATTTCAGGAGCGAAACCTCATCTTGTGTGAAACGCAAGTCGCTAAAAGCGAGGCATTATGTCATGAGAAATAAAGTCAGGAGGATGTAATAATGTTTACAGGTATCAATGGAATTGTTGAAGGTACTCCCGTCTCTGTGCGTGGTGCTGGCTCTAGACGTCTCGTGATTAATGTTCCGGAGGGAACAGAGGTTGTGGTCGCTAATAAGGAATTGCCGAAGAAAAATCCCCTATGGGATAAGGCCTTAGAGGTAGAAGACGTGAAGCCGGGCATGTTTTTTTTGGAACTATCGCCTGACGAATGGCCAGCCAGACAAACTGGATGGAGATCTCTTTAAGGTTTTGAGTAGGCCTTTTAGGCGCAAGCAGTACTATCCTGATTCTACTACGGGCCGAGAGGATCTTATGATAACGGTGTTGCTCACTGAGGATCCATTCTCATCGTATGTAAGGAAGATAATAACGGATGTGCCCCTGGCTAATATGGGCATCACTCCCTATGTCGATGACCAGGGGGTTCCTCTGCGTTGGAATGAAGGGATCTTTTCAATGTCCCTCAAATAGCGCAGATGCTTGCTAGGCTAATGGCCACATCGCTACAATCTACTTGTCACATCCCCAACCAACGTGTTTTTACACTGCGGTTGGGGATTTTCTTTTTCAATTTTTATGGTACAATACCCCTAGGCTAAAATAGCCTGCTCAGTTTAAATATGCGGATGTGGTGGAATTGGTAGACACGTTAGCCTTAGGAGCTAATGGGATTTATCCTATGCTGGTTCAAGTCCAGTCATCCGCACCATTTCAGAGTAAAAATCCCAATCGTCGCCTTTCTGGGCGATTTTTTGTTACCTAGGGCGCCATGTTAAAATATAAGCATAAAGTAGCTTAGGTAAGGAGTGGCAATAGCTGATCTCAAACAGCGTCTAGAAAAGTTTAAGAAACTCGAGCACGAACTAAATAAAGATTTTTATGTGGCGTTGAAGCAGGGGCAGAAGCCCCATACGCTATTTATCGGCTGTTCTGATTCGCGGGTAGATGCTGAAACCTTGTTTCAAGCTAAGCTAGGCGAGTTGTTTCAGATACGCAATATCGCCAATATCGTGCCGTGAGCTGATTTGGTTGATGATTATCCATCGTCAGCTTCGGCGCTAGAATATGCTGTCAAAGTGTTGCAGGTTGAAAATATTGCCGTGTGTGGACATTCTAAATGTGGTGGCTGTGCGGCCTTGCAGAAGCTAGACGAGCACAAAAGCGATTTACCCTATGCGGCAGAATGGCTGTCACAAAGCTCATCTCTTGTTGAATATATTGACTCAAAATACCCAGATCTGGATGAGGCAGAAAAATCACGTCTGTTAGAAAAGCTAAACGTCGTCCAGCAACTAAACAATCTCATGACTTATGATTTTGTCGCCCGGCGCGTCAAATCAGGCCAACTCAAACTCCAGGCCTATTATTACGACATCGGCACCGGCGAGGTAGCGGTTTATGATTACGAAAATGACTTAACAGATTCGGTTAATAGTTAGCAACTTGTTGATTTGATTTTGCGCCATATTATGATATGATAAAGAGGATTGCGGGGTGAAAATGTATTAGCCTCGCTGTATTTTAATAAGTTGACTACTGATGGTGGCAACAAAAAGGAGGGACTTCTAATGTTGGTGTTTTTCGATGGGAATCTAGACGTGAACTATTTTGACCCCGGGTTATGTCCATGGGACTTAGATCCCGAAAGTTGCGCGTTTGTAATCAGAGACCTTGATGGCGTAGTAATGTCTAGGGTGGGGGTTCCAAGCTATCCACGACCCTGGATCGCTCCTAGGTTGTATCTTTCTGTGAATTGGCGGGTTAGTGGCTATCCGTACAAGTTGGTGTCTGGTGGTACAGGTGACCTGCGCCTAGAGACATGCTCATCTGACGAATCAGACAATGTAATGTTCATCAATACCGCCAACGACCGGACTTTTAAGCTTACTGGCAATATAGAGTACTGCGGTGTGAATATCGTATTACAAAGCCACTCATCGCGTGTGGCGGCGCTAGCTGGAGAAGCTACAGACGTCATTGCGGTTGTTGCAAAAGTTACCGATGAGGAGTGTGCTTATGTTGCCATTGAAATTGAAGGCGGCGGCTGGCAGGTCTTCTCGTGGAACCAAGGCTTCCGCTGGGTTAGCGAAGAGTCGTATCAAAAGTTCGTCGATGGACAGGAGTGCTTAAAATGGAGATTTCGCTGGATGAGTGAAGAATATCCTAATATTTGGGATAAAGCTCAGCGGCGACGAGAGGAGTCCCTGGTGAACCGGCGGCCGTACATGGAGCGCCTCAGTCGTGTTAACGAGGTGTTCAGGAGTAGGGGCGAGCCTACTATTCTTTTAATGGACGACCATTTTGTCTGGTGCGGTCGCGCCTTCTTCTATGAGAAGGTGCCGGTTCGCGTCTTAGAGAAAAAGGCCGGCATCAGTCCTGATAACCAAAGATAAGTCAACTTTATTTACCGGAGTGCGTAGGCGCTCCGGGATTTTTTATGATAAAATATATTTAAATTATGGTGAAAAGTTATTTAGTGCCAACAGTTTTAGAGCAGACACCGCAAGGTGAGCGAGCCTTTGATATTTACTCCCGCCTGTTAAAAGAGCGGATTGTCTTTTTGGGTGAGGATGTTAATCCGCATACTGCAAACCTGGTGATAGCGCAGTTATTGTATTTAGCTTATGATGATCCGAAATCAGATATTAAATTTTACATCAACAGCCCAGGCGGTATGGTTTATGATGGCCTAGCGATTTATGACACAATTCAGTACATCAAGCCCGATGTCCAGACGATTGGGATTGGCTTGCAGGCTTCGATGGGTGCCTTTTTACTTTCGAGTGGCACCAAAGGCAAGCGCTTTGCCTTGCCAAATGCGCGGATTATGATTCACCAGCCGTCGAGTGGCACGCGTGGTAAGATTACCGATCAAGAGATTGACTTAAAAGAGGGGATTTTGCTCAAGCAAAAACTCAATCAAATTTTAGCCAAAAACACCGGTCAAAAACTCAGCCGGATTGAAAAAGACATGGACCGTGACTACTGGATGAGCGCCGAAGAGGCTGTTAAGTACGGTCTGATTGATAAGGTTATAAAAAAATAACTTCAATCTTTAAAAGAAAAACCCAACCGCATGGGTCGGGCTTTGTTTGGCGAGCATGTTTTACACGTCGCGAATAGGCACTAGCTGGCAGTTACCAACTAATTGGTGGTGGATAGGAAAGGAGTGGCGCAGGGCGTCTTCGAGTTTTTGCGGCAGCTTCTCTAGGACGCATGGCGCATTCCATGGATTTTGATGGTATTCTTGAAGATACTTTTCTTTGTCGCCAAACATATCACTAATGTCGAGATAGGCATAGATGCGTCGGCCAGAGCTGACACCAGCTGCATTGATTTGGTAGACAGCAATGCCGGGCTTGTTTGAACCATAAGACGAATTACCCCAACCAAGTGTCACAGTAATAACAAAGTCGGCTTGGTTGCAATAAAATACTTGGTGCGTTTCATCACATATGCCAGATAGGGTGCTTGGTTCTGCCAACTTTCTATTATGCCGCAGGATGATTTTTGGCTTGATTTTTACTGCGTTGCTGTTTCCAGCAACATAGCTAATTGTTAGAGCCTCGATTAAGCGATTTTTTAAAGCGTTTAATAGTCGCCTGGGTGGCTCGCCGTCAGTCGCAAAAACCATACGTCTTTCTCTAAGATTAAACTCCATTTTTTAACCTCCAAGGTACAAATTTTGAGCCAATAAAAATATTGGCTCAATTTGTAAGTATCCTACCACTTTAAGTGTAACAGCGCAAATACAGCATAGAAAAACCCGACCAGTTTGGTCGGGTCTATGGCATTAAATAGCCAATTATTGGTTATTGATTAGGATTGCCGCTCACTGGCTTTTGGTAGAAATTTACTAACAAAAGCCTTGATTGGCCTAAGGATGCGAGACGGTAGATTAGCTATCTCCCAGGCAAGGGTCGCTGCCTCCACATCTGCTCCGGTTTTACCTTTTTTGAGCCCTACTAGCCACCAAGGCGGTAGCTTGTGTTCATACTCCTGGCTCCTCCAAATATGTAAACAATACGGATGCATGTTTACATACTCGTCCTTTTTGGGGTGGAATTGAATAGCGGTTTCGTCACTTCGGAAAAACATTTCCTTAATTTCCGCCATCTCATCCCAGGTTGGTGTTCGGTCTTCAAAGCTTACACTCACATGGTCCCACCCATAACTCCGCGAGGCCCGAACCTGCGCTTCAAGTGAGTCCTTGGTGGATTTCGGTACAACCCAAGCACTAAATCCATCCTCCCAGATGTCATCAAGTTCTAAGTTTGACAGTGGTAGTATTTCTTGTAGTGTTCTCATAACTTCCTCCCTTTAAAGTTAAATTGCTTAATTAGCAATTGCCTTTATGATCAACACAGCTTTGTTTGCTCTTTTACCATTACGTAAATATACTAATTTTGGATTGAATTTTAACCCTAATTGTTAATTATTTTACAATATTTTTCCACAAACTACAATAGGGAGTAGGGCCCATCAATCACTTAACTATACCGACTACGGCCTCTAGAATGATAAAGTTGTAAAAAAGACTTGTTTTTTATATCTGTTTCGTTTAATATATTCAACAAGAAGCAGTGTGGCTTTGATTTTTAGTGCATATTGGCGTGGCACAACCATTAATGCATAATCAAAGCCGGAATCCTTCGGGCGCCGATTCAACACTAACCAAATTTATAAATGCGAGGAGAAATTAGTGGCAAAAACTAAAGCTACCAAAGCGGATCGAGTTTATTTTACCGACCGTGATGATCGCTTGCCAATCCCTAATCTCACTCAACACCAGATCGATTCGTGGAACGAATTGATTACTACTGGCTTGGGCGAGATTTTCGAAGAGGTCAATCCGATCAACGACTACACCGAACAAAAATTATCATTGAGGTTCAAGGGCTATCGTTTTGACGAGCCGAAGCTGACCTATCAAGAGGCGATTGAAAACAATACGACTTTCGAGGCGCCGATGATGGCAACGATTGAGCTGACTAATAAAACTACTGGCGCAATTGAAGAGAGTGAAGTCTATATGGGTAATTACCCATGGATGACCGACCATGCTACTTTTGTGATCAACGGCACTGAGCGCGTGGTGGTTTCACAGCTGATTCGTTCGGCCGGTGTTTTCTTTAATGCAAATGAGATTAATGGTCGCAAGTTCTTTGGCGCAAAGGTCATTCCAGGCCGTGGCGCTTGGCTGGAGTTTGAAACCGCTAGCAATGGCGCAATTTACGTCAAGATTGATCGCCGTCGCAAATTACCAATTACAACTTTCTTGCGAGCTTTAAAGCACAGCAACAACAAAGAAATTAAAGAGCTATTCAAAGACGTCGACACCGGTGAGGTGAGCTACATCGATGCCACACTCGAAAAAGACCCAGCTCAGACACCATCTGAAGCTTTGATTGAGACCTTCCGTCGTCTGCGCCCAGGCGACTTAGCAACGGTTGAGAATGCTCGTGGCATGATTGAAAAAATGTTTTACGACTTTAAGCGCTACGACTATAGTCGAGTTGGTCGCTACAAGATCAACAAGCGCTTGGGTATTGATGTGCCAAATACGCAAAAATACCGCACCTTCCGGATGGACGACTTTATCGCGATTGTACGCGAGATTATTCGTCTTAACAACGAACAAGGCGAGCCAGATGATATCGACTCACTGTCAAATCGCCGGGTGAAATCGGTTGGTGAATTAGTGGCACGTCATTTTCGCGTCGGTATTTTACGTATGCAGCGCAATATTATGGACCGCATGACGATCGTTGATGCCTCTACCGTCACACCAGCGCAACTTATTAATGCTCGTCCAGTCGTGGCTTCGGTACGCGAATTCTTTGCTAGCTCACAGCTATCACAGTTAATGGATCAAGCTAACCCGCTATCCGAGTTGGCTCACAAGCGAACTTTGAGCTCGATGGGCCCTGGTGGTCTAACGCGTGAGCGTGCCGGCTTTGAGGTCCGCGATGCTCACCCAACTCACTATGGCCGTGTTTGTGCCGTGGAAACGCCAGAAGGTGGCAACATCGGTTTGGTGCTTAAAATTGCAACCTATGCACGTATTAATGAATATGGTTTTATTGAAACACCTTATTTGCGAGTTAAAGATGGTAAGGTGACCGACGAGGTCGTCTATCTAGATGCTGATCAAGAGAAAGCTGAGATTATCGCTGATGCTGGCGAGAAGCTAAACGACAAAAAGCAGTTTATTGACGCTCGTGTGTCAGCTCGTAAGAACCTCCAACCAGTTGAGGTTGATGCCAGTGAAGTTACTATGATGGATGCGGCTTATCGCCAAATCCTTGGTGCGACTGCCGGTCTGGTACCATTTATTGAAAAGACCCGTGTCGATCGCTCACTAACTGGTTCAAACATGCAGCGCCAGGCTGTGCCGCTAGTCAAGCCGGAAGCGCCAATTGTTGGTACTGGTATTGAAAAGGCAATTGCTGAAAACTCTTCACAGTTAATTTTGGCCGAAGCTGATGGTGAGGTTGTCCGAGCCGATGCCGATGCGGTAGTTGTTAAATATAAAACTGGCGAAAAAACCTATACTCCAGTCCATTTTAAGAAGACTAATGAGGATCGCTGTTTTGATCAACGCGTTATGGTGACTCGAGGTGATAAAGTCAAGAAAGGCGACATCTTAATTGAGGGCGCCTCGGTTGCCGATGGCGAAATTGCGCTTGGGAAAAACTTCCTCGTGGCCTTCATGCCATGGCATGGCTTTAATATGGATGATGCGATTGTGATCTCACGTCGCCTAGTTGAAGATGACGAATTAACAAGTATTAATATTAAAGACTATATTGTTGAGGTTCGCGAGACGAAGCTTGGTGCCGAGATTGTTACTCGTGATATTCCAAATGTGTCCGAAGAAAGCCTGCGCCACCTAGATGAAGATGGTATTGTGCAGATTGGTTCAGAGGTCCAGGCTGGTGATGTCTTGGTTGGTAAGATTACGCCAAAAGGCGAGCAAGAATTATCAAGCGAGGAGCGCTTGCTCCGCGCTATCTTTGGCGAGAAAGCCAAAGATGTTCGCGACACATCTAAGCGCATGGACAACGCTGGTGGCGGTAAAGTCATTGGCGTTAAAGTCTTCCGTCGGGAAGATGGTTACGACCTAAAAGCTGGCGTCTTGATGCAAATTCAAATTTTTGTCGCTCAAACCCGTAAAATTCAAGTTGGTGACAAGATGGCCGGTCGCTATGGCAATAAGGGTGTGATTGCCCGTGTCCTACCCAAAGAGGATATGCCATTTATGGCTGATGGTACGCCAATTGATATTGTTTTGAACCCACTCGGTGTGCCTAGCCGTATGAACCTCGGTCAGCTATTTGAGCTGCCACTTGGTATGGCGGCCCGCTCTCTTGGGTACAAGGCAGCTACGGTGTCTTACTTTGGTGCCCCAGAGGAGTCTATTGCCAAAGAATTAGAAAAAGCTGGTATTGATAAATCAGGCAAGGTTAGGTTATTTGATGGCCAAACTGGCGAACCGTTTGAAGAACCGGTCACAGTTGGTGTGATGTATATGATGAAGCTCCACCACATGGTGGCTGATAAGATCCACGCGCGCTCAACCGGTCCATACACTATGGTGACCCAACAGCCGCTTGGCGGTAAGGCGCAAAATGGCGGCCAGCGCTTCGGAGAGATGGAGGTCTGGGCGCTAGAAGCTTATGGCGCTGCCTCAACCTTACAAGAAATGTTAACTATCAAATCTGATGATGTTTTTGGCCGTGCTAAAGCCTACGAGTCGATTATCAAAAATGAGCCGATTGTTGGACCAAAAGTTCCGGAATCGTTTAATGTCTTAGTAAAAGAGCTTCAAGGTTTAGGCTTAAGGGCAGATCTGATTAATACTGACGAAGACGAGGTGATTGATGCTAATGACGCCAAAGAAAATCAAACTACAACTAAGCTTGTCGACGAAGAGATTGAGCTACCGCCCGATGACATGGCCGAGTTTGAGGAGGATGAAGAGTTACTCGGTATGCAAATCGAAGATATAGCTGACGAAACAAGCGCAACAGAAGAGGAGGAACAATAATGGCACGCTTTAACCCAAACGAACGCGAGATTGATTTCAACGCCGTACGTCTAGCCGTCGCTTCACCAGAGGAAGTTCTGAGATGGAGTCATGGCGAGGTCACTAAGCCAGAAACAATCAACTATCGTACCCAAAAACCAGAACGCGATGGCTTGTTCTGTGAACGCATCTTCGGGCCAGTTAAGGATATTAACCCGCACGATAGTAAGCTAAAAGGTGTTCGCTCGCGCGAAGCAGCGGTTGATAAAAATGGCGAACTAGTCACGAAGTCAATTGTTCGTCGCGAGCGCATGGGCCATATTGAGTTGGCTGTACCAGTAGCGCATATTTGGTTCATGCGTGGTACACCAAGCGCGATGAGTTTACTGCTTGGTATGACTGTTAAGAACATTGAGCGCATTGTCTACTTTGCTAGCTATGTGATTCTCTCAGTTGATGAAGAGAAGCGCGATAAGATGCTAGAAGATCTGGAGGCTACCAACACGGCCGCTAAGCAAGCCATTCAATTGCGTTTTGAAAAAGAAGCCGTAGACAAGTCGGATGTTGAAATTGCTAAGCTAGCCAAAGATCAAGCTAAAGAACTAGAAGACCTCGAAGCTGATTACTTGTTACAAAAATCACAACTCGAGAGCTTAACCAAATGGGCGTTGATTACCGAAACCGATTATCGTGCTTTGTCAGATGAGCTGGCTGATCTAATTACTGTTGGTATGGGCGCTAAGGCTATTAAGCAGATGTTGGACGAAATCGATCTAGATAAGTTGATTGAGTCGCTGACCGAAGAGGCAGAGAGTGCCAAGGGCCAACGACACAAAAAGATTTTGAAACGTCTAAAGACCCTTGAGGGTATGAAAAACGCTGGTATTCGACCAAATAGCCTCTGCTTGACAGTCCTGCCAGTAATTCCACCAGATCTACGTCCAATGGTGCAATTGGCCGGTGGTCGCTTTGCTACCTCTGACTTAAACGATTTATATCGCCGAGTTATTAACCGCAACAATCGCTTAAAGAAGCTGATTGAGCTAAAGGCTCCAGATGTAATCTGTCGCAACGAAATGCGTATGCTGCAAGAAGCCGTTGATGCTTTAATTGATAACAACGCCACCCGCAGCAACCGCGGCGCTTCAGCCACCGGTAATCGCCGACGCCTCAAGAGCCTAAGCGATATGCTCAAGGGTAAGCAAGGTCGTTTCCGCCAAAACCTACTTGGTAAGCGCGTCGACTATTCTGGTCGCTCGGTTATTGTAGTTGGTCCAGAGCTGAAGATTCACCAGTGTGGTATTCCAAAGCAAATGGCGGTTGAGCTATTTAAGCCGTTTGTGATTTCTTGGTTAATTCGCCATGAGCATGCTCACAACATTAAGTCAGCTACTCGTTTAATCGAGTCCGGCGAGGCTTGTGTCTGGGATGCGCTCGACGAGGTTATCAAAGATCGCTACGTGCTCCTAAACCGTGCACCATCACTTCACCGCTTGAGTGTTCAGGCTTTCCAGCCGGTTCTAGTTGAGGGCAAGGCTATCAAGCTTCATCCATTAGTCGCCAACGGCTTCAACGCCGACTACGATGGCGACCAGATGGCTGTCCATTTGCCACTTTCCAAGAAAGCCCAAGAAGAAGCTAGAACTTTGATGGCGCCAGTTCAAAACTTACTCAAGCCAGCCGACGGTTCACCAATTCTTTCGGTGGCTCAGGATATCGTGCTCGGTAATTACTATCTAACTTACGAGAAACCAAGCGCTCAAACCAAGGAACGCAAGGCCTTTGCCTCAATTTATGAAGCTGAGGCGGCCTATGAGAGTGGTAAGATTGAGCTGCAGACGCCAATTCGCGTCTTTGCAAAGGGCGAAATCCGCAATACTACACTTGGCCGAGTTTACTTCAACGAAGCTTTACCAGAAGACTTCCCGTACCAGGAAGATGTCCAAACCAAAAAGCAGATGAAAAAAGTCTTGGCTAAGATTTATGATCAAGATGGTCCAGTTGCTACGACTGAAACTGCCGACCGCCTGAAAGAGCTGGCCTTTAAGTATGCTACAATCGGCGCCGTTTCGATTGGTCGTAATGACTATATCTACTTCGACGAAGTTGATGACATGATTGAAGACGGCAACAAGCGTGCCGCCGAGATTTCAGCCAGCTTTGAAGAGGGTCTGATTACCGAAAAAGAACGCTATACTCTAACTGTTCAAAACTGGCGCAATGTTGACAAGAATATTAGCGAACATATTAAAAAGCAGCTTGAGACTATGGATACGCCAATTAGTGTCATGGTCAACTCAGGCGCTCGTGGTGATGTTTCAAACGTCAAGATGGGTAGCTCAATGATTGGTGTTCAGGTGGATACCACCAACCGAGAAATTGAGTTGCCGATTAAGCATAGTTATATCGAAGGTCTGTCGTCACTTGAAGCTTACGTTGCCACTCGTGGTTCACGTAAGGGTTTGATTGATACCGCTTTGAAAACTGCCGACTCGGGTTACCTAACTCGTCGTTTGGTTGATGTCGCTCAAGACGTCTTTACAACTGAAAATGAAGACGATCCAACCGATCCGGGCTTTGAAATCTTCCGTAGCGATACTGAAGTTACCATGATTGATTTCGGTGAACGTCTCTATGGCCGTTACGCCGCCGAAGACGTGGGTGACTATGTCAAGAAAGACGAGCTGATTACCAAAGCTGTCGCCGCCAAGATTGAAGCTGACAAATCTATTGAGAGCGTCAAGATTCAAAGTGTCCTAACTGCTAACACCACTCACGGTATTAGTCGTAAGAGTTACGGCATTGATATGTCAACTGGTGAATTGGTGCGTTCACATCAACCAGTTGGTGTTATCGCCGCTCAATCGGTCGGTGAGCCAGGTACACAGCTGACGCTTAACACCTTTCACAGCTCAGGTGTCGGTGGTTCAGATATTACCACTGGTCTACCGCGTGTTGAGGAGTTGTTTGAGGCTCGCACACCGAAGGGTCAGGCTGTTCTGACCGAACTAGCTGGTATTGTCGATGTCTGGGAGAAAGACGAGAAGTTTGTTATTCAAGTTAAGCCAACCGACGCTCAGGTGGAAAGTATCGACCTGGCTGATGCTGAAGCTAAGATTAAGTCAAACGACGAAATAAAAGTTGGTGATGTTGTGGCTGAAACTAAGGATGGAAAGCCAATTGTCGCCCCAATTGATGGTCGTGCCAAGGTCTTCAAGGACCGCATTGACATTGTTGGTCCAGTGGCCGCGCCGCTTCAGTACGAAGCGCCAAACTCTGTTCAACTCATGGTTGCCGCTGGTGACAAGGTTGAAGCCGGTGATCGCTTGACCTCTGGTTCAATCAATCTTCATGATTTGATGCGCCTCAAGGGTGTTGAAGCAACTCAGCGCTACATTATCAACGAAGTTCTGCATATCTACGCTGCCCAGGGTCAAGATGTGGCTGATAAGCATCTTGAGATTATCGTCAAACAGATGTTTAGCCGCGTCCAGATTGAAGAGCCGGGTGATTCCAGCTTCGTCATGGGTGATATCGTCTCCAAGGCCGCTGTGATTGATGAAAACATCAAGCTTAAAGAGGTCGGCAAGAAAGAAGTTGAGTACCGCCAGTTGCTACTTGGTATCACTAAGGTTGCTATCTGGAGCGACAGCTTCTTGTCAGCCGCGTCCTTCCAAGATACCACTCGAGTGCTTATCAACGCCGCCACCACTGGCCGAGTCGATAACCTCAAGGGTCTCAAGGAAAATGTCATTATCGGCCATAAGATCCCAGTTGGTACTGGTGTGGAAGATAATACTGACTACAGTCAGATTGATACTGACGAAGAGCCAGATCATCGCGATGAAGAGTACGTCTCTAACACTGATTTAGAAGAAAACGATGAATCACTAGGCGGTGGTTATGTCGATGTTGAATCAGCTCTCGATGAGATGAAAGACGTCGCCGAAGGCTAATTCTGTTAGCTAACCCAAATCAAGCGCCCAGTATCTAAAACAGGGCGCTTTTTGGTTAGCATGAGTGTTATTGACAAACTGCTCATGGTATGCTATAATTAAAGGACAATAGTACTTTCCCATCAGTAGATGAGAAAAGATAGAAGGAGGGCATGTATGTCTATATTTTTTACATCTGTTGCCGCGGTTCTTAGCCTGGTGGCCACCTTTATTGCGACAAAAGTCGTAATAAAAAGTCTGAGGAAGGGCGAGTCAGATGGTGACGCTTACTTGGTGTCTAATATCTGGCTGCGGGGGCAAGTGATTATGGTGATCTCAACCATTATCATGATTCTGCTCCACCTTATCTTCCCTTCACCGGTCGAGTCTGGTATTAGCATAAAAGCAGCGGAGTGGCTACGCCGCATCGCTAACTTCTATGTTATTGGCTCATTGGTGGGTGTTGTTTTTGCAGGAGGGGTGTATGAATATATGAACATCAAATACCCCAACAAAGAAAACGACAGGGCTGCCGCCAAACTGCTGGCCCTTATATTCAATTTTTTGATTATAGGGGTGACGTACGGTGAGAATTTCTTCAAAACCGTACTATAAAGTGGGCTTTATGCCCACTTTTTCATTGCTTTTTAAGCTTTTTTTGTTATAATACTCGCTAGAGTTTCACATCGAGGCGATTTTGGTGGGTGTACAACACCGATTTCACGCTCGATCAGTCAACACCTGAGTTGCTGCTCGTGTTGACACTATATTTTTAAGAGGAGAATATTTTCTAATGCCTACTATTAATCAATTAGTACGCAAGCCTCGCAAAAAGGTCACTAAAAAGTCAAAATCACCAGCTCTGGGACGGATTCAAAACACGCTCAAGACTCGTTATTACGACCAAGATGCACCTTTTAAGCGCGGTGTTTGCTTGAAAGTTACTACTAAAACGCCAAAGAAACCAAACTCGGCGCTACGTAAAGTTGCCCGTGTTCGCTTGACCAATGGTCACGAAGTTTGGGCCTATATCGGTGGTGAAGGCCACAACCTCCAAGAGCACGCTGTGGTGCTAGTTCGTGGTGGTCGCGTGCCAGATCTACCTGGTGTACGTTATCACATCGTTCGTGGCTCACTCGACCTTCAGGGCGTCCAAGACCGCAAACAGGGCCGTTCGAAGTACGGCGCCAAGAAAGGTAAGAAATAATCATGCCACGCAAAGTTACTAAGAAATTACAGCGCAAAATCACACCAGATCGCAAATATGATAGTGTGTTGGTGCAGCGCTTAATCAACAAATCGATGCTTGACGGTAAGAAATCAACCGCTGAGCGCAAAGTCTACAAGGCTCTCGAGATGGCCGCTCGCCAATTAAAGAGCGAAGATCCGATTGAAATCTTTGAAAAAGCTTTGAAAAACGTTTCACCAAACTTTGAAGTTCGCTCTACTCGTGTTGGTGGAGCTAACTATCAGATTCCATTCCCAATTGCTGGTCATCGCCAACAGCATTTTGCTTTTAGTTGGTTGGTACAATCAGCTCGGGCCCGTTCTGGCATGCCATACGAGAAGCGTCTTGCCCAAGAAATTGTTGACGCCTACAACGAAACCGGTGCTGCCTTTAAAAAGAAAGAAGATACTCACAAAATGGCTGAGGCCAACCGCGCCTTTGCTCATTTTGCTAGGAGTGTAAAGTAGGGGGATTATGGCAGCTGAAAAACAATTTGCACTAAAAGACATTCGTAACGTCGGTATTATCGCGCACATCGATGCTGGTAAAACCACGACGACTGAAGGTATTTTGTACCGCACTGGCATGAGCCACAAGATTGGCGCCGTTCACGAAGGTGAAACTACCACCGACTGGATGGAGCAAGAGCGCGAGCGAGGTATTACTATTACCTCATCCGCTGTTACCTGTTTTTGGAAAGAGCGTAAGATAAATATCATTGACACCCCAGGTCACATCGACTTTACCGCCGAAGTGGAGCGTTCACTACGCGTCCTCGACGGCGCTGTTACGGTTTTTGACGGTAAGATGGGTGTTGAGGCTCAGTCCGAAACGGTTTGGCGCCAAGCCAATAAGTACGGCGTGCCACGTGTTTGCTTTGTCAATAAGATTAACCAAACTGGTGGTGATTTCTACAAATCACTCGATAGCATTCGCCGTCGTCTAAGTAAAAACGCTTTTCCAATTCATTTGCCAATTGGCTTTGAAAAGGACATCTGTGGCGTGGTTGACCTAATTGACATGAAAGCTTACACCTACAAGGACTTTGCTGATCACAGCTTGACTGTTGGTGATATTCCAGCCGACATGGTTGATAAAGCCAAACAGTACCGCTCAGAGTTAGTTGAAGCCGCGGTTGAGGCTGATGACGAATTAATGGAACGCTACTTTGACAAGGGTGAAGATTCGATTACTGAAGATGAACTCCGCGTCGCTTTACGCAAACGCGTGATTGCTGGTGACTTTTATCTAGTTACTGGTGGTGATGGCCGTGGTGTCATCGTCGAAAAGGTGCTTGACCTGATGGTTGAGTACCTACCAAGT
Source organism: uncultured Candidatus Saccharibacteria bacterium (assembly GCA_964625885.1). GTDB lineage: Bacteria > Patescibacteriota > Saccharimonadia > Saccharimonadales > Saccharimonadaceae > CAZRIZ01. The sequence continues at coordinate 15,009 of CAZVBM010000006.1, read as the reverse complement.
CCGGTTGACATCCCAGCTATCAAGGGAACCAATCCAAAGACTGGCGACGAAGAAGATCGTAAACCAGACGACAGCGAGCCAATGGCAGCTTTGGCCTTTAAGATCGCCACTGATCCATTTGTTGGTAAGCTGGTTTTCGTCCGCGTCTACTCAGGCGTTCTCAAAGCCGGTACTTATGTATTAAACGCCACCACTGGTGATAAAGAGCGCATTGGTCGTATCGTCCGCATGCACGCCGATAAGCGCACTGAGATTGATGAAATTCACGCTGGTGATATTGCCGCCGTGGTTGGTTTGAAAAATATTTCAACTGGTGCGACGCTGTGCGAACCATCAAAGCCAGTTCTACTCGAGAGTATTACCTTTATGGACCCACCAGTTTCAATTGCCGTGGAGCCAAAATCTAAAGCCGACCAGGAAAAGATGGGCATTGCTCTGCAACGTCTAGCTGAAGAAGATCCAACTTTCCGCATCCACACCGATGAAGAAACTGGCCAGACAATCATGTCCGGCATGGGTGAGCTTCACCTTGAGATTCTAATCGATCGTATGAAGCGCGAATTTGCCGTTGAGGCCAACGTTGGTGAACCACAAGTGGCTTACCGCGAAACCATCAAAGGCAATGCTGATGTCCAAGGTAAATACATCAAGCAGTCTGGTGGTCGTGGTCAATACGGTGACGTTTGGATCAAATTTGAACCAAACGAGCCTGGTAAGGGCTTCGAGTTCATCGACCAGATCAAAGGTGGTGTCGTGCCACAAGAATACCGCAAGCCAGTCGAACAAGGTGTTCGCGAAACGCTGGAAAGTGGTGTTATCGCTGGTTACCCAGTGATTGACGTCAAGGCGACGCTTTACGATGGTAGCTACCACGATGTTGACTCTAGTGAGATGGCCTTTAAGATGGCTGGTTCGTTAGCCACCCGTGATGGTGTTAAGAAAGCTAACCCAGTCATTCTCGAGCCAGTTATGAAAGTTGAAGTTACCACTCCAGAAGAGTTTATGGGCGACATTATTGGCGACTTAAACTCACGCCGTGGTCGTATCGACGCCATGGAAGACTTGCAAGGTGGTGCCAAATTAGTGATTGGCCAAGTGCCACTAGCTAATATGTTTGGCTACACCTCTGACCTACGCTCGATGAGCCAAGGTCGCGCCGCTTCTACCATGGAACTTTCTAACTACGAGGAAGTGCCACCAAACATTGCTCAGGAAATTATCGAGAACCGTTCTCGCTAATTACCACACCAGCAACTCTAAATCCCCGCCAGAAATGACGGGGATTTAGTTTAGTGCACAAATATTAGATTAGCTGATCTAGAACCGCATCAATCTGTTTATGCAAGTCCTCAAGCGTGCCTTCATTCATAAAGGTAAAATCAGCTCGAGCGATTGGCCCAGCTTGATGCAGTTTTTCAATTTGCGCAAAATCACGCTCCTCGGTTTCTTTGGCAGTCAATGGACGCTCCGGCCGATTGGCCAAGCGAGCAATCCGTGTCTTAGGTGATGCGTAAACAGCCAGCATCTTAAAGTCGTCGCCAAATTGTTCGCGGAAAAACAAGTACTCCTCCCAAGAATACATGCTTTCAAGTACGACGTTTGACGTCGCATGTTGTTTTTTAATTTTATCTAAGCTCAAAATCGCATAAGCTGCCATGCCATGTTTTTTGCGAACCTCTTCACGCACTGGTCGCTCATTTTCTTGCGTAAAAGGCAAACCACGTTCACGCAAAATATCAAACGTCACTTCGCCTAGATAGACTTTTGACCAATTGGGTTTGGTCATAATATAATCAACCACCTCATTTTTACCAGCGCCAGGCAAACCGCCAACTGCTAGAACCAAATTAGCCATTATTTATCCTCCGCAGTGTACTGACGAGTCTTAACGCCAGCGGTTTTAAATAGCTTGCGTGAAACCACCCAAGCTGGCTGGTCGGCATATTTATCACTATCATAAATCATTTCTTTAATACCGTTTTGAATAATCGTTTTAGCACATTCGTTGCAGGGGAATAGCGTGCAGTAGATTCGGCCGCCTTTTGTCGGCGCGCCAGCATTGTAAATGGCATTCTCCTCAGCGTGACAGACGTAGGCGTATTTGGTATCGATAAAATCGCCTTCGCGTTCATACGGAAAGCCATCCTCGTCTTCAACACCACGTGGAAAACCGTTATAGCCGGCTCCAACAATCACATTATCTGGGTTGACCACTACCGCACCAGCTTGAGTTGACGGATCTTTCGAGCGCTGCGCCATAGTATTAGCGATGCGCATGAAGCACTCATCCCAACTAATTCGATCCCTTCTCGGTCCGACTTTTTTCGTCATTATTCCCCCTTTCTCGTACTTTCGGTTTAATTATACAGTATTTTAATTATTAATTTTGCTGTTGATTGAATAATCGGTTTAATAAAAGAAGTGGTTGATATTAAAAATCTCGATACATAAAAAATAGCCGCAACACTTAGGTTGCAGCTAAAAGTTTTTTAGTTGTTGATGATAAGATCCCGATTTAGCGGAATCTCTACCCCAATACACGTACGATCGATATCGTTGATTGGTATCCAAATAATACCATCCGTATCATCTCTCAAAAAGTGATCTGACAGTTCGTCACTAAGTGATGTTACTAAATCCCACACAAAGATACCAATAAACGGTGCATTGCCAGAATTTAGATCTCTTGACAATAACACGGTCTCAGCAAATATGGTTCTGCTGTCATTATTGACTGCAGTAGTCTCTGACAACGGTGACAACAGGCTCGGATGCCTGTATAGCGTTATACGGTGGGTTGCAGAGTGTGTAATCCTACCGCCAACAACCGCATGCTGGGCGTATACGTAGTTGGGCTTCACAGGCTCTTTATACGGTGATCCATTGTAGATTCCAAAAACCGTAAGAGCGATAATGACAACGAGTAAGAGTGCCAACAAAAGATTTACCCTGGATTCTAAAAAGCGAACCATGACTTACCTCCTATTAATGGTTTCGTTTAATGGAAAGAAGCAAAAAATAAAATAGAGAATACCGAGATTGTAAAAATTGACAGTAGGCAAGGCGCGATATCAAACTAAAAACTAAAGATACGATGTGGTCCTTATTATGACAAACCACACGTTAGCATTATAGCATAAACGCAATAAAAAGTCAATAGCAAGACTTCGATTTTATTACTTCATTTATACGTTAGGTGCTATGATATTTATATGATTGAAGCGCTAAAAGTTATTTTTCTAGGTGTTATTGAGGGGATCACTGAGTGGTTACCGATTTCTAGCACTGGACACCTCATATTAGCTGACGAGTTTATCAAATTAGCTCAGTCACCAGAGTTTATTGAAGTTTTTACCGTCGTAATTCAACTGGGCGCAGTGCTGGCGGTGCTATCACTCTATTTAAATAAACTCAACCCTTTCAAATACAAGTTTCGTAGTAAAGAATTCAACCAAATCATCGAACTTTGGAAAAAGATCTTAGTCGCCTGCGTGCCGGCGGCGATTATCGGAATTCTGTTTGACGATATCATCGATAAGTATCTATTTAACCCGATTGTTGTCGCACTAGCCTTGATTATCTACGGTGTGGCTTTCTTAGTTATTGAGCGTCGCAAATGGAAGCCAAAGGTCAAGTCTTTGCAAGAAATTACTTACCGCGAGGCTTTAAAAATTGGTGGCTTTCAGCTCTTGGCTTTGGTGCCAGGCACCTCACGTTCAGGCGCAACAATTTTAGGTGGTTTGATGTCTGGTGTTGAGCGCACTACGACAACCGAGTTCTCGTTCTTCTTGGCGTTACCAGTTATGCTCGGCGCTTCGGCCTTAAAACTCGTTAAGACTGGTTTTAACTTTACCGCCACCGAGTGGGGACTTTTGGGGTTGGGTAGCTTAGTGGCTTTTATTGTCTCAATTCTAGCGATTCGCTTCCTACTAAGCTACATCAAGAAAAATGATTTCAAAATCTTTGGCTGGTATCGTATCGCACTTGGGCTAATTGTCTTAGTCTATTTTGGAATAGTTAATATATAATAAAAGTAATAAGGAGAGAATTATGACTGAATTTTATCGTTGCCGTCATTGTGGCAATATCATCATCAAACTAACTGATTCTGGTGTGCCAATCCAGTGTTGTGGTGAAGATATGGGTAAGCTAGAAGCTAATACTAACGATCAAGCTGCTACCGAAAAACATGTACCAGTTTACGAAGTTGCCGATGAGCTAGTAACTGTCACAGTGGGGTCGGTTGATCACCCAATGGATCCAGAGCATTACATTGAGTGGGTTTATCTAAAAACTACTCGTGGTGACGAGTTTATTAAACTCAAGCCGGGCGAAGCTCCACGCGCTGATTTTACCTTAATTGGCGGTGCCGAAATCGAAGCGGTTTACGCTTACTGTAACTTACACGGCCTTTGGCGCGCTTAGAACACTATTGTATAACCTAACGCTTCTCATTGTTTCGGCCTTTGTCTAATAATTACTTGCGAGAGACGCGTCGGCGACGCCCGTCGTTACGGGGTCGCTCGCGCTTAACTCTCGTCGTGACTGCGAGATACTCTCTCAAGTAACTATTAGACCGGCCTGGCTTATTTGTAATAGTGCAACAAAACCAGAGCTTAGTTTGACCACACCTCAAAACTCCCGTACAATAAAAGTATGGATCAAACTACGTCAGTCATACTCTTGGTGATTATCGGAGTAATATTGTTGTTTGTTGTCTTTGCTTCTTATGCTATGCAAAAAAATAGCCTACCGCGCGACGATGGACAAGAGATTCTTGACCCCAAGGGGGTTGATGACGGCCTGGCACTGTTAGTTTATCAGCCGAGCAAAAGCGGGCATATCGATAGCCATGCTCGTCTAATCGCCGAAGAGCTCTACAAGAATGGTTATAAGGTTGTAATGGACCGCCCGTCAATTGATCTATCAAGCAATGTTAACGAATATGACATTATTATCTTGGGTTCAAATGTCTATGTTGGTCAGCTTTCGAGTTCACTCATTGACTACGCCACTAATCTGTCTAGCTTAAAAAATAAAACTTTGGGGCTATTCTCTAATGGTAAATTAAATAGCACGACTGAGTTTACTGAGATCGAACAGCTAGTCAAAGGCAACCCCAGGATTGTGACGACTAAATTTGTGGCCGGTAGTCAGGCAACCGACGAAGAGCGTGTCCGCGATTTTGTACGCGATTTATTAATTTAAAACTACATAGGAATTAGCAATGCAAGAGTGGATTGTATCGACAATGAATCAATTTGGTTATTTTGGAATATTTTTCTTGATCGCGATTGAGAATATTTTTCCGCCCATCCCGTCGGAGCTGATTTTGCCACTGGCTGGCTTCATGACCACTCAGGCCGGCTCTAGCCTGACGTTAGTCGGTTCTATCCTAGTGGCCACTATCGGCTCTCTGCTCGGGGCCGCGGTTTTATATTATATTGGCACTCTAATCTCAGTTGAGAAGCTCCAAGACTGGTTGAGCAAGAAAACTATTCGCCGACTTGGTTTTAAAGAAAAAGAAGTTATGAAGACTGTCGACTTCTTTAATAAATACGGTGTTTGGGCAGTCTCGTTCGGTCGCTGTGTGCCAATTATTCGCAGTCTAATATCAATTCCCGCCGGCATGACCAAGATGAACCTATTGCAATTCAGTGTCTACACCGCAATAGGTTCACTGATCTGGAATATTGTCTTGATTTACCTTGGTGCTATTTTGGGCGCTAATTGGAGTAGGGTAGCGGAATTTGTTGACCAGTATTCCAAAATTGTCTTAATTATTTTAGTTATTATTTTTATCATTGGTGTTGCTTGGTTTGTGATTCGCAGGCGTAAGCAAAAGACCACTTGGCAAAAGCTATTCAAAAAATAGCTCAAAAGAAAATGGCGGCGAAATAATTTCGCCGCCGGTCGATAATGAACTGAGGTTCTGACCGACCTCTGTTTACGCAATTCTGAGGTGACTTACAATAGACTCGAGGTGTGTCTTGTAAAAGAGAAAATTAGCTTCACATAAGTTTTTGCTACAAGACGCCTCCTGCTTTCATATCATCCCTCCGCTTCGTTTTAACTTCCTTAACGAGTTTTCTAATTGTTTATGCCGATATTTGCCTGCTTGTATGCCTGCCGATTTGTTGTTCTTGGTTGCCATGCCGATCGAGGCACGGCGATATTAAGTTGTGTTGTAATACGACCAGGCACAGGCTTGGGATAGAAATCCCATGGGCAAAGTTTTAGAAACTCTTGTGCGAAATCAAACAGGGTCAGAACTGTTCGACTCTGGTTACATATTTTTGCATAGAGTCCGATATGAGTCAAGTTCTTATATAAACAAAAACCAAAGAAAATGGCGGCAGAGGAGAATTCCTCTTGCCGCCGTCGGTTTGAAGTGAGGCTCTGACTGGCTGGTCCATTAGCCGCCTCGAGCTGAAAAGAGCTGTATTGGTTTCGGCGTAACGATGCACTGTGTCGGTCGGTATAAGCTGTTTCGGTCCAAAACATTATTACAAAAGGTGGGCGGCTATCGTCCAAAGAACAAACTGATCCAAAATGGGACAATAGTGTGTACTGTACGTCCGCCAAAGCAACGCGAAGACTAAAGACGTAGTCAGAGCCGTTTTAGTCTTGTTGTTAATTCTAACACAGGATTTTGCGGATATCAACTACAGGTTGTTTGGAATTACTCTTTACACGAGCTAGATTTACCGCTATAATATACACTATACGCCGTGAGGTCATTTGACTTGACGCGATTTATAATTAATAAAGGAGACAATAAATGGCACAATTTGACCGATCAAAGCCACATCTCAATGTTGGTACTATGGGTCACGTCGATCACGGTAAAACTACCTTGACGGCTGCTATCACTCAGACCTTGGCTAAGCGTTTGCCAAGCGAAGTCAATCAACCAATTGACTACTCACAAATCGATAACGCTCCAGAAGAGAAAACCCGCGGTATTACTATCGCTACTTCTCACCAAGAATACGAATCAAAGAACCGACACTATGCTCACGTCGATATGCCTGGACACGCCGATTATGTCAAGAACATGATCACCGGTGCTGCTCAGATTGACGGCGCTATCCTAGTCGTTTCTGCGGCTGACGGTGCTATGCCTCAGACTCGCGAGCACATCCTACTTGGTAAGCAAGTTGGTGTGCCAAAGATTTTGGTCTTCATGAACAAGATGGACCAAACTGATGACGAAATGGCTGACATGGTCGAAGAAGAAATCCGCGAAATCCTTGAGAAGAACGGTTTCGACAAAGACTGCCCAATTGTTCGTGGCTCAGCTCTAAAGGCTATCGAAGGCGATGAAGCTCAGATGGACAACATCATGAAACTCGTCGACGCTATGGATGAATACTTTGAGGTCCCAGCTCGTGATCTTGAAAAACCATTCTTGATGCCAATTGAAGATGTTCACTCGATTAAGGGCCGTGGCACCGTTGCTACTGGTCGTATCGAACGTGGTATCATCAACATCAACGACGAAGTTGAAATCGTTGGTATTCGCCCAGTTCAGAAATCAGTTGTGACTGGCGTTCAAGCTTTCCACAAAGACTTGGATCGCGGTCAAGCTGGCGACAACGCTGGTATCTTACTCCGCGGTATTGAACGCGAGGATATCGAGCGCGGTCAGGTTATCGCTGCTCCTGGTAGCGTTAAACCACACACCGAATTTGAATGTCAGGTTTATGTCTTGAAGAAAGAAGAAGGTGGTCGACACACGCCGTTCACCAAAGGCTACAAGCCACAATTCTACTTCCGCACCACTGACGTCACTGGTGAAATCGAACTCCCAGCTGACAAAGAAATGGTCATGCCTGGTGACAACGCCACCTTTAAGGTGAAGTTGCACAGCCCAATCGCGATGGAAAAAGGTCAAAACTTTGCTATCCGCGAAGGCGGCAAGACTGTCGGTGCCGGTGTTGTAACCGAAATCGACAAATAATCTACTGTAGATTAATCAAAATAGCGCTTCTTAACCGAGGCGCTATTTTGCTTATGCTTGATAAAATTACAGTAAATGGTTATTATCTTGGTTATCTTATAGATAGGCGCCAGTAATCTGGCCAAAAAGGAGGAGCTTATGAAACAGGGTACATTATCGTATGTGTTGCACGATGCTGCAAATCTACTGCTCGGCATTAGGTTCGAACACCAGATCGTCGACATTCCCAACAAAGGGTCGTGTCTCTGTCTTGTACCAAGAAATCGCAAGCGGTTTGCGAATATTGTCAAGGAGCGCTTGGCTGAGCGAATGCGTAATCGATCCGCTGACACAGCTATTCGAGTAGAATGGTATGACTTCAACAAACGTCCACCTGACGAGATACACTACCTGATAGCGTGGGTCGATGATCTGATCAAAGAAGCTGGCTACACGCCAGAACCGCGTAATTAAGCAATAGTTGCGCCCTAAATCAACTGACAGTCACAAATCGACGCGAGCCCAAGCCTGGGCTCGTTTTATTAGCTTGACTTTATAGCCACATTTTGGTATAATATAAAGACAGCCGTAGGGCTGTGAATAAAATTAGGAGGTGTTATTTTTAAAGCATCACGTTTGGCACAATACCATTAAGCACACTCAGAAACTTATTGATAAAAAGGAGGGCGTATGAAAGAGAGAAATGTTGAGGTCTGCATAAAGCTGAACAGATTTGAACGTGATGATACTGTGGTCGTTGACAGGATGCTTGCATGCACCTGCGACCAGTGGGGCAGTAAGGTTGCTGTAAATGATCTCGATTCAAACGAACGTTGGCTGACTTTTGTCGACAAGCAGTTTGTGTTAAGATTCTGCGAAAAGCTTAATGCCGCCTTGGCCGATCCTAGTGTATCGGTTATCGACGTATTTGTAGCCCATTGTGTTTTACTTTAACCGTAACGCCGACGACACTAAATCTTAGCCCCGCAAGGGGGCTTTTGCTTTGGCTGTACAAATTCGTCGTTTAATGATATTATTAAAGTCGCAATATAAATTTGAGTGAGAACTTGGCTGCGATTCTATTCAAAAGTCAAGGTTACGCTCTGAAAGGAATAAATATGGCCGAAACCAAAGATACCGGCATTAAAATTCGTATCCGCCTCAAGGCATACGATCATAAAGTAATTGATAAGTCTGCCAAGCAGATCGTCGAGACAGCGATTCGTACTGGCGCGAAGATATCTGGCCCAGTGCCACTACCAACCAAGCGCAGCACGTTTTCAGTTGTCAAAGCTCCACACGCCTACAAGAAGGGCGGTGAGCAATTTGAAATGCGTGTTCACAAGCGCCTGATCGACATCACCGATGCCAAGCCAAAGACGATTGATTCGTTGCAGAATCTTAATCTACCAGCTGGCGTGGACGCCGAAATCCAAATGGGCGACAACTAAAGTATCGCTTCATAAAGCAAGAGCCGCTCGCAAGGGCGGCCTTTACTTTTCTAGCAGAATATTATATGATTAAAAGGTGCTTAATTGAAGCAAGAAAAATCAATTGTAGGAGGGATTTACATGTTTACATCACCAATGGAAGACCTGTCGGGCGTGTACAGAACAAGGCTGGAAAGGATGGGCCTGTCATTCAACCCAAATCAAAGCGCGCTGTTGGCATGCGGCATAGGGGAAGGAGTCTTAAAGCTAAACTTCAACGATTTCCTAAGAGCGTTTGGTATCGGATCTCAGTTCGTCTACAACAGCCACTTTGACGCCAAACAGAAGTGTTGGGTTGTCACGCAAAGTAGGTTAATTTTAACCAAAAACGGCGAGGTACTCACTCGGCCAGAATTCCAAAAAATTTGGCTAAACCGGCTCGAGAAGATACCGACAAGATTCTGGAGGTCACCCAGCTTATATCGCATAAACGATGACGAAAAAGAAATGGCCATTTGTGAAGTCGATTTAAGTGTCAAAGACCAGTCCGAGCAGCCACTTTGGACCAAGGCTAAACTCGTAGACACTACTGAGGCTGACAATCTTGGCCTCTATTGGATCTACGAAATGCTGGCCCCGGTGTTTTGGCAGTTTGACGTAAAAGCAGTTGACAGCACCTGGCTGACCAGAAATGTCTTTACTCAATACCATTCACCCACCGACTGCATATAATTACACATCTGCCGCGAGAAATCGCGGCTTTTCTTTTGGTGAGTTATAGTGCTTGTGGTAAAATAAATAAGTAATAAATAGGTGAAAAAGAAATATGCAAACAGTGTGGGAAGAGTTCCAGACGGGGCCATGGACTGAAGAAATTGACGTCCGAGATTTTATTTATCGTAATTATAGTTTGTACACCGACGATGAGAGTTTTTTAGTTGAATCAAGCGAAAAGACCAAAAAGGTTTGGTCGGTTTGCGAAAAAGCACTGGCGGAAGAGCTTAAAAAGAGCGTTTTGGATATTGATGTTGACCACGTATCAGGCATAAACAACTTTGAACCAGGCTATATTGACAAAGAAAATGAAGTGATTGTCGGCTTACAGACTGACGCCTTACTCAAACGCATCGTCAATCCATTTGGTGGTGTTCGCATGGTCGGCGCCTCAATGAAAGCCTACAATTACACTTGGAACCCAGAAGTTGAAAAGTACTTCAACGCTTTTCGTAAGTCACATAATCAGGGCGTGTTTGACGCTTATACCGACGAAATCAAGCGAGCACGTAATGCTGGGCTATTGACTGGTTTGCCAGATGCCTATGGTCGTGGTCGTATTATTGGCGACTACCGTCGTGTCGCTCTCTATGGCATTGATCGGATTATTGAAGACAAACAGCGCGATTTCGCTACCATGGTTGGCGAAATGAGCGATAAGCTAATTCGTCAACGCGAAGAGTTAACCGAGCAAATTCGTGCCCTAGAAGCCATCAAACAAATGGCGGCAAGTTATGGCTACGATATTTCTAAACCAGCCACCAACGCCACCGAAGCTGTTCAGTGGTTGTATTTTGCCTATTTAGCGGCCGTTAAGGAAAACAACGGTGCCGCCATGAGTTTGGGGCGAATTGATTCGTTCTTAGATATTTACATCGAGCGCGATTTCAAGCGTGGCTTGCTAACCGAAGAAGCCGCCCAAGAGTTAATTGATCAGTTTGTCATCAAACTACGCGTCATGCGCCACTTACGCACCCCAGAATACGACGAACTTTTCTCGGGCGACCCAACCTGGGTGACCTGTTCGATGGCTGGACTAACCAAAGACATGCAACCGCTCGTCACCAAGACGTCTTACCGCATACTACACACCTTAACTAATCTCGACCCAGCACCAGAGCCTAATATGACAGTGCTTTGGAGTCAAGAATTGCCAGAAAATTACAAACAGTACTGCGCTGAGATGTCGATTAAAACCGGATCAATTCAGTACGAAAACGACGACGTCATGCGACCGATTTTGGGTGACGACTATGCCATCGCTTGCTGCGTATCACCAATGCGCGTCGGTAAGGATATGCAGTTCTTTGGCGCCCGTTGTAATTTAGCCAAGGCGCTGCTCTACACTATTAACGGTGGAGTTGATGAGTTAACCGGCGAAACGATTATTGAAGGTATTAAGCCAGTCAAAGACGAAGTTTTAGATTTTGAGACTCTGTGGCCGGCCTATAAACATACGTTGACAGAAATCGCCCGAGTCTACTCTGGCGCTATGAATATCATTCACTACATGCACGATAAATACGCCTATGAAGCCAGCCAAATGGCCCTGCACGACACTGATGTCCATCGCTATATGGCCTATGGTGTGGCCGGTTTGTCGGTTGTAGCCGATAGTTTGTCGGCCATCAAATACGCCAAAGTCACCCCGGTGCGCAACGAAGCTGGCGTGGCAATTGATTTCAAAGTTGAAGGCGATTTTCCGAAATACGGCAACGACGACAATCGTGTCGACAGCTTGGCGCGCGACGTGACCGAAGAATTCTTTAAATACCTAGCGACACACAAATGCTACCGCGACGGCCAACCAACTATGTCAGTCCTGACCATCACTTCAAACGTAGTTTACGGCAAAAAGACCGGCGCTACACCCGATGGCCGCGCCGCTCACGTGCCATTTGCCCCCGGCGCTAATCCGATGCACGAGCGCGATCTGTCTGGCGCCCTGGCTTCACTTAACTCAGTTGCTAAGCTTGATTTTGCTAACTGCTGTCGTGACGGCATCTCTAATACCTTCTCGATCACGCCAAACGCTTTGGGCGAGGAGCTTAACGCGCGTAAAAACAATCTAGTCGGTCTGCTTGATGGTTATTTTGTGCAAAACGCCCAGCACCTCAACGTTAACGTCTTAAACCGCGAAACCCTAATTGATGCCATGAATAACCCAGATAAATACCCGCTATTAACTATTCGGGTTTCCGGCTATGCCGTCCGCTTTAACCGCCTAACCCGCGAACAACAAGAAGAGGTGATCGCGCGCACCTTCCATCAGAAAGTCGTCTAATGATCTCTGGCCGGGTGGAATCAATCGAATCGTTTAGTTCAGTCGACGGGCCAGGCATTCGCGTCATGGTGTTTTTTGGTGGTTGTAAGCTGCGCTGTCGCTACTGCCACAACCCGGAAATGCAAGTCGCTGGCAAACCCAATATGACCACCGAGGAGTTGCTACAAAAAATCAAGCGCTTTAAGCCGTATTTTAAGCATAACTCTGGTGGTGTGACATTCTCTGGGGGTGAACCGCTCTTACACAGCGAATTTCTAAAAGAATTACTACCTAAACTGAAGCGTGAGGGCATTCATGTCGCACTCGATACGGCGGGAGTAGGGTTGGGTAATATTGAAGATTACGAGGAGATATTACAAAACACCGATTTGGTGATTTTAGACATTAAGCACACTCTGCCAGCCGGGTTCTATCATCTGACCGGTGGCGATCAAGCTGAAGCCGAGAAATTTATGGATATTGTAATTAAAATGCGGAAACCACTTTGGATTCGCCAAGTAGTTGTGCCAGGCTTGACTGACTTCCCAGACTACTTAAATTCACTCGCCAAATATTTAAAACGTTTTCAAACCATCGAGCGAATTGATTTATTGCCATATCACAAACTAGGGTCAGAAAAGTATCAAAAACTAAATCGACAGTACCTCTACCAAAACAAACCAGCTATGGACGTCGTGGCCTGCCACCGCCTTGAGCAAAAATTCATTCAGGATCACCCTGAGCTAATAGCAAGATAATCACAAAAAACCAAGTTATATCTCAGGCACCTGCCACCGTCACGCCCAGAGATGAGCAGTAGCTTGTTTATTTAGACAAACCGCCGCAAATGTGTTAGAATCTACATTTCGGCGGCTCTTAAAATATTTCTTAAGAGCCCGAAGAAGATCTTTTACATAGGAGGTATGATTATGGGAAGTGGAAGAGAGATCGAACGTAAGTTTAGGGTGATGTGGGAAAAGATTCCTAAGGATATCAGAGACAAGATTAATCGCCATGAGTACCATCAGTTATCCATAAAGCAAGGGCATCTGGCGATTGGCGACGACGGTTTAGAAGTTAGGGTACGTCAAGCGGGCCTATCCTACTTCTTAACTATCAAGAAAGGCACGGGCAAGGTACGACAAGAATGTGAGTTTGTGATTGAGCTGTATGAGTTTGTTCAGTTATGGAAAATGGCCGAAGAGCAGGGGCTGATTGTCCGTAAAACGCGCTCCAAGATAGAATACGGCAAAAACACCATAGAGCTAGATGCCTACAAGGGCAGACTAGCCGGTCTATTTACTGCTGAGGTGGAGTTTGATAGCGAAGAAGCCAGTGATTCTTTTGTGGCCCCCGAATGGTTTGGTCCAGAAGTTACAGACGACCCGTGCTACAAGAACCAAAACTTAGCCAGGTATGGACTGCCAAAAGCAAAAGTGGAGTATCAGCTGACAACCGGAATCGAGCTGGCCGTAGCGCAAATCCAGCAAAAAAGCACTGAAGCTGGCGTGGTAATCGTCGGCGTAGCTGGCGGCTCAGCTTCTGGTAAAACCAGCGCAGTTGCCGATAGGCTAGCTAAGATTTTCCAGGACGACGCTGTCATGATATCGATGGATGACTACTACCGAGGTGGGCACTGTATGGCAGCCAATCCGGAGATCCATCTTGATCAGCCCGAGGCTCTTAACCTTGAGTTGCTACGTTCTCATCTAGAAGCCCTAAGGAGAGGAGAGGTGGTTGAAAAGCCAATTTACGACTTTATCACTTGCCTGACTGACCAACGAGAGACTGTTGGGCCAAAAAAGGTCGTCATAATTGAGGGCTTGTTCACACTTCACTCGACCTTGCGTGACGTCATTGACGTCGGCATCTTTGTTGACATTGGAGTGCACGGACGGTTCCTGAGGCGACTATTCAGAGACGCAGTGCTACGCACAATGTTTACCCCAAGCGAAGTGGTTGAGTATTTCTGCAGAATAGTCGAACCAAGTCACAACGCCTATGTCCAATCGAGCAAAGAGACAGCGGATATAGTCATTAGCAATGAGTACAATCCGCTCATCGAAGCCGAGCGAGCTGGATCAAACGAAGCACAAATCAAATTCCAAATTGGGCCCGACTTTGCCTTACCCAGCGAGCTGTATGGCATCGATCCAACTCTCGTTCAACAAACCGATCTGTATTTTGATATCAGAAGCCAGGTAGCACCTGCCGATGAGACTATCAGAATCAGAACCAGTGGCGACAAAGTTACGATGACTTACAAAGGACCACGCTGGCAGCAAGACGAACTTAGGCGTCGTCCAAAAATGGATGTCGCGCTAAGTAAAGAGGGCGGGGACTTGCTTCAAGGTCTCTATAATTCCAAACCGTAGTTTATCATCTCGAAGATGCGCACCATTTATCCAATTGGAAATATTAACGTGGTGGTGGACAGAGATGTTAAGCGACACCATCCAGATGGTCGTGTAGTAGTTCTTGGTAGCTTTATTGAGTTCAGGCTACGAAGAAAAACGATCGTGAGCTCAGGCAGACGGTTGCCAGACTGGGCTTTGATATTAGCACCGGCTCAAACCAATCGTACACTCAAATGTAACCCA
>CAZVBM010000005.1:0-51554 GCA_964625885.1 uncultured Candidatus Saccharibacteria bacterium | reverse complement strand
GGCTTCGCCTCTTCCGTTCGTTCGCTCGGAAAAATAGGCCTACGGCCTGCTTTTCACTCGCTTCACTCACTTCACCGAACCCCTTTTGCTACGCAAAAAGTTGGGTTCTCATCCCACGAACTCAAACATCCTCCATAGCGATCCGCTGGATCGCGACGGAGGATGGCGGAGAGAGTGGGATTCGAACCCACGATACGTTGCCGTATGCCAGTTTTCAAGACTGGTGCCTTCAACCACTCGGCCATCTCTCCACAGAAAGAGCATTATATCATATCCACAGCCTATTGTGTATCGGTATTGCATACCGTATAATAGCCTCCGTGAGAACAACTCAAAGAAAGGGTGATATTGCGGTGGCAACGGCAATATTTACTTTTACCAAACTAGGTTATGATGTTAGCCTACCATTAACTGAGTCGGCAGCATACGATATTGTTGTTGATTATAATGGACTAATGAAAAGAGTTCAGGTTCGTTTTAGTTCGCTACAGGATGTGGAACTCCGTCGCATACATTCAAACTCGCAAGGTTATGTGGTTAAGAAAACAAAAGACTACGCGTATGATTGGCTATACGTCTTAGCTAGCACTGGCAAGGAGTATCTGTTTCCTGAGTGCTTAGCTAATCGTCGCTCTATACGACTTAACGACAACGCTCTACTAAATAAAGCACTGAAAGAGCAATTAAAATAAATTGAAAAGTCTAGTGTTCGCTGATATAATCTGTTATCACTCATTACAGTCATGGTGTGGAGGAGTACCCAAGGAGGCTGCGGGCATGAAATGCCAAAATTATAGTGCGACGGAAACCGTCCCCTCTAGTTTTGGCCAACATGATACGCTAGCCTAAGCCAACTAGCTTTTGTATGGAGGAGTACCCAAGAGGCTGAAGGGGACGGTTTGCTAAATCGTTAGTACGGAGTAATCTGTAGCGAGAGTTCGAATCTCTCCTCCTCCGCCAAATAGAAATACCCAGCATTGCTGGGTATTTCTATTTGCTGAAGTTTGAGATAAGAACTCTCGCGTATTTTGCGTAGCAAAATAGCGAGAAGTTCGGTGAAGCGAATGAAGTAAAGAAAAGCGCGTAGCATTTTTCTGAACAAATGAGCGGAAGTCGCTTTAGCGACCATCTCTCTGTGAACGAAGCTTGAGATGAGAACTCTCGCATAGTCCGCCGAATGGCGGACAGCGAGAGTCGGCGTAGGCGGAATGAGAAAAGAAGGCGCCAAAGGCATTTTCTTTTCGAATGAGCTGAAGGAGCGACAGCGAAGCTGGAGCGATATCTCTCCTAGAAAAAGAATTCGGACGAAGTGTTGCGTTAGCCAACCAGCTCAGCCTGATCGAGCTGTTTGGCTAATTTTTGATCGAAAGTATAAAGTGGTTCGGCCTGATTGAGCTCGGCATAAACCTCTAGACAACAATCCTCAAAACTTAGGGCAGGGTGCTTGGTAAAAACTGCCAAGGCGCGCTCTAACATGCCACGGTTGCAGTTAATCACATCAAGACGCATAAAGCTCTGAAACAGGCTGCAAATATCTGACCGCTCCAGCTGATAATAGCGTTCCAAAACATGCGCCATTTCGACAAAGACCAAGTCGGCAACCGCCAGCTGCTCTTTTGAACGGCGCAAGAGTATCGCCATCTCTTTAGTTTGCTCTGGTATATCATTTAAGAGTAGTCGCAGAACCGCGCTGGTGTCTAGAGAGCCACGCATTATTTTTCAGCTCCATCTGAGAACTTATCGACAATTTCTTGGGCACGACTAGCGCGATAAAATTCACCAATTTCCGCGCCATAAAGTGGCCTGGTGCCTTTCGGAATTTTAGAGGTAACCTTGTCGGCAATCTTTAAGAATTCGTCCACCTCGAGAGGCTTCTCGATAATCATTCTCTTGGTTTCAGGATTAAAAGATACTTGTAGCTCTTCTGGCCCCTTAATATTCCACGCCCGCCTGATGGCGATAGGTATGGTAATTTGTCCTTGCGATGTAATGGTAACTGTTTTCATACATTAATTTTAGTAAAGAAGTAATTGATAATCAAGGCTTATAATAAAAAATAACAAATTCATTATTGAGTAATAGGGGAATAGATTTTCTACTTTTTTACTCTTCTTAACTTCTGGTTGGCGACAGATTACCGCTGCCACGATTTTCTTAGCACCGTGCTTTTTTAGTAGTTCGGTCGCGGCAACAATCGTCGCACCAGTCGTCCAAACATCATCAACCACTAAATAGGTTTTACTTTTATCAAGTGGCTGGTTAACTCTAAAAGACGCTTGGGCGTTTCTAAGACGCGCACCGCGCTGCAGGCCACGCTGGCTAGTCTGACTAGCACGCTCCAAAACTGGTTCGCAAGTGCCACCAAGCAACTTAGCCAATTCTTTACCAACAAATCTCATGTGATCAAATCCGCGCTGACGATTATGCTTGCTGGTAGTAGGAACTGGCACAACCACCACTGACTTATCAACCAAATCACCAAGCTGACTAGCCAACAGCCGCGCTAGAGGAGCGGCCAGCTCACGCTTTAAATTAAACTTGTAATCATCGACAATTCTCTCGAGTAACCCACGTCGCCAACCAAAACAATACAGTTTTAGCCCGCTAACTTGGCAATTTGTCAATTTTGGGTCGTCTTTACACTGAGAAATGATGTAATTTTCACAATCTTGGCAGAGTGCCGAGCCGATTTTTTGGCATCTGCAACAGTGGTGAGGGATGATAAACTTGAGCACTTCGTCAATCATTGTAATTTTTACATTTTATGGGCGTTTTAGTTGCTTATTTCAATGTTATTGTCTATAATGGTAGCGTATATTTCAATAGTCAAAAATAAACTATTGTTTAATTGGAGGAGTAGAATGGCTCAAAAAAATGACAATGATCTTCTGATGGAAGACGAACTGGCGGCAGCCTTTCTCGATGACGACAAGTTATTCGGGGAAGATCCAGCTGACGACTTGTTGCTGAACCCGACCGAACCAGAAGAAACCAAGAAAGCAGCTGTCCAGGAATCGCCAGAGGAGTGGGCCGAAAGCGACGATGAATTACCAGGTCAATTAGCAGTCGACCTATATGAAACACCGGATAAGCTGATTGTAAAAGCTCGTACGGCTGGTGTTGATAAGCGCGACTTAGACGTCAGCTTATCAGACGATATCTTGACGATTAGCGGTACGCTATCAAGCGGCGACGAAGACGGCGCAACTCACTTTTATATCCAAGAGTGCTACTGGGGTGAGTTTACCCGCACGATTGCTTTGCCGGTACAAGTCAAAGAAGACGAAGTTGACGCAGTACTAAAAGACGGTGTCTTGACCGTTAGCTTTAACAAGGTTAAAGCCCAAAACGAGATCAAGATTCCGATTAATTAGGATCTCAGTAAATCATAAAAATACACCCATCTGGGTGTATTTTATTTATAGGATGCTTACGTTAAATTACTTTGTAGTCGGAGTAGGACTCCATGGCCTACTCGGTTGAGCCGGGGCAGAAACAGGGGGTGGCGTTGATTTAGCATCCATTTCACCAGTTTTCTTATTAATGAATGTCACGATGGCCAGCGATAGCAGGGCGACCGCCAAACCAACACAGGCGTAGAGAATGGTGTTTTTGGCCGATTTGACCTTCTCGGCAGCACCACCAGAGGTGGCATAACGAATGCCGCCGACTATAATCATCACCACTGAAATAACGCCAACGGCATACATTAAGTACTTCAAGCCAGTGGTAACAATACTGGTGGGGTTGCCAATGTCATCTTTCTTGATAACCTCTTTACTTCGCTTAATTGCATCATCAAAGCCCAAAGCCTTACTGGTTTCGGCGCTAACCGAGAGCGACGAGAAGAGCCCGCTAAACACAACCAACAAAATAATCAAGACAAATTTGATAAATCTGCTTTTCATACTTATACGACCGCTAGTCTTTTATTAGCCGCCCAAGTTACCAGTATTGGTATTAATCCAGGTCACAATCGCTAACGATAGCAGGGCGACCGCCAAACCAACACAGGCGTAGAGAATGGTGTTCTTAGCTGTCTTGACCTTCTCGGCATTACCGCCAGAGGTAGCATAGCGAATACCACCCATGATGATCATAACTACTGAGATAATACCGACAGCATACATCAGCCACTGCAGACCCTTTTGGACAATCACCAATGGATCTACCGAGCGATTTTGCAAGTCTGGAGGTATTACGTCTGGTGGCAAGATGTTATCTGTAGCCAAAACAATTTGTGGCAAGCCTAGCGCGCTAAGCATCATAGTTAGCACTAGAAGATGTTTTGATGTTCGTTTTTTCATATAGCTTTCCTTTATTAAGAACCTGGTTATAGCTTAACAATTATTAAAACCAAAGTAAAGTCCCCGCTAGATAGACGGGGACTTTAGTATTGAAGTATTTTACAAAGATAAGGTTGCTACTAAGTTACCGACTGAGCCAATTTCCTTGGTCTTTTCGTTAATAAATGACACGAGCGCTAACGATAGCAGGGCGACCGCCAAACCAACACAGGCGTAGAGAATGGTGTTTTTGGCCGATTTGACCTTCTCGGCAGCACCACCAGAGGTGGCATAACGAATGCCGCCGACTATAATCATCACCACTGAAATAACGCCGACGGCATACATCAAGATTTTGAGGGCCTGAGTAACGACGTTTGTAGGCTGAAAATTTTCTTTCTTTTCCATGCCAGTACCACTGGCCACATCGTCCAAAGACTTAGTAAAGCTAAGGTCTGTCGCCAAAGCTGATTCGTTAACTATTGGCAACATGCCGCCTACTAGCGACATAGCTAGAACGCTAAAAATCAAGGTTAAGTTCTTTATTTTCTTCATATTTTGTTTCCTTATTAAATAACTCTAGATTTATTCTAACAACTAACGGCTAAAAAGTAAATAAAACGAGCGTCTTATTGACCTTGCTGCGCCTGAGGTTGGCCAGAGGAAGTCGTACTGTCGACTGATTTCTTAACCAAGTTGACAATCGCCAAGGCCAGTAGGGCAACCATCAGGCCAATTATCGCCCCGGAGATTGTCTTCTTGGCTCGAGTCAGCACCTCTGGCTTACCAGAAGAGGTGGCGTAGAGCAAGCCACCGTAAATGATAAATACTACCGAACCGATGCCAACGATATACATCAACACCTGTAAAACCTTAACAGCCAAGTCGTCTAGTTTCCGATTACCTTGTTTGCAAACTAGTGAATCTGAATTGTCTTCACAAACAGCACTTAACTCGCCACCAGTGCTATTGCTATTACCGCCATCATCACCGGTTTTGGTTGCAGCCATCACCGCAATCGGCGAAAAGACCACCAGAGAAAAAATCAGGGAGATTAGTAGAACTAACTTTTTCATTAGATTGCTCCAACCACCCACTTAACGATCGCCCACGCTAGCAACGAGATGATCAGGCCAATAACTGAATACTGAATAGTCGCCTTGGCGCGACGCACTCTAGTCTCATCAGCCGATGATGTGACGTAGAGGATGCCACCAATAACAATCGTCATAACCGACAGCATAGCAATCCAAAAGAAAGCCGTGCTGATAATATTTTTTACACTCGCCGTAGGATTTGGAGCTGGGTGATTTTCAAAAGTATCTGAATCGATCATTATAACTGTCGACCCACCATTGTTAGTACCACCAGTGCCAGTACCGCCGCCAGAATCATTTCCAGTAGCGGCCATTAATAAACCATCGTATTTCATCTTTAAACCATCCCAAATATTAAGTTAACAATCGCTGTTGCCAGCAAGGCTATAACCAACCCAATGACAGCATTCTGGAGCATCTTTTTAGCCGACTCCACTCGCTGTGCACTACCAACCGATGTAATATATGTAAATCCTGAGTAAAGAATAAGTGCAAACGACACCAATCCAACCATGCGCAACAGCATATCAGCGACGTTTAGAATAATCCTGACAATACGCTGCCGCAATTCCTCTTCGTTGGCCGGCTCCTTGACACTGCACTTATCATCCATCGGCAAACCACGATACCAGGTTGGGATACCCAGCACTGTCCCACCACAATCAACCGCTAGCGAGCACTCACTAAACGACAGGTTAAAACCAATCATCCCAGCTAATACAATCAAAATGGCTAATATACGTCTCATTAATCGTCCTTTGTTGTTGGAGCGCCAGTTGTAGGATTTCCTGGTGCTGTCGGCGTTGATTCAGGATCAGTTGGGTTGCTATTATCACCAGACCTGATCCCTAATACACCACCGGGGATGATAAATTCCAATATAGCAAACATGAAAATATAGAGCAGAATACCAATGACAGTCTGGGCAATCCGATCTTTTGCCGCCTTAACTTTTTCTGGACTATCACCAGCGCTAGCATATTGAACGCCAGCTAAAATAATGCTTGTTACCGCCGCCACCGCCACCAATCCAGTTAGAATCTTAATAGCTAGGTTTAACAAATAGGAGATGCCGTTCTGATTAGGCGGTGGGTTAAGAATGGCATATTTTTTTGTGTTACTATCCGAACTCGCCAAGACAGGAGTTGGCGATATTGCGACCGCTAGCGTGGCAACCAGCGCTAGAATCATCAGATAAATTTTAAATTTTGGCATTTTCATAACTTGCTTATATATTATTACACTTCGAGATTTTTAACAACTCAGGGCGTTTAATTATTTACTGCTGTTTTATCCTTGACTTTTGCGATTAAAAATGCTATGCTTAACAGGTATTATGTTTGGGAGACATAAAAAGAGAGCGCCCCTAACCATGCGGCGCAAGGGCAGCTTTATGCTCTTTATTTATTTACTTGCTACCTTAGTGAGTAGTTTTTTGACACCCCAAACCACCCAGGCTCTACCAACCGCGAGCATGCCAACTAGCGCGATTATTAACGAAGATCTGAATCAGCTTTACTATAACCGCATGATCTTCTCTGGTCCCAACACAGTCCAAGCAGGGGATAGCTTAACCAATCTACACAAGAACTTCTCTTTCCAGCCAGGAGTAATTTACTATGTCTACATCAACCCAACCGACAAGGGTCAAACTGACGCCCATCTAATGGCGGTTAATAGTAAGAGTAATCCAACCAAGGGCCAATACGTCAAGCTAAAATTTAACACCGACACCAAAACCTATTCCGACATCCAGATTATCAAGGACGACATCACTGTTGTTAAGGGTGAGATTCCAACTATACGGAACTGTAATATACCCTGGATTGGCTGGATTGTCTGTCCGCTCGCCAACGCTCTGGCTACAGCGCTAGACGATCTCTACGATACCGTAACTGACATTTTAGTAATCTCACCAATTGATACCAACCGGCAATTTGCTACTGGTCATGACAAGCCCCTTTATGCCATCTGGTCAATTATTCGCGGTATTTCTAACATGGTCTTCATAATTCTATTTATTATCATCACCTTGTCCTATGTTACCGGCTTTGGACTATCCAACTACACCATCAAAAAAATCTTCCCGCGACTAATCGTTACCGCAGTGCTGGTTAACTTATCGTTAACTATTTGTGTTCTGCTAGTAGACGTATTTAACCTAATTGGCCATTCCGTTGCCGACATTTTCTTGAAGATCCAGAGCTCAACCATGCCAGATAGTGATTTAATGGCCATAAGCGGCGTTACCTGGGCCAGCTTGTTAGCAAGTGTCTACGGTGCAGGAAGCCTAATTCTGGCTCTGAACGGCGGTATTGTTGGCGCAACCCTATTGGTGCTGGGCGGCATGGCTGGCGCTCTCGCTACTATTGTGGCAGTGGTGATTGCTTTGTCAGCTCGTCAGGCTTTGGTTATCATCTTAACGATCGTGTCACCGCTAGCCTTCGTCTTAAACCTCCTGCCTAACACGGAGAAGTGGTTTGAGCAGTGGTGGAAATCATTCATCAAAATCTTAGCTATCTTTCCAATATTCGCATTAATATACGGCGCCTCTCAGCTCGCTAGTAGCATCATCATCCAGACTGCCAATGACAGCTTCATACTGATATTGGTTGGCCTAATCGTTAAAGTGATTCCATTTGGTCTATTAATTGGCATTATTAAATCTTCCGATGCCATCATGGACCGCGTCACCAACGCCGCTAGCAACAGTACCAAGAGTATTGGCGAAGGAGCACAAGAGTTCTTGCGTCGCAAGCAGGAGATCCAAAAAGCCCGCTATGAATCTGGTGAATCTAAAACGCCGTTTGGGCGCTTCACGCCGCGCGGTGTAGCCCGAACCTTCAACCAAGGACGACGGCGTGATGAAGCTAGATTGCGCGCTGCCAAAGCCCGACAAGAAGCGCTCTACGCTCAGCGCAGTAGCCGGCTTGATGTCGATCAGCGCCCCGCTAATGCTGACGCTCGCGAAGAGATGGCTGCTCGCGGCGCCGAGGCTATAGCCAGTGCCAACAAACGTCAAGTTGACGTTGCCTTTAATACCATCCAGGCTAAGGTTGATCGTGATATGTTCCAAGTTAAAGTTAAAGACGGCGAGGTTGTGCTTGATAAGATCACCGGCAAGCCAGTTATGGAGTTTAAAGGCATTAGCCACATCACTAACTCAATTGAATACGAAGTTGCAAAATCTAGTCTAACCAAGCAAATTGCTGAGCGCGAGATGCAAGCCACTACTATCATGCAGCAAGACTTCCAGACCAAACGAACAATTGAAAATGTTACCGTTCCAATCGAACTAGGTTACGGCGAAACCGACCTACATAACGCTATGGCTAACATTAATACAGACTACAAAGATGTTATTCTGGCCGACGTTATTAAAGCCCAGCGTGCTGAACGCCAGGCTGTCATTGCCTCAGCTCAAGAGTTACTAAAACAAGTCAACTTATCAGAAACCGACGCCTTAGCATTTGTGTCAGGGACCGATTACTACACTAATGAAGGCGAAAAGATGTCAGACATTAACGAAGAGTTACAGAAATCAGGCAACATCATCAAGCGCACCGGTATCGATGGTAAGGAATATGTTCTTGATATGCGTTCTAAAGAAAGCGCCGCATTATTACGCTGGGCTGCAGCTCTGCGATTGGGTGAAGCACCCCGTGATGATATTCATGAATACATTCAAATAGCAACCGTTGGTCGAGAAGTAAAAGACGAACACGGCAACGTATTAGCTGTTGACGCGACACTCAATAACTTCCGAGAAGAGGTGGTCGACTTGATGCTATCTAAGGTTGGCGGCAATAAGATGATGGGTATCAAGACACCGGACTATATGCGCCAAGATCGTTTCCGTGGCCGCGACACCTATTATGAGGTGGCTTCGGAGAATATCGCTAAGGGTAGGTATTCAGCCCAGGCTATTGCTACTCGCAGCAAGGATGAGCTTGATACCATGCTACAAGGACTTAAGAAAATGGCAAACAATGAATATATTGATCTTGCCAACCCGAACAATGATGGTCAAATGCGAGCTAACATGTTAGAAAACCTATTGGAGCAAAGTGATAAGAAAACCAAGAACCCGCAGGTGGCCTATGATAATTTGGTTAAATTTAAGAAAAATCTAATAAAGGCTAGAACCGACCCAATGACCGCTTACTTGTTACAGGATATCCAGATCCAAAAGATTGACGCAATCATCGGTACAGTTGACAAAATTGTTAAGAATAAAAAATTTAATGGGGTTAAGCGTAAGTAGCGGCACAATGGTCCGCACTTGCAACCACAAGCGTTTTATAAGATAATTGGAGGGAATGAAGAGGTGGTCAAAATTTAAGTATTTGTGGCTAATCGCTGGTTTGGGATTGGCGATTGAACTACTGATTTTTAATCAGCCCACTTATGCACTTGGACCAACCAACTTAGAATGTGTGGAAACCGGCGATAGCATCGTCTGTCCTGACTTATATTGTGCTACTCGTACTATAACTTGCGACACTATCGGCAAACAGTGTTATTGCCAACCTTATGCCTTTGGTAAGTTGGGCACACCCGAAAATACTTATTGCGAATTTGCTACTGGATCAGAAGCTCTATTCAACAGAGGTAGTAATGGCAAAGTTGACAAAATATACCTAAGAAATGGCGTTTGGGGAGCAATGGTCGACTTAATTAACAATATCTACCCCGGCAAGAGTGTTGGAATTGACAAAAACAACCGAGCCGTTGTGTTTGTTCGTAGCCAAGAGGCTTCTGATGACGGATCGCTTGCCTACTTCTCATCTGACTTTTTGCGCGTCTTTGCGGAAGGCGGATTTGCAGAATTAAACAAATACTACAAAGGTGTCACTGGCGGGGACATACCATCCAATGAAAAACTGGAAAATCTGCTAAAGAACAGTTCCTCAATTGGCATAGGATTCTTCGCCAAAATTGAGCCCGGCGCTAGTAGTGGCTATATCTACAATCAAATGTTTGAGCTCGTTCCTAACAATGGAGCTAAACAAATCTGCGGTAACCACGTTATCGATCGAGGCACAGTATTTTATCACAAAGCTAGTGGCGTCGGCGACAATAGAAAAAATGATACCGCTTGTTATGGTGCGGCCAACCTAGTTCTTCGCCTACTCATGCCTCTTGGCGAGAAAGGCAAAAATGATTCAAAGGCTTTAAGTGTCGAACGTGGTATCTTAAACTCATTCCAGCTAACCCGCAACTGCGTTGGCTTCCAAACTGAGGATGCTCTATTTAATGACAAGGCTGCAGAAATAATCGATGCCACCACCATGGTATCTGGATTAATTGTACCAACCAACGAACGGCGAATTGTTTACCAAACTTATCAACATAATCATTATATGGGGATTAGATTTGAGAAAGAAGATAAAGCATCGCGAAAAGAGAAAGTCGAAAAAATTCGTGAGCAATGCAATGAGAAATGCAAGGTTAGCTATTTAAATCACGCTGACAGCTTGCCGATTTTTTGCAACTCATGCGACTATATTGCTAATCTGCTCGAGAATAGTCCTGACCAATCATTTTCTGACATCATCACCCGAGAGCTAGGAGAAGATGCGGCCAACTGTTCAATTATTGATCCGTCATTTGGTAATACTCTATCAACTACGGGCAGTGCTAAATATGATTATAGGCCATACGATGACAATACTAAAGAAATCCGTGCTAGCGGTAAAACCGAGCACCGCTTAAACCAACTTATTCCCGTAACCTTAGGCAAGCTCTGTCAAGAATATCACGGTAATAACGACCTTAAACGAACTAATTGCAAACTCAACGCTTTGAATTGCTACGTTGAAGCTATATCACCCAACCTGAAAGGCAAGGATGTTTGTGACTTCATGAATCGAACTGAGGCCTTTAGGCGCGGCCGCTGGATTTTTTGCCCAGTTCTAAAAACTAGTACCAACGCTGCTGACAGTATTCAAAAGGTTATTGATGAGATTTTTTCAATTGACACTAACGCCTTTAGTGATATTAGGATAAAACAAGTCTGGGAGAATGTCCGTAATATCGCTAATATTATATTAGTTATAACCCTTATTATTGTTACTATTTCTCAGGTAACCGGCTTTGGCTTAACCAATTACCAAATCAAGACCGCCTTGCCGCGGCTGTTAGTCGGGGCTATACTAATTAACTTATCATTCTTTATTAGTCAAGCTGGTATCGCTATATCCAACATTCTTGGCGATGGCGTTAGCGACGTACTTAACAATGTCACATCAGGTATAAAGCTATCTGAGACTACTTTTGAGGCAATTATATTCAAATCTAGCAGTAGTGCTCTTGTGATAGCCGGCATTTTAGCAATCGCCCTGCCTACACTAGGTATTATCTTATTTAGCGTAGCCGGACTGTTAATAATATTATCAATGCGCCAAGTTCTACTTATTCTTCTTGTCATCATC
The DNA here is from genome assembly GCA_964625885.1 of uncultured Candidatus Saccharibacteria bacterium. GTDB lineage: Bacteria > Patescibacteriota > Saccharimonadia > Saccharimonadales > Saccharimonadaceae > CAZRIZ01. Next base: position 39,737 of record CAZVBM010000005.1, on the reverse strand, counting down.
TCACCCTTAGCTTTCGCTGTAATGGCTGCTCCTGGCGGCCAATCACTATCTAAAAAATGGTTCAAGATGTATCTAGCTATGCTCTCAATTTATCCAGTCGTCCAAGCTCTTTATTCAACTTCACGTTTAACCAAAGCGCTAATGTCTGGCGTACAAAGAACTGGTATGGCGACTTATTTGATGCCACTCGTAGCCAACAGCTTACCTTTCTTGGCTATACTGATAACCCCGTTTGCCGCCAAAAGCTTATTTAGCTCATCCGCTAAACTAGCTGCTAAGTTTACTCGTGGAACTGATCATATAACCGGCGGTCTACAACAGCGCAATGCTAAACGTAGTCAAGATTCATTTTTCCGAAGAAGTATAGGGAGTTATGCTAAACAAGGCTTAACCAACCTTGCTATCGGCAACACCCAAAGAAGGCGCACTAAGCAATATCAAAAATCTAAACTTGCAAGTGAGAGATCTCAGTTCAAACCTCGATTTGACAACAAACTACTTAATTGGATGTCGTCTGGAGCAGTTCACGATTTAGGCATGAGCGCCACTTTCTCGGCCGACCGTGCTGAACAGGTTAAGACCATGGACATGATTGGTAACGACGTTGTGTTGTTACAAGCTTTAATCATAGATGGTGGCCAACAAGGCAGCTTCTATCAGGCATTGAGTCAACCCCAGAAAGAGCAATACAATTTAATTGTTCGCCAAAATCATGGACGAATGTATAACGTTAATACCGTAGCACCAATCCTACTCGCAAAGAATGCCGTTACTGACAAGACCCTCTACCAGAAAGCTTTTAAAAATGCCGAAGAAAGCGGTGTTAATAAAAACTCTTACATTGGCATATCCTATGGTATGGCTAAGAAAAATGGCGATATTGAGTTGATGGGATTCTTAAAAGCTCAAATGAAATCTAAAGAGCGTGCTATTGAGGCTTCAGCTGACATTGTGGACGCCTCTAACAATCTAGAGCACTCCTCCTTTGCTCTTCGTGAAGCGATTATCGAAAATGGGGGAGATTTAAGTAAGATTACTGCAGCTACGCCTGGATTAACACCGAGTGACTTAACAATCCTAACTGCCCTAAAGGCCAGTGGCGCTACCAAAAGAACCTTAATAAGCGCTGCTATTAACACTGAATCATCGCATCCAGGCTACGATGTAACAAAGAGCAACAACCTTATTACAAAAGGTATGAGCACCTTAGTTGGAAATAGTTGGAGCACAAATAGTGCTGGCAAAGTTGTTGCTTCAACCAGTAGCTCATACATAGTTGATAGTAAAGGTAACGTTGATGAAATCACTGAAGAGCAAGCTGAGAACATTAACTATGCAGCTCGATTATTAGAAGTTGTTAATCAAAATTTGGGCAATAACGGTGATGGCCACAAAGGTTTGGGCTTTTCAGAGGTTACTGGCCTACGCTACGTGACTAAGCCAAAACCACCTAAAACAACCATGACTATTCCTGAAACAAAACGTATCATTAAAGAAGGTTCGACTAGGATTCGTCACGCCGTTAAGAGGCTGGATAACATCGCTGATGTTGTTAATGATAATTCCACAGGTTCTTTGCCAGAAGGCTGGAGTGCCGATTACAGCGACGCTCGTCTACCTAGCCAGTATGAACTAAATACCACCTTAGTAAAAGAATTCTCCGGTCTAACCCCAGATAGATGGTACTCCAAATTATTAGACGAATCCCGGACTTCAGACAAAAACATTGGGGTAGTAACCACTCATAACGCCCGCAGGTTAATCCTAAAAGAAATTAACGCTAATATCAACTTATCTGGCGTAACTACGCCAGCAGACGCTAAAAATCGTGTCATGGGACATAATATATATTTAATCGGGCGAAATTGGCATAAACTTGCACCTAGTATTCGTGCAGCCATTAGTAAAGATATCGCCGTTTCAATCTTTAACTCAATGGACAAACATGGCGTAGCAGGGTCATTTGGCGTAGCCAGTCAAGCCGACGCCGAAAAGCTCGGTGCAGTTGAGATGATGAAATTAGTGGGCATAGAACCAAAGAGGATTGAACGATGAGTCAAAGAAAGGACTTAAGAATAAGATTTCTCGCTCTGATCACACTACTTAGTGCCTCTATTATGATTGGACTCACTCCTGTAGAGAACACTTTCGCTGCTGAGCCATTAAGCGCTAACGAATACTTCAAGACAGTTCTTTGTCCAGAGAAGCTCAAGGCCAACCCCACAGGATGGTCACTAGAATGGTCTCTTTGTAATAAACCGGTTTATTCATACGGAGAGATATTAAGTTTGGATCCAAGAGGACCATCTAGTTGGGCTATTAATTGCCAGGACAGGCTCGTTATCTCACCAAAATACAGCGAGCTAGCAAATAAGGACGGAAACGTCTACGATTCCACCACCGCAAGCTTACCTCATCTAAACGACTTGCTGCTAGACAGCATTAGGCTTTTGTGTGTCTACCCGCAGCCATGCGTCCCAGAGGGCGGCCACGCTGGTCCAACGTTCGAGACACCAATGGTTGGGTCGTGGGACAAATCGGCTGGTCAATGCACTTTTAAGCTTTATAATCCAGACGATCGTGGCAAAGAGCTTATTAACAACCTTACCAGCAGAGACAATGATTGCTTCTTTTTAACAGAATCATTTCCACTATTAGCCACCGCCATTCATGACCGATGCTCGCTTCTCAATAGAGACGACAAGGCTAAATGTGAAGAAATACAAAGAAAATATCCTCTGTGCGTCAACAAACTAAATGAGTTAGAGAAGGCTACCCACGGCGAGACTCCGGTTACATCACCAGAGGAAGACATCAAACTACCGCCCGGTGACGGTCTTGCTAATAACCTCACCATGGCACAGTTCGAGGAGATGAGCTTATACGCTCGTTATATCTCAACTGTATTAGATAGTTGTACTAGAGATGGACAATCTTATTGTCAACTAGATGACCTTCAGAAAAAACGGTTAGCGACACTAATCGGACTAACTCAATATGGTTCTATTAATTATGCTTCGGCGAGCAAAATAACCTCAGGAATATCGATTATGCCCGAAGAACATTATTTATTCACGACCATTACCGACAAATATTACATTAGTGAGGACGAAATAACTCCAGAGTCACATTATCAAGTTGCGTGTTTTACTGCATCTAAGCTTAACTCTATCTTGAGGGTCTCTGGAAGCTCTATGCCGGACATCAATTATGGTATTTGTGTCTTTGATAGCCAAAATACATCAATTCATGGAGCTAATAACTTAATTAATCTCTGCAAAGCAGACTCTTGTGAAAAGATTACCAGCTGTCGCAGTATTATTGGTGAGCGAGACTCTGCTGGATTACTCAGTACATACAAAACCCAACCAATGTTCCTACAAACGCTATTTTGGAACATTATTGACATAAAAGATAAAGTAAATAATGATTATAGTTACATCAACTGGAAACCTCTTAGCTCCAGTGAAAAAGATGCCATTCAAAAAGTTCTAAACAATCCTGATAAGAGTCAAATTAGGGCATGCAAAATAGATCCTACACTGAACACCGCCGTAACCAGCCAAAATCGGGACTTTGTTTGTCAGGTTGAGGGTGGGCTAGGGTGGACGCTCTGTGGGACCGCCAAGCCACTGCTTGACGGCTTCGATTGGGGGTATAACATTCTCAGCTCAATCATGGGAATCAAATCTCATTTAGTTGGTCACAAAGACGATGACGCCAATAATAAGACTTTTCAGATCTGGCAGATAGCTTCCCAAATAGCCAACATTGTTGCCATAATTGCCCTGCTAGTTATTATATTATCTCAGGCAACTGGTTTAGGCATTAGTAACTACGGCGTTAAAAAAATGTTGCCAAAATTGATAGTAGCTGTAATTTTAATTAACCTATCGTTCTTTGCTATAAGGCTTTTAGTTGAGGTTAGTAATATTGTAGGTAGTGGACTTTATAACACTCTTATTAATATAACTGGTCTTAAAATTCATGACACCAATCTCGTTAATAGCGCTGTCATGAAAGCCAGCTTTTGGAACGATTTTATCAACAGTGCGCTCGACATCATCACTCTAATTGTCATGTCTTTCCTCTGGGCTATCGCTATTATTGTACAGTTATTTGTTATGGTTGGTCGTGATGCAGCTCTAATTCTAGCCACTGTTTTTGCCCCCATCGCCGTCGTTCTATACACCATGCCAAACACCCAGAAAATTGTTTCTTTCTGGGCACGCACCATTGGCTTTGCTTTACTACTTTACCCAATGATGGCATTAATTTTCGGTGTTTCTCGTATTGCTTTTCTCATCAGTCAAAACACTGATAGTGGTTTTATTAACGGGTTAATCTCTCACACCATGCTAATTTTGCCATTCTTAATATCACCATTTATTGTTGTTAAAACAGGCAAGTTTGTACCTATGATTGGCGGATTGGTTAGTAAAGCCTCAAAGTGGAGTAACGGACTCCTTACTGGCAAAATGCCCGCACCAAAAGAGGGTGGCATGAGATACTACCGTCTTCAACGCAAGCAAGCCGCAACCGATTTAGCTAATCGTGGCGAACTAAAAGGTAGATTTTGGCGTTATCCCGGACAAAGTATAAAGAGTGAGATTATTAGAAGAACTGGCTATGCTACTAGTAAATTCGGTGCCGAACAAACCATAAAGAGTCGCGGTATGCAAAGTGCTAAACGTGAGCAAATTGCCAACAGTATGTCTTTAGAAGACGCCGAATCAATCTTGTCACAAATTAGGGGAGGGGCTAAAGCACCTAAATTAGATAAATCTAAGGGGGTAGTTGCTCTACAACTAAGCGGCGTTACCACTAGTGAGATGGTTTTGGCTGCCTCCCTAGCCAGAGCTAAGTACCGACAACAAAATGGCATGGAGTTTGATCGCGAATCTCACGCTCAAGCAATGAATTTTGCAAAACAGCGAGGAGCTAGCCAAGCCGATCTTCAAGATGCACATCGCCAAACTGAGGGTGTTTTCAAGGGTAGTAATGATTTTTCAGCCACTGGCGCACTAAAGGGTATGGAGACCTATTGGCGAGCCAATCCCGATGCTAACGGTGACGTCTGGGGCAACTACAACGCAACCGATTGGGCTAATCCAACTAGTGATGTTAATCTAAATCAAAGGAATGCCATTAGAAGTGATATGGTTCATCAAGTTTTAGAGCCGTCGCTCGATAGTAGCGGTATTAAAGTCACTCTCGATGCTAGTGTAATGTCAAGCCTAGCCATGGATGTATTTACAAAAGAGTATCACAGTAACGAGGTTTTTAGAGGAGCCATTCACGAACAGGTTAATAGTTGGAGCGCCGAAACCTACGCGACCATTAATACTGCTGTTGGAGGAGTTTTGCCATCACGCTAGTGATAGTGATGCAATTTGAAAAAATAATGAAGCTCAAGCATAATAAAGATATGAAAAACAAGGTTATTTTGGTGGTGATAATAATCTTATCTAGTTTATTAGTCCCACTATCAATTTCAGACCGCACCAATGCCACAACTCTTAACTCTAACGTCGGCGATATTAAAATTGCTAACTGTCCCATGGAAGGTCTTGGTTGGATATTTTGTCGACTACTTGACATTGGTACTGCCGCTACAGACCGTTCTTACTCTGTTCTCCAAGGTATGCTTAAAATCGAGCCACAACTATTGACCGGTAAATCATCTAGTGAAGGTCAATCTAACACTAGACAATTATGGGAAGCTTTTCGAAACATTGCTAATGTTATTATGATTATCATTATACTCCTAGTGGTAGCTTCTTATGTTACCGGCTTTGGCTTAAACGACTATCAAATTAAAAAAATGGCGCCCAAGATTATTGTTGCTGTCGTTTTAATTAATCTATCTTTTATAATAACTTTGTTAGCGGTTGATATTAGTAATATTGTTGGCAATTCAATCATTGAAACTTTCGACTCAATTACTAAAATACAAACTATTCAACAGGATGGCCTAGAATTCGCCGCCGGCGCTGCTGGGGGAGTTATCTTTGCAGCAGTTAGCGCACTCATAGTTAATCGTTTTGCACCAATTGTAACTTTTATAATACCAATTATCTTCACTGTTCTAATGATTGTTTTAACGGCCCTCGTACTAATGCTCCTGCGACAAGCCGCCATAATTATGATTGCCGTCCTTTCTCCAATTGCTTTTGCTGCTATGCTATTACCTGGTACTAAGAAAGCCTTCGACGTCTGGAAATCCGCTCTGCAAACTATCGTTTTAACTTACCCAATCATTGCTTTAATGTTTGGAGCTGGCCGCTTAGCTGGCGACATTATTGTAACGGCGGGTGGTGGTGGTAACAGTGACCCACTATTACTTTTCTTAGGCAACCTTTTGCCAATACTGCCTTTAGTTCTAGTGCCGTCAACCATAAGAAATTCAGTAGCTAAAATCCCTTTAGTTGGCCAAGCCGCTAATAAATATCTCGGCAAACTTCAGAGTTGGGGTAGTAGTTTCGCTAAGAATAATAAGTTTAATCAACTGGCTTCTGGTCGTTGGCAACAAAAAAGACGAACTGAAGCTCTAAAAGCTGGGAGGGAGGGTGCCCGCTTTGGCGACGTACTTAAACATCCTACTGCCTGGATAGCCAGCAAGAACAAATACGGTCGAGCTCACTTAAACGAATTGGAGTTGCAGCAAGAGAAAGATGTTCAGGCTATGGCAAGGCAGTTGGACCAAAATGACATAGACTCTATCTGGAACTCTAAATCATTTATGAACGATTCAGATAAAAAGAAACAATTATCTAAACATGCTCAGGATGTATTGGCTGCCAACGGTGGTGACTTCGGTAAGATGTATTTAGCAGCAAATGAGGCCTTATCTAAAAAGCCTGATTCAAACCCAGAGATGGCTAAAGACCTAAATAATGCCGCCCTGGGCTATAGTAGCATATCGCCTCAACAAGTTAGAAGAAGCAACCAGAGAAGTGAAGCTAATAGCCGAGCAGCAAACAATATTGCCATGACGGCCGCCTATAATCATGCTAACCGCACTAATTCAGCTAAACTGGATACGTCATCGGGTGTATACGCTAGCTACTTAAGAAATGACGCTACACCCAGTGAGATTGCTAACGCCTCACCAGAATCATTAAATATGGTTGGTGGACAAATCAAATATTTATATAATAACGATTCAGACTTTAAGAGTAACACCGACAATATCATCGGTGGTGGCTTTAATGCTTCAGCCGGAGCAAGATCCACACTAAGCGATATTATAAGGTAATATGTTAAAGAATAATTCTAGATCAACCGTAATCAACTCTTTTCTAGGTATATTGACCATAGCAGGAATCATCATCTTTAACTTTTTACGAGTTAGTTTAGTTAGTGCCGGCAACACGAATAAGACCTTCCGACCATTCAAAGCCTCCGACTATACAAAAGAAGGCCCCGCGCTCAGCCCGGGAGATGAAGCCAAGCAGATAGCTTATTATTCCAACTATATCCTACCTATTATTAGCGAACAGGAAAATGGCTGTCTAGGCAGCCGACCATACGACCCAACAATCTTGCAAGAAGACAAGCTATCAGATAGTGGTAGCCCCAGGCTGTTTCTTGTTAATCGCTGCAGCCATCTGCACGCCAGCGACTACGCTCGATTGAATTATATTATTGCACTTAATGCTAATTTAGCCCGCGATGATACAACGGAAACAGCTCTACGCTACGTATCAAATGAAGACAATCCTAATTACGAGTATGAAGCTAACGCAGAAATACCAATGAAAGCGACTATTACTAAAGACGACGACACATCACATATATATCGTTATGTTGATAAGAGTGGCATTGCAGACACTATTACGTTCGGCCTTGGCCCCAAGTACCTCAAAGTCAACACCGTATTGCCATCAGCTTCTGATAACAAAATTACCAGGAAAGAACTTCCAATAATATTTGTACCTGGAGTAAATCTGTTAGACAGCGACAGCGCTGCTATATTTGGGTTCAACAAAGGCGATGCCGATAAGGATTACAGACCCATAGCCAATAATGAGTCTAGCAGGGAAGTTGATGGCTATGGGTATACACCTTATGTAAGAACCCTGATTGAATACAAGAATATGTACACTAATGTCATTAACTACGCCATGCGAGACTGTGTACAATCTGGAGACTCGAGTGTTAGCGTTCCTCGTGACAAGGTCGCCAACGACCGAGCAATTCTGTTGAGTCGAATAGATTTACTCGGCGAGCAAGTTAATAAACGCATCGCCGATGCTGAAGATTGTAAAGCGGGGATTTCACAACAACAAACTAATACAGTCGAAACAGCCCCGGTATGTTTTGACAAGAAGCTAGATGAAAACTTATTGGCTAAGGCTTGGAGTGAACACATTAAACAGCCCGGGGGCTGGGAAATTCAAACAGAATATGAGAAAAATAAAGCTCAAGTTGACTCTGAAATCAAATCGTTTCACAAGACCTTCATGGCTAAATATAAAGAACACATAGGGAGTAGTGCCGCTGCCTGCATTAAAAATGGGCTAACGACCACTTTTCTGCTTACTACAGAGTGTACTGGTATATCCAAACTCGAACTAACAACCATGATAGCTGAACACTCTTACACCTACGCCTGGGACGATAGACTAGGTCTACTCAAGAGGGAGTTTGATAGTGACATTTATGACAACTTAACCATAGGTAGCGGCATTGCTAATAGGTTTCTGCTAAATATTCAAAACGCCATTAAAAGTTGCTATTCCGAATTAAACCTTGATGGAGACGGTGGTGGCCAAACCAACACCGATGTTGAGCAAAACAAAGAAGCTTGTAATGAAATTTATGGCCTACCAACTAAGTCCGATAAGCCATCTTGCGCTACATTAGTCGCCATCCTTAAACAAACTGATTATGAAACTGAAGCGGAGTATTTTATAAATACTAGCACTAAAGTTAGTGATGGCCCTAAATGGCTCCCATTAACTGAGGAAGAAAAGTTGCTAATGAACTACGGCAGCGACTTATCACACAATATTGGTGGCAACTCCGTAACATTTCATCCCAAACAAGAGCCCAAAAGCACCTGTTTCTTCACCGGTTTCTCATCAATAATCTGCACCTTTACTAATTTCGTTGCTCACTTATCAGACAGCGCTTTCTATCTCGTTGAATCGTTTCTAGAATTTCCAGCTGAATTATTAAATCCAGAAGGTGGTAGCGTCGGACATAATCTCTACACCGCCTGGTCAACTTTTCGTGATGTTGCCAACATAGTTCTCTCAATTATGCTACTACTTGTAGTTATGTCACAGGTTACTGGTTGGCAAATTGATAAATGGGGCCTGAAACGTAATTTACCAAAAATTATCGTAGCCGCCGTTCTAATAAATCTATCCTTTACTATTTGTCAAGTTGTAGTAGACCTAAGCAACTTAATCGGTGCTGGAATTTATGATCTGCTAAAATCAGGAGCTAATTCTCTATTACAAGTACCGGTCACTGACGGATTAGCCGGACAAAGCAATGGCTCAGTTTGGGCTCAAATTACCTTTGCTGCACTAGCAGCTGCTGGGTTTATGATTGTGGTTTTGAACTTAATCGTGTTGGCACCCACTGTTATAGCCGCTTTAGTTACAGCTATTATGTCTTTACTAATTTTGGCCCTAAGACAAGTCTTTATTGTTGTATTAATTCTTAGTGCACCAATTGTTTTTGCCTTGGCAGCAACATCAGCTACTGAAGCGCTTAGTAAACGATGGTGGAAGATCTTATTCAGTATTCTAATAGCCTATCCAATGATTAGTTTAGCTTTTGGGGTAGGCAACTTAGTTTACGGTATTGTATCAACCGCCAACTATACTCCTGGCGGAATGTCATCCTCATTATTTAGTATACTTTCAACCTATTTCTTGTTCTTACCTTTAACCCTTATTCCTGCGGCCATGAAAAAATCAATCCAGAATTTACCGTTTATCGGTAGCCAACTTAATAACCTTACCCAGAAGCTATCGGGACAAGCCCAAAAGGCTACAGAAAAAACCAAACTAGTTACCTCCACTAAAGCTCACAGAGCACAACGAAAGAAGATTCGCTCTTTCAAGATGGCCCAAAAGCTTGGTCGTTTTCGAATTCCCGGTACCGCTATATTTCGCGATCTCGACTTAAACGCTCAAGTTGATCAGGAGTGGCTAAAGAATATTAGGGACAAGAAGTATACCGATCCCAATAACAACCCAATTAATGGTGAGGATAATGTCAATCAAATTCGCGTCTTTAACGCCGGTGGTGAATATCGTCCCGATGACATAATGGCAGCTATGCTAACCGCTGCTGAAGAGGGCAAGGGTTATTTTGAAGACATTCTGATTGCCGCCAACAAACTTAGTCATCAAGTTGAGCCAGAAAAGCTAGCTGTAATTATGGACGAAGTCGCCACCACTTATCGTGACAATGGCCGAACTGAAGTGATGGCCCTGCTTAAGCACGCCAGGCTTAACACTCAAGGAACATACCAATTTACTCGTTCAGCCAATGACCCTCATCAACAAGTTGTAGACGGCTTTAATAGAACTATCGCTTCTAGCTCTACACCAGGATCCCCACCGAGCGAAGCTGACATAAAAGCTGGCTACTCCAAAGTTGTTCAAAGGGCAATGGTTGGATCTGGTGGTATAAATTATAGTAAATTTACTGGCATCGACACTAATAATGATGCCAACACCAGGGCTGGCTCATACTACGGAAACGATATCATTAAATCTTCCGGCTACTCTCGCGACGCTATTCAAGATTTAGTTGCTACAAACAAACCGTTCGCTGAAGAAGTGAGAGAAAACATACCAGCTAAAAGCGAGGCTCGCTCATTCTTTGAGAATGATCTTGGCCATAGGTTATGGGGTCCATAATCTATAGTATTTGATATAATAAGGTAAACGCTTATGGATAATACAGACGACAAGCTACAGGACGATTTAGACAACCTCTCCGAAAGAGAGCACTCTCCGGAGCTGGAAGACAACAGCTCAAACGAAGATGAAAATCAGGCCCTGAATTACAGTCAGAACTCCAAGGAAGCTGCTCCCCGAAAAGGCGGCTTAGCCAAGAAGTTTGGTCCGGTTGGTTTAGTAGCGCTTATTTTAGCAATTATCATCATTGGGTTTTCTGTCACCATGACCCCGGCTATTGCCATTAATCACTTTGCTGAAGCAATTAGTGGTAGTTTTAATTATCAGGAAGATTTCATGCCTGAACGTATTAAACAAACTATTTGGCTTCAGCTAGGTAGAAGTGCGGCTGTTAAAGTTGCCGATACAGTCGAAGCGCTCACTCTTAGGCAAGATCGAATATTTAACCCAGAACCAAACGTTATTAAGCGCTTCAAAAAGGATGGTATTGAAGTTGGTAAGAACGCTGATGGTTCTAGTTTTATGAAGTACGATGGTAAAACTTTAAGCGTTGACGATTTCCAAGCTAAATATTACCAAGATAGAAGTTTTCGTAAAACCGTTAATCATGCTAGTCGCGGACAGCTTGGGCGAATGTTTGATAGCGTTGCCACTAAGGTTAAAAGTAAATTTAAAGTTACTGGCCTAAAAATTAAGAAACTAATTAAAGGTAAGCAGTTTAGTGAAACTGCCGACGATTCAATCGATGATATTGTAAACGGCAAGACCAAAGTAGATTTAGAGGATCCACTTGCTAAAATAGACCCCGAGAAAAAGATCATAAAGACCCAGGATGGCATCGAAAACGCCGAAAAAACCATTATCGACACATTGGACGCAGACCCTATCGATTCAAAACCCAAATTCCGTCGAAAACAAATTAGTACGAAGTTTGCTTCAACTATGGCTAGAACAATTGGTACATTAGCTGATGCTGGTGAAAGTATAAACACAATCTGCAGTATCTACAACACCGCTATATTAGCCAACTCGTTTGCAAAGATTTTCAACAAGCAGCAGTTAATTCGCTTTGCTTATATATTTTTAGAGGCCGCTGACTCAATCAAAGCAGGCGTCGCCTCAGAGGAGCTAGTTTCCCACATTGGCAATATTCTTCTGTCAATGGTTCCAACCAAATTACCATCTGGCGAAACTACCATTTCAACCGCCCTCGACTCAACTGGCTTTATCTATGCTTCGCAAGGCGTTCTAAACGGGGAGATCAATCAGGTTGAAAATCCAAACGCCACAAAGTACCAAAACGCTTCAACTGGAGCCTTAGCTGGGTTAATATCGCAGCTCAAGAAAAACAACATAGTGGTCAGTACTTGTAACTTTGCAGTTAAGAATAAAATTGGAGTTTGGACAAGCATCGCTTCTATTGGGGCTGCCGTAGTTCTAGCAACCATAGCCGTCTTGTTTCCGCCAATTGGTGTAACTTCCATGGCTGCGCTAGGATCACTATTGGTCAGCGCTATACCTAATATAATAGTTGGTGTTGGACTTAGTTTTGCAATTGACGAGATATCGCGATTAATCAGCGATGCTTACGCCTCCACCGTAGCCGGAATTAGCGTATCGTCTGATACAAAAGGTGGTGAAGCAGGAGAGGCAGTTGTCTCTGGAAGTGGAGCGCTTCTTACTGACGTTGCCTCTAGCAGTGGTGGCGGGCTACTAGATAAAAGCGCCGCTCTTCAGGCCGCTACCTATCGCCGTCACATGGTTGCTCAACACGCAGCTGATGAACGAGCTGAGAAGAGCCCATTTGATGTATCAAGCCCTTATACTTTTCTAGGTAGTATTATCTATAAAGCCTGGCCCTACAGGTCTAAAGCTGCCACCACCATGGGTAAAATCAAGAGCTTATTTAGCTTCGCTCACAGTTCAATCAATTCAATTCTTCCGTCTAGCGAGGCAATGGCTTACGCCAGTGATAGCCTCGCACTTGATCAGTGCCCTGATGCCGACTATCAAGACTTAAAGTGGAAATCAGAAAACGGAGTGGAGTACAAAGCGGCCTTTGATATATATTGCAATCCGATACACGGCATACCAATTGGCGCCTTATTTGACAAAAGCGGAGCAGAATTAGCTGGTCTTCTGGATCTGCCCAGTATGATGGTGGCTGACACTAAAGGTAACACATCACCCGAAGGATACGTAGGCGAGTATTTTACTCCAGATATGGTTAATTTATTCTTTAGTAAGTTTAAATTTGGTAATGACCAACTGGCAATTCAGGACTGTGGCATAATTCAAAACAAAAAAAACCCACTATTTAACTATTATAAGAATTGTGTTAACCGCGGTCAAACCCCCTATGGCTCAATATTCAGCCAAGAGGCCGGTGAAGAAGATATAAACGAATTTAGTAAAACTATCGCCAGTAATGATGGTACGCTATCGGCTGGAGAAGATTGTATCTTAACTAGTGAGAGTCTAATTGAACCCAGTGCAAACGGCAGAGATTTAGCGAGCATAACCCCAGATGATTATACTACCAATGGTAAACGAGTTATGTTTGCCTTATTATTCACTGACGAACGTAGTATTAATATCTTAAAAGATGAAGGCTACGGATCGACTAGTCCTAGTGAAGCACGAGAGGTTGGGCCAAGTCGTAAAATCGAAGACTCTATGCTTGATGAATACGTCTTAGTCAGAAGTAAAGAAGATATTTTCAAAATGCGGGCGAAAGTTAGAAGAAGCGGATTGTATCAAGGTGCCTTTAAAAGCGACGAATTCTTTATGGACGGCGGAACACAAATTTTCTATCAGAGTGCCTGTGACCGATTTGCAGTTCATCACGCCCGTGGTATGCAAGGCTGCTTTGGTGAAAACTTTGAGAACATGAATGTTAGCGCGATAGAGAATTATGGCAGTGGTAACTGTCCAGCTGGCAAACAACTAAATAAACAGAAGCTATATCCATTACAAACTTCCGACTACGCCAATGACCCTTCAAGACGCGATATCTTGCGTGACATTTACAACGCTGTTACATCTGGTAATGCCTGTAGAATCCGAGCTAGCCAAAAAGACAACCCCGAAAGCAATCGTGGTCGCCATTTCGTCACCGTAATCGGTTTTGATAAACGAGTTCAGTCTGCCGATGACCTGCAAGAATCCGACTTATTAATCTTTGACTCCGCCAATGGCCAAATTATCGACTTTGGCCGCCCCGGAACCCGTTATTTCCATTTTGGTAAATACAATGGTGGTAACGAATGGGCAGCTCAATGTGGTGGTGCCGAAACCACTGGCGACAGCGGGTCTGGTGGCGGTAGTACTGGTAGTGGACCGTCTGGACTTGCCAGTTCTAGCTTAGGTATTAAGCTAGGATTATGCCAAATTGAGCAAAGCACTGGTGGTGGCGGAAGTGGGGGAAGTGTTAGTGGTGAAGTTCCAGACGGTAATAGCCAAGGCGACGTCGAGGGAGGGTGGCGAGAAGGTAGTTGTGAACAAGTTAAATCTAAACTAGCCCTAAATGAGTGGTGCACCGAGTTAGTTGGTAAAAACAAACATTTTCGAGGATTTCAGGGTGGTAAGAAAGATACTCCGCCAAAAATATCTCTAAGCGTCGGCGAAAGCCTTAAGTTACGAACCTATATTAATGAAGAAACAAATAACAACGCCGATATCATTTACAAGAACATAATTTCTGCTGGTTCTGATTATAACGTCTGGAATAACTATTTTGGAACTTTTCGAGATGTAGATAAAGCTGACTGTGACGAAGGCGAATATGAGTTTTGTAAAACCACATTCAAACCAGGTAAGAGCTGTACCATGGTTGACTGGCCAAAACGACCGATTACCTGGGGTGTAACCGCTAAACAAGAGACCAATAGCTCCAGCACCATAACTATGACCATGAAGATACGAGTTAACGAAACCATCCGTAGTCGCATAGAAACTGGAGGCTGTGAACTCAAATATATGCCTGAAGTTCATGTTACAAGTGTAAAACCCGCTAAGCCAGGAGCTACCGGGACACCAGGCACATTTCAAAAGCTAGACGGAATTAATGCCTATATTTATTTACCAGAAAATAAAAATGCCAATATGAAAGTATATCTTGCTGGATCAGGTGAAACTGGTGAAGGCGTCCTTAAATATGGTTTACCAAGGATAGTTAAAGAATCTGGTAGTAATCAAATCGTATTAGTACCGACAAAAACCGATAGTCTTTGGAACACCGCTGCTGTTGTCAACACTATCAATGCCACATTTCCCATTTTAGCCTTAAAAGGCTATAACGTCGCTGGTCTATATGGTGATGGTTTTAGCGCTGGCGGACAAGGCCTTGCCGCGGTCGTCGCCAGTGGAAATGTTAGAAGACAGTTCAGTACTATAAGACTATTCGGCTGTGACACCGGTAAAGGAGGCCTCAATAAAGCCGATAAGCTACTTGATTTATTACGAACTGGTCGTCTCGGTAGTGTAAGATTTTACGTTGGCTCAAGTGATGGTAAATTCTTAGAACGAGCAAAGGCAGATTATCAAAAATTATCCTCTCACCCCAACGCTAGCATAACTATTGTACCTGGCGTTGGACACCAAATAGACGCTCTCTATAATTATGTAGGTAGATAGCAACAAAATCCGCTCATGCTTGCTAATTAAACAGCAGGTGATATAGTTTTGGTTAATAATACCATAGGAGGGATTAAGTTATGCGTAAGAACCTTGTCATTTTGCTAATTTTAGCGATACTCACTAGCTGTACTGCCTGCTCATCCAACTCCAACTCAGCCAATACCAATTTGGCTACTCCCGACCCAACTATGTGGTACTTCAATGAAAACGATATTGACCAAGAACGTGAACATCTACCCAAAGCTTTTTACAACCCCGACGGTAGTGTTAAAACAGATGAAGAGATTTCTCAAACAATCTACCACATTGAAAGAAAAGACTCGGTCAATTCTGAAACCTTAACCTATGAGGTTGTTAACTTAAATACAACCAAATATCTACAGGCAAGTGAAGAGGGGTTATTCTACTTCATAGAGCCAGAGCTAATAGAAAGATATAAGAACGGTGAATGGATTGACCAACTGAGACTACTACGTGTCTTCCTTGATAAGGATGATGTACCGCGCTGTCATGAATATATTCTAAAACGCGAAGCACAGTATATGAAAATTTACTGCCCACAATCTACCAACAACCAAGTTTGGCTTCAGGCTAGCACTAACTGGATATGGTGCTCCGATAAACCTTATAACCCAAACAAAGTGATTATTTTCTTCTCTCTAGAAGCGCTAAAATAGCCGGACTCTACATGCCCCCCAGGGGGCATATTTTTATTTGCGTTTTTTTGATTTTGTGGTAGAATATAATAGTATTTTGGTAATTTATTAGAATATGAAACCATCAACTCCCTCGACGATTAGTAATTTGCGCAAACAAGAGCAGATGCGCTCTAATTATGGTTATTCGAATAACCCGACCGACAGCTCAGAAATTACTTTTAATTATCAGAAGTTAACAGCAGACCAGAAGAAACAGCACCTAAGACGTCGAAAGCATAAATTTAGCGCTGCTACGTTGGCCTTTATTATCTTGTTGTTTTTTATAATTGTCGCAGTTTTTAACTTCATCAGCTCACCCATAGTTACTATAGCGCGCTTAGCCATGGATACTTTTGATACCCAAACTGTCACAACTGACGCGCGCATGACCGCTTTGCTTGAATACAAGCTATCAAGTGACCCAAGCCAACCAAGCAAATATCAAGAAGTGGCTGACTACAAGATTATCACCCAAGAGCTGGCTAGCCGATTAGAAAGAGAACAGATTAGGCTTGATCAAGCTAACCATACCGCCTCTTTTCGAGGTAAAAAAATCGAGTCAGATCAGTTTAAAGCCAATCTCCATAGTGATATTAATTTAATAAAAGCTGTTAATGACGCCTCTGCTATTAACCGCGTTATGTTTCAAGATCAAACTTGGAATAGTTATAAAACCGAAGCTAATGTCACTCAGAAAGGCTTCTCAACAGTAAACAACCATGATGATATAACTAAACAAGAACTTAACTTAACTTCTCCCACTAGTGATAGCTATCGCTTCTCAATTAGTGGATCGGAGCAGGGTGGTAATGGTGTTATTCAACAATTTAATATGATTACACAAAACTTAGCCAAAATGAATAAAACCGCCGACGAGCTTGAACGGGCTAAACAAACACCAACTAGTCAGACATTTGATAATTTAATTTTAATCGACGATCCTCATGACAGCTGTACCCTATATCAAACCGCTCGACATACTCAAGATTATCAAAAAACCGCTCAAGCCGCCCAATTAAGAAAACTATCTGCTCTAATAATTACTGAAGCCGACAAGATTCGAGCCGGTGAGGCCGACAATGAGGTAGTCAACTATCTCAATGACCGCCTAACCCAATCCACCAGCTATACCGATCAATATGGTAACCAGATTTATAACCGTAGTGCTATGGAATCATACGCCCAAAACTATCTCAGTGGTAATATTAGTGGTGCACCCGATAGCAGTGCTCAAAAATATAGCATTGGAGCCAATCAACCGATTGCTTTAACCATAGAAGAGCTACAAAAGAGCGGTCAATCAGACGATTGTAAGAAAAAAAGTGCCTGGCAAAACTTCTTTACCAGCATATTTAATTTCTTCATGGGGCGACGTCCATCTGAAGACACTACTAAATATTTAACTAATGAAGTAAAGGTAAATACTACTGCCACTAATTTGTCATCAATGACTGGCCTAGCAACTGCCCCGGATTTATCCGGCGAAGATCTAGCTAATGGTTTTGCTAGTGGCGCAGCTGAGTTATTTGGCAAAAGTGCCCAACGGGGTGGCTTAATGCCATTAACTAAGAATCAAGCAGTGGCCTATTTATCAGAGCAACAGGCGCTGGTTGCTAAGCGAGCTGAAATAGATCGTCTCCGACTAAGCCCATTTGACACTAGCTCACCATACACATTCTTAGGTAGTATTGCTAACCGATTCCAGCTAATTAATCAAAAAACCAGCATCCCAATGAAAATTAGTGCCTTAATTAGTACTAGTAATAGCGTTTTTAATCTTGGCAAGACTGTATCAGCTTCAGACGATCAAATTCGCATCAGCTTAAATCAGTGCTTTGATGATACTTACCGAAAAGCACATCCAGAAATTGCTCTTGGGCCTTATTGTAATACCATTTATGGCACTCCGGTTGAGGTGTTGCATGAAAACCCAGAAACTATCATTAATAAATTAGTTGCTAGTGGAAACTTAGAAATAGTTAAAGATAGTTGCGACGAAAGGGGAAATTTCTGCCAACTTCAAACTAGTGGTGAGTTAAAAGAATATGAAGAATCATGCGTAAATCGCCAGATTCCTCTTGGTGATGACAACGACGGTGATTTAGGCGAGAAATGTTTTGCTACCACCGAGATTAAGAAACTATTTCCAGTTTATCTTTTTGACAAAAGAATCAATCAAAATCTAAAGAAGCAAAGAATGCCTGGTAGATCATCTAATAGATTAGTTGGACCAAGTCGACCAATCACACTCGAGAATTTATCCGAATATCAACTAGCAAAAAGTGCTGATAAAATTTCCCAAATATTATCAGTTATTAGAGGCCGAGCACTATATCAAGGCGGTCCGGGTCGAGGCAGCAACCTAATTCCGGGTGAGAATACCCCATATAACCAAGCCTGCGATCGTTTTGCAATCCATCACGCTCGAGGGCTAGAGGGTCGATTTGGTGATGACTTTTCTGGTATGAATATAAATTCACTAGTGAAATATGGTTCTGGCAATAAAAGCACTCCAGTTTTCTCTACAAGAACCCACCCGTTTCAAGGTTCCGATGTATTTAATGATCCCGGTAAACGTCAAGCCTTAATAGATATTTATAATGCTATAAGCCGCGGTAATGTTTGCGTTATCCGAGCTGGACAAAAAGATAATCCAGAAAGTAATCGCGGTCGCCATTTTGTAACAGTCATCGGTTTTGAGAAAGGGGTCCGATCAGTCGATGATTTAAGGGAGTCAGATTTATTAATTCTAGATGCCGCCGACGGAAAGCTTCACGACTTTGGTCGACCTGGCGCTCGATATCTTCATAATGGCAGGTATAATGGCGGTAGTGAGTGGTGGACAAGCTGTGCTGGTAACTAACGCCAACTTTGGAGCAAATTAAAATTGATGTATAATAACCTACATAAATATAGTGGGTAGGGTTACGTGAAGAGTATCGCAATCAAACATCTTTCTGATAAAAGTCGTTTCCTGGCGACTATTATGCTAGTAATGGCAATAATATATCTAGTCTTTCCCAAAAATATATCGTCTGCCGAAGCTTCTGTTACCATAGGCAGCTTAACATTTGAAGTCGGTAAGACATACAAGGCTGTCTACTCAGCTTATTTTCCTGGCAACGCTATATCTAGTGGCTTAAATGACTTTAAGGGTAACCCAATTGATGTAACAAAGCCAAGCTGTGTTGCTCCTCGGGGCATACCTTATGGCACTAAATTAAGAATCTTCAATACCTCTACGGCTAGAGATAGTACTATCTGTGTTGTTAACAATTATAGCAGCACTGCTATCGTAGCAGATAATGGCTCAATTAATATCGAGCTAATTATGCCAACTGCCGAGTCTGCTGCCCAGTGGTCAAAGATTAATGGTCAAGTTATAATTGTAAGTGTTGGCGATAATAATTCACTGGATTATACCGATGGTGGAGAGTTTCCAGTTGCCGGTACGGTCGAGGAACCTGAAAGCCCATTTTCCTCCCAAGAAGATCAAGAAATAACTGAGGAATTTCTTATTAAGCAAGATATTAGGTTTTTTGATGATAACGAATGCATTACCGATAGCAATAGTGGGTTAACCGACGCGGTCTTAGGTGCTGGTGCTGAAAACGAGAAGGTTGAATACATCTTACGATTTTTAACCGGTGTTGGCTTTACGCTCAATCAATCCGCTGGTATTGTCGGTAATCTCCAAGCTGAATCTGGAAATAATATTTCGCCAGTTTGCTTAGAAAAAAGCAGTGGACTAGCAGCTGACGCTCCAGCAGAATGTGACCAGAAGTCATTTAGATGTAACACAACTAAAAACGTCCTCAGCTCTGCAACTGGTAAATATATTTGCGAGCCAAAGGAGTTTACTTTTAATAGTGGTATTGGTATTGCCCAGTGGACTGGTGGACGTCAAAGTGCTTTACAGAAAATTGCTAATAATCGTGGTACTCACGTCTACGACCTTAATACCCAATTAGAAACTCTACTTTATGATTTAGCAAAGGTACGAACTAGATGCTTCCAAGATAATGCCGCTCAATATGCTAACAAGGTTCCCAATAAAGCTATTAATAAAGCTAACACTGTCGAGGAAGCGACTTTTGCCTTTCTAGATTGTTTTGAGAACCCAGGCAAAGCTAATAATTGTGGCTACGGTGCTTATATTAGGCAAGATCGATTATGTGATGGTGAGAGGGTAACTGCCGAGGTAGCTGAAGCGACTTATCAGGCATATCTAAAAGGCGGTAATAACCGGGTTTATCGAGCCATTAAAATTGCCAACACTTATCGTGGTAAGATTCAGGACGGAGCTGGTGTTACTAGGGATGCGCTTTTGGCTAGATTTGGTTTAGAGGGCGGTGGCGATTTACCACCTGGAGAAGCCCCGGCCGCTATTGATGTCTGTGCACCAGCTCAACAAAAATTTGATGGCCCAGCTGGAGCACTTCAAGAGTTAGTTTCAAAATCAGCCTGGCCCTTAGATTGTTGTAATAAAATGGATAATGGTAGAGCAGCCTTAAACAGCTCAACCTTAACTACTGCCGACAAAAAGCATATTCAAAATAACCTTGATTTTCAAATTCAAAACAATATTGATTGTGGCGCAAACGGAGCTAAGAGAAAGAATCCAACCGAATTTTATGCTAATTTAGTTAAATGTCGAACCGGAGGTGGCGGGGAGTGTAAGAACACAAGTGGCTACATTGGCGGTTGTAATGGTAAAGACTGCGGTGGTTTTGTTACTACTATGATTCAAGAGAGCGGCTGGGATCCAAACTATAACTCAAAAAAGGGAACTGTTTCTGGTGGTCAACTACCATACCTTCAATCATCCAGCGAATGGGAACTAATTTACCCTGCTAACACCGGGTCTCCAAGGGACATCACTCAAGATTTACTACCTGGTGATGTGGCGATTAGTGCAGAGAAGGGACACACCTTCTTATTCACCGGCCAAATAGCTGGCTTCCAATATCCAGCCGCTTCAGCATCATACGCCGAATGTGATCCATACCGATACCGCGCCCCTATGGCCGCTCACGAAATGCTAGAAGCTAGTCAATATAACTGGTACAGAAAGAAGAGTGGTAATAATCAGACAGGTGGATAAGATGTTGAGAACTAAAAGAACACTAATTATTTTTATTACAATCTTCCTTACATTAGCCATTACGGCTATTAGTCTTATTTATTATAAAAAAGATAATACGTCGCCAACCGACAAGATAGTTCTAAACTTTGAGGCAGTACCCAAAGACACTTCAATGAAAGTTAATGGCGCTACCTATAATATGTCTGATAAAGCCATATTAGATCCCGGTTTTTATGAAATATCTTTTGAGCGTTATGGTTTTAAGAACCAAACCATAAAACTAAACCTGACAAGAAACCGAACACTATTTATTGCCATGGCTCCAGTATCAAATGAAGCAAAACAATGGGAACAAGAGAACAAAGACCTTTATCAAAAGATGAGTGGTAAGCAGCAACTTGCTGCTTCTGAGTCAGCTGAACAAACTGGTATTGATTATCCGTTACTACATAAACTACCTATAACTTCTGGAGATTACAGAATTGGCTTTTATGACAACACTGCCGGTGAAAAAGTAATTGTGGTTTATTCACCACCAAATCTATTACCAATAGTAATCGACTATTTAAAGAGTTTTGGATATGATTTAAGTAAATATGTCTTTGAATATGTTGATGGTACTGATATAAATAATCGCCAAGCTGATCGAACATTAAATCCGTTTATAGCGGAAAAAGGTGATTTATGATTAATTTATTACGACAAAATAAAAAAATTACCATACCACTATTAGCTTTAGGATTAATAATCTTAATAGTTTTATTAAACCTTACTCTTAAAGAATTATCTAAAGTATCGGTTATCTTCCAATCAGATATCACAGATTCAAAACTTCAACTAATAGATAAGGATAGTAAGGTAATTTCTGAGTTTGAGACTCCTTTTAAGGCTAGGTTAAAACAAGGTATATATTATATTAAAGCCCTTAATCAACAAAAATACTCATCACTACCACAGCAAATCAATATAGTAAAATCAGATACAGTTACTCTAAATATTGAATATAGTAGTGATTATTACGATAAGACTTTTAGTCAAGACAGAAAGACCATAAATGATATGCTCCAAAAGTCTTATAGTAAAACTTTATCATCTATGTTCTTTACTATTGCCCCAGGAAAGTTTTTTGACAGAGGTAAATATTTTGCCACATCTATTGGTCTAATTGATAATTCACCAGATGGTGGGTCTGGTAGTTTTGTTGGTACGATTTATCACGTTATTTTTAAAAAACAAGATAACTCATGGAAACAAGTTACACATCCAGAGCCAATTATTAGTGCTATTACTTATAAAGATGTTCCAGATTATATTATCAAGGAAGTTAATAACTGGAGATATTAATAATGTTTAACCTAAACAAACAACAAAAGAAGATTCTTATTTTAGTAATTCTAGCCTTATCTATTGTCGGTATGTTTATTTTTCTTAGTCAAACCAACCGATTACCAAGAAAACTACCAATTACCGAGCAGGCTGCTCAATTAAGAGGTGATAACGTTGATCAAATTAAACTAGATATGAGTAAACCAAACTATGTTGATGAAGTAGAATTTAAATTAGATGAGGTTTTTAGTAATTTATCTGATCAACAAATTACTAAATTAAAAAATTTATTATTTGAAACTTTCCCTTATTCTAATAAATTTATTATTACTAAAAGTGTTGAGTCTATAAAAAAAGATTCTATAAATGAATATAGGTTCTCGATTAGCACTAGCAATAATGAACTGTATGACTTAGAACTAAAAGCTTACTCAAACACATTTTATCTTGTTATAAAAAAAGACAATTCCATCATTTATAAGTCGCCGGCTTATTAAAGCTTATACTACATTCTGGTATAATAAAGCTTATGTCTAGCTATAAGATACCGCAAGATGTCGAGGCGGAAGATAAATTACTCGGCCCATTTTCCTTTCGTCAGTTTATTTATCTATTAATCGCGGCCGGTTTTGGAGCTCTAGCAGTCTTTTTAGGACGAGCTTTTCCACCTTTTATAATCTTATTTACGCCGATTGCGATATTCTTCTTAGTTTTATCTTTACCACTTCGCAAAGATCAGCCAATGGAAATATATCTAGCGGCAATCCTACAATTCTGGCTAAAACCCCGTAAAAAAATCTGGGAAGCTGATGGTGTTGACCAAATTGTCGAATTTACAAACATAATTGAAGAAAAAGACTCAATATCCTTAAAGACGCTAAGTAATGAACAGGCAATCGAGCGGATATCCTTTCTCTCTAATGTAGTTGATACTGGCGGTTGGGCAATTCGCGGTGTTGAGAATAACACTAGCTTACAAGATTCGGTTGTTGCTGCAGCCGAAGAGGTAAGTGACGTTCATGAAGACGATGAAATATTAGAGAGTTTTGATCGTATGTTAAATCAAAGTAGTAGTAAATACCGCTCTGACGTATTAAATGACTTAAAAACCATTCCTAGGGCTGAGGTTCAAAAACCTTACGATAGTGTACAGCCATATAGTTACACTCAGCCACAGCCACAGCTAAGTCAAGCCTGGAATCAACCCGTTCAGTCGGCAACACCGATAAACCCATTACCGCAATCAATCCCAAATCCAAATTACCAACCCGTTACACCAACATCGACAGTGCCAACAACACCATCGCTAAATCAAGTTAGCCCTGATATAATGAATCTAGCAACAAACGAAGATCTCTCGATTCAAACCATTTCGACCGAAGCTAATCGACTAAGAAATGAGCGAGAACAATCGAAAGACATCCTCGGTGGGCAAAATCAATTAGAGGTTAAATTAAGATAATGGACAATAAAACTGTTTCTCCAGGCCAGCCAGGCACGGTTCAACCAAGCAACACTAGCTTTTCAAAAGATGCTGGCTTTTCAGTTAAATCAGTATCACAGATGGTTGAGCCAGCTGGCCAGATAAATCAACCATTACAATCATCGGAAGATAAAAAATCTAATAAATCAACTCCTAATCCAAACTCAACTCAAAATTCCCTAAAAATTGCTGAAATTCGTGATGGTTTGGTGATTCTGAAAGATGGAACTTTTCGGGCTATTATAGCTTGTGAATCAATCAACTTCGACTTAATGAGCTTAGAAGAAAAAGAGGGTATTGAATATAGTTATCAAAACTTTATCAACTCATTATATTTTCCAATTCAAATTTTAATTCGTTCTCAAAAAGTTGATATTGGACCGTATCTTGATAAATTAATCAAAATTAGAAATAACCAAGATAACATGCTTTTAAATGTCTTAATGGATGACTATATTAACTATATTGATATTCTTGCTCAGGAAGCTAATATTATGGAAAAAACCTTCTTTGTAGTTGTACCTTATCTGCCAGCTGGGGATATTACCTCCGCTACTAACCAAGTAAAAGGTATCTTTTCTAAAGTAAATAATAAACCAACCACTAGTGTTAAAATTAACGAACAAGTTTATATAAAGGGTAAAGAAGAACTACAAAATCGAGTTAATCTAGTGATGTCCGGCTTAAATCAAGTTGGTATTAGGGTTGAGCGTCTTGATACACAAAAATTAAGCCAACTTTATTATAATTTTTATAATCCAGACACTGCTCTACAACAACCAATAGTTCAATTCGAAAATATTACCAATATTATAACCAGAAAGGGTGATGGCGAGTCACCTCGTCCAAACCTAACCCAAGGAGAAATGTAATGGCTTTAAGAAGGAGACGACCAAATACTCCAGTTGCTGGTGATATTATTGCCCAACAACAAGCAAAAGAGCGAATTGAGATTGAACAAGCTTATTTAGCTGGTGTAACAACTTTACGCGATCTTATTGCACCAAGTAGTTTAGAAATTAACTCTGATCATTTCCGTTTAGGTACAAAATATGGGCGGACAATTTATGTTTATGGATACCCTCGTGAGGTTTATACTGGTTGGTTAAGCTCAATCATTAATATTGACGAAGTGCTTGATGTTAGTATGATGATTTATCCAGTTGATACTCAAACTATTCTGAAAAATTTGACTAGAAAAGTAACTCAACTTCAAGCTACTATGAGTATTAATTATGAACAGGGGAAGACCCGCGACCCAGCTCTAGAAGCAGCTATTATGGACGCTGAACAGCTACGCGACGAGCTCCAAATTGGCGCCCAACGCTTTTTCCGTTTTGGTTTATATGTCACAGTTTATGCCGATAGTTTAGATGAGCTACGTTATATCCAAAATAAAATCGAAACTATATTTGGTCAACAGTTAGTGTTTTCTAAGGTAGCTTCGTCACAACAAGAACAAGGACTTAATAGCACTGTTCCACAATTCACTGATGAATTGCAGATTCGTCACAATATGAATACTGGCGCTATATCTACAACATTTCCTTTTACTAGTGCTGATTTATCTCAAGATGTTGGAGTATTATATGGCATAAATATGCATAATAATGGTCTAGTGATTTTTGACCGTTTTACTCTGGAAAATGCTAACATGGCCGTTTTTGCTAAATCTGGTGCTGGTAAATCGTTTACAGTTAAACTTGAAGCCCTGCGTTCGATGATGATAGGGACTGAAGTTTTAATTATTGATCCAGAAAACGAGTATCAAAAACTTTGTGATGCGGTTGGTGGTAGTTATATTCGTCTCAGTCTTAGCTCATCAACTCGCATAAACCCATTTGACCTACCACGAGTTATTGACTCTGAAGATGCTAACAACGCCTTACGTGCTAACTTAATAACCTTACACGGGCTATTTCGCCTAATGCTGTCGGGTGGTACTACAACAGCCGATGGCAGCCCAATGTATGGTTTAAGCCCGGAAGAAGAGGGTGATCTTGATCAAGCTTTAATTGACACTTACGCTCGTGCCGGTATTACTAGCGACCCATTAACCCATGGTTCAACCCCACCTACGATTATTGATTTGTATGACACCTTGCTTCATATGGGTGGATCTGGACCGCAATTAGCTCAACGTCTCCGAAAATATACTAGTGGTACATTTGCTGGTATATTCTCACAACAAAGTAATGTTGAAATTAATAATGCTATGGTAGTATTTAATATTCGTGACCTAGAAGATGAACTCCGACCAGTTGCAATGTATATTGTTTTGTCTCATATTTGGAATATCACCCGTGCTCACCAAAAACGTCGTATGTTAATTGTTGACGAGGCCTGGCAATTAATGAAATATCCAGACTCAGCTAATTTCTTATTTAGCCTAGCTAAACGTGCCCGTAAATATAAACTTGGCTTAACCACTATTACTCAAGACGTTGGTGACTTTATGAGTAATAAAATGGGTAAAGCAATTATTGCTAACTCATCACTATTATTACTTCTAAAACAATCACCAGCTGCAGTTGATGTTATCGCTGAAACATTTAAACTAACTGCCGAAGAGAAGAAACGCTTAACTAACTTTCCAATTGGCCAAGGTTTATTCTTTGCTGGTCAAAACCATGTTCATATTCAGATTCATGCGAGCCCAACTGAAGAATCATTAATTACTACTTAAATCTTAACTATTTTTACTTTTTCTATATTAACTTTTTCAGTACTAGTTATAATAATTTGGTTTTTATTAATATGTGATAATAAATAATCACGTCTCTTTTTATCTAATTCACTTAAAACATCGTCGAGTAAAATAATTGGTGATTGATTATATTTCTCTCTTATTAAATTAGCTTCAATTATTTTTAAACTTAATATAATACTACGGTTTTCACCTCTCGATGTGTGTTGATTAGCTTTGCTTTGATTAAATTTAATTAAAAAATCATCACGATGTGGACCGATTAATGTTCCTAATAATAAATTATCTTCTTGATTTAACTTATTAAATAAAATTGATTGAATTTGATTTAAATCAGAATATTTCTGAGAATATTTAATTAACACATTATCTTTTACACCAGTAATTTGCTGATAAACTTGGTTTATTCTTTGTTGAATTAATTCAATTATCTCTAATCGATTTTGAATAATCTTCGCACCATAATTACTTAAAATAATATTCCAAGAGAATAAATCATCTTGATTAATATTAGGATTATTCTTAATTAAATTATTACGTTGCCGAAGAGCTCTTTCATAACGACTTAAAAAAACACTTTGTTCTGGTTTTAATTGCGAGACAAGCTCATCAAAAAATTGTCGACGACGAGAAGGGGAGCCGTTAATTAAGTTTAAATCATCTGGTTGAAATAATACTACGGGAATTTTTTTATTTTTTGGTATTCTTTGATGAGTTTTTTGATTAATTTTAAATTGTTTAGTTTTAATCGGCTCTGTTTTAAATCTAACCTCTCTTGATTCAATTTTTCCAGAAAATGTGTCTTTTATTTTTAAATTAGCTTTAAACCAATCACACTCAGACTTTAAAATATCATCATCATACCCACGAAACGACTTACCGCGTAAAAGTAAATAAACTGCCTCAATTAAACTAGTCTTTCCAGAACCGTTTAAACCATAAATTAAAGTTTTATCTGGTGAAAAACTAATTCTAAATTTTTCATGACAGCGAAAATTACCAACCTCAAGTTCGCTAATTATCATAATTAACTCTTAAGTGGCATTATAATATGAATATAATTCGAATCTTTTTGTTCATCTTTAATTAAGCAAGGGGCAAGTTTACTACTAAACTCAAAGATTATTTCCTTACCAGAAACCGCATTAAGGGCATCAATTAAATATCTAGAATTTAAGGTAATTTTTCCTTGACCTTTTATTTTAGCCTTGGCTTCTGATATATTTTCACCAATTTCCGAGGCAATTGATTTTAAGCTAAATTCGTTTTTAGATTCATCAACTGATATAGTCACACCACTTGAAGAGTGAATAGCAAATAGACTTGCAACCTTAGCTACTTGAATAAAATCATCGCGATTTATTTTTATCACTACGTCATTATTTTTAGGAATTAATTTTTTATAATCAGGAAAAGCACCTTCTATAAGTTGACTAATAATTTCCGTTTCACCAACTCGAAAACGAACTTGTGTAGAACTAAATAATACTTCAACTTCATCATCACCTTCAGAAATCGCTCGCATTACTTCTTGTAGAGTAAGTGCTGGAACTATAATTGATAAATCACTTTGAGTTTTTATTAAATGTTTTTCACTTAAACGATACCCGTCGGTAGAAACTAGATTTAAACACCCATCATTTGATTGCCATAATACACCGGTTAAAATTGGTCTTGAATTATCATTACTAACTGAAATTATTGTTTGATTAATTGCTTTTTTAAAATCATCAGTTGAAATAATATATTTAATAGCAGTTTTCTCATTAATTGTTGGTAGATCTGGAAATTCATCGGCCATCACACCATTAATTACAGAATTATAATTATCAGACTTAATTATTAAATGATTATTTTCAACTTTTAAACTAATTACACCAGTTGGTAAACTATTAATAAACTCGGTCACAACCTTAGCTGGAATAGTAATATCACCTGATTTAACTATTTTAGCGCCTATCCTCTGAGTAGTAGCAATTTCTAAATTTGTGCTAGCTACTAATAAACGATTACCATCTGTACGTAATAATATATTATCTAAAATTGCCATCTGAGTTTTCATATTAGCAACTCTAGATACAATATTCAGTGCCTTAGCTAAGTTTTGTTGTGTGACTGTGAGTTCCATATTTTCTCCCTTACTATTATTATATGTTATTTATTAAATAGTAGTAGTTATAGGTCTTGTGAATAATGTGTATAAGTAGATAATAACAGATGTAATTTATAATAAATCCAGTGGAGAAGATTGTTAAAAATTTGTGAATAAAACCATTCTTTTTCCACAAAATATTTATTATTTTTTATTATCAACAGGTTTTTATAAGTTATACACATTTTTTACTCAGACTTCCTATATTTTAATCACAATTTATTGATATAAACTTTCTCGAATAGAATTTATATATTCACGAACAGATGTATTTATTTTATATTCTTTTTCAATCTTTTCTATACCATATATTGCTGTGGTATGATCTTTTCTACCTAATTCATTAGATATTTTTGGAAAACTCATATGAAGTTCACTTCGTAATAAGTACATCGCTATTTGACGTGGTAATACAATTTCTTTAGATCGTGATGGACTTTTTAAAATATCTGGTGTGGTTTGAAAAAAGTTAGCAGTTTTAATAATAACCTGATTAGCTGTTAAGTGTTTTGGCCTAGAGGCTTTTAACCCTTTAAATAAACCTTCAGCTATCTCAATTGTTGGTGCGACTCCACGCATTTCTGCGTAAGCTAATAACTGATTTAAAGCTCCTTCTAATTCTCGAATATTAGTTCGGTAATTATCAGCTAAGTATTCAACAACATCTTTATTAATTTCAACACCAACTTGTCCTGATTTAGCTTCTAAAATTGCACAACGAGTTTCAAAATCTGGCATCTGTATGTCAATAATCATTCCCCACTCAAATCGGCTTCTTAACCTTTCAGTTAGGGTTGGAATTTCCCTTGGTGGCCGATCGCTAGTAATGATAATTTGCTTATTAGCTTGATGAAGAGTATTAAAAGTGTGAAAAAATTCTTCCTGAATTTTTTCTTTATTAGCAATAAATTGCATATCGTCAACAATTAAAACATCAACATTACGATATTTCTTCGCAAAATCACGGTCCTTAAAACGAATATAACGTACAAATTCATTAGTAAAATTTTCAATAGTGGTGTATAAAACTCTAGCTTTATTATTTAATTTTATAATTTCATTTCCAACTGCCTGTACGAGATGAGTTTTACCAAGACCAACTCCGGAATATATAAATAGGGGATTATATCTTGAACCAGGGTTTTCTGCTACGGCCTGACAAGCGTTATAAGCAAAATCATTACTCGATCCAACAATAAAATTATCAAAAGTATACCGATTATTTAATCCGGTACCACTCTGACTATTATTACGTCTCTCAATGTCCTTAGTAATAGATGATAAATTACCAGTCATAACTGATGATTTATTGTGGTTTATAACTTCACTAGTAATTTCTCTACTAACTGGTTTTGCCTTGGATTTAAAATTTACTTCAATAATAATATTAGGATTTTTTATATTATTCTTAGAAAAAGTATCTATTAATATTTGTTTATAACGACCATTTAATTGAGTTTGGACAAAAACATTAGGTACACCAATCTTTATGTTTGATCCGTTTACTGATATTAAAATTGATGGCTTAAAAAATGTATTAAAAGATGTTTTAGGGATTAATAATTCAATCTCACCAACAACACTCTGCCATAAACTACGCTGGTCTAGCATTATTTTCTCCCTTTATTCTTTTATAATAGTTTAATTGAAATATGAGTTTTCCACAAGGCTAATTTTTAAATTATGTTCTAATAAATAAAATTAACTAACACTTACAAAGTTATCCACAGGGAGAGTTTACACTAATCAGACTGTGGATAAACTATTGAAAATAGTGGAGAGATCATTTATACTATGTCTAAATAATTGTAATAAATCAAGTTTAGACACCATGTGATGGTGATTTAACCTAGTAGGAAAAAATATGCCAAAACGAACGTATCAACCACATAAGCGCCAGAGAAATAAAGTTCACGGCTTTTTAAAACGTAGTTCAACTAAAAATGGACGAAAAGTTTTAAAATGTCGTCGTATTAAAGGCCGAGCTAAACTAACTGTTTAATAAAAATACCCGCTCTATATAAGCGGGTATTTATCTTATATAGTAAAATAAAAATATGATAGGTTTTAAATATCGATTTCATGGGCATGGCAGCTTAGCCTTTCTTTTTCGTAAGGGGTGGGTTATAAGAGATAATTTATTAACGATAAAATATTTACCTAATAAATACCGTAAGACTAGTCGATTTTCGGTGATTATTTCTAAAAAAATTACCAAAAAAGCTGTTTTAAGGAACCGAATTCGTCGTCGGTTATACGAAATTATTCGAACAGAGATTATTCCTCAAACAAACGAAGTTTATGATATAGCTATTATTATTAATTCAGTTAATATTAATGATCTGAGCTATTTAGAAATAAAAAGTAAAGTTATTAGCTTATTTCAAAAAGCTAACCTATTATAAGACAGTAGTTAATAATCTATTAAAATGATATAATACACAGAGATATGTTTGATAAATTATTAGTTCAACCAATTTTTAATCTACTCTTGATTTTTTATAGTTTAGTTGGTGATTTCGGTATAGCGATTATCTTATTTGTGGTTGTTACAAAAATAATTTTATTACCAGTTGCTAAGATGCAGTATGATCAGATGCGACGTATGCGTAAATTGCAACCGGAATTAGCCAAAATTCGTAAGAAATACCCAGAGATGGCACAACAAAGCCTGGTGACAATGGCGTTATATAAAAAGAATGGTATTAAAACCTCCCGTAGTTTAATTAGTACAGTTATTCAGTTACCAATTATTATCGCAATTTATCGAGTGATACAGATGATTGTGCAAAGTTCGGAACCAATTTCCCGCTATGGTTACGAATTTGTGAAGAATATGGACGGGATTAAAGATATATTAGCCGGTAGTGTAGAGTTTAAACCGACTTTGTTTAATGTAATTGATTTATCTCAATCACCATTTAAATCAGCAGGCTTAACTAGTGTTGTTTTAATACTAGCTTTAGCCGCAATGGCTTATTCACAATATAAAATAACCCAAATTACCCAATCTGCGCCGACTGATAAAGATGGCAAAAAGCGTCGTTTACGGGATATATTCACTGAAGCGTCAGATGGTAAAAAACCAGATCAAGCTGAGATGAATCAAATCATGACTAGCTCAATGTCAAAATTTATGCCGATGATGATGTTTGTAACGTTTGGTATGTTTTACGGAGCGCTTAGCTTTTATTATCTGTTTTCTAATTTATTTACAATTGCTCACTATAAATTTATGGACCGAGATGACCTAGGTGAGATGAAAGCGGTTGAAGATCATGAGATTAACGAACGTTTACGTAAAGCCGAAACAGCTCAGTTAATTAATCAACAACGTCAGAAAAAGAAGTCCCAATCGAAGAAAGTAAAAACCAAGGTTGAAACTAATAGTTCTGGTCAGCGCATTACTCGGATAAAAGCTAAAAAATAAGGAGAAATTATGAATAAAGAAGAAGCAATCATTTTTGCCACTAAGTTTCTGGAAGACACTATCTCTTTCTTTGGGGTTAATTTAGCTGTTAGTTCGAGTTGTGATGAAGATGTGATTGAACTATCAGTACCATCGAGTGAATTAAATGCAATTCTAATTGGTCGCAACGCTGAAACTCTACGTAGTTTACAGCTTCTAATATCAAATGTCCTGCGTATAAAAGAAGCTGAGTTGAATAGGGTTAATATTGATGTGGCTGATTATAAGCGTCAACGTCAAGAACGTATTGCTCGCCGAGCTGAGGACTGGATTAAGAAAGTCCGCGAAACTGGTGAAACACAGGTTTGTGATTTAAATGCAGCTGACAGGCGAATCGTACATAAGGTTGCTCAAGACTACTTTGATATTGAAACTCACTCTGAGGGTGAGGGTAAAGAGCGTAAACTTTATATTAATAAAGTTCATCACGAAACTGACGAAGAATAACTACTTATCTAAAACCGACTGGTAAACTTCGAGGGTTTGTTTAGCCATTCTTTCCCAAGAAAAAGTAGCATGGCGAGCTTTGCCACGTTTAACCATATCTTTTCGTAGTTTTTCGTCAGATAACAAAGCATTTAACTTATCGACAATATCACTAATATCCAATGGATCGCAGTAAGTAGCCCCATCGGCGTATACCTCAGGTAAGCACGTTGCATCGCTTGATAGAACTGGTAGACCAAACCCCATTGCTTCTAAGCCAGTTAACCCAAAGCCCTCATTAAGCGATAGGGTAGCATAGACAGTGGCATTTGTGTATAAATAGTCACGTACGCCTTTACTAACTTCGCCGCTAAAGTAAATATTCTTATATCCTCGATCTCTAAATAAATTTTCGTTAGTAATTGTGGCCTCATCTGGCCGATTAACAAAAACTAGCCCCAACTTTGGATATTTCTTTAGTAATATCTGATGTGCTTCGGCTAGCCGAACGTTATTTTTATAATCACTATGACGACCAACATTTAAAATAAATTTTTTAAACGGTAGCTTAATCGGCTCAATTGGGTAAATTCCAATATCTGCGCCTTCATAAGTCACGGTAATCTTATTTGGATTAATTTTAGCGAATTCAATCAAATCATTTTTGGTATATTCGGTCGGTGTAATAATTGCCTGACTGTCGTGAGCTACCTTCTTAAACAAAACTCGTCCAACTGATTGTTTAGCCTTAAAGACGAAGTAGTTTTTATCAGAATTGTAGACTTTTAATAAGGTTAAGTCATGAAAGGTCGTCACTTTTTTACCACTATAGAACATTGGCTGCTGAGGCATACAAAAATG
This sequence comes from uncultured Candidatus Saccharibacteria bacterium, assembly GCA_964625885.1. GTDB lineage: Bacteria > Patescibacteriota > Saccharimonadia > Saccharimonadales > Saccharimonadaceae > CAZRIZ01. The sequence continues at coordinate 6,005 of CAZVBM010000005.1, read as the reverse complement.
TACTAAATCTGGAGATAAATCTTCTAAGAACTTTTTAAATTTAGTTTGCTCAGACACAGAATAGTTTGGAATATCACAGAATTTAACAGACCATTTCTTACTAGTTGGCTTCCAAAAGTTACGATCTTTAGTGGGAATTAGAACTATATATTCGTTTTTCTTATCAATAAGTTGTAAATAATACAACAGTCTTTCAACGTATGTTCCAGTTGATGAGTTGATAATTCGGGCGTCAATTACAATTCTACTCATATTAAAAACCCAAACGCTTTTCCTCTGTCATATAAAGGCCATTTATCCCATCGATTCGTTTTAATACCTGGGTGGTAATTTTGTTAGAGACGTCTTTGCCATAAATATTACCAACGCGCATGGCATCGTTATTAATAGCCCCCTTGATAATCTCAACAACAAAATCGCTATTGATTGGAGGGGCTGGAACGTTTGAGCCAGCAATAAATGATTCACCACGGTCGGAGCCAAAGCGCAGAGTTACGCAGGGCGTCTTAATAATATTAGTTTCCTCTTGCATGCCACCAGAATCTGTCACCACCACGGCCGCTTTGAGCATGCCAGCGATCATATCACGGTGATAGGCCCAAGCTTGGGTATAAACAAAATTTGGGTATTTCTCGCGTAACTTATTAACTCGTTCACGAAACTCAAAACGATCGATAGCCTGTTCAGTACCAAGTAGAGAGATAAAGACGACTAAATAGCCAGCCTTAACTAGCTTTTCAGCAGCGTTCATAATTACACGGAAGCGTTTTCGGTCACTAGTGTTCTCGCGGCGATGAAAAGTAAATAGAATATATTCTTGGTCTTTTAGCATCGGATATTTTTCAAGGACATCTGACTCCTCAGATTCGCTAACTGCTAATAGAGTAGAATCGGCAATAGTATTGCCAGTTAGGGCAATTTTACTCTTCTCATAACCTTCATCAATCAGATTTTGTTTGGCTTCTGGGGTTGGAGCGGCATAGAAACCAGAGGCCGGCTCGCAAATGCGCGTATTAACCTGTTCTGGAAACGGCTCCATACTGCCCTTGGTGAGGTTCTTTGGATTCTTGATATCCTTATAATAATTCTGCCAGTTGAATTTTCCTTCTTTGAACAGCTTGTAATGCTTTTGATAGACTGATTTTTTTGGTGTTAGAGTGCGAATACCGGCCTCAACGTGAACGCAAGCCACGCGGTGTAAGAATGAAGCAATCGCTACTGATGAAGCAGTTGAAGTGTCACCGTGAACATATGGGATAATTGTTTTGCCTTGGCTTTGCAAGAAATCGATAATATCACCAACTCGGTCGATGATTTGCACGGTTTTCTCTTGTAGGTTACCGCTGACACCTAGGCGAAAATCAACATCAAGATCAAATTCTTTCTCTACACCGCCACTGTAGGCAAAATCATAGTGTTGTTCGGTGTGACAAATCAAAACCACTTGATTACGCCTTTTTAACTCATGATAAAGTGGCGCTTGCTTGATGATATCTGGTTTGGTTCCAATAGTAATAATATGCACCACTCTAGATTTCGAAATCTTATCAAGTAGTTTTTGGTTGATACAGGCAGCTACGGACATTTTATCTCCTTGTTTAATTATTTAGATCGGCTAAGAACATAGTTCTTAATCTTAGTAATAAAAAGCGTGCGGTCAAAGCGCTTAGCACGATTATTAAGTAGGATGGGGTCAAAATCTATATTCTCAGCTTTTTGAATTGCTTCAGCGACGGCGTCAGTAGTTTGCTCAGTGAAAAAGATGCCAGTTTCACCATCTTGGACTATGTCAAGCGCACCACCTTGGTTGTAGGTGATAACTGGTGTGCCACCAGCTAAGGCCTCAACGGTAGTAATGCCGAAATCTTCGCGAGCAGGGAAGATAAAGCCTTTTGCCTCATTAAATGATTTGGTGATATGATCCTGATCTTCTTTACTTCGTGATCCAGAATGGAACGTAACGGTTGGCCCAGCCATAGCGACTAGCTTGTCGTGCTCACTGCCATCGCCAAAAACTTTTAGCTTAATACCGAGCTTATTAGCGGCGCTAATAGCTAAATCAAGTCGTTTGTACGGGATGTGTCGAGCCATAGCGACATAATAATCAGCTCGTTTCTTTTTTGGCGTGAAGCGCTTTACATTGACTGGTGGATGAATTACGTCAGCTGGTTTTTTGTAAAATGTTCGAATTCGATCAGCAATATATTCAGAATTGCCAATGAAATAATCTACTTCCTGAGCGGCGTTAAAATCAGCGCGACGTAGAGGTGGCACCATAATTGGCATAACTAACTTAACTAGCCAGTTTAGCTTACCAAAGCCAGGATCTTTCTTATATTGTTCGTAGTCATTCCAATAATAGCGAATTGGTGTATGACAATAGCAAATATGGATTTGGTCTGGTCGGGTTTTACGAACTTGTTTAGCTTCAGCTGACGAGCTAGAAAGAATTATGTCATATTCACTCAGGTCTAGTTTGCGGAAAGCACTAACGCGTAGCATTGGTACAAGCTTGTGTAGCTTTCTTAGTGGCCCAGGCAAATTTTGCAAATAAGTCGTGCGAACATCTAGGTTTTTAAACGGCTCCATATTCTCAGGTATAAAAGTACTAGTGTAAATTGGTGCTTCAGGAAAAGCTTCGTGAAAAGCCAAGACGACATTCTCTGCGCCCCCCATGTTAGTTAACCAGTCATGGACGATAGCAATTTTTGGTGAATGTTTTTTGGCCATTAGCGCGCTCCTGTTTTCTTAATAATTACTAATACTGTGCGTAATAAAATTTTAATATCTAACCAAAAGCTCCAATGTCGGACGTAATATATTTCTAGGTCTTGGCGCTCTTTATCAGATAAATCATTGCGACCTGATACCTGCCATAAACCGGTTATACCACTTTTAACGCTTAGGAGTAGGGCGCCTTTAGTGCGACCTTTCTCTTTGGCTAACAGCTCGTACTCTGGGAGTGGTCGAGGGCCAACTAGACTTAAATCACCCTTCAAAACATTAAAGAGTTGTGGTAATTCGTCGAGCGAAGTTCGACGCAAGATATTACCAAATTTAGTGATGCGTGGGTCGTTCTTAACTTTAAAGTTCTCGGACTGTTCTTTAACCAAGTCTTCTCGTCCCATTTCACGAAACTCTTCAATAGCATTTTTTGAGCCGTATTGCGGTGCCATCGAACGGAACTTATACATCATAAACGGTTTACGATATTGGCTAAAGCGGGGTGCTACATAGAACACTGGGCCAGGGTTAAATATCTTCTGAAATATAGCAATAATGCCAATTATCAGTCCCCAAATTGGTGCTGTCAGAATTACAGCAGTCAAGTCGAACCAGCGCTTTACAATTGCTCCCCAGCCGGTTAGGGGTGTTGGTGAGATGCCAATAACTGGATATCCATAAATTAAGTCAACTGTGCTCTTGCCAGTGTAAAACTCTGGGCTACCAGGTATAAAACGATAATTTAGATGATTAATTTGAGCGTAGCGAAACAGGCGTTTATTATCTTCTTCCGAAGCCTGCATGTCAGTTTGGACGATAGTATCGATTTTAGATGGGTCAAAGTCGTCTATCATACGATCAATCTTCTGATAAGACTTTCCTCTGAACCCTTTTAGTAAACCACGTGGTCCGACAAACACTTTAATTTCTAAGCCGCTAGTCGGATCCTTCTCCGATTGTTCATAAAAGTCGGCAGTTGTTTTAGTGGTTCCAACCAACATTACACGTTCGTAGGCGCGGTTGCGCCTTAAATTATATTTATGTAGTTGACGGATTAACTCCCGTTCGACTATAAGAGCACTGATCGCGCCAAATAAGACATATAGCGTGACTAGTCGTGCTGGGAAGATATGAATCTCGGTTATGTATTCCCAGCCAATTACCGATAATATGCCAAGAACCGATCCTAAAATAATGCCACCGTATTCAGCTAGGCGTCGGCGGTAGATATCGTTTTTATATAGTCCCAGGATGGTAAAGATGATTAGCCAAAACGGTATAACTACGATCATAGCAACAACGTACTCCCGAGCAAAAACGTCGTAAAGTAGCGGTCTAGGGTCTAATTTAACACGAATTAAATAAGCTAAACAGAAAATCGCCACTAGGGTGATAAGGTCCCAGCATAGTAAAACTAAACTATAGTGTTTTGAATTCCGACGCTCCATTGTCTTGTAGTATATTGTAGCATTTTTCCCTGTATAATAAAGATGTATGGTAGTAAATAATAGGCTAGTTAGAATCAATCAAAAATTATTTATTTTAGCCCTAGGATTGGTGACATTGCAGACGCCGTTAGTGGTACTACTTTGGAGTAGACTTCCCAGCTATGCACTGGTTTTTAAGTCGGCAGCTGATTTTGTGATTATTATTAATTCTCTAATTAGTCTCTATTTGGTTATCAAGAACTGGTCTAAATTCAGAAGGTACAAAACGCTGTTAATCCTGACCGGTGTTTATATATTAATTACCGCCATAGCTGGATTGTTGACTTGGGGGCAGTGGAAAAGCTTGTTGGCTGGCCTAGTAATTGATTTGCGCTATATTCTGATATTAATTTCTGGTCTAGTCTTGGGTGTTTTAGATGAAAATTGGTCTGAGAGGGTGGTAAAAATAGTCTTACGTCTTGGCTTGATTGTGACGGCTTTCGCGCTTTTACAAGTGACTGTTTTGCCTCGCGATTTTCTTAAAAACTTTGGTTACTCGGCTGAAACCATCCAGCCTTATTTAGTGATTGATCAAAACGACGCTTATGTACGGATTAATTCGACGCTGCGTGGACCAAATCCGCTTGGGGCTTTAGCGGTAATAGTTATAGCTTTAACATTGAGTCGCTTCTATCACGATGGCGAAATAAAGCGAGCTGATAAAACTAATTTAGCCTTAATATTGCTGGCTGGTTTAGCACTGCTTAACAGTCACTCGCGCAGCGCTTGGTTGGCTGGCGCGTTGGTGGTAGTCGTCTGCTTGGTCTTTTATTTTAAATCAGCCCGACAATTGGTAAGGTGGTCGGTTATTGCTGGAGTCGGCCTGGTGGTTTTAGGCTTAGGCTTTCTGATTATAAAAGACGACAACCATAGCCTAGTAGACGAATTTCAGCACCTGCTCTTACACGATAATGCCGAGACTAGTCACATGAGTTCAGATGAGGAGCGCAAGAGCTCGCTCACAACCGCTCTTAACCTGATTAAAGATCGACCAATCTTGGGGCATGGTGTTGGTTCAGCGGGCTCGGCCTCACTGATGCGTAAAGATGGCAAAGAACTAATTATAGAAAATCAGTTTTTGTTTGTTTGGTATGAGGCGGGCCTAGTTGGGTTATTAGCGTTTACTAGTCTGTATGGTACGGTTCTGTTTAGTTTATTCAAATTACGTCACGATTGGATAGCCTTTGGCTTATTTATCTCTGGAGTTGGCTTGGCGGTAATTGGTATGTTCTTGCCAGTGTTTGTTGACAGTGCGGTAGCAGTGACGTGGTGGGGACTCTCAGGTGCGACAATCGGTAAATTAAGTTACAATAAGAGGAAATTATGCAAAGAGTCACTAAAAAACAAAAGTTAATGCTTGAATTTATCGAAGCGTTTATTGTTGAGCATGGTTATAGTCCGACTTTTCGCGAAATTGCGGCTGGTATGGGTTATGGATCGCTAGCGACAGTAGCTGGTCATATTGATAACTTAGTTCTATCTGGCCACCTAATTAAAACCGAGAACTCAGCTCGCTCGTTAGAACTAGTTCGTCCGCCTGATCAGACGATTCAAACCCTATCAGATTTGAAGATTTATTTAGCAAAACACTGGCCAAATCTCGACGAAGAGAAAAAGGAACAGGTGCGCCAGGGGTTTAAGGCAATTCAGCTAGAGCGGCTACTGCCTGAAGAAAACCTAGACAATAATCAGGAAATATAGTAGAATAGACGACGTATTCCGGCATAGCTCAGTGGTAGAGCGGGTCGCTGTTAACGACTAGGTCGCTGGTTCGAGCCCAGCTGCCGGAGCCAA
>CAZVBM010000004.1:48701-52540 GCA_964625885.1 uncultured Candidatus Saccharibacteria bacterium | reverse complement strand
GAGTTTATCAATTGCAATAGCTACACTGAATGGATTAGCGGTCAAGATAAAAAGGTTCAGTCGTGAGTGAGCTGCAGAAGCGAATACTTGATATATATAAAGTTTTTAAAGAAATATGTGACAAGCATGGTTTAAGATACTTTGCCGAAGGAGGCACTGCTATTGGTGCGGTTCGACACGGTGGTTTTATACCCTGGGATGATGACCTTGATGTCGTTATGCCCATGCCTGATATACACAAACTTCTAAAGATATTTCCAAAAGAAGCGCCCAAGCATCTTGGAGTTTTTTGGTTTACAATTGAGGGTCGGGTATTAAAAATCCATGATAAAAAAACTACTTTTATAGAATGGGCGGTGTTGGATAAGCCAGCTGACTACGAGGGTGTCTTTATTGACATATTCCCTTTGATTGGATTACCCGATGGCAAGATTGAGGCTGATAAGTTTGCTCAGGAAGTGGGAAGTGTTTATAATGACGAGTACATCAAATACCTTTCTTATAAACAGGCTAAAAAACACGCACCTCACTATATGTCTCTTTGCAATTTACATAACTACGATAGTGCAAACTACGTGGGCAGGACGGTGTTTCGTTATGTGCTTCAAAAGGCTAGTTTTGACAAACCAACGGTGTATAAATTTGAAGACACTGAAATTTACCTCCCAGATGACATCAGTAGTTTCTTAGCAAGATTTGGTGACTATATGAAGCTACCCCCGAAGGATCAGCGGAGTGGCCATCACGAGGTACAGTCAATAGTTGACCTAACGAAGCCTTTTAAGCACTACGAGAAAGAGTTAGTTCGCGCAGGAGGATGGCTGGTTGACTCTATAGCTCAAAACACTAGAATATGTTCGATTTATCAAATGAAGGAATTCCAAAAAGATATTACTAACCTGAGAGCTGACATAGCAGATCTTAAATATCAAAATCGTATACTTTCAGAATCGTATGAATCGGTTGTCAGTTCGTCAAGTTGGAAATTAACAAAACCTTTAAGAGTTATAAGATCTTGGTTTACTCAACTGAGTGTAGCAAAAAGGAATTCAAATGAAAAACAATAAGATTATTGGCTATACTGCCGGTGTGTTTGATATGTTCCACATCGGACATTTAAACATTCTGAAAAAAGCTAAAGAGGGTTGTGATTATCTTATAGTGGGTGTAAATTCCGATGAAGCAACCTATGGCTACAAAAACAAACGTCCTGTCATTCCTCTAAATGAACGCATGGCTATCGTTAAGTCAATCAGATATGTAGATGAAGTTGTACGCGTAGATAATGTTGATAAGATTTTTGCGTATGAAAAATTTAAGTTTGATTTAATTTTTGTTGGTGATGATCACAAAACAGAGCAAAAATGGCAAGATATAGATTGCACTCTGAGGCGCTTTGGTTCAAAAGTTGTCTTTATATCTTATACTCAGCACATTAGCTCCACAAAACTTAGAGACATAATCAGTGCATTACCTCAGGATTAATGACAAAGTAGACACTCATGACGGCAAAACAACCAAAATTTTCTATCATAATTCCCATCTACAACACTCCTGAGGACTGTCTTGTTGATTGCTTTTCTTCTATCAAAGCACAAGACACCACTGAAGCTTACGAAGTAATTTTAGTGGATGATGGGTCGGAACAAGACACGGCTATTTTTTGTGACGAGTATGTTAAGGGCTTATCAAACTGGTGTGTGGTGCATCAAGACAACCGCGGCCTTGCAGGAGCCAGGAACACAGGCATCAATCAATCCAGGGGTGAATATTTAGTATTTGTCGATTCTGATGACAAGCTAGACAAGACTCTTTTGAAAAAGATCTCTAGTAAGGTTAATAAGCTAAAATCTGATGTAGTGTATTATAGCTTCACGTTTTGGCAAGACTTCGGGCAAAAATCGCAATGGGAGCACACCATGAACCTTGCTAATATACCCAGTAGAGAAACTTTTACTGTAAAAGATATTGCGGAACACAGTAGATTTCTAACTTTTCCAATTTCAGCCTGCACGGCTTGTGTTAGGAGAGATTTTTTAAAAGAAAGTAACATTAAGTTTGATTCCGATCTGATTCGTTGCGAAGATTATCCTTACTCCATCAAAGTAATCACTAAAGCAAGGAAAATTAGTTATATATCGGAGGGTTTATATTTTTATCGTCAGTCAGAATTCCAAACGCTTTCTAAAGGGGCTAAAAATATAGAATTTTTAATATACGCTTTAGATCGCATACACCAATATCTCGTATCTAATGAGTTGTGGCCAATCTATAAGATAGAATACTACGGGCTCATGCTAAGATACCTGCCCCATGCCACAATGTTTTATAAAGTTAATAATGAGTATGTTAATGCAGCTTCAGGCTTGCTAGTAAAAACCAAAACACTTGACTATTTTCTAAAAGACTCAAATCACGCCAGAGAAAAGCGCATAATGAATGCCTTGATTAAAAAAAATAAATTTATTATAGCTTTTTTTCATTACATCTCTCAGCCGGTACTTTTTTGGCGTTTAATAAATAGGCTATACGAATATGCCAAGAGGCTAGTCAAAGTCGTCTACAGAACCGCTAGAGCTCTATTTCAAGTATCAGAAAAAATAGTGACAGTTGGTAGCCTCAAATCCCTTTTTGCTAATAGCAATTATCTGTTCTTCATCGACCACATGGCGTCTGGTGGTGCTGAAAAAGTTCATCGTGATTTTATGTCAGCGGTGTTGAGAATTGATAAAACAGCTAAAATAGGCCTGGTCATAACATACAGTAAAGCTAATATAGCAGAAAGTGTCAGGTTAAATCCCAGAATAAACATCTTCCAACTAAAAAATGATAAGATGTCTAATTGGCATATCAGACTGTTGAAAAAGTTAATTATAAAATACAAACCAAAGACTATGCACGCTGCTATATCAGGCATGGCGTTTCAGCTCATAAATGATCATGGAATAGAAATCAAACAACATACTAATATTTTTATTTCTGATTATGCTTTTTTCCCAGATGCGAGTGGAGAGCAAACCTCTTATGTAAAAATATATGGCAATATGATAAAACATATAAAAAGAGTTATCACTGACAATGATTTACACAAGAGTAGGTTAATAAGAACACTCAATTATTCACCGTCAAAAATATCTGTGTTCCACATGCCAGTTAGGATCAAACCTAGAAAGCACACCCCAAAACCTCTCCACCGGCCTTTAAGTATTCTGTGGGCAGCTAGGATAGATATTGATAAACGACCTGATATTCCACTAAAGATTGCTAAAGAGTTAAAGCGTCAGAATATTTTGGCACAAATTGACGTTTACGGAGACTCCACGTTTAATAGTAATGAAGATGTTTTTGATGAAATAAAACAATCGAAAGACGTTAGATATAAGGGGCCATTTTCTGGTGGGCTTCAATCTCTTCCTGTTAGCAAGTATGACGTGTATCTTTTAACATCACCCAATGAAGGGATGCCGAATTCAGTGCTTGAAGCGATGGGATTGGGTCTTATTGTTATAGCTTCACCGGCTGGAGGCATACCTCATCTTATAAAAGACGGAGAAAATGGATTTCTTGTTAAGGCTTATGACGATATTGATGACTATATAGAAAAGATCAAAAAAATTTCACTCTTGCCTAGCGCCAAAATAGAAAGTATACAAAAATTATCAATCAAAACCATCGTTGAGCGTCATTCAGAAAAGCAATTTGATGATATGTTGAAAAAAGAAAAAGGCTACATACATGACTGCTGATTGGTGTTGGCTGCGGCTAAATGTCTTGCCGTGGCTGCAATTTCCACAACTGGTTGACTCCACCATGTTTCTCCCACATAGAGACGGAGCTTT
>CAZVBM010000004.1:0-48601 GCA_964625885.1 uncultured Candidatus Saccharibacteria bacterium | reverse complement strand
GAACCAACATCTTTTATACTGTAAAAGCCATCGTTTTGCCTGCTTATCTGCCAGTAGCTGATTGCCTGAGAGGTTATCACCTCAGAACTATTGCGGTTATCGGGTTGGTTGATGGTAAGGTTTTTTGTTGAATCATAACTTGATTCCACTGTGTAGATACCATCATCTATGACATTCGGATCAAGGCTATTTAATTTCCACAACTGGTTGACTCCACCATGTTTCTCCCACATAGAGACGGAGCTTTTACTAACACTAAGATCTAGGGCCTTACCCGAGCAGGCTGACAACAAAAGGTAATCCTCGCCATCCTGGATGATTGACCATCTTTGGTTGCAGCCACCATGTTCTTGGTATACTATCACTCTTGCGCCATCGTTATTGTTGGCACCAGAGACATCTAGGAGCTTGCCGGAACCAACATCTTTTATACTGTAAAAGCCATCGTTTTGCCTGCTTATCTGCCAGTGTTGTTCAGCTTGAGATATCACCACCTGATTAGACGAGTTAACAGAGAGGTTTTTATCTGTAACCAGTTTAGGTGATAGAGAATAGTTTCCGGTTGGGAGGTGGACGTTACTTTTCTGTGTAGTGATAGTGGTGCTGCCAAACCAGCTAGTAAAATAGAGATAAAAATTACGATTACCGTAAGCACCACAATAGGCGGTACCATAGCCAGCTGCTAACGCACCGGTGTTAGGTTGGTATGGTGTGTATCGATAGAGGGCTGAAGTGGCGCGGTTTTCGATATTTATGATTGTTCCGCCACAATCTTTGTTCGGGTTGTATTGAACGTAGTTGTTACCTACTGGGTAGTTAGTCCAACCGCCATTTAGCACAGTGCGAAATAAATTAGCAGCATGGCGGACTTGGTTCTTGAAGCCGTAATAGTATTCATGACACGGTGCAGTGTCGGGGCAACCATAGCCAGTTGCCGAGCGATATTGAATATGGTTTGGCCAGGTGTCGGTTACTAGACCCTGCTCTTTTTGCAGAAGTACGATTAGAACCTGCGGGTTTATTTGATAGTCTTGAGCCGCTTGCCAGATGATGTGAGCGGCGCTTTCGCCATCAAAAACCTCATCGGCCATACAAACAAAGTGGCCATCACGAATGCTATATTGCAGATGGGGATACTGGGCGGCTTTGTAAATTGCGGTATCATTGCAGTGATTCTTAGACTTGAGAAAAGATTGAATTTCCGCCTCGGTCATAGAAGTGTAATTGCTCATGACGTAATCGCTCATGATGTTGCCGGGTTGGAAATTGTCGAGTGGGCCAGCGTCAACTCGGTTCGGTTGACTAATGGCAATAACGGCAACTATTGCCGTTAGTAATGCAGCTAGGCCAGATATGGGGTGAAATTTATAGCTTCGCTTTTTTATATTCATGGTATGTTTACCTCTCCGCCATCGATCTCGCCAGACTTGTTGCTATTTTTAACCTGAACATTGATGCGCCATTTGCCAGATGATAACTCTGATAGGGGCATGTCAAAGCCTTGGCAAGACGAGTATGATGGGTTGTCAAACGTAGGGGCTGTTTTTGTTATGGTCGCGCCAGAGGCGGCCGTAAGTTTGAGTGTGCAAGTGCCAGCTGGACTGACTAATTGATCGATCGTTAAGCGGATGGTGAGCTGTTTGCTGGTTGAATTAACACTCTTGCTGGTCACAAAACCAGTGAACCCCTGGGCGGTATTTGGATTGGTGCCTTCGTTTTGTACCGGTGTTTTGCCGTCGTTCTCTGCGCTCTGTTCGTCTTGTGTGTTATCGGCTGGTTTGGTGGTGTCGTTCGAGTTAGTTTGAGTGTTGTTAGTGCCGTTATTGATCTCATTTGGTTTGTCTGGCTGGTCGGAACGAATAAAATAATTCCAAATGAGAAAGCCACCAAACAAAACTAAAATCAACGCCACGATTGTTCGCCAAATTTGATCCCTTTTTCGTTTTTTGTTGGTGTAATTTCTCATAGCACTCCGAGTGTTTTTTGTTTTTCTATTGCTACTTAAAGCTATACTTCCATTATAGCACTTATGGTTAGAAAAATCAAGCAGTGTCGTATGTTATTATCTGCGCAATATTTCGAAAATGTTAAAGCCCCTGTATCGATACAGGGGCTTTAAGGTGCGTTAGTCTTGTCGGTATTCGCCGAAGTTGAAATAGGATTGTAAAATCTTACTTGCTTCGGTAGCATCGGTCTCTACCATTGTTGTTTTAAACAGATAGTTAAAGGCGTCGATGCCATTCTCGAATCTCTTGCTGACGAGATTTTTTTCGTCGTCATAGCTCCAGACCGAGATTGGTTCACTCAGTAGCCGTTGAGCGATTTCTCGCGTTTGGGGGTTCTTCAGGGCTCTCGTAGCCAAGAAGCACCCAAAGACGTAGTAGTCAGGATAAGTTTTGCATTCGACGTTGCGGTTGAATGTCTCACTTCTCCTGAATAGTTCCATCACGCGAGGCGAAACAGTTGTCAAATCTTCGTTTTCATCGGGGATGAACCCTCCTCTGGAAACGTTTTTCTGACGCCCTTGCCCTTCACGTAGCAGGTAGCCTACGCACTGCGTGCCGTTGGCGATATCGTCGATCGTACTTACAGTATCGACGATATTTTTTGCTTTCGGATGGCATTCTAAAAGAGCGAACTCTTTTTCAAACGCCTTACCGCGCAGTCCGTGGAGCAGAATAGCCATGCCAACAGCGTGGAGCATTCCACCTGGTTGCATACTATTCTCAATCACTGGCATGGGAATTTTTTCATCGAGAACCTTTGGAGCAATCTTCAAAAAGTCCAAGTAGCCAATCACGTGATGATCGAAGTCTGATCCTATCGCGTGATCATTGAAGTTTCCGTATCTGCGAAACTGAATGGCTCGACCCCAGTCGTGATAAGCCGCTGCCAATTGTAGCGTCTTATCGTGCGGCGCCAATTGTTTGGCAATGACATACACCTGAGGATAGTGCACATTCAGCTTGAATAGCATGTCTAGATGGTCTTTGAACTCCATCCGTTGGCTGTTCCACACTCCGTGAATATAATTCAGTAGAATTTCGAATATCTTATTCTGATAATTCTCCTGAATTACGATGGTATTTTGTAACATTTTTACCGCCTCCTATGATAAAAAACACGTAGTTTTAACCAAGTACAAGACTAATACCTATATTATACTACAAGTGCCTGATAATGTCAAGTTGTGACAGGATGCGGCAAATCGCTACAACCCATTTTTCAATACAAACTGATATAATAACAGGGTATGAAGTTTGATATAGCTGGCCTTTTGAAAAAGTATCAGCATCGGATTCGTTATCTACTTTCGGGGACGACAGCGGCGGTGTTAGAGTTTGGCTCGTTTAACCTGTTGTTTTATGTGATTTTTGCGCGCAGTAACGATTTGCTCTTGGTGGCGCAGGTGACGAGTTATTTAATTGGCTTCACAACGGCTTTTGTTTTACATAATCGGTTTTCGTTTAAAACTGAGCGTAAATATGTCTATTCAAAACGGCAACAACTAGTGGGTTATGCAATTGTTTCTCTGACTAATCTTGGCTTGACCAGCTTAATTTTGGTCTTTTTAAAGAATCAGCTGGGAGTTTGGCCCTGGTTGGCAAAAATTATTACCATGGGGCTACAAGTTATCTGGAATTTTTTCATACTGAATGGGATTATATTTAAGTCGGAGACAAAAGATGAAAAAGCTGATTAGTATTGTCTTGCCGTGCTATAACGAAGCCAAGAATCTGCCGATCTTAATGAAAGAGATGGGTAAGTTCTTAGATGTCAAGAAATATAATTTTGAGATTATATTTATAAACGATGGCAGCAGGGATGAGACTTGGAGAGTGATTCAGAATATTCAGAGGCGTCAAACCAAGGGTGTGGCGGTGCGAGGTATTAATTTTAGCGCCAACTTTGGTCATGCGGCGGCTTTAGAGGCCGGAACGCTGGCTTGCAAGGGTGACGCGATGATTACGATGGACGCTGACATGCAGAAACCGCCAGCGCTTATTAAGCAATTTTTGAAAGAGTGGGAGGCTGGTTACGAAATCGTTAATACTGAGCACGATCTTGGTTCCGAGGATTGGTCCTGGGGTAAGAAGATTGCTTCAAGGCTGTTTTATGGCTTTATGGATTTGTTTAGCGATATTGCTTTTAACGGCAGTGAAGCTGACTTCCGACTACTTGATCGCAAGGTAATTGACGAGATTAATCAGATGCCAGAGTCACCCAAGTTTTATCGTGGTTTGGTAAAAGTGGTGGGTTTTAAGACCAAAACGATTTATTACGAGGAGCGTCAGCGACTAAATGGCGTGACTGGATATTCTCTGGCGAAACAACTACGTTTGGCCAAACTGGGTATCGTGTCGTTTAGTTCGAAAATACCTTATTGGGTGCTGTATTTTGGTCTTTTGCTCGGAGTGGTGTCGCTTGTGGCGCTAATTGTTGGCTGGTTTAGGGCCTATGATTCAACGACTTTCTTGATGTGGCTGATCTTGCTTTGCACCAGTCTAGTTCTGATGGCAGTAGGTGTAGTAGCGGTCTATTTATACGAGGTTTTGCGCTTGATTCGTCGTCGACCTTCGTTCACGATTAGTGACGAGATTTAGCCAACAATAAAAAATCTATGACTTTTTAGTTTTCTTGGCGATTTTATTGATGGTTTCTAGATAGCTTTTTTCAACTTCCGTCAGGGTCTTAGCTTGGAACTTGCGATATTCGGCTTGGGCCTTGTCTATGACGCGTTGGTGGCTGACCTTACCAGCTCCGTCTAATAGTTTTTCGCCAGTTGACGACAAGATTTTGTCCAGATGCTCAATATAGTCTTTCATGTACATTGGTTTTTGCTTCATGGCTTGTATTTCGGCGAAATCAAAATACCCTGAAACCAATCTGTTTAGAACTTTTAGCTCATTTTCGCTAAGATAGTTTTTAGCTACGCCAACATCTTTTAGTCTTGGTAGTTCGCCTTCAAATGTAGTCAGCCCCATAAATGGCCTGTCAGCGTCGGCTCTTTCATAAATTAGTTCAGCGGCGGTTTGGCCATGGGTGGCGTAATGTAGCTTATTTTGGACGATTTTAAAAAATTCGATAGATTTCTCGTCTTTAGGGTCATAGTCTACACTGGTGGCATAGAGATCCAATACCTGGCGGTACATAACTTTCTCGGAAGACCGAATGTCGCGGATACGGTCAAGTAGTTCTTGCCAGTAGTTTCCGCCACCTAGCTCTTTTAGTCGCGAATCATCCATGGTAAAGCCTTTAATCATGTATTCTTTTAAGCGTTCAGTTGCCCAGATTCTAAATCTGGTTGCGACTGATGATTTGACACGATAACCAAGGGATATGACCATGTCGAGGTTGTAATGGGGGATCTCTCTGGCAACTTCTCTGTCACCCTCTTTGCGAACTTGTCGGAAATTCCGACAGGTTGAATCTTGGTTTAGCTCACCGTCGGAGTATATGTTGCCTATATGCTCTACTACATTTGTTCTTGATGTTTGAAAGAGTTCCGCCATTTGTTGCTGTGTCAGCCAAATCGTCTCGTCTTCTAAGCGAACGTTAACATTAGTTAGGCCGTCTTCGGATTGATAAATGATGATTTCGCCCTTGTCTGTCATGATAGTCTCATTATACATAATCTTAGCCAACAAATTTCCAGTTGATAAAGAGGTAGAGTAAAACTAAGTTGGCGGTGATGCCGATAAATAGCCAGCTAAGTATAGCGAGTTTTTGTAATTTGCCGTTTAGTTTGGTGGTGATAAAGCTGGCTAGGCTGATAAAAATCACGAAGCTGGGCAAAACGTAGCGGTGGGCGGAAACGATATTGCTATTGAGTGTGTAAAAGATGATTGAAGCTAGTCCAGCGATACCCCGGGCGCAGCCTTTTTGCTTAAATTTTTTGATGGTATAAATTGAGGCAATAGCTAGGAGAACGAGGCTTAAAAACGGCATCAAATGGTTGACGATATAGTTACCAAGATTAAGCCGATTGGTCGAAAATGGATTGGTGAAAACGATGACGATTTCTTTGAAAATAGTTTTAATAAATAATGGATCAAATTTGTGGTAGGTCCAGTCGGTGGTTAAGCTGTAGGCTTTGAGCATGCCAAAAAATTGACCGCGCACAGCCGATAGATAGAGCCCGTAGGCCAAGAATCCGATTGGTGCCAGAAAAAACCAAAGCAGATTTTTGTTTAGGGCTTTTTTGATTTTCCATTGGTGCTGGTTTAGATATTCTAGGCCACAAAGCAGAACTACGAGAACGCCTGGTAGGCGCGTGGCGGTCAGCAAAGCCAGCATAACGCCCATCTTGGGCCATTGTTTGGTTAGGGCGAAATAATAGGCGGCAAATGAGAGGGCACAAAAGAGAGCTTCGGTGTAAAGCTGTCCCATGAAAAAGGCGGTGGGAAAAGTTAGAAATAGCAGGACGACTAAGTTTGCCGCTTTGGTATTTTTGAGAAGGATTAGGGCGATTTGATGCAGATAAAAAATAGCTATGGTTAAGAAAATTGTGTTAATAACAAGGGTGATAACCGGTAGTGGGATGATCCCAAACGTAACGATCTGGATGATCTTGATGATTAGCGGTAATAGGGGGTAAAAAGCCGTAGCGGCGCTGGTGGGGTCAGCGTAGGCGCCATTTAAAATCGTCTTGTACCAACCACCGTCCCAATAAGTCATGTACTCCAGAGAAATTGGTTGGTTATTAACAACTTGAATCATTAGCGCGGCTAATAAAACCAGCGCTTGCCAGGCAAGAGCAACTAAGAAGCAGTGTTTTAGTTTTTGGAGGCTTTGTTGTTTTGCCATTTCCAGCTGTCTTTACAGGCATCATCGATGCTTTTTTCGGCTTGCCAGCCAATTTCTTTAGCGGCTTTGTCGCAGTTGGCGTACATGGCGGCGACGTCGCCTGGTCGACGGTTGGTGATTTTGTAAGGTATGTCAACTCCAGAGGCATTTTTAAAAGCGGTGATAATTTCTAGAACTGATGTGCCCTGACCGGTACCAAGATTGTAGACTGTAAAGCCTGGCTGGGCGTGTTTGAGGGCGGCCAAATGGCCCTGAGCCAAATCAACCACGTGGATATAATCGCGTACACCAGTGCCATCTGGCGTGTCGTAGTCGTTACCAAAGACTTTGACTTCTGGCAGTTCACCAACGGCAACTTTGGCCACAAATGGCAGGAGGTTGTTAGGGATGCCGTTCGGGTCTTCACCAATGAGGCCTGATTTGTGAGCGCCGATTGGATTGAAGTAGCGTAGTGATACGACTGCCAGCTCGGGGTTGGCTACGCAAGCGTCACGTAAAATCTGCTCAATCATATATTTGGTCCAGCCGTAGGGGTTAGTGATGCCGATGCCGGTGCGAGAGGTTTCGAGTAGAGGCAGGGTTTCTGGCGTGCCATAAACTGTGGCTGAAGAACTGAAAATTAGCTGTTTGACTTTGGCCTCACGCATACATTCGAGAAGTGATAGGGTGGAGTCGAGATTGTTACGATAATACTCTAGTGGCTTAGCGACCGATTCGCCGACGGCTTTATAGCCAGCGAAATGCATGACGGCGCTAAACTTGTGTTTGGCAAAAACTTTGGCTAACTTTTTTTGGTCGCAAACGTCAACTTGGTAAAAGGTTGGTTTCTGACCAGTGATTTGCTCAATGCGGTCAATCACATCGGCTGACGAATTAGATAAATCATCAACAATTATTGGGGTGAAGCCAGCTTCAATTAATTCGATAGCGGTGTGTGAACCAATGTAGCCAGTGCCGCCGGTTACTAAGATTTCTTTACTCATGTTCCTATTATACACAATGCTGATTTTCTGGACTTTGACATGCAACCCGCTTATGCTATAAACTAGGTATTAAATAGTGGGCTAAAAAGGAGAGACAAATGCAGCAACCGATTAATATTAAATCTGAGATAGGAAAATTAAAAACGGTCATTCTGCATCGTCCGGGCGAAGAGCTCGAAGGATTGACGCCTGACTACATGGAACGTATGTTATTCGACGACGTTCCATATTTAAAAGTGGCCCAAGAAGAACACGACGCTTTTGCGCAAGTACTGCGCGATAATGGCGTCGAAGTTTTGTATTTGGTTGATCTGGTGGCGGAAGCGCTCGCAACCGACGAGATAAAATGGCAGTTTGCTCGCGAGATGGTGCGAGCTTCCAAGCAAGGTGGCCGGGCGACGACCGATGCTTTGATTAGTTATTTAGGCAATATGCCAGCCAAAGAAATGGTGGCTAAAATCATCGCTGGTGTGCGTAAGCACGAAGTTACGGTGCCAGATCCAAAAGAGAGGCAGTTGCATCATTACCTAATTGACGAATATCCATTCTACATGGATCCGATGCCAAATATGTATTTCCAGCGTGATCCGGCAGCGGCCATTGGCTACGGCATCACGGTCAATAAGATGCACTGGCCGGCTCGGCGACGCGAATCACTCTTTATGGACTATATTTTGCGTTATCATCCACGGTTTGCTAACGCCAATATACCGCGTTATTTTGATCGTAATAGTCGATTCTCGATGGAGGGTGGTGACGAGCTTGTGTTAAATTCTAAGACTGTGGCGATTGGCATTAGCGAGCGGACTGAGGCAGAAGCGATTGAAGAGCTTACGATTAACTTATTTAAGAACTCGGATTTTGAAAAGGTCTTAGCAATTGAGATTCCATCCAAGCGGGCTTTCATGCATCTTGATACCGTCTTTACGATGGTAGACTACGACAAGTTCTCGATTCATCCAGCGATTCGTAAACTGGGCGAAGGTGATATGAAGATTTTTGAATTAACCAAGGCTAATACCAAAACTGGTTATTTTGTGACTCAAGAAATTGGCCTGCAGAAGACTTTGGAAGAAGCTTTGCAGCGCAATATCCAATTT
The DNA here is from genome assembly GCA_964625885.1 of uncultured Candidatus Saccharibacteria bacterium. Classification (GTDB taxonomy): domain Bacteria; phylum Patescibacteriota; class Saccharimonadia; order Saccharimonadales; family Saccharimonadaceae; genus CAZRIZ01. Next base: position 39,711 of record CAZVBM010000004.1, on the reverse strand, counting down.
ATTGACTGTGGCGCTGGTGATGTGATTGCCTCAGCGCGTGAGCAGTGGAACGACGGTTCAAACACTTTGGCTATTGCGCCTGGCGTGGTGGTGACTTATGATCGCAACTATGTCACTAACGCTGAGCTACGTAAAGCTGGTGTCAAGGTAATTGAAGTGCCTGGCGCGGAAGTCGGCCGCGGTCGTGGCGGTCCACGCTGTATGAGTATGCCAATAGTAAGAGAGGAGATTAAAAACTAATGATTAATTTAAAAGGTAGGTCTTTCCTGACACTAAAAGATTTTAAGCCGATGGAAATTCGGGCGATGATCGATTTGGCTAAACAATTCAAGCGCAACAAATACGCTGACGTGTCAAACAAGATGCACAAAGGTAAGCATATCGCTTTGCTGTTTGAAAAGACTTCAACGCGGACGCGCTGTGCCTTTACGGTGGCGGCGGCTGATCTAGGGATTCACGCTGAGTTCTTGGGTAAAGACGATGTCCAGTTCGGCAAAAAAGAGAGCGTTAAAGACACGGCAATTGTTTTTGGCCGGATGTTTGATGGTATTCAGTTTCGTGGCTTTAAGCACGAAACGGTTGAAGAGCTAGCGAAATGGTCAGGTGTGCCAGTTTGGAATGGCTTAACTGACGAATATCATCCAACACAGATTTTGGGCGACTTTATGACTATAGAAGAACACCTGGGTTATCTCAAAGGCGCGCGCCTGGCTTATGTTGGCGATGGCCGCAATAACATGGCGCGTAGCTTAATGATTGGCTCAGCGCTGATGGGGCTAGACTTTCGCATTGGTGCACCCAAGTCACTTCATCCCAAAAAAGAATGGGTGGATGAGGCTAATGCCTTGGCAAAGAAGTACAAAACTGGTGCTATGATAACTATCACGGAAGACCCGCGCGAGGCGGTTGCGCAGGTCGATTTCGTCTACACCGATGTTTGGGTGTCGATGGGTGAAGAGGATCAAATCGCCGACCGAGTCAAGTTACTAAAAGCCTATCAGGTTAATCGTGAGCTGATGGAGTCGACGGGCAACGAGAATGTAAAGTTCTTGCACTGCCTGCCAGCTTTTCACGACACTAACACGACTTTTGGTAAGATGGTCTTTGAACAATATGGTCTCAAGGAGATGGAAGTGACGAACGAAGTCTTCGAGAGTGAAGCTAGTATTGTCTTTGACGAGGCGGAAAATCGGCTTTACACGATTGAAGCAGTCATGGCGATGACTCTATAAACGCAAATTGACTATTAAATTTTAAAAGGAAAGGTTTATGGAAAAGGAAAAAGCAGTTCCTAAAAAGGAAGTGGATCCAAAAAAGAAGCGACGAATGCTTTCATCGTTTACCATCATGATGCTTCTAGTTATCGTGATGGCGGCGCTGACCTGGGTTGTTCCAGCTGGGCGCTATGACACCAAAACGATTAGCACCGCGGCCGGTGAAAAAGAAGTCGTTGAGAAAAACCTCAAGGACGAGAACGGCGAAGATATTTTGGACGAAAACGGCAAGCCTAAGAGCTCATACCGCACAGCTGACGAACGTGTTGCTGAGGCGGAAGCTGAATTGGAGCGTGTCAAACTAGAAGAGGGTATCGTCGATGAAGAATCAGACGAGGCAGCGGAAAACGAAGCCTATCAAGCGGCTTTAGCGGCGGTTGACGAAGCTAAGGCAATCAAGAATCCTCAGGGTATCTGGGAAATATTGATGGCGCCAGTCAAAGGTACGAAAGAGGTGATGGATATTATCGTCACTGTTATGTTCGTTGGTGGCTTGTTGGCGCTTGAGGCGAGAGTTGGAGCGATCCAAGCCGGCTTCAAGGTCTTGATGCGCAAGATGAAAGGCAAAGAAAAGTGGCTAATTCCCGCTTTGATTGCTCTGTTCGCAGTCTGTGGTAGTGCCTATGGTTCACAGGAAGAAACCGTAGTCTATTACACCTTTATGGTGCCGTTGATGATCGCGGCTGGTTATAACGCCATGACGGCGCTCATGACCGTGATTATCGGTACGACTGTTGGTATTGCGGCCTCAACTGTTAACCCATTCTCAGCAATTATTGCTGCTGATTTGGCTGGTTCAGCGGTTGGTCAAGGCCTCTTGCTTCGTGCGGTGATGATGGTGGCTGGTATTATTGCCGGTTCAATCTTTGTGGTTCGTTATGCGGAGGGGGTGCGAGCGGGCAAGCATGCTGAGGATAGTGTCAATGATCATAAGCTCAAGTTTGCCCAAGAAAAGCAAACCTCTGATGTCTTTGATGGCAAGAAAAAGGCTACCTTGGTCATCATGATGATGGCTTTGATTGTAATTACGATCTTTGCCTTTATTCCTTGGGACACACTCGGCATTAACATCTTTGTTGATGCTCAAGAGTGGCTCTATAACGTGCCAATTCTTGGCCGTCTAATCGGTAATGTAACGCCATTTGGTTGGTGGTATTTCGATGAGCTAAGCGTGCTCTATTTCGTAGCCGCTCTGGCCATTGGTATCATGTATAAGATTAATGACCAAGAATACGTTGACATCTTTATTGATGGCGCCAAAGACGTGCTTGGTGTTTGTCTAATCATGGGTGCGGCTCGTGCCATCACTGTGGTGATGAACGACGGCAATATCACTCACACGATTCTACACGCCCTAGAAACTGCTCTATCGAGCATCCCAACTGGCGTGATGAAGGGTCTGTTTGGTGGCGTGCTCTATCTGATCTACCTACCGATGGCCTTCTTGATTCCATCAACTTCGGGCCTAGCCTCGATTTCGATGCCAATCTTTGGACCCCTAGCTGATATCTTGGCGGTCGGTGCACCAATTGCCGTGGCTGCCTTCGTAGCTGGTAGTGGTATCATGCAGATGCTAGCGCCAACTGTCGGTTCGCTGATGGGTGGTTTGGTATCTTGTGGGGTTTCCTACAATAAATACTTAAAGAAAGCCATTCCTCTGGCAATTATCTTAAGTGTAATCTACATCGCACTTATCACATTTGCCTCACTAACTGGCTTTGGAATATAAAATAAGCTAAATTTCAGCCCACTAGCGCCAGCCAAGGTTGGTCTAGTGGGTTGATTTAAAGAGGAGAAAAGATGAAGAGAGAATTTAAACATACAATTGTGCGTCGTCCAGGACGAAGCTTGTCGGAAGGTATAACTTCGGCGCCTGAACTAGGCAAGCCGGTTTACGAGAACGCCATTGTGCAACACGACAACTATATTGAGACATTGAAGCAATGTGGTGTCGATGTGACGGTTCTGGAAGCTAATGAAGACTTTCCAGACTCGTGCTTTGTTGAGGATAATGCGCTTTGCACACCAAAAGTCGCGATTATCTCGAGGCCAGGTGCACCAACCAGGCGTGGTGAAGTTGAGTTGCCTGACTTGCGTGAAGCTTTGTCAAAGTTTTATGACAATATCGAGCAGATCGAAGCTCCTGGTACGATTGAACCGGGTGATATTGCTATGGTTGGCGACCATTTCTTGATTGGCTTGTCCGATCGTACTAACGAAGAGGGTGCTCGCCAGATGATTGCTCATCTCGAAAAGTATGGCTACACTGGTGAAATGGTAGAAATGGCTGACATGCTGCACTTCAAGACTGGTATGTCCTATCTAGAAAACGGCATTGTGTTAGTGTTAGACACTTTCTCAACTAACCCAGTTTTCGAACGCTTTGAGAAGAAAGTGATTGTGCCGAGTGATGAAGCTTATGCGGCTAACTCAATTTGGGTTAATGACACGATTATTACGCCAAAAGGTTTTCCAAAGACCAAGGCGGCGCTTGAAGCTTTGGGTTGCTACCGCGTGATTGAGTGCGACACTTCGGAATATATGAAGGTCGACGGCGGCTTGTCCTGCTTGTCACTGCGCTTCTAATTAGCTAGTATCCGGCCTGATATCCAATAGTTACTTGCGAGAGACGCGTCGGCGACGCCTGTCGTTTCGCGAAGCTCGCGCTTAACTCTCGTCGTAACTGCGAGATACTCTCTCGAGTAACTATTGGACTGGCCGGTGGAATAGCTATTGTTCACTCCTGCTCAGGAGTGTTATTTTTATTGCTTATGTTAAAATAAAATTATGGAAAAGAAAAGAATTGTAGTGGCGTTGGGTGGAAACGCTTTATCAAAAGATGGTCGCGCTGGGGCCAGAGATCAGCTTGCGGTCGCGACTGAAACTGCTAAGCAATTATTACCAATCATTGAGGCGGGGCACGATCTAGCAATTGTGCATGGCAATGGTCCGCAAGTTGGTAACATCATCGTCAAAGAAGAGTCGATGAATACAGCCAAAGAGCCGACCATGCCGATCGATGTCTGTGGGGCGATGAGCCAAGGACAGATTGGATATTGGTTACAAAATGCATTGCACAACAGCTTAATTCAAGCTGGGTTGCCGATGCGACCAGTTGCGTCAGTGGTGACGCAAGTGGTGGTGGATAAAAATGATCCAGCGTTTAATAATCCGACTAAGCCAATTGGGGCCTTCTTTGTCTCTGAAGACGAGGCTAAGACAGTGGCGCAGGAGCGGGGCTTTGTGGTAAAAGAAGATGCTGGTCGTGGCTGGCGCCGCGTCGTACCATCTCCCAAGCCGATTGATATTGTTGAGACCGAGATGATTAAATCAGCTCTAAATCAAGGTAGCGTGGTAGTCTCAACTGGCGGCGGCGGTATTCCGGTGCGACGTTTGCCTGATGGCCAGTTGGTTGGTCTGGAGGCGGTGATCGATAAAGACTTTGCGGCCGAAAAACTGGCCGAACTAATTGGTGCCGATGCACTACTGATTTTAACAGCAGTCGATACAGTAAAAATCAATTTTGGCAAGGAGAATGAGCAAGCCCTAGAGCGAGTTTCGGTGGCTGAGATGAAGCAACACGTAGCCGATAATCAGTTCGCGGCTGGTAGTATGTTGCCAAAGATTGAAGCTTCGATTAAGTTTCTGGAATATAACCCTAACGGTGTTGTTATTATTACAACACCAGAAATGGCGAGCTTGGCCCTACAAGGTCAGGCCGGAACGACGATTACAAACTAATTTTAAGAAGGAGAGAATATGTTTAAGTATGCAATTGCGCGCACCCCAGGCCGTAGCCTTATGGATGGTATCAGCCAAACGCCGGAGCTAGGTAAGCCAATTTATGAGCTAGCGATTGAGCAGCACCAGGGTTACGTTAAAGCCCTGGAGCAGTGCGGCCTAGAAGTGGTAGTTCTAGATGCTAATGAAGACTTTCCAGACAGCACCTTTACGGAAGACGTGGCGATTTGTACTCGAGAAATGGCGGTTATAACTCGCCCAGGTGCCGATGCGCGCCGCGGTGAGGCCAAACTTGATGACTTGCGCGACGCTTTGAAGCGATTTTATGGCGACAATATCTATGAAATCACCGAACCAGGCATTATGGACGGTGGTGATGTTATGATGGTCGGTGATCATTTTTATATCGGTGTTTCCGAGCGAACCAATCAGGCTGGTGCTGAGCAGCTGGCTGGTTTTTTAGCTAAACATGGCATGACTTCAGAGATTGTGCCAGTGGTTGGTATCCTGCACCTCAAGGACGATGTAACTTATTTGGCTGGCAATGATGTGGTGATTGCTAAAGAATACGAGAATCATCCAGCTTTTGCCAAGTTTAATAAGTTGGTGGCTGACGAGGATGAGTACTACGCTGTTAATAGCCTGTGGATCAACGACAAGGTGATTGTGCCAATTGGCTACCCCAAGATTGAAGCTAAAATTCGTGAAGCTGGTTACGAGGTTATCCTAGTTGAGATGTCAGAGTTTCGTAAGATCACTGGTAGCCTAACTTGCTTGTCGCTACGTTTTTAACAGCTTTTACACAGATTATTCAGAGTTTTCCACTGTTATTGCGCTAAAGCTTGTCTGAAAGTGTCATCTTTGTTAAACTACTGAACATGCTTTTGAAAGTGACTATGGTCGAAACCAAGAAAGCATGAAAATTAACGGAGTAAATCCATGTCAATAGCAATCGAATTTGCCCCATCTCGGAGCAAAAAGATCGCAGTAGATGTGGTGCCTGCCGAATGGCAACAATTTCTAGCAGTCTAAGACTGATAGAAACTTAAATTAGACAATAAAAAACGAAAATAGCCCCAAGGCACCGGGGCTATTTTCAATTTGTTGAACTTATTTATTAGCGTCTAGTTGTTCTTGAATCGCGTCTTTAAGCTTTTGGTCATCGGACCAAACTTCGACGTCAAGTTTTTGGCCATTTAGCACTAGGGTGGGGGTTTCGCGTAGCTCATGAGCTCTACCTAGGGCTGTGTCGAAATCAATTTTCTGCTTAATCTCAGTCAAGGCGACATCCTGCTTGAATTGCTCAACATTTAAACCAAGCTGGTTGGCATAGTCCTGAAAGATCTGATCGCGTTGGTTGACGTCTGAACCCCAATAGAGATAGTTCTGAAATAGCTTGCTGTGCATTTCCCAGAATTTACTTTGCTTGCCAGCGGCTTCGGCAGCCGCAGCCGCAGCGCGAGCATTGGAATGTCCGGGTATCGGATAGTGGCGGTAAGTCATAGCAAAGTTGTTTTCGTAGGACTTAGCTAGGTCAATTAGTTTTTGGTTATGACTGGAGCAGGCTGAACACTGGTAATCACCATAAACCACTAGAACCACCTTGGCATTTTGATCGCCAATAATATGATCGCCAATCTGGCCATTCTGTTCACTAGCAGCCACAATAGCGTCTTTATTAACCTGCGATAAGTCAATCTTAATTGCCGAGCGGTCTTGGGTGAGTACCAACAAGCCAATCGCACCTATCATAACCACTGCAAATACAATCCATCTTTTCATCAAAAACTCCCCTTTGTAACTCTTGTCTATTATATTAAAAAATTGCTCTGCCTTCAAGCTCGTGCTAAAATCTCATCATGTGGTACGTGCTGATGGCGCTACTGGTGGTGGTGATTGTGATACTATCGGCTTGGAGTGGGTTAAAAACCAGCTATTCGGCTTGGCAACTGAAACAAAAACAAGACCAGACAAAATCTGATAGAGCTAAATTGGAGCTGGATCGTCTAACTAGCAAGACTACGTTGCTTAGCTGGCAATTCTTTTGGCTGGTTATTTTGTATGTCGGATTATTCTTTGCTAGTCAAAAAGCTCTGGGTGATGGACGAGCGTGGTTGGTGATCATCGCAGCTCCTACTTTGATAAATGTTATCGCTAAGATTAAGCCCATCCAACGCTTGGCACAAAAAATCTATCTAAAGATTGAGAAATATCTATTGGCGACTAGTAAGTCTTTGCGCAGGTTGGTTGGCCTAACAAACCTAAGCTCGTTGAGGCAACTGGGCGGTAGCGGACAGGATCATGTTGACTCTTTAGATGAGCTACTGTTCCTGATGGAAAACTCACCAGCAGCAGTCGATGATAGCCAGCGACGCTTAATCAAATCGGTTTTAAAGTTTGATGATGTCACGGTTGGGGAAATAATGACGCCATTTGATGAGGTTATGAGTCTGTCGGCTAGTGATTTGATCGGCCCTCTTGTGCTGGATGATTTGCATCGGACTGGTTACGAATACTTCCCAGTTCTAAATGAGGCTGAAGACGTGGTTGGCATGTTAAATCTGGCTGATTTGGTGTTACTTGATAATAAAGATAGTCGAACCGCCCAAGAGCTATGTGATAACCAGGTGATTATGTTGCGCCACGACGATAGCTTGATGGGCGCTCTGCAACAGCTTTTAACTGAGCAGGCTTTGGTGGCGGTGGTAGAGAAAGACGACCGACCAGTCGGCATGCTTCGTTTGAGTAGTATTATCGCCAGTTTAATTGGCGATAAGATATGATACAATACATCTAGTAGAAAAGAGGCATTATGGACAAAGACAGAACTCTGATTCGAGAGCTGGGCTCTCGTATTGGCAAAAAAGTTTCCATCATGGGATGGGTGCACAAGAAGCGCTTACTGGGCGGCTTGAATTTTATTACTCTGAGAGATCGCAGCGGTATTGCGCAAAGCTTAATTGAAAGCAAAGACGAATTAGAAAAGCTACGTGGCATGCAGATTGGTACGGTATTGGTTTTGACTGGCAACGTGGTTGGTGATGACCGCGCACCTGGTGGCGCCGAGCTACACGATGTTGAGGTGGAAGTAATTGTGCCAGTAACCGACGAGCCGCCAATCGAAGTTGACAAACCGATTCCGCATAAGTCAGAGAACTTAGATAATTTGTTTGAGTTTCGCGTGCTCAATATTCGTAATCTAAACGAACAAAAGATTTTTAAGATTCGTTCGGACTTGGTGCAAAACTTACGCCGCTTTTTGATTGATAATGAATTCGTGGAAATGGACACGCCGAAGCTCTTGGCGGGGGCGACTGAGGGTGGAGCTGAGGTCTTTAAGCTTGACTATTACGGCAAAGAAGCAACTTTGGCGCAGAGTCCACAATTTTATAAGCAGATCATGGTCGGCGCTTATGAGCGAGTGTTTGAAATCGGCCATGCTTATCGCGCTGAGCTCTCTGCTACCTCGCGTCACTTAGCTGAAGTAACCATGCTTGATATTGAGATGGGCTTTGTGAAGAGTCATGACGATGTTCTTAACATGGTTGGTGGCATGACGATGTTTGCTCTGACTGAGACTTACAAGAAATTCGCTGATGAACTAAAGAGTCTCAATGCGCCGGAACTGAAATTGCCAGCGACAGCGGCGGAGATTCCGCGCTTTACAGTTGCTGAGGTACACGAGATGTATACCAAAGCTACTGGCACTGATACAACGGAGGAGAAGGACCTGACACCAGACGAAGAGCGTTTCATGGGTGAGTATGCGCGCAAGAAGCTAAATAGTGACCTAGTGTTTGTCAAAGATTTCCCAACGGTGGCTGGTAAGTTTTATCACAAGTTTAATGATGATGGCGAGACCGTAGCTTGGGCCGATCTACTGTACCGTGGTCAGGAGTTGGCAACCTGTCCGCTACGCGAAGAAAATTACCAAAAGATGGTTAAGCAAATGACCGATAAAGGTCTAGACGTGGCTGCGCCTGGTTTTAAATATTATCTGCAAGCTTTCCAATTTGGCTTACCGCCACACGGTGGCTGTGGCTTTGGCGTTGACCGACTAGTGCAAAAGACGATTGGCTTAAACAATGTCAAGGAAGCCTGTCTCTTCCCGCGTGATATCAATCGATTAGCGCCGTAGTCTCTATCTAATCTGTGTTAAAATAACAGCATGAAGCGCCTTAGTTGTGGTCTAATAGTTTTACTAGCAGTTTTGGCTGGGTTGTTAGCTGCGCCTAAGACCTCAGCGGCACCCAGCGAGGTGGTTTACCAAAACATCTCGCTGAATTGTGAGACGATCAGGCTGCGCTTAAAGCAAGTGCAAATTAACGATAGCCTAACGCGAGTCAACTACGGCCAGGCTTATGAATCGGTAATTGAAAAAGTCCTCACACCTGCGAACACACGCTTGGTGGCTAATCGCTACGATGCTAGCAGTCTGGTTGCTACTACGACCCAGTTCAATAATAGCTTACAAGATTTTCGCAATTCTTATCGAGCGTATAAAAATAAGCTGGATGATCTAGTGTTATCTGACTGTGAAAACAACCCAATTGATTTCTATACTAAGCTCGAGGCTGTGCGCTCACTTAGATCGGATTTAAATCGGCAACTAAAAGTTTTGGATGGTCAAATTGATGGCTATAAGAAGATGATAAAAGAGGTGATTGGTGATGGACGAGACTCCTAAAAAAGCATCACGACCGACGTTTGATGAACTGATGAGCCACATAAAATGGCCGTTTAACCGATTTTATCTATTTCTATTAATATCGGTAATATTTGCAGTGATTATGGGGGCGATTAGTTATGGCATTTATCGCATGTCGGATGCAGCCTCGCTTGATTTAAGTTTGCCAGCTCATCAGGATAGGCTGCGTAAAGAAAAAGAGAACAACAGTTTACCGAGTCGAGAGGTTGTGGTCGATCCGGTTGGCATGGTAGATGGCGTTTTTGCTAATCAAGTGGCCGATTCCTTGCAGTACTACCAAGATTCGGTTGGCGATTCGATACCGTTTGCCCCCGATGTCTTATTAGATGAGAACCTGATTAATTTGTCGGCGACGGTGGCAGAATAAACTCACTGGCGTGCTGGCGCATCCATTCGTCACCCCGGCCGCCAGCCATAAACAGTACCAAGTTACCAGCTTTTAATTCCTGCTGAATGTTCTTGAGTAGTTCGTTATTAATATCGCCCGCGTAGGTTTTTTCTGGCATCAGCTTGGCAAAGAAATCTGGTGTTAGGATTTCTAGATTAGGATCTTCACGCACTTGCCAGGTTGGCACCCAATAAATTTTGTCCGCCTGGGCAAAAACTGTTGGGTACTGTTGATAAATCTGATGCTGACGTGAATTCTGCAAAGGTTCGTAGACCGCCACAACCTGCTTAAAGCCGTGCTTGTCGGCGTACTCTCGGGCCATCTGAAGTGTGGCCTGGACTTCCGCTGGATGGTGCGCATAGTCAGAAAATAGGCCCGGCGCGATTTGTTCAAAGCGGCGACCGGCTAGGGGTGTTTGGTTTAAGATTTCAACCAATTGGGCTTCATCGTGCTCGGAAAAAACGACCTTGGCTAACTGGAGGGCTAGTGTGCCATTGCGGCGATTGTGTTTGCCTAGCAACTTGATCCGCTCGTCAGTTTTACTTAGCGTCGTTATGTTTGGTAAATTTTCAATCAATTCATAAACATCGTGTTGCCATAGCCAAACTCTTTCAGATTGATTAATAAATTGACGAAAAGCTTCCTGATAGTCTTGGCGGGTTGGGTAAATGTCAACGTGGTCATAATCAAGAGCGGGGACCAGACTGTATTTGGGGTGGTAGTGTAGAAAGTTGCGATCGTATTCGTCACATTCATAAATAAAATATTGACTCTCTGGGTTGTAACAGCCATCGGCCGCGAACGGTAGGGTGCTGCCGACCAAATAGCTAACCGGCATACCTAGTTGGTGAAATAGCCAAATCAGCATGGTGGTAATAGTGGTTTTACCGTGCGTGCCAGCTACGGCGATTAATTTAAAATCATGTTCCTTTATAAATTGCGGGATAAACCGATCGCGTTTGCTAGCTTTGATGTCTAGTTCTTGGGCGGTGGTTAACTCTGGGTGGCCGGGTTTGATAGCTGAAGTGTGAATCACCCAATCAATTTGGTTTTCTTGATGTACTTTGCGTAGGAAATCGCCCGATTGGTCGGTAGAAAAGACAACGCCGCGCTTCTTTAACTGAGCAATTTCTGGTGTTGGTAATGGGTCGCTACCAAAGACCTGATGCCCGGCATCGAGCGCTAGATTGGCTAGAGGGGAGAGTGCTTTGCCAGCAAGACCTGCAAAATATAATTTCATATCATCAGTATACACTAATTAGACGGTAGAAAAATCAGTAGTTTTGTGGTTAAATAAAGGGTGATATGGTGGGCTTTTCTGGCATTTCGAAATTATTGGCGTGGTTCAAGTCACGACATTTTTGGCGTAAGGCGACTTTTAGTGAGATTTCCGCACTTTACACCGCCAAGGTGTTGCGTCTTTTGGCGCTAAATTTAATTTCGGCTTTCGTCCTAGTCTATTTATACCGTGCTGGGCATTCGTTGGTGTACATCGCAATTTTTAGCGCCTACCGAGCTCTGGTTAATGTGGTCATGACGCCATTGGCGGCGGTGCTGATAGCTCGACTTGGTGCCAAGAGAATTATCCTTATCAGCAACCTAATCTACATCCCAGCAATTATCTGCTACGCTAATCTAACTGACGACTTTTCAATTGCGCTTGGTGGCTTTTTACAGTCAGTGACGATTACATTGTATCAACTAGCGCACGATGTGATCTTCTCAGAAGTTAAAAGCGACGATAACGCTGGTAAGGAAATTGGCTTCATGGCGATTTTCGAAAAGGCGACAGTAATTTTGTCGCCGCTCCTAGGTGGTGTGATCTCAACTTTTGCTAGCCCGAGTGTGGTTATTATCATTGCTTCGGTTTTGTTTGTGGCTTCAACCTGGCCGCTGTTTAAGACCCAAGATACGGCTAAAAAGCAGCATTATTTTGCCCCATTGGCTTTCCCGTTTCGTAAATACGCTCGGGAGATGTTCTTTCAGATAGCGCCAGGGTTTAACACCACAGTTGATAAAGTTTGGTCGTTGTTTTTGGTAGTAGTGATCTTTGCGCAGCAAAACTCTTATCTAGTGACTGGCGTGGTTAGCTCGGTTGGCGGTTTGATCGCAGTGATCACTGCTTATGTCGTCGGCAAGTTACTAGATCGTCATCGTCGTTACGGCTTTATAATTTTCAATAGCAGCACTTTCGTTGGGGCGTTTATGACAGCCATCAAGGCTTTTGTGCGTACTCCGATGATGGTCGGTGTTAATATTGTTTTATCAAACTCGGCTGCTACAGCACGAGGCATTGCGACGCTCAGAGAGCAGTTCACTCGGGCAGATCGCTCGGGCACGCGAGTGACTTATCTGATGTATCGTCATCTGTTTTGGCATATCTTTACCTTTATCGCTTGTTTAACTTGGGTGGCGGCTATGTCGATGACGGCAAATGAGGCCATGGGCATGCAGATTTTCTTGGTAATGTCCGGTGTAATTGCTTTGTCATTTAGCCTAACTGGCTACTGGTCGGAGCCGTGATGCGATATAATAAACGTATGGTTGAGCGCGAATCAAAACAGGAGAAATTACTTAAAACCCTGAAAGATTATCAGACGTGGCAATTGATTTTGATTTTAATTTTATTCTCGTTTGTGGTGTTGATTTTGCTGCGCCTTAATAACACCGGCATGGTTAGCCGACGCGAAGCTTTGCTGGCGGCCGATGAAGAGGGTAATTCCGAGATCACCAAGGATAGAGCGGCTGACTTGCGGGTTTATGTCAATAAGCATATGAACTCGTCGACAGGGCGGTTCTTCTTGAAGGGCCAGTATGCGCGCGATTCCGAGGCGGTCAAGGCTAGGGCAGAGGAGTTGGCTTCTAGCAACCCCAACGGCAACATTTACTTAAAGGCTAGCAAGGTTTGCGATCCGCAGTTTAGGGTGCGCTCAGCTGATTATTTTCAGTGCTACTTAAACGAATTAGCTAAGTATCCGGCAGCTGAATATGGCTCAACAGAGGTCAAGATGCCCGAGCCTGGCTCTTATCAGCTGGAATTCGTCTCGCCACGCTGGACTCCAGACTTTGCTGGCTTTGCCATCTTGGGTTGGTTATTCCTGGCGCTAGTGATAGCTTTGAGGTTGATTTACAAATCTATCCTGTTGGTTGTCCTGAAAAAAGTTGATAAAAAGCTCTAACCTGTTGACAAGAGAGAGATTTATTTGTAATCTGTTAGTATAAGTTAATTTAAGGGAAGGAATCAACCAAAATGGCTTATAGTCATACAAATTCACAGGGTGTGAAATACTACTTACACAAGATGGATGTTACTCTACGCGGTGGAAAAGAGCAGACTATCTATTTCTTCGCTAAAGACCCAAAGAACGACAAGGGTACTCCTTGCGATCTACCAGAAGGCCGTATTGTTAAGGAAAATCCACGTAACGGTTTCTTGACAGTTTCACGCAAGAAATAACTGATTTTTAATCGACTTATTGCACCATAAGCGGTTTGCTGTTATCATAATGGCAACACAAACAGGTGCCCGGGAGCCCCGCCCTAAAAAGCGGGGTTTTCGTGGGCGCTGGTCGTGGTTGACTTTCTCGGGGTGATGTGTTATAATGTTGGTATGAGTTCAGAAAGAATTAGCAAGAAAGAGCCATTTGTCTCGGCCGCAGAGGCGGAGATGCGTGATTTTCGGGCTAATTATGCTATTGAGGAGCCTGACGATCCGCGTACGTTGACCGGTGAGTTGGTGCCAGATTACTTAAAAGAGGTTGTTACCGAGCTTGGCGCTTCGGCTGTGCGGCAGGAAAGAGAACCCACGACCTTGCCCGTAGAATACTTTTATAGTCAGAACATCGCCGATATAAACAAAGGCGATATCTATATGGCAAAAGGCGAACATTTTAATTTAAACCGTTCACGTACTAGTTTTGAGACTAAGCAAGACCTGATTCTTGCCGTGGCGACCGTCTTTGTAAATTATAGTAGTGAAGGCCGGCGACTAGGCTATATGACACAGTTTCCTGAGGATAGACTAGAGGATAGCAACCGATCAAGAAATTATTATGCGGCTCGCGACTTTATTATCACTGCCGTAGATGAAGCTACCCGTCAGCTTAAGCCAGAAAACTGGCAATTTCCAAAGGACGGCAAGACGTATTATTTGCCATTTGAACAAAGGCTTCAGAATATTGTATCCGCCGAGGATGTTGACTGGTTTGGCCCAACGTATAGACCGCGAAGTGGTGTGGCCTCAGATCGGGTTAGGGTCCGATTTGAGAAAATTTTTGGTCAAAGCTTTGCCACTCAGCAGGTATACAAAGAGGGCACTAAGCCGCCAAGTGGGAATATGGCTAAAAAACGTAATAATTATCTAAAAACTTTATCGGCCGCGGTGACGCCCGAGCTAGAACAGTACAAACAAGAGAAAAAATAGAAGCCCCGTCCAAAGGACAGGGCTTCTATTTGGTGGCGGGGGTTGGATTATCGGCTTCGCCTCCTTCGCTTGCTTACGAAAAAATGCAAGCACTTTTTCGTTTCGCGGCGCTTCGCGAACTACGACCAGGTTTTGCTGCGCAAAACGGTCGTTGGTTCATGTACGGCAGCCATAAGATAATAGGTGGTCAAAAGATTATTGCATAATAGAAGCCCCGTCCAAAGGACAGGGCTTCTATTTGGTGGCGGGGGTTGGATTTGAACCAACGACCTTGTGGTTATGAGCCACACGAGCTGACCAGACTGCTCCACCCCGCGATACATAACTAAATACGTAGTTAATTATACATCATTTGTTAGCTTTGGCAAGCTCTTATTGGATGGCGGCCGATTTGGCCCCAAAAAAGAAATCTATCCATTTGCGAAAGTTGCTTGGCTCAGGCTTTTCAACTGGCTGATTAGTTTTAGCCAGCTCAGCTTCTTTTTCCGCTACCCAGGCTGGATACTCGTCTAAGATTAAGACTTTTTCACCTGGTAGGGTTAGGTTGGTCTTCTGCCTTAGCGCTAGGTCTTGGTATTCTTCACTGCGGTAGTAGTCCTGCTCGTAAGCTAAGTTCTCCGCCTCTAATTCAATAATTTTTGCTTCACGCAGTTTGGCATCTAGGCGCTTTTGCTGTTTGTAGTTTTGACTAATCGCCTGAACCGCCGATACTAGCCAGACAAACGATAAGCCAATCACTAAAATTGTCACCATATTTTGCTTGGTAAAAACATCGTGGCGCAAAGAATAGCGGATCTGGCGCAGCTTTTGACGATTTAGCTTAAACATTATAGCTATTTTAGCGCAAAAAGATACCAAACGCCACCACTGTTGGCGCAAAGGAGTGATTTGGTATATAATAAAGAAGCTTTAACTTGCGGGGGTGTAGCTCAGGGGTTAGAGCAGCGGGCTCATAACCTGTTGGTCGATGGTTCAATTCCATCCACCCCCACCATAGAAAATAACACTCCATGTTGGGGTGCTATTTTAGTTTAAAATCATAATCGAATCATCGTTTTTTGCTGATTGTATATTTTACAACATATTTTGCTAAAAACCTTGACATTACCAATTCGCTTGTGTTAAATTGAACTTAACTACAAAGTGTAGTGTGTAAAGTGAACAGGGGAAAGGGTTATTTCTTTTGAAATTAGTTACTCGCAAGTCAACTAAGTTTCAACCCAAAGCTAAGACTAAGTTTGGGTTAGGCTTTAGACTTGGTTTTAAAACTAAAACTAGTTCAGGTTTTATAATTCAGTCCAAGCATAAAACCAACCAAGCCTTAAGACTAGGACTAACACTAGCTTCACTCATACTCATAACCTTCCTATCACCACTATTTAAGAAATCATTCCGGCCACAAACAGCTAACGCTGCCAATCCAACCATAACCCGACTCTCCCAAACCATTGGTCAGCCTAGTGGGGGGATAAGATAGTTATTCAGGGGAGTGAGTTTATTCAAGACATTAAGTTTACACAGATTTCAGCTACCGGCAGTCACTCTTGTGCCATAGGGGTTGATAATCGGGCTTATTGTTGGGGGATTAATAACTTTGGCTAACTCGGCACTGGTGACGCTGTTGGATCTAATGTCCCAGTCGCCGTTAAGGTTGACCAGCCAGCTGACGCTCTTTATGGCAAGGTTGTTAATCAAATCTCTCCTGCTAACATTAATACCTGCGCTCTCGACTCGACTGGTAATGCCTACTGCTGGGGACACAATGACCGCGGTCAGGTTGGCGATGGCACTACTACTCAACGCAATACACCAGTTCCTATCAAAACCGCTAGCTACTCAGTTAATTTTGGCGATATCTCCACTCAACAAATAACTTCACAAAACAATACCGAGATAAAAGTAATAGCCCCAGCCCATCAACTAGGGACAAAACAACTCAGCCTCACTAACTTGATTCTCAATCAGTCAACTAATAGCGTTGACTATACATACAATAATCTGCCAGCGCCAGTCGTAACTAGCGTTTCGCCTAATAGCGGTCTATCTAGCGGCGGCACTCAGGTGACAGTTCAAGCTAATAATATCTCCAATGTCAAGCTGGCTGAATTTGTTCCAAATATACCTTGGACATTAGACCCGGGCAGTGGCATCATTAGTAGATATTGTTATAGTTTCGGCGGGCGTCTCCTGTGCAATGGACGAGATGTACCCACGCCCAACTCTGATCCGGGTTGGTTTAGCTTAGCTCAGGGTACTAGTCATACTTGTGGTCTTTACAACGGTAATTATGAGCAAATATATTGCTGGGGGAATAATGAATCCGGTCAGCTCGGTGATGGCAGTTCACAAACTCCACCAGATCCGTTGTGGCCGGTGGAGGTTCAGCCAAGTTTTCCCGGTTCTTCCGTAGACTACATTGTGGCGAGTGGCAATCATACTTGTGCCTTGATATACAACCAAGCAACCTCTATTAGGTGGCCTTATTGCTGGGGTGAAACTAGCATCGCTGGGCCAGTCTATTTTGCTGAGGCGGTACCTCAAGGAGAGGTACCATATGGGGCTAGCTTTAGCCGGATTGCTCTGGGCCGTGATTTTGCCTGTGGTATAGCTGATGGCGAAGTCTATTGCTGGGGTGATGGTTATAGTGGGCAGCTTGGCGATGTGCCGCAATCTCTAGATCCGGTAAGAGTCAATACAGGCTCAGCTAACCCTTTTAATCACGTTGATGTATTTGCACACGAAGACAGTGTTTGCGCCACAGTTGATTGGTCAGCCGAATTATATTGCTGGGGTCGCGCTGTCTCAACTCCGCTCTTAATGCAAGGAAGGGGGGAAATGCCAACTGACACAGTAATTAGGTTTGTTTCAATCGGTCATCACTCTACTTGTGCGCTGTCAACTGATAACCAAATTTACTGCTGGGGCGATAATGTATTCGGCCAACTCGGCAATGGCACTAGCGATGATGCTCCTGTAGGCTATGGCGAAGATTATTACACGCCAACTACAATGCAACGTGGGGTGATGCCAGCTGATGTAGATATTGCGGATGTTGTGCCAACTGGCCTTGGTGGAAATGGGCATTGTGCAATTATGTCTAACGGGCATGTTTATTGTTGGGGCAGTCAAGATGGGATTAATGGTGATATCGGCTGCTATGTCGGTAATGAATCTGTTCAGCAAGATCGCTACACGCCGGCCTATATTCTTAATCGATCAATAACGCCAATGCCAGCAGTTCGCTTTGGCGGTCAACTTGCTTCTAACGTCTCGGTGATGGGCGAAGGCTTCTATTATAAACCAACCGCCACGCTTACGATGAAGACGCCAGCTCATCCTGTTGGTCCAGTTGCCGTCTCTATTACCAATGCCGATGGTCAATCTAGCTCTAACATCATAGCTACTGACGACTCTAACAAATATACCTATGTAAGTGTGCCAGATGCCCCTAATAAACCCGCCACTGCTACGCAGTCGACTGGTAGCTAGCTGGACAATTGCCTTGGCGTGGAATGCTCCAGGTGCTACCGATCCAGACCCACTTAGTCAACAACCCAACGAGGGCAATGGTTATCGTCCGATTACTGATTACATCGTCGAGTATTGTGAGAGTGATAGTGCAGGTAATTGCACTGGCAGCTGGACTACCTACAATGATGGTGTCAGCATCGATGCCGGTACCAGTATCGTTGGCTTCCCAGCTAGTCCAACCGCCTACTATGGAATCCGTGTTTCGGCCGTCAACGAAGTTGGTGCCAGTCAGGCTAATGGCGTGTCGATCGTTCAGACCAGTTCTGTTTCCTTGGCCACATCATCTGATGCGGTGACGATTAGTATCAACCCGAGCGGCGCCAGCACATTTTCATCTATCAGTCACACGGTGACAATTAGCTCCAACACTGGATGCAATGTTTTCTTATCAATGATTGATGCCAACCAAAATCTAACTAGTGGCACCAATAGCCTTATTCCAACCACTGCCTTGGCTAACAGTCCAGTGTTGGATTTGCCTACCAATTCCTGGGGTTATCGACTTAACAACGCCACGTTTGGCAACACCACTACTATTGAAAATAATGTCTCTAATAGTCAATACACCTGGGCACAAGTCCGACCCAGAGCCACCCCCGACAACATTTTTACTGGCACCGGCAGCAATACCTTCCCGGTTTATTACGGTGTCAAGGTTGATACTACTCAACCAGCCAGCACCTACACTGGCACGGTTAGATATACGGCGGTGACAAATTAGGGTGATTCGCCAATCTGGTTAAATTGCGCTACAATTAAGATATGATTGCAAGATTACGTGGTTGGGTGATTGAGAAAGATTTAACCCGAATTGTGATTGATGTGGCGGGTGTTGGTTATGAAGTCCAAATGCCATTATCTGATGCCAGTGAGTTGGCGCTTAATGCCGAAGCTGATATTTATACATACTTTCAAGTACGCGAACAGTCGCAAGAACTCTATGGCTTTTTAACTCCAGCTAGCAAGGCTTTGTTTCAGCTCCTAATCACCGTGCAGGGCGTTGGTCCCAAAGCGGCTCTGGCGATTTTGTCAGTTGGTCAGTTTGAAAATGTCCGCTCAGCCATCGCGCGCTCGGATAGCAAATATATTCAGCAGGCACATGGTGTGGGTAAAAAGACGGCCGAACGGGTTTGTGTTGATTTGTCTGACAAAGTCGGTGTGCCGTCAATTATTGGCAACGAAGCGATTCAAACTCAATTGGATACTAGCGACGAAGCCGTTGAGGCCTTGATGGCACTAGGTTACACGGCGACCGATGCGGTTAATGCTCTGGCGCAGGTTGATCCGAAATTATCCACTCAGGAGCGAGTCAAGCAAGCCCTGAAAGGTAGAAAATAATGGCAATTGAACGAATTGTTGATACCGGTCTGCATGATGAGGACGACAAAGAGCAACAAATTGAAGTGGGGCTCAGGCCACATAATTTTGCAGAGTATGTTGGGCAAGAGACCATCAAGACTAACTTGAAGTTGGCGATTAAGGCAGCTAAAAAACGTGGCGAACCACTGGATCATATTTTGCTTTATGGCCCACCAGGATTGGGCAAAACCACCTTAGCCATGGTGATTGCCAACGAAATGGGTGCGGCGATGCGGGTGACGAGTGGTCCGGCGATTGAACGGGCAGGCGATTTGGCTAGTATGCTGACTAACTTACAAGATGGTGATATTCTGTTCATTGATGAAATTCACCGCCTGAGCCGGGTGGTGGAAGAGACGCTCTATTCAGCGATGGAAGATTTTAAACTCGATATTATGATTGGCAAGGGTCCAGCGGCCCGCAGTGTTAGGCTGGATTTACCAAAGTTTACGGTGATTGGGGCGACGACACGAGTCGGGGCTTTGGCGGCACCACTGCGTGACCGCTTTGGTCATGTTTATCGTTTAGAATTTTACCACCCAGAAGAGATCTCGCGTATCGTGGTGCGTTCGGCGAAGATTTTAGATTCAGATATCAAACAGCCAGCCGCCGAAATCTTAGCAACGCGTTCGCGTCTGACGCCGCGCATTGCTAACCGCTTATTAAAGCGAGTGCGCGACTATGCCGATGTCAACGGTGACGGTATTATTGATGTGCCGACGACTGAAAAAACCATGGAGCTTTTACAGATTGATGAGTTAGGGTTAGATGCGGCCGATCGTAATATGCTTAAAAGCATTTTTCAAAATTACCAAGACCGGCCAGTTGGTCTTAATACTATCTCGGCTCTAACTGGTGATGAGGCGACGACAATTGAAGATTATTTTGAACCATACTTGATGCAAATTGGTTTTTTGGAGCGCACACCACGTGGACGACGCGTGACAGTTAAAGCTACTAAACATTTGCACTTGACAGATTAGCCCGTTTGTTGTAATTTAAAAGCAGAATGATTGAGGAATTACCGTCTCTGCCCGAGGTAGCGCCAATACCTGGCGAAACCATTGCCCGTTTTAGAATTGTCGGGGTTGATGGTGATGGTCGCAACCTTTATCACAAAGTCGAGTATAATGAGATTATTAATCAGGGGGAAGAAACCAGAATGCGTTATAGCAGTCGTGAGACCAGTGTTGAGCCAAAACCAATGCCATCTCGGCGCAATGGTTTTCAGCCTCGTCCGACAAACCGAGTGGCGCGGCAGGATTCCGCTAGTATCGCTAGTCAGTATGAGGACCTGACGCCAGAGACACTGAAAGAGCGACACGAGCAAAGCCTAAACGATCATCCAGAAATCACCGATTTGGCCGATAATGAATTTGTAATCATTGAAATAAAACGCCATCCGATTGTGCCGCGATTGATTTGGGGCCTCAGCCTATTCTTCCTAGTTATTATTACCAGCCTATGGCTGATCTTTGCTTCAACCAATACTGCGCCGAGTCGAATCATGGGTTTTGATTTGAATTTTTCGGGTATATTTGCCTTTATCATAATCTTGCTTGATATGCTGTTGGTGTTGATAGCCTATATTAGTGCGAAGATATACAAAAACAACAAAATGTTCATCACCAGTGAGCGTGTAATCCAATTTCAGCAGCGTAGCCTATTTGACGAGAAGATTCAATCAATTGATTTAGATGGCGTTGAGGACGTTTCATCACATCAAGTTGGTATGGTAGCGTCGCTGCTCAATTTTGGCAATGTACGTCTTTCCACGATTGGCGATGAGACGACTTACGAGCAAAACCTGGTAAAAAACCCTAAGCGAGTGGTTGAGAAGATCAATAATGTCGTTCAGGCGGTCAAGAACGATCGCTTAGTGCCGACCAAGCTCGACGAACCTCAATTGCCCTTAATATAAGGCGCTTCTTTTTCAAGGGTGGCGGTAAGTTTAAATTTTTGACACTGACTCTCGGTACAATCGCTGGCTTGGTAAGTATAGCTAGCGTTAGCTTCGCCCATCAAAATGCCGTTCGGATCGGTAAATAGAGCTGGATCCATGCCAGTGAGCAATTCAGGCGAGATCGTTTCTGGATAATAATTATTTTGTTTGTAATAAACGTTAATCAATTGAAAATACATGGCGTTAATAGCCGCCTTACGTTCTTTGTCACGCATTGTAGCCTCGGCTGAGTTGGTTTGGGTGATAACTAAGATGGCTGCTGCTGTTGTAACAATTACAACAAAAATGATCTCAATGACGGTAAAACCAGTTTTCTTTTTCATGGTGTTAATTGTAGCATATTTTAATTGCCATGGTTTAGATTAGTATGATAATATAGCGTCATAAGTATAGTCGTCTTCGGCTAGTGCGAGGATCCTTTGGCTGAAGATGGCAAAGGAGTTACGCATGAAAAAATTATCAACTTTTAGGCGCCGTTGGCTGAGGGCTGGGCTGATTGCCTTGCTGGCGTTAGTTGGCGGGGTATTTTATGCTACAAAGCCAGCGCAAGCAGCCGATGCTGTAACTATCGATGTTTGGGACGGGTCGGCTTGGGTGTCTCACAATAAAGACGATGATCCAACTACTTTCCCAGCAGGAATATCGTGAGATGACACTAAGGGCTTTGTGCTTAATGACTACGTGGGTAATCCGATTAAAGCCAACCCCGACACTGACACGCTCAACTTTTATGTTGTTGGGGCGGGCAATACAATTACGGCGACTGGTGCTAATTATGGTTTGCGGGCTGAGGCTATAAAAATTAAGGGCAATAGCGATGCTAAGTTAGCTATCAATAGCGAGGATGATGCTCTATATCGTCAACCAGACATTCACGATACTACACTGGTAGCCAACGGCAAAATTGAGGGCTCGTCGATGAATTTGTATGGGTCAGCAAAGGTGATTGTTAATTCTACTAAACCAAAAAACGAGATTTTTTGGAATCTGACCGTCTATGATACCGCTACTGTCAATGTCACCGTCGATGTCAATCGAAGCAAAGCTACTTATGGTGTTCGTAATCTGACTCTTCGTGGCACCGGCAAGGTTTCGTTTACAGTCAATAATGCTGGTGCAGGATTAGCTCAGGCTATTGCTAGTGAGCCGACTCTAGTGCCTGGCTACAGCGCGACTTCAGGTGCTTGGAATGGATCGTTGGTGGTGTATGAATATTCGGCACCAGTGCTTTATAACATTACGGCAGGCCCCTTTGCTCATGGCAATATCAATCCCAGCAAGGATAGTGCACTAGCTGGCGATGAAATCTTTTTACTAATAAATCCGTCTTCAGATTATCAATTAAAAGCTGGTACTCTCAAGGTTATGCAAGGTCCAAACGTGGTGCCGTTTATTGAGGAAAATAGGTTCGTTATGCCGGCTGGTGATGTGGTTATTACCGCCGAGTTTGAAGAGGTGCCGGCGCCAGTTGTTACCTATAACCTAACTATCAACTGTGGCGTTGGTGGCACTTGTACGCCAAATCACGCTAATCCGTATAATGATGGTGAAACCGCCACTATTACCATAACTCCTAGTGCTGGTAAGCAAGTAAAATCTGTGACTGGTGCAACCAAGGTCAATGATACAACTTACACCGTGCTGATGAATGCTGACAAAACCGTCGCTGTTGAGTTTGAAGACATACCAGTTCTACCAGTTACATTGTCAACCGACAAAGCTATCATCAAGCAGAACGAAAGTCTGGTAGTAAAGATTGATAATCTAGGTGTCGAGCACGAAGGTAAAACTGTTGAGTTCTGGCTCAACTCTGATCCAGTCAAGCTAGGTGAGGCTACCGTCCTACACGGTAGCGCTACCGTTACCGCATTAGTGCCTTGTGGCGTTAAGCCTGGTGATCACACCGTTACCGCTAAGATCGATGGTATTAACATCGGCACGCCGGTCACCGTAACTGTGTTGTCTTCGCCAGTCTGCCCAGCCTCACCAAAGACTGGTGTTGGCTCTAACTACTTAGTTACAATCTTAGCCGCTGGCGCACTAATCTCACTCGGTGTCTTTGGCTTGCTTCGCTCAAGACAACAAAATTAAAGCTAACTAACAAAACCATAAGCCCCTAGACAACTGGGGGCTTTTGGTCGGTAGTCGATAGTGCTACAAACTGGTATAATATAACCAAGTTAAATAAAAATATTAGGGGAGAGTTGTTATGGCGGAAAAGAAAGCCAAAGAAGCAGTGGGCAAAGATAAAAAAGAAACAGTTGATAGTGGTAAAAAACAAGCGCTAGACTTAGCGGTAGCGCAAATCACCAAGCAGTATGGTGATGGCGCGATTATGAAGTTGGGCGAGAATCATAAAGCCGACGTTGAACTATTTTCATCAGGCGCTTTGAGCCTGGACTTGGCGTTAGGCGGTGGTTATCCGAAAGGACGCATCATTGAAATCTATGGGCCAGAAAGCTCTGGTAAAACTACTTTGGCGCTGCATGCCATCGCCGAGATGCAGAAAAAGGGTGGCACAGCAGCCTTTGTCGATGCTGAGCACGCCCTTGACCCAGCCTACGCCAAAAAGTTAGGCGTTGATACTGAAAATCTGTTGATTTCTCAGCCTGACAATGGCGAGCAGGCTTTGGAGATTGTTGATACTTTGGTGCGCTCCAATGCCGTCGATATTATCGTGGTTGACTCAGTAGCGGCTCTAGTGCCACAAGCCGAGATCGATGGTGATATGGGGGATTCTCATATGGGCTTACAAGCTCGTCTCATGAGTCAAGCACTGCGCAAACTGACTGGTATTATTAACAAGTCAAAAGCAACGGTGATATTTATCAACCAAATTCGCATGAAGATTGGCGTGATGTTTGGTAATCCTGAAACCACCACTGGCGGTAACGCCTTGAAGTTCTACGCTAGCGTCCGTCTTGATATTCGTCGTATCGGACAAATTAAAGTCGGTGACGATATCATTGGCAATCGCACCAAAGTTAAGGTGGTTAAGAATAAAATTGCACCACCATTCCGCACGACCGAATTTGACATTATGTACAACGAAGGTATTTCCCAGACTGGCGATACGCTAGATTTAGCCGCGCAATATGAAGTAGTGGCTAAGTCTGGTGCTTTCTATAAATATAAAGATGAAGTCATTGGTCAAGGTCGCGACGCCGCTAAAAAGTATCTCAAAGATAACCCAAAGGTTTTAGTAGAAATCGATAAAGCTGTCCGCGCCAAAATCGCTGAAAAAGCTGAGTAGAATTTAGTGAAAATCACTAAACTAACAGCGCAGGTCAAAAATCCAGATCGAATTAATGTCTTTATCGATGATAAGTTTCGGTTTGGTTTAGATATTAGTCAAATTGTTGATTTGGGCTTAAAAGTTGGCTTGGAGATTGACGAAAATCAGCTGGCGGAATTAGAGATTGAAAGTCAATTTGGTAAACTTTACGCCCAGGCTTTGAACTACTGTTTTATTCGGCCGCGCTCGGAGCGTGAAGTTCGCGATTACCTCTGGAAAAAGTCTCAACCGAAGCTGCTTAAATCTGGCAAGAAGACCGCTGGTTTGCCACCTGAGCTAGCCGATCGAGTAGTCAAGCGCCTGCTAGAAAAGGCTTATTTAGATGATGTAAAATTCACAACATGGTGGGTGGAAAACCGCTTTGCTAAAAAAGGTGTGAGTCGTAGGCGTTTGGAGCAAGATTTGCGGCGTAAAGGCGTGGCAGATAATATAATCAAGCAGGCTTTAAGCGAGTCGACGCGCGATGATCAGGCCGAGTTCCAAAAGATGCTACGTAAAAAGCGGGCACGCTACAACGACGATCAAAAGCTGATTGCTTATTTGGTTCGTCAAGGTTTTAATTACGATGATGTGCGTCAAGCGGTGGCTGACGACTCGGAATCTTTTACGGCCTGATGTTCAACAACTCCTCATCAGACACGCGTCGGCAGCGCCTGTCGTCACAGGGCTGCTCGCGCTAAACTCTCGTCGTAACTGCGAGATTGTCTGCTGGTGAGTTGTTGAACTGGCCGTACACGGTGGCGCAAACCAACTAGCTCGACAGAGGCTCTTGAAGGACGGCTGAAAGTGAAGTGCAGACCACCCCGTAACGACGGGCGTGGTCAAACGTCTCTGGAGAGCTGGTTGGTTGTAAGCCACTATTAACAACCTAATACAAACAAAAGATTTGTATGTATTTGTTTAAGACCTAGTTTCACTACTGTTTTCCAACTCAGGGTCTTTGCGAAATGGGTTGACGAATTCACCGATTGGCTCAATTTTTTCCTTGACGGCTTTGGTGGCTTTTGGCTTTTCTTTTTCTTCTTTAACGGTGATCTTTTCGTTGGTTATCTCAATAATCTTAGAGCGATGGATCATTAGCTCTGGGTCAACAAATGCCCTAAAGAACGGCCTCTCAATCAGAATTTGCTCAACCGACATGACTGCAGGGTCGACTGTATAGCCAGCAACCTTACCCAGTCGCTTGCCGTTTTTACTTACAACCTTGGTGTTAACCAGCTCAAAGCCAAGTTCGATAGTTTCTTTAAGCTTAATAACATCTTGTTGGCTGACGATCTCGTCACTAGAGTTAATAATTAAGCCAATTGGACTAATCTCACGAATGTTTTGCACTAATAAGTAGGAGTCATCTGGGTCATCCAGTCGCGCCCCAGCTAATTTAAAGGCTAAAATATTTAAGTTGTAAGGGTTTATAACTGGCTCATCAAGTATGGCAATCGGTGTGCTGGTGTGTAAACTGAGCACTGACTTGCCTTTGAGATCGGAACCAAAGATTAACATACTAGTTTGTATTGTATCACTGATCGGAGAATGGGTTAATGCGTCCGCTAGAACTGTCAACCACCGGGATTTGTCCGTCGACTTTATCGAGCTCAACGATTTTGTCGATAGTTTTTTGGTCAAACTGAATATTAGTGTCAAGTTCAAGGTCGCCGCTAGTATCATTGGCGTGGTTAAAGATGTTAGACATTAGCATAATGATAACAGCAAGGATGGTCATCAAGACCAGAGTGATAATAATGCCTTGGTGCCGGTTTAGCCAACCAAAGAGTCTTTTCAAACTCTGGCTGGTTTCTCGTTCAACCTGTTTGCCAGACTTTTTATCGCTGGTTTTCTTTTGTGGTGCCGGTTTGTCGGTCTTGGTGCTTGGCTTATTTGACATAAATTGCTATGGTCATGGCTCCGACCGTGATGTTATTTTCCTTTTCTTTCCTGACGTCGACTCGTAGGATTTGCATCTGGCTTAAGCCACCTTCAACTAAACGCATAAAGCGAATAAAGCTATTGTAATCAATTGGGTTCTCGAGGGTGACTGTAATCAAGGTGCTTTTAGCTTTTGAGCTGGCGGTCACGTCCTTGGCGGCCGCAAAGCTGATCTGAGCGATACTAATGCCGGCTTTGGCCGCATAGTCGTTGAGGACGTTGATGGTATTGTCTTGATAGCGATGCTGAGCTTGCGAGGCGACCATGCGATTAACAATTGGTTTAATGTAGGAGACTTCAGCGTAGCGCTCTTTTAATTTTTCCATGCGAGTGACATTGTCTTCACTGGCTTTAGCTTTGCGTGCTAATAAGTTAGTCTCATCAGCCAGCCTCTGCATTTCTTGCATGCCGAAGAAAAATAGCGTGCCAGCCCCACCCAAAATCAATACGATCACTATAATTAGGATGGTGCGCATTACGATTGGAGAGGCTGGCTTATCGGATTTTTTGCTCATAGACCGAACCCTTCTCGATTAAACACTACATTAAATGTGGCCTTGATGGCTTTGTTGCTGTTAACGACATTGACGATTACCACCGATTTAAACAGGCCAGAGTTTTCTAATAGTTTTTTGATGTCAGCCGATTGATTGGCGTTAGCTAAGTTAACTTCCAGTGGCTTTTCGCCCTCAAATAATTTAGATTCCAACCTGACGGCATTGATTGAAACTCCATCTGGCAAAGTCTTGGCGATTTCAAACAGGACCTTAGAATAATCGACTCGCTGATCTAACACAAGCTTAGCTTGATTGATGTTGCTGCTTAGCTCGCCTGCCTCTTGTCTCATGCCAACGTAAGCTATAACGCGTTGGTTATTGGCGGCTTCGTTTTGGCGGTAAATATCCTGACTTTGTTTGATGGTTATGTAGACAAAGCCGAAGACGCCAGCATAGATTAAAATGAAGACAAATAGTAAGCCAACATAGCCACGCAGCATCGTGTTATGAAGCGAGGCGCGAAGCTGCTTTTTGTTATCAATCGGTAGAAGGTTAATCATGAAATGGCCTCCTTGGGGCTAACCATGGCAGCACCGGCTACGGTAATGTAGCGGGATATTAAGATGCGTTTTGGCCGTGGTAGGTGTTTGAAGTTGACATCTTGCCAAGGATTGGCTAGGCGGACCGGTAAATAAAGGGCGTTAGTGAAATAGTCGCCTAGGCCAGCAACGTTACTGCCAACACCGGTGATGATGATCTGCTCAATTGGTTCACCCTCTAAGCGCTCTTCGTAGTAGCGTAGTAATTTTTTGATCTCATTAATAATAATGTCCATGTCGGGCTTGAGTGCCTTGGTGATGTCTTTTTGTTCGGGGCTCTTATTGAAGCCTTTGAGTAACTTTAACTGATGCGCTCTTTCGACTGGAATGTCCATACTCCTAGCAATTGACATAGTAAAGGTATTACCGCCAGTCTGAATACTGCTGGTTGCCTTGATGATCTTATCAAGCACGGCAATGTCAGTGCCGGTTAGTCCGATATCCATCACAATCGTACGCAGGTAGCCGGCCTCGTTTTTGTAGAGTAGGCGAGATATAGAATTCATACTGGGCTCAATTAATACTGGCTCGAGCTGAACTGAGCGGACAATGTCGATAACACGGTTGACGATATTCTTTGGTGTGGCGCAGATTAGGACTTCGAGATTCTTGTTGGTTCGCGAGGTGATGGTGTAGTCGACTGTCAAGAGATTCTTGGGGATTGGGATGTATTGTTCAATCTCTAAATCAATCGTGCTGGCTAGGTCTTTCTCGACTTCAATTGGTAAACGAACTACTCGTGAAAAGGTGTTAGCGGTCGGAATACTAACAGAGGTATAATACCCAGATAATTTACCAACCAGTTTTTTATCGAGTAGCTCAACTAACTTACTCTCTAAATAACTATCAGAATTTTCGAGTGAATTTGATACTTTGTCGCGTGGCAAGTCGATGGTGGCATAAGCTAAAACCTGTGGTTTCTTGCCGTCTTTAACCTCCATGATGCGCAGTCCGTTGAGACTGATATCAAGTCCGAGATTGGTTTTTGTCTTGAAAAAATTTTTCACTTGTTCATGCCCACTATTTTATTAATCAATTATACCACAACCAATTTGGCTTAACTATTATCAACGCCCATACCTTTAGACATGCCAGTAATCGGCAATAGTACGCTGGCCGCAATCAGACCAACCATACCACCCATCAAGACAATCATAACCGGCTCAATGACGTTGGCGATTTGATCAATCGCTAGGTCAACCTCTTCGTCGTAGAAATCGGCCACCTTTACTAGCACGCTGTCGGTGCTACCGGTCTCTTCACCGACTGCTAGCATTTGTCCAACAATCTCTGGCCAGAGCTTGTCCTCGCCCAGAACTTCCGACAATTGCCTGCCGTTTTTAACACCGTCGACAGCATCAATTAGAGATTGTTTATAAACAGCGTTGCCGGTGGCGTTAGCTGATACCTCTAGGGCCTTAACCACGGCCACGCCAGCACCAATTAGCGACGAGAATGTTCGGGTGAAGTTGGATACGGCGATTTTCATCATAATATTTCTAATAGCGGGGACCTTTAAGACTATGATATCAAACTGGACCTTGCCTTTCGGAGTCTTTAGGTATTTTCTAATGCCGACAACCGCTCCGCCCAGTAGGGGGAAGATTATGAACCACCACTTAATAATAAAATTGCTAATCGACATCATGACTTTGGTGATGCCTGGCAAATCGGCTTTGCCGTCTGTCATCTTGGAAGTAATTTCACCAATCTGTGGTATGACGAATATCATCAAGCCAAAGAAGGCAATAAACATAATAGCAACTAGTACTTTTGGATAGGCCATAGCCGACTTAACCTTTTTACGAATCGAGGCGGATTTTTCTTGCTGGATTGCTAGCCGTTTTAAAATGTCATCTAAGATACCGGCTGCTTCACCAGCGCGTACCATATTTATATAGATGTCATCAAAAACATCAGGGTGCCCAGCTAGGGCGTCAGAAAAGTTATAGCCACCTTCAATTTGATCAGCCACATCTTTGACGGCGACGGTTAGCTTGCTTTCAGTGCCGCTTGATAATGAGTGAAGACTTCGCACTAATGGTACGCCAGCACTAACCATGGCTGAGAGCTGACGTGTGAACATCACTAGCTCGTCCTTTTTCATCTTGCCGCCTTTTTTGCTACTAAATAGATTGCTACCGGCACGGTTCTTCTTGACGGACAGAGGGCGGTAACCAATTTTGCGAATAGCTTCTAGGGCGGCTTTTTCATCAGAGGCTTCAACTGTACCGTCGATGACGTTATTCTTTTTGTCGATGGCGCGATAATTAAAAATCATATCTCTCCTTAATCCTTAGTGGCACTATAAACTTCTTCTAATGAAGTGTCGCCTCTGATGGCTTTGACAATTCCATCGGTCTTCATATCAATCATGCCGTCCGCCAAGGCTTGCTGATTAATTTCATTGGCAGTGGCGTTAGACATAATTAATTTTTGCACCTCAACTGTATTGTCGAGTACTTCGTAAATACCGACGCGGCCTTTGTAGCCCGTATGGTTGCATTCGTCGCAACCGCCTTTATGAGCTAGCCAAATGTGGGTAATTTTGTCTTTGGTAGTGCCTAATTCTTCAACCGATTCACCGACACCATCTGCCAGAGCTTGCTTTTCCAGCTCATGCAATTTGGCTGGATCGGTGGCGATTTCTTCTAGCATAACTTTATGTTGGTCGTCTAGCTTACTATCAACCGGAACGCGCTCGCGGCAGCTTTTACACAGACGTCGCACCAAGCGCTGGCCGATTACGGCGTTGACGGTTGAGGCGATCAAAAACGGTTCAATTTGCATATCAAGCAGACGTGGCAAACAGGTGGCGGCATCGTTGGTGTGAAGGGTGGAAAAGACCATGTGTCCGGTCAAGGCAGCCTGGACGCCTAAGTTGGCGGTTTCGCCATCGCGGATCTCACCAACCATGATGATGTTTGGATCTTGACGGAGTAGGGCGCGCAGTCCAGAGGCAAAAGTCATGCCGGCCTTGGAATTAACCTGAGTTTGATTAACGCCAGCCAGACGATACTCTACTGGATCCTCGATAGTTGAGATGTTAACTTCTGGACTATTTAAGATATTTAAAACACTGTGTAGGGTGGTAGACTTACCCGAACCAGTTGGACCAGTGACTAGCATCATGCCGTTGGGCTGATAAATAGCGTTATTGACGATCTTGAGCGAATTTCCCCAGATACCGAGCTGTTTCAGCGTCAGCGGTTCAGAGCTTTCGCTCAAAATACGCATAACGACCTTCTCACCGTCGGTGACTGGCAGAGTGGAGACACGAAAAGCGTAGCGATTGGGGCCGAGATTGATCTTAAAACGACCGTCTTGCGGCACACGACGTTCGTCGATTTTCAAATTTGACAAGATCTTAATACGTGAAACTAAGGCATTGATGACATTGCGCGGCAAGCGGTTAACCTCGTGTAAAACACCGTCGATGCGGTAGCGAATCTGCACGAATTCTTCGTGTGGTTCAATGTGAATATCACTGGCGCTGGATTTAATCGCGTATTCCAAAATCAAGTTTACGGTCTGGGCAATCGGTGAATCTTCGGTTAAATCTTCTTCGTTGACTTCACCGCCTTGTTTTGATTCATCTTCGCGCTGGATGTTGATGACGTGCGTCAGTTTGTCGCCGACATCACCACGATAAAGATCTAAAATTTCTAAGATATTAGCACTAGTAGCAATGTGAAGCTTGAGCTTTGAGCCCAAATCTTTTTGCAAGAAGCTAATAGCCTGAATATCTTCTGGGTCATCAACCGCTAGGTCAATTTGTCCGGTTGCTTCGTCGACACTAAACACCACAGCCTTGTACTGGCGGGCAACTGGTTCGGGTATTTTGCCGAGGGCCTCAGAGGTGACATCGCGCCGGTCAATAGTGACAAACGGTACGCCGATGGCTTCAGCGTATTTTTCGGTCAGAGCTTTTTCACTAATAATGCTTTTTTCCAAAACCAAAGTCTGGAGAGATTTCCCACTCCCTTTTTGCTCCTCAAGTAGACTCTCTAACTGCTCATCAGACAAATCCACCAGTTTTTTTATTCTCTCGTCTGGTAAAAGCATAAGCTGTTTTGATTATACTAAAAAAATGATTTTTGGGCTAGTAAAATTCCAAAAATCCAGGCGCTTGCGAGAAGGCGTCAAACTGGTTATGATTAAAGAGATGAAACAGGCAAAAAAGTCCAACCCCGAACCGCTAATTGTGGCGGTGAGTGGCGGAGTGGATTCGGTGGTGATGCTCGATTGGCTAGCTCAGCGCTACGACAACTTAGTAGTGGCGCATTTTGAGCATGGCATCAGGGGTGAGGCTTCGCGGGCCGATGCTAGATTTGTGCGTGAACTAGCTAAAAAGTATCGTTTGCCGTACGAAATTGCCTCGGGTGAACTGGGTAATTTGGCTAGCGAAGATCAGGCCAGGCAGGCGCGCTATCGGTTCTTGCGCACAGTGGCGCGCGAGAGAAGAGGGTTAATCTGCACGGCGCACCATGCTGACGACGTGCTGGAATCAATCGCCATTAATTTCAAACGCGGCACTGGTTGGCGAGGCCTAGCGGTGATGGGCGCACCAGATATCTATCGCCCGTTAATCACCTGGACGAAAGCCCAGATTGTGCAGTATGCCCTAGACAACAAGCTAGGGTGGCGCGAGGATGAAACCAATCATCAGCCGATTTATCTACGCAACACTCTGCGTCAACAAATGCAAGACTTGCCAGTTGGCACTAAAGAAATGTTGTTTGAGTTGTTTGAGCGCCAAGCCTATCTACGTCAAGCGATTGATCGAATTTTAGCTAGGATGATTAATCAGTCGGGGCGCTATGGGCGCTATCGCTTTATCATGGCCGAAGACAATTTGGCACAGGAGGTACTGTCTTTTGTGGTGAAGTGGCACACTGGCGTGTCACTAACCCGTCCGCAACTTGAGCGAGCGATTTTGGCGATTAAAACCGCCCGGCCGGGCGAAACTCACCAGTTGGCGGCTGGCGCCAAACTAGTTTTTAATATTCGTTTTTTCATTGTCAAAACAGATAAAAAATAGTAAAATAAAAGGAGCTATTTTAACTCGAAATTGACTGCATAAAAACTGAAAGGAAATTGATGTATAAAAAAAGTGATTCAAACAGCTCTAAAAAACCTAAAATGTCTAAGCCACGTCAACCACAGAGTGTCTGGAAGACGATTGGCTTCTGGACGATCCTGATAATCTTTGCACTAATTATCGGTAGTAGCCTGTCTGACAGCAATCTTAAAGAGGTACCAATCTCTGAGGTGATCGCCAGAGCCAATAATGGCGAGATTAGCAAATTGCAGATTCAAGACAACCGTGTTTTAGTGACACCCAAGGACCAAGAAAATCCGACTGAGTTTTCCTTTAAGGACAGCGCTAGTTCGATCCACGAGCAGGGCTTAAAATCTGACGCGCCGGTGACGATTGAGCAAAAACCAGCTTCAAATACTAGGTCGCTGATCTGGGATATCGCAATTATGGTCGTCCCAATGCTAATCGTGGTAGCCTTTTTGTCGTACATGATGCGTCAAGCTCAGGGGCAAAACAACCAAGCTATGGGCTTTGGTAAAAGTAAGGCGCGGGTTTACGGGCGCGATCAAGAAAAAGTTAATTTCTCGGATATCGCTGGCAACGACAACGCTAAACAAGACTTGGCTGAGGTGGTGGATTTTCTAAAAAATCCAGACAAATACCGCAAGCTCGGCGCTAAAATCCCCAAGGGTGTTTTGCTAGTTGGCAATCCAGGTACTGGTAAGACCATGCTAGCGCGTGCCGTAGCGGGTGAGGCTAGCGTACCGTTTTTCTCTATCTCTGGTTCAGAATTTGTGGAAATGTTTGTCGGTGTCGGTGCTTCGCGCGTACGCGACTTGTTTGACAAGGCTAAGAAAAACGCTCCAGCGATTATATTTATTGATGAAATTGACGCGGTTGGTCGTCGTCGCGGTTCTGGTTTGGGCGGCGGGCACGATGAGCGTGAACAAACTCTTAATCAGATTTTGGTTGAGATGGACGGTTTTGAAACGGGCGCTAATGTGATTATTCTAGCTGCTACCAACCGAGTTGATGTGCTTGACCCGGCTTTGTTGCGTCCGGGTCGCTTTGATCGTCGCGTTACGATTAATCTACCAGAAAGGCGCGATCGTTTAGCAATTCTCAAAGTACACTTCAAGAATAAGCCGACTGAAGATAATGTTGACCTAGATGCCCTGGCTGCCAAGACCGCTGGCTCATCGGGCGCCGACCTGGCTAATATCGCTAACGAATCGGCTATTATCGCCGCTAGTCGCGATCATAAGAAAATCACTCAAGATGACGTGATCGAAGCCTTTGAAAAAGTGGCGATTGGTCCCGAGCGCAAGAACTCAATCATGAATGATAAAGAGCGTGAGTTGACGGCCTATCATGAGGCTGGCCACGCGGTAGTGGGACAAGTTCTGCCAGATAGCGATGAGGTGCATAAAGTCACTATCATCCCGCGTGGCGCCACCGGTGGTGTTACTTGGTTTATTCCGCCAGAAGATCGTCACTATACTAATGTCTACGAATACAAAGACATCTTGGCGCGCGCTATGGGTGGACGCCAAGCTGAGCGTTTAATTTACGGTGATGATGGTATTACAACTGGCGCTGGTATGGATCTTAGGACCGCCACCGCTTTGGCGCGTGAAATGGTAACTGAACAAGGCATGGCCGAGGGTCTACGTGATCAGGTTTTTCACGAAGATGGCAGTAATATCATTTTTGACAAGATGACGGCTAGCAACAGCTACTCAGAAGTTACTGCTCAAAAGATTGATGCCGAGGTGGCTAAAATCATGAAAGAGGCGGCTGACCGAGCCTATAAGGTCTTGACGGCCAACAAAAAGCTACTTGAAACTCTGGCAAGGACTTTGCTGGAAAAGGAAACTTTGGAGGCTGAGGAAGTGGCGGAGATATTAAAAGACGCTAAATTGCCAGCTGAGGTAAAGCTGCGTAAGTAAATATGCCCCGACGTCAAAATCGAGTTATTGCGCTTGCTAATCGGAAGCTGTCAACTAGACACGCGGCCTTGATTTTGGCGTTTACCACACTATTAACTTCTTTACTAGGCATGTTTCGCGATCGGTTGCTTAACAGTTACTATCTCGATACTTACCCGACTGGCATTGACGCCTATACAGTAGCGTTTATCATACCAGACTTTATGTTTTCGATCTTAGTTTCAGGCGCGCTGAGCGTGACACTTATACCGGTATTTAATCAACTCCGAGCAGATCGTCGTTCTAATGATGATCGGCGAGCTTGGGATCTGGCGTCGAGCATGATTAATTTCATGAGTTTAGTCGGTGCTGGTATATCACTACTGATTATGATTTTTGCCGAACCGCTTATTAATCATATCATAGGCCCGCATTTGCCAGAGGCTAGTCGGGCTTTGGCGGC
The DNA here is from genome assembly GCA_964625885.1 of uncultured Candidatus Saccharibacteria bacterium. Lineage (GTDB taxonomy): Bacteria > Patescibacteriota > Saccharimonadia > Saccharimonadales > Saccharimonadaceae > CAZRIZ01. Next base: position 4,578 of record CAZVBM010000004.1, on the reverse strand, counting down.
TAGTCTGATGCGTGTGATTGCAATTAATCCGTTTTTGTTTTCGATTTCTGGTGTGCTGGCGAGCATACAGCAAGCGACTGGACGCTATATCTTCTACGCCATAGCGCCAGCGCTCTATAACGTTGGGATTATCATCGGTACACTGTTTTTTACTAGTGGTATTAACATTTTTGGCTGGCAGATTTTTGATGGCGGCATTATGGGCGTGGCGCTGGGGGTGTTGCTTGGTGCGATGATGCAACTTTTGATTTCGGCTTTGGGTGTAATTGGCCTTGGTTTTGACTACAAATTTCAAATTGACTGGAAAAACCAAGGTTTTCGCAAAGTTCTCAAGATTTTCCCAGCTCGTTCAATGGATCAGGGCGTTGACTATATGACATCGCTGGTCGAAACCCGCCTGGCTTCGGGTATGGCGCCAGGTACGATTCGCTCTTACAACCAAGCTTTTGGTCTGCATAATATGCCGATTAATTTGATAGGCGTGTCAATTTCTAACGCGGCTTTCTCGTCTATGACTGAAAAGTTGGCTCGTGACCAGACTGGACAGTTCAAACAAGAGGTGCAAAAGGTTCTAAAAGCCATTATTTTTATTGCTGCGCCAGTGTCAGTAATCACTTACTTCACGCGTGGTTATGTCGTTAGTTTTATTAAAAACAGTGGTAACGCGCTGATTGCTACCTTACTCGGTCACTTAGTGATTGCGATTTTTTGTCGAGCTATCTATCATATTTTGGCGCGAACTTTTTATGCCAAGCAAGATACCAAGACGCCGTTAATTTCTTCAATCATTGCCATGGCGGTAGATATCGTTTTTGCAATTTTCTTTATTCGCAAAATGGGCATGGGGGTGGAGGCGTTGGCAATTGCACAAACGATTAGCGCAATTGTCGAATCGGGTATTTTGTTCTTCGTCTTAGTTAAGCAAAACCGCGGCTTAATCGATCGTGATTTTGTGATTTCGTTTATTAAAACTATGGCGATTTCATTTGTGGTGGCGGTGGTGACTTATACTTTGGTGATTTTAATTCCGCTAACCCGCGAAGACAACAGCTTCTTTAGTGTCTTTCCGAAGTTCGCTTTTATATCATTAGTTTCGCTAGGCCTCTACCTGCTATTGTCATACCTACTCAAGATGGACGAGGCGCGTGCCATCATACGACGCGTTAAATCACTATTACTTCGTTCTAATGTAGTTAATAAAGACGGAGCCAAGCGTGGCTAGTTTTGAAAAAATTCGCAACTTTTGCATCATCGCACATATTGATCATGGCAAGAGTACGCTAGCTGACCGGATGATGGAGCTGACAGAAACGGTTTCGCAGCGTGAGATGAAATCGCAGCTGCTCGATTCGATGGAGTTGGAGCGCGAGCGAGGAATAACTATCAAATTAACTCCGGTAACGATGCAGTACAATGACTACGAACTTAATTTAATTGATACACCAGGTCACGTCGATTTTACCTACGAAGTATCGCGTTCGCTGGCGGCTTGTGAGGGCGCGATTTTGGTGGTCGACGCCTCGCAGGGTGTGCAGGCACAGACGCTGACGAATATTTATCTAGCAATCGATGCTGGTCTGACTATCATTCCAGTTTTAAATAAAATTGATTTACCAGCTGCCGACCCAGAGCGAGTCAGTCGTGAGATTATTGAGATCCTAGGTTGTGATAAATCAGACATTTTACGCATTTCCGCCAAAACTGGCGAAGGCGTGCCGGAACTGCTTGATCAAGTGGTGGCTAAAATCCCCGCACCAGAGGGTGATTTAGAAGCACCAACTCGGGCTTTGATCTTCGATTCCTACTACGACGATTATCGTGGTGTGGTGCTATATGTGCGGATGATTGATGGTCGCTTGAGTCGTGATGAGGCAATTCAGATGCTAATGACCAAGGCTGACGGCATTGCGCTAGAAGTTGGACGACTCAAACCGAGTATGCAGTCTGTTAAGCAGCTAGAGGCCGGTGAGATTGGTTATATCGTGACGAATTTTAAATCAACTTCCGAAGCTAGGGTGGGTGATACGGTTACTAGTTCAAAGTCGGCCATGGCAACCTCGCCACTACCGGGTTACAAAAGGATTAAGCCATTTGTTTATGCAGGATTTTTCCCGGTTTCTAACGAAGATTACCAGGTCTTGAAAGACGCAGTGGCTAAAATCGCTCTGAGTGACTCGGCACTGGACTATCAACCGGAAAATTCACCAGTGCTAGGCTTTGGTGTACGAATTGGTTTCTTGGGCCTGCTTCACATGGATATTATCCGAGAACGCTTAGAGCGTGAGTATAACTTAGATTTGGTGGTGACTAATCCATCGACTGATTATCAGGTGGTGCTAACTTCGGGTGAAGAAGTGAGCGTGCGCGTGGCGTCTGACCTGCCAGAGATGTCGAAAATCGCCTTAATTCGCGAGCCGTGGGTGATGGGTGAGGCTATTGCGCCCAAAGACGCCGTCGGTACGGTGATTGAACTTATTATTAGTAAACGTGGTTTTCAAACCAACATCAGCTATATCGACGAGCGCGCTTTGATATCTTTCCGCGCGCCACTAGCCAATTTATTAACCGACTTTTTTGATCAATTAAAATCTCGTACTAGCGGTTATGCCAGTTTTAGTTACGAATTTGATAAATACGAAGAGCACGATTTAGTTCGACTGGACTTTTATGTAGCCGGTGAAATTGTCGATGCACTGAGTCTCATGGTGCACCGCTCAGAAGCCGATGGCATCGGCCGTGAACTAGTGAAAAAACTTAAAGATGTGATTCCGCGCCAGAACTTCGAAGTGACTTTGCAGGCGGCGATTGGTGGGAAATTTATTGCCCGCGAAGACCTCAAGGCTTTTCGCAAAGACGTGACGGGCTACTTGTATGGCGGTGATGTTTCACGAAAGAAAAAGTTATGGGCCAAACAAGCCAAGGGCAAAAAGCGCATGAAACGCTTCGGTAAAGTTGATATTCCGTCCGAAGCTTTTATGGTTATGCTCAAGCGCGACTAATATGGAAACTCAACCTAAAAAGCGTGACCAAAGGGCGCGCTTTTAATTTGTATCTAGTCAGAGCAGGTATATATCGGCTGGAGCTCGAAGAACGAATTCGTCCTTTTACATTTATTGAGGCTATTGATTTCGTCTACGGTTGGGCTAGGTGTGCCAGTCGCTTGTTCTAGTTTGTAGAGTCGCCTAATCGTTAAAGTGCCGCCCAGCTCGGTTGTCCTGACAAAATTATAAAATCTATAGGTTAAAAAAGCTGTAAATAATAAGTTAAGTACCAATAGTGTTAGTAGTATAGATTTATAAACCCTGGTATTGTCTTTGTTCTGTTTTGTTGATTTCATAAGCGTACCTTCCTATTATAAATTAGCGATTAGGCAGTTTTTAATCATGCCTAGGGTCTGTGATTTGCTGTGGTTATTTTAGTAGGTTCGAATCGTCACTGGGGCATATGACATTCCGCTCCAATGAATTTCTATGTCTTTACTTCCCCAAACCCAGTTTGTTTTTTCATTTCGCATCCAGTTTTGGGGCGTTCCTCCTATACCCACGTGGGCACGCCATTCTTTTCCTTGGGCATCAAAGTACCAATCATAGACGTTTACGCTCGTTTGCGTAAGGGTTGCCCAACCAGACGTTCCGCCACTGACCTCGACCCACATTCCAACGATGTTATATGGCGTAAAGTCATAGATGGTCCCGCTCTCGGCTTGGGCTATGGTTGCTAAAGACAGCAGCATCAGCATCAATAAACTTAGGGCTAAAACTTTTTTCAAACAAACCACTTCCTTTCAAAGAACTAATTTCTACTTATTAGCAAATCACTAGCTTGCATTATAGCACAAGTTGTTGTAGTGGACGAACCTGTGGCTTGTTGCTTAATTTTATTATAAAAAATGATTTTGAACCGACATTAGTTTACCTGTTTGTGTTTAAGCAAGACGAAGTCTGACCGTCATTTTTTTGGGATGCTTATAGTCGACTTATGCGATAGCTGACAACTTGCTAATGAGTAACTTATAGCGGTCTGTTAAGCGAAGCTATAAATCTGTTAAAATACTAGTAATATGTTAGACATGGAACAATTGGTTAAAGAATATCAACCAACGCTAGAAGTTAGGCGATTGGTTGAAACAAATCCGCCGGTTTTATTTGTTGGCGTGTCAGGCGCTGGCAAAAACACCATTATCAACCAACTACTTACTACTGGTGGCTATCACGATTTGATTACCTGCACGACTCGTCCGCCACGTGATAACGATGGTGTGATGGAGCGGGATGGTATTGATTATTATTTTTTGAGTGATGAGCGGGCGCGGCAGATGATTGAGCAACAAGAATTCATCGAAGTTAAGTTGGTGCACGGCACTACGATTTACGGCTCGAGTGTGGCGGAGTACCAAAAGGCGGTGATGGCTTCTAAAACACCAATTGCTGATGTCGATGTGCAGGGTGTCATGGAATATAAAAACATGGCGGTCAATTCGGTGGCGTTGTTTGTCTTGCCGCCATCTTACGAGGTTTGGTTGGAGCGGCTGAAAAAGCGCTTTGATAATGAGGTTGAGTTTTTGGCGGTCTGGCCGAA
>CAZVBM010000003.1:0-75086 GCA_964625885.1 uncultured Candidatus Saccharibacteria bacterium | reverse complement strand
CGCCATTCGTGCGGGTCAGAACTTACCTGACAAGGAATTTCGCTACCTTAGGACGGTTATAGTTACCGCCGCCATTCACTAGGGCTTCAGTTCGCGCCGTGAAGCGCTCCCCTTGACCTTCCAGCATTGGGCAGGCGTCAGCCCCTATACATCCTCTTTCGAGTTAGCAGGGACCTGTGTTTTTGATAAACAGTTGCTTGGGCTCTTTTGCTGAGGCCTCCACATTACTAGATGTGAGTTCTCGCATAAGAAGCTTTGTCTCAGTAAAATGAATCTTTTGAAATTAAAAGGTATCTTTTAACCATACTTTGCTAACTTACGCGGCTCATATCCACTAATGTGGAGGCGGACCTTATTCCGAAGTTACGGTCGCTATTTTGCCGAGTTCCTTAGCGAAGGTTCTCTCGTAAGCCATTAGTCTTCTCGACTCGAGCACCTGTGTTGGTTTGCGGTACGGGTAGATTTACTCACACGTTTAGTGCTTTTCTAGCCAGCGCTCTCACCAGAATCGTCGCTCCGAAGAACAACTTTCACTCACTCGACCTTCCGATCGAGCTTGGACGGATACATACCATGAATCCGCTCTGACTGCCTCGCTGTAAACACTAAACAAAGTAAAACTAGTTCAGGATTATTAACCTGATGTCCATCGCCTACGCTATACGCCTGGGCTTAGGACCGACTAACCCAGAGCCAATTACTGTCGCTCTGGAAACCTTGCTCTTACGGCCGATAGGATTCTCACCTATCTTATGGTTACTCATTCCAGCATTCTCACTTCCTACCGCTCCACAATACTTTCCAATACTGCTTCACCGCAATAGGAACGCTCCTCTACCGCTGCAATCTAAGACGAATCTTAAATTACAACCCATATCTTCGGTATAATACTTAGCCCCGTTACATTTTCCACGCAAAATCTCTCGACTAGTGAGCTGTTACGCACTCTTTAAATGAATGGCTGCTTCTAAGCCAACATCCTAGCTGTTTAAGAAATCTTACTTTGTTTCCCACTTAGTATTATTTAGGGACCTTAGATGATGGTCCGGACTGTTTTCCTTTTGAGCGCCGAGCTTAGCCCCGACGTTCTGACTGCCATGCTTCCACAATTGGTATTCGTAGTTTGTTAAGGGTGGGTATCCTTGCGGACCCCTGACCTTGACAGAGCTCTACCCCCAATTGCTAATACATAACGCTAGCCCTAAAGCTATTTCGAGGAGAACCAGCTATCTCCGAGTTCGATTGGAATTTCTCCGCTAACCACAAGTCGTCCAAACACTTTACTGCGTGTCTTGGTTCGGCCCTCCACTGCGTGTTACCGCAGCTTCAGCCTGCTCATGGTTAGGTCACCCGGTTTCGGGTCTAATCCTATCAACTATATCGCCCTATTCAGGCTCGCTTTCACTGTGGCTCCGTCAATTGACTTAACCTCGCTGATAAAATTAACTCGCTGGATCGTTCTACAAAAAGCACGCCGTCATCCCGCCGAGGCGGGACTCCGACACTTTGTAGGCACACAATTTCAGGCTCTATTTCACTCCCTTCCCAGGGTTCTTTTCACCTTTCCATCGCTGTACTTGTTCACTATCGATCGTATATTATATTTAGTCTTGGCTGGTGGTCCAGCCGGGTTCAGACAGGGTTTCTCGTGCCCCGTCCTACTCGAGATAATTTGAAATAAGGTCTTGGTGCTTTCGCATACGCGACTCTCACGCTCTATGGTTGAGTTTTCAAACTCATTCCGCTAGCAACCAAGATTTCTTACCTTACACTACCAGTGATAGCCAGTAGCTACAAATCAGCTGATTCGACTCGAAAGTCGAGTCGACTGACTTGAAATCAAATGTCTCACAACCCCTATTAAGCATTCGCCTATCAGCTTATTCGTCTGAGTTAACAGACGAAAACTTAAAAGGTTTGGACTATTTCCGTTTCGCTCGCCACTACTCCGAAAATCGTTATTTACTTTTTATTCCTCAGCCTACTAAGATGTTTCAGTTCAGCCGGTTCCCTCTCAATAACCTATGTATTCAGTTAAAGGTGACATGACATAACTCATGCCGGGTTTCCCCATTAGGACTTTCTTGGATCAAAGCTTGATGACAGCTCCCCAAGACTTATCGCAGTCTTCCACGTCCTTCATCGGTAATATACGTCAAGGCATCCTTTGTGCGCCCTTGAGTACCTTTTTATGCATTGACTTCAACTAGTGATTGGTAGTTACCAACCTTCGCCGTCGTCAAATTGTCATTTACTTAAACCAAATTGTTAAACTGCCGTATTCCCTTTTCTCCAGAACACATTACGGTTGTGGTTATTTTTACAACCCCGATCTGTTCTCGAAAATCAGAATTAATTTTATCACTCGGTTTTCGAATTGTAAAGCCTATTTTTAGACTTTCTTTTGAAACGATTCAAACCCCGAACGAACTTTTTAAATTTGCTCGCCAGAGGTTCAAGGAGAACTTTAGCTTAACTGATAGCCCATTATACAGATAAAAAAAACAAATGTCAAGACTTTTTTAGAATTTTAACGACCATTTATTGTTTATCAAACAAAAAACCTCCGTAGTAGGAGATTCTTTATTAAACAATCATATATGTGGTGGGCGGCGAGGGACTTGAACCTTCGACCTCGTCCTTATCAGAGACGCGCTCTAACCAGCTGAGCTAGCCGCCCATATCTTATTATATTATCATAAAATATGGTGGAGCAACAGGGATTTGAACCCTGGACCTCCTGCTTGCAAAGCAGGCGCTCTAGCCAGCTGAGCTATTGCCCCATATTTACCTGTCGCATTCTACCCTAGTTTAAATATTTTTTCAAGCTTATTACAAAAACTCTGCTATACTTTATTTATGGAATTTAATTGGATGAATTTTTTTATCGGCCTGATAATAATAGCAGTCGGAGCCGTTATGATTGGTCGTTACCAGCAAATCTCCCATAGCTTTATGGGCGGGGCCGCTGGCTACGAAAAGGTTAAATTGTGGGGAATAATTGTCTGCGTCATTGGCTTTGTCTTCATGTTTAGTCTCCACACTGTTTTCTTGAATCTGATTTTTGGGCCGATTTTCGGAAAATAACTAGACCGGCTAAATACAAAACAGCCCAATGGGCTGTTTTTATTTCTTAACAACTTATTTGTGCAATTTTTCGTCTTCGTCTATGTTTTGTAACTTTGTTGTGAGCTCGTATGTCTCGTTTTGAACCGAGGTTCGTTGTTATATAAGCTCATTATAACAACCGAGACCGACCTAGCTTGCCTTATGAGAAAGGCAGCCTAGTAATTCTCCCTAGAAAGGAGGTAATCCATCCGCACCTTCCGGTACGGATACCTTGTTACGACTTAACCCCAATCATGTCCCCCACCTTAGGCCGCCGAAGCGGATTTTGGGTGTTGGCCACTTTCATGGTTTGACGGGCGGTGTGTACAAGACCCGGGAACGTATTCACCGCAACTTGCTGATTTGCGATTACTAGCGATTCCGACTTCGTGGAGGCGAGTTTCAGCCTCCAGTCCGAACTGGGATCGGTTTTGATGTGATTTGCATGATCTCGCGATTTAGCAGCACATTGTACCGACCATTGTATCACGTTTCTAGCCCAGGACGTAAGGGAAATAATGACCTGACATCGTCCCCTCCTTCCTCCTCGTTACCGAGGCAGTCCAAGTAGAAAAATACAACTACTTGCAAGGGTTGCGCTCGTTGATGGACTTAACCAAACATCTCACGACACGAGCTGACGACGGCCATGCATCACCTGTCATCGAGTTCCTAAAAGGCACAGTCTCCTTTCGGAGGCCTTCTCGAGATGTCAAGCCCTGGTAAGGTTTCTCGTTTAGCATCGAATTAAAGAACATGATCCACCGCTTGTGCGGGTCCCCGTCAATTCCTTTATGTTTTAATCTTGCGATCGTACTCCACAGGCGGGATACTTAACGCGTTAGCTTCGTTACTTGAGGGGTCGATACCTCAAACAACTAGTATCCATCGTTTAGGGCGTGGACTACCGGGGTATCTAATCCCGTTCGCTCCCCACGCTTTCGTGCCTTAGTGTCAGAAATAGTCCAGTAACCTGCCTACGCCATTGGTGTTCCTTCTAATATCTACGGATTTCACTCCTACACTAGAAATTCCAGTTACCTCTACTACTCTCTAGTTTGTCAGTTTGGATAACAATCTGTATGGTTGAGCCACCAGCTTTAACCACCCACTTAACAAACCACCTACGCAACTCTTTACGCCCAGTCACTCCGAATAACGCTTGGATCCTACGTATGACCGCGGCTGCTGGCACGTAGTTAGCCGATCCTTATTCATTTATTACTGTCAAATTCATCATAAATAAAAGCAGTTTACGACCCGAAGGCCTTCGTCCTGCACGCGGCGTTGCTCCATCAGGGTTTCCCCCATTGTGAAAGATTCCTCACTGCTGCCTCCCGTAGGAGTCTGGACCGTATCTCAGTTCCAGTCTGACTGATCATCCTCTCAAACCAGTTACGGATCGTCGACTTGGTGAGCCTTTACCTCACCAACTATCTAATCCGACGCAGGCTGTTCCCAAAGCGCATAAAGCTTTAATCCAAAGATCGTATGCGGTATTAGCCATCCTTTCGGGTGGTTATCCCTCACTCTGGGGTACATTCCCACGTGTTACTCAGCCGTCCGCCGCTCGTCGGCATTCTCACCAAACCTTCGATAGAATCAAAAGCTTAGTGAGAACCCGTTACCGCTCGACTTGCATGTGTTAGGCACGCCGCCAGCGTTCATCCTGAGCCAGGATCAAACTCTCCATAAAAGACGCATTCCCTACGAAATGCTGTCTATAAATAGACTACTGACGATAAAATTGCACAAATAAATTGTTAATGTATTTCTTTAAAACCTAAAGTTATCAATCGGTCTTGGCCTCTTGAAAACTCGCAACGATTCAAAGACTGAGATGCATTTTATCGCACTTTTAAACAAATGTCAACAACATTTTGTTAAAAAAGCAGAAAAGTTATAATCGCAGCCAACAAACCAACCAATATTCCCATATAAACCTCTGCTGGCTCATGCCCAAGAACAACATCAACACCATCTTGACGATTCTTGGCCAGGAGTTTATTCAACGCTAATCCCTGGCTGCCAGAAGACAGTCGAACGTTCATTGCGTCATGAACTACCACTAACGACAAGCACAAACTAATGGCAAAGACAGTACTATCAAGGCTGTTTATTAAACCAATCATGGCAGTTAAGGCCGATACTATGACGCTATGGTCGCTAGGCATATCACCATCTCTTGTGAAGATCTTAATCGAGAAGTCTTCACGACGAAATATTGCTACGGCGAGCTTAATAGATTTGCTAATAAGCATCGCTATCGCCATAGCCGTTAGGTATGCCCAGCTACTCATTTACTTCTTGCTTACAACTTTTGACTTAGAGGGTTTTCCCACGGACTCTCCCGATTCTTCTGGCTCATCCTTCTCGATCAAGCCAATTGAAGCTACTTTGTCTGACTGGTTAAGCCGCATTAACCTAACACCTTGAGTAGTTCGGCCAAGAGTTGGAACATCGTTTAGGCCAACTCGAATTGCCTGGCCTTTATTGGATATCATCAAGATCTCGTCATATTCATCAGTAATTGCTCGTGCAGTCAAAATCGGACCAGTTTTTGCCGTTACAGCAGCTAACTTTATGCCAACCCCTCCGCGCTTGTGAGTTGGGAAATTAGCTACTTTAGTCATCTTGCCATAGCCATTCTCACTCACTGCTAGTATTTTCTCAGTCTTATCAGTTATGACATCCATGCCCACAACCACATCTTTTGGTCGCAACCTCACTCCACGAACTCCTCGCGCCGAACGCCCCATTGGACGAACATCCTTTTCATTAAACCGCACCGCCTGACCAGCAGATGTTGAGATAATTACATCACTATCGCCAGCGGTTGGCTTAATCCATCGCAGCTCATCGCCATCATCAAGCTTTATGGCTATTAAGCCACTGGAACGAACGTTGGCGTAGTTACTAATAGCGGTCTTTTTAACCGTACCCTTGATGGTACACATAAAGAGGTATCCGTCATCTGAATCATCCTTACTAAACCGAATAATTGATGTAATTTTCTCATCAGGCTGAAGTTGTAATAAGTTAACCGCCGCAGTACCCTTGGCTGTTAAGCCGGCAGCCGGGACCTCAAACGCCTTTAGTCTAAAGACGCGACCCTTGTTAGTAAAGAACGACAAGAAGTCGTGGGTACTGGCTGGCACAATCAAATCAATCACATCTTCTTCTTTAGTGGTCATACCACGCCTACCCTTGCCACCACGGTTTTGGCGACGATAGTCAGCCATTAGGGTGCGCTTAATATAATTCTCACTCGTTAAGATAATAGCCGACTGCTCTTCTGGAATCAGCTCTTCATCAGTGAACTTACCTAACTCGTGATTGATAATCTTAGAACGACGCTCATCACCATATTTCTCTTTTAGCTCCAACAAGTCTTCCTTGATAATTCGCATAATCTCTGACTCATTAGCCAGGATGTGCTCATATAAAGCGATCTGCTTAATCAGTTCAGCCAACTCATCTTCGATCGTCTGACGATTCAAGGCGTTTAGACGACGCAACTGCATTGCCATAATAGCCTTGGCTTGAATCGACGTCAGCTTAAACCGTTCCATCAGGTTTTTTTCGGTCTCTTCATCATTCTTACTGGCTCGAATCGTCTTAATCACCTCGTCGATATGATCAAGCGCAGTTTTCAAGCCTTCTAAGATGTGGGCTCTATCTCTAGCTTGTTTAAGCTCAAACTCGGTCTTGCGACGAACTACAACCTTACGATGTTTAATATATTCCTCAAGAATATCAACCAAACCTAAAACCTTAGGCTGTATACCATCAACCACTGCTAACATATTGTAGTGAAACTTTGTTTGTAGCTGTGTTAATTTAAACAGCTGATTTAGAACCTTCTTTGGGTATGCGTCTTTCTTGAGTTCAATCACAATACGTACATTGCCCCTGGCGCTTTCATCTCGAAGGTCACTAATGGTGGTAAGTTTCTTTTCTTTAACTAAGTCAGCGATTTTCTCAATTAACGTCGCTTTATTAATCGTGTATGGCATCTCAGTCACAACGATCTGGTGCCGGCCACGCTTAGTCTCTTCAATATTTGCCACCGCACGAACAGTAACGCTACCACGACCAGTTAAGTACGCTTGGCGCATCGGTGCGCCACCATAAACTACACCACCGGTCGGAAAATCTGGGCCCTCAACGAATTTCATCAATTCGTCAACGGTCGAATCTGGCTTGTCGATTAATGCAACTGTTGCATCAACAATCTCCGACAAGTTGTGAGTTGGGATACTAGTCGCCATACCAACCGCGATACCAACCTGGCCATTTAACAGCAGGTTTGGCAGCTTGGCGGGCAAAACTAGTGGCTCGCGCTCTGATCCGTCGTAGTTATCTTTAAAATCAACGGTGTCTTTATCCAGATCAACCAACAGCTCAGCGCCGATTTTACTCATACGAGCCTCGGTGTAGCGAGCCGCAGCTGGTGGATCGCCGTCCATTGACCCAAAGTTACCCTGGCCATCAACCAACGGATAGCGCATCGTCCAGTCCTGAGCTAAACGCACCATGGCGTCGTAAATTGCCACGTCACCGTGTGGGTGATATTTACCCATAACATCACCAGTAATACGAGCCGACTTTGTATACTTGGTGCCATAGCGCCAGCCGTTACGGTCCATACTATAGAGAATGCGTCGATGGACTGGCTTCAAACCATCACGCACATCTGGTAAAGCGCGGTCAATAATGACACTTAGAGAGTATCGAGCAAAATTATCTTGCATAACATTCTCAACGGTGCGAGTTTCTACCACCCTAGAATGATCCGGCATAGGAGTAGATTCGTTTGTCAACATATCCTTCTTATCTTCTGACATTTCTGGATTCTCCCCTTTTATATTAGACATCTAAGTCCTCCAAATTCATTTCGCTTGCACGAGCTTGAATAAATGTTTTTCTCAATTGAGGTTCGTTACCCATCAACTTAGAGAAAATCGCATCAGCTCGCTCCACGTCTTCAATCTTTAATTGCACCAGAACTCGATTTTCAGGATTCATAGTGGTTTCCCACAACTGAACAGCATCCATCTCACCGAGACCCTTGTAGCGCTGCAACATTGTAATACCCGCTTGTTTTAAGCGATCGTCATTCTCATCAACATTTATACCACGCGACTTGCGATCTTCGATTAGGTTCTCAATGATTTGATCGCGCTCATCGTCACTGTAGGCATAAATTTTTGAGCTCTTTCCAGTTCGAATCATATACAGTGGAGGCTTAGCTAAATATATATGGCCATTCTCTACCACTGGGCGCATATATCGGAAAAAGAAGGTCATTAACAAAGTTGCGATATGACTTCCGTCAACGTCAGCATCAGTCATAATAATAATTCGGTCGTAGCGCAAACCAGATAAATCAAACTGCTCGCCAATCCCAACACCCATGCCACGAATCAGGCTAACAATCTCATTATTATTTAACATACGGTCCATGCGAGCCCGCTCAACATTTAGCACCTTACCACGTAACGGCAAAATTGCTTGAGTGCGATTATCACGCCCAGATTTAGCCGAACCGCCAGCCGAGTCACCCTCAACGATATACAGTTCGCATTCACTTGGATCCTTGCTTGAACAGTCAGCCAACTTGCCAGGCAAATTCAGGCCATCAAGTGCGCCTTTACGGATAACATTATCACGAGCAGCCCGAGCAGCTTTGCGTGCCCGAGCAGCTACAACAGACTTGTTAATGATTGCCTTGGCAGCAGCTGGATTCTCCTCCAAGAAATAACCAAAAGCCTCGCTCATCACTTGATCAACATAACTGCGAACTTCTGGATTACCTAGTTTATTTTTAGTCTGACCCTCAAATTGCGGATCAGTTAATTTAACCAGGACAACTGCTGTCAATCCCTCTCTAACATCATCACCAGTTAGGTTCTCGTCCTTTTCTTTAACAAGGCCACTTTTACGCGCGTAATCATTAATTGTTCTGGTTAAAGCAGCACGGAATCCAATTACATGAGTGCCGCCATCAGCATTTAAAACATTATTCGCAAAAGCCTGAACATTCTCATTAAATGTCTCGTTATACTGTACCGCTATTTCAACTAGCGCTCCTTTGATTTCTTTCTCAACATAAAAAACATCGTCAGTTAAGGGGTCCTTACCGCGATTAAGGTTCTTTACATAGCTCTTAATGCCGCCTTCGAAATAATAAGACTTCCTCTGGTTGCTATTACGCTCGTCTACAACTGTAAGTTTTACTCCTTTAGTTAAGTAGGCTTGCTGGCGAATATAGCGCACCACCCAAGCATAGTCAAATTCGATTGTTTCAAATATTTCTGGATCTGGATAAAAAGTAATTGATGTACCGGTATCGTATGATTTGCCGACCACCTCAAGTTCAGTAACTGGACGACCCTTGGCATATTCTTGACGAAAAACCTTACCTTTTTGACTAATCTCTGCCACCATCTTGCTAGATAGAGCATTAACCACACTAGAGCCGACACCATGAAGACCGGAGGACACTTTGTAGCCACCACCGCCAAATTTGCCACCAGCATGCAAGACTGTCAGAACTGTTTCTAGGGCCGACTTGCCAGTCTTCGGGTGGATATCAGTCGGAATACCGCGACCATCATCTATAACCTTCACTCCGCCATCTGCTTGGAGTATAACCTTGACCTCATCGGCATAGCCGGCTATGGCTTCGTCAATTGAGTTGTCGGCAATTTCCTTAATTAAATGATGAACACCATCGTAGCCGGTGCCACCAATGTACATACCGGGGCGCTTACGAACCGCATCGAGTCCTTCAAGAATCTGAATTTGAGCCGCACCGTAAGAGCCATCGTTTGTGTCTTTACGCATCTTTCCTCACTGAAGTATCTTTTATTACACCTGGTTATTTTAAATCGTTTTGCCTTTTTTCGCAAGCCAACTTATAAACTTAAGTATTTTGTGCTAGAATTTACCTATTATGATTACGGGAGTTGGTGGTGTTTCGTAAAATAATTTCTTACTTGGCTTATAGCCCAGCAATGCTATGGAAACTAAGTGAGCTAGATAGGAAAAACAAAAAAGACCTAAGGGACACTAATTGGTCTATATTGTTGTTATCTATACTCATAGCGATGACAACGGTTCTCTGGCTTGGTCGCCCAAACATCAACGAACACACAATAGAAAAAGAATCTACTGATTATCAAATTAGCGACATTATCAAAACGATTGATCTAGAACGGCACACCCACCAGATTAAGCCCAGTCAGGCAATCAGTTTTGTACTGTCAGCAACAAACGACACCAAGAAAGCTTTTACCGGCAAGCTGTTTGTTGATTTGTCCAAGACAACCAACTACCTCACCCCCATATCCATTGCGGAAAATTCTGTAAGTGTCGAAAAAGATTCTATTGCGTGGTTTATTGACGAATTAATGCCGGGCGAGTCAATCCAAACTACGTTAAAGTTTCAGAGCCTTAATAGCTTTGGCGCAACACTGAGCGACAGAAACGACCGCTGCTTGGTTGAAATGCGTTTTGGCAACAAGATCAGCATACCGGCCGAATGTCCTAAGCTGAAGCTGGCTCAAATTAAGTTAATTGACGGTAGAATCGAAGACGCCTGCTATACCATAATCATAATTATAGCCACGGCGGTCCTGGTAATAAAACTCACACTTCGGACCGAGCTTAAGCTCGCCATTAAGGAAACGCGATTAATCCGTAGGGAGATCAATAGCGGCGAGGTTGCTTTATGAGTAAGAGCAACAACATTGTCAACGACTTCCTGACAAAGAAAAAAGTCGACAAACGGGATTTGTCGCTCGGAAAGCTAGCAATCTCACAATCCAAATACTTTGATCTTGGTGGACAAAACATAAAGAGAGTTGGCTTCAGTAAGTCGCTCTCTGGACAGCAATTAAACACTGGGTATCGTGAGATAATTGGTCTAATTGAGGGGGATCTGGGCGCAATAGACAGCATCAACGAGGCCGTGCTGCACTCTAAATTTGTTACAAATCTATCTCACCTCATTAACAATACCTTGATCAGGTCATCCGCCACAAAGCTTAGTACTAGCATTACAATTATAGGATCATTAATTTATGCTACGTACACCCTTCTGAGAACAAGCCTATACCCCAGCCCAGTAGTGATTATGACCATATGGATTTTGAGCTGGGTGATTAGTAATATAGCAACTATATTCAGCAATAAAAAATAGCATTTCTTTCTAGCACTAAGAATGTATTTAGAGTGGTTAACTAGCTCTTGCCATGACGCAAATCAACCGCCACAGCCTCGTCACTAGACCCAGTTCTAAAATTGATTTCGCCTGGGCTAACGGTTTTTTGAGACACTTTGACGTCGCCATCAAGGTCAGCCGACGTCACAATTTCGTTGTATTTATTACTACCTTCTCTCTGTATCGTTGTATCTTTATCAACATTAGACGAGGTGCTGGTGGTGCCAGCATTCTGCTTAGATGGCGAACTATTTAGTTGCTTACGACGCTCCAACCAGTCATCTAGAAAGCCCTTGCCGCCTGAATTTAATTGCTGCATCTCCTGTGCTATATTAGCTCGATTATTAGCCGCACGCTGTCGATCACCAGCCGATAACCTCTGCTGGATATCACGACCAACCGAATGCCTATCCTGTCCGTAATTAGTACGAGAAAGCTGTTTGACGGCATCACACAGTCTGGGGTCAGACGTTCCCATTGATGGGATTAGGTTCATGCTGAACGGAGCTGATGGCACGTTATTGATCAATACTGATGTTATAGTTTGGTAGTTAGGGAGCTTAGTTAAATCTTCAGCATCAAAAGTTGGCGAGAACTTCTTAACTAACAG
Organism: uncultured Candidatus Saccharibacteria bacterium; assembly: GCA_964625885.1. Lineage (GTDB taxonomy): Bacteria > Patescibacteriota > Saccharimonadia > Saccharimonadales > Saccharimonadaceae > CAZRIZ01. The sequence continues at coordinate 63,141 of CAZVBM010000003.1, read as the reverse complement.
TTCAGCATCAGTCACACCTACTCTGCCAGCGACCATAGTACCAACGTTACCGATAATTGCCTCGCGAATCTTATCAGTTAGCTGAGTCATAAACTGATTGGCTACAATTATATTAAGCCGGTACTTACGAGCTTCCGACAGGATTGACTCAAAACTATCAGTGGCAAAGTTTTGAAACTCGTCGACATAAAGACAAAAATCCTTGCGCTGGTCCTCTGGCATTGAAGCTCTGGCCATGGCTGCCACCTGAAACTTCATAACAAATATCATGCCGAGCAACATTGAGTTGAGTTCGCCAGTTTTCCCCTTTGATAGATTAACCAGAAGTATTTTGCCTTCATTCATAATTCTCTTAATGTCAAAACCGGATTTGGTTTGGCCCAGAATATTGCGCATCATTTCATTAGACAAGAAGGCTCCAAACTTAGATGCAAACCAGCCAAGCACGTCAGACTTTGACGATTCAGTGGTTTGCGCCATTTCCTTATTCCAAAAGTCCAAGACCGTCTGGTCTTTGACGAATTTTAGCTTATAGTCCGCAAAAGCTTGATCATTAAATACCTGCGGAATATCGATAAACGTCGCACCACTAGGGTCTGACATGATGGTCATAGCAGCATTGCGAAACCAATGCTCAAATCTGGGGCCAACGATTCCGGTATGACCCGGGTCATATAGGCGATATAACATCTGAATCCCCTCTTGAATTAAAAAGTCTCTTTGATCATTTGTCTCAAATTCAAACAAGTTAAGGCCAATTGGGCGTTCAATATCGCTAGGATTGAAGTAAATCACATCCTCGACTCGTTCACGTGGAATCATTCCGAGAAGCTTTTCTACTGAGTCGCCATGCGGATCGATAAAAGCAAAACCACGGCCCGCCAGCATGTCCTGGTAAGCCAAATTCTCCAACAAGACCGATTTACCGGTACCAGTCTGGCCAATAAAATACATGTGGCGACGACGATCGTTAGTACTAAGCCTAATAGGTTTTTTTACACCCCTGTACTCGTTAACACCTATCAAAAGACCTTCTGTCATCAATTCAGTCGGGCCATCAACCTGCTTAGTAGCTTGACGCACCACCTGTGATGTCGGGATGTCTTTTTGGCTGGGCAAATGAAAGATTGACGCTAGCTCAACGCTATTAAGAACATTGTTCTTAATAGACTGAGGGAAAAATCTCATTAGATACGAGGTGACCAGCGCGTCCACGTCCTGTGTGTACTTAAATTCTAGACCGTTATACTGAGAGCGATCAAAGACTGAGAAAGCGGCGGTAATACCCTGCAGTAATGTCTGAGAACGCGCCAGCGTGTTAGACGATACCACCAACCTGACCAGCGTCTCAAACCCTGGATAGCGAGTTTTCTCCTCGATTGCCGCAATCTCTTCTTGCTCTAAACTGGTCAACTGTTCCGACTTAGCCTCACTCTTAGTCTCTGTTACATCTGGTGGCTTCCACAAAGCCTCTAGTAATTCTCCCGGAGAAAAAAAGATCCCACCCCGCCCGCCACCACCAGACTCTTTATCTTTTTTAATCTGCTGAATTTGATATTTAGCATTGTCCACCCAGTCACTCGGCGCTGGACGAAGTAAGATCTGAATCGCAACTCCATCACCACCCTTCGCTACACTCAAAGCATTGAGAATCGATCGGGAGGAGTCTTGCTTGCTTTCTTGATAGGTTGCAATCGGATAGAAGAACTCCTTTTTTAGAGAAAACTCGCCACCAATCGTGCCAGTAATCTTACCGACTTCGCTGAATATGTTATCGCCCCTGGTCTCTTGTAATATAGCAGACGGATAAGCTGTCGTAACCGACTGCTTAATCACGTCCACCAAACTAACTGGCGCAACCACATAGTACTGCACCAGCCCTTCATTTGATATCAGCTCAAATGATATATGTCTTTGGCCATGAAGCTTGGACTTAAATCCCTTGGTGGCTGTTGAGGCAATAATATTGTACATAACCTGAGCTTGAGATATAGTCTCGTCCGTAACATCGCGCTGATCACGACCGTTAGCCTCTAAGTCTGTACTACTAGGTGGTAAATTAATATGGAGCCGGACCATCTTCAGGCCCCTCTCATAGTTCTTAGCCTCTTGGCGACCTTTTTTGTAAAGCCGCCAAACGACAAACCCAACTACAGCCACAACAATCAGGACAAAAACTATATATATTAATATTAGAGCTAATTTGTTCATATTTTTGCTTCTTTATGCTCGTTGGCTGAGCCCGGTAATCGCCCATAGCGCTTTAGCAGATAGTTTTCCTGCAGATCTTTTATCTTCTCCTCCCTAACTCGCGGATTATCAACAGTCGAGGCCAGGACTTGTTTTGTAACATCCACCCACCCCTGCTCAATAACATCTAAATCCGCGGCCGTGCCAGGAACGGCAAAGCCGCTCAAAGATCCCGTATCATTTGACACAGCTGAGCTTGAGACAACTGGACTAACCGCTACCGCATGAACGGCTGGATTGTCAGATGATGCAGCCTGGGCGTCCGCCTGAGTCTCTTTTCTCTCTGATTCTGCGTTTGCTAACGGACTAGCCTCTGGATTGGTATTTGGCCGAAGCAAACTTAAATCAACCTCTGGCAAAGATTGTCGATTTCGCTCTGGATTTAAACGCTCCGGGCTTGAAGCTTGGCTCTCGTAGTTCACAAGGATAATTATACCATAAGCTCTTACTGTTTTTTATGAATTGCAAAACCAGCCACAGAGGCTAGCAGCAGAACAAGCAGCACTTCTAAGACGCTAACCGGCTTTATAGACTGTATGGCTAAAATAAAAATCGGCACAGAACTAATAATGGCAATATAACTGATGATTTTACGCGGACTCCTTGGCTTTTTCTTGATTACATTTGGGAAAAGCAACCTGTTTAGGCTAACAAAAAAAACCGCAGTGACAGTAAAAAAACCAAATGTCGCGCCATACATCAAAATAAAGATCGTTAAGAATAAGGTTGGTGAGGCACTATCAGGTGAAGTCACGTTTAAAAGAATAAATAACCCTACCGCGCAGATTGTCGCAACGGTTATTATGAGCTTCTGTAAATTAGTTAAGCCGCCTTCTTTCATAATAATATCCAATCTCATTATATACTTCGCCACTAATCCATTCAAAAAATAAAAAATGCCCCAGAGCGATACGCAACCGGCACTAAATCATAACTATTGGCCGGGACCCGCTCCGGGGCTTGACCGCTCCGCATCGCGTATGCCGCGAATTGGAACTTGTCTGAAGATATATCTTTCCTGCCAGTATAAAATTGGCGTACTTAATTTATCCCCAAAAAGAACTAGCCATTGGCCAGTCAGACCCTGCTATGTTAAAAACAAACCAAGGTCAGTTCTGGTCATTGGCGGAAAGGACTAAATTGTGAAAGGTACCGAAAGTTTTATATTTTTATTTTTGGTTAATTTATTTTGTTTGTTTTTATAAAACTTATATTCTGATACTAGCACAAGCGTTTTGTATTGTCAATACTTTTTTAGACTTTTTTGATTTTATAAACAAGGCGAAGCAAGACCATATTAAATCGGCTCACGAAATGCGCCAATTATAAGTTTTCCACAATATAGCAGTTCTTGAAAAGATTCTTAAAAAAGTTATTGACATAACCGTTTTTTTGCCATATTATAGGGGTAGCTCTTGAATAAAAAAATTGTGCAGGAGCCAAAAACAAACAACAGCATTCCAAACTCCATGCAAAATGACCGTACCTCGCAGGCGGTCATTTTGTTTTAGAAAACTAACAAAAATACCGCCCCATGAGCGGCATTTTGGATGCAAAAATTTATTCTTGGTGGAGCTGCGGGGTACTGCCCCCCGGTCCAAGATGGTTACCGTATATCGTCTACAAACGTAGTTGTTTTTGATTGATTTAATGTTTGATAATTATTATAAAAACAACAAAAAGGCAAATAATCAAACAGGGTCTTGGTTTGGCAGCACCAGCCCAACCCACGGCTGACGCGCAAGCAACGTTTCTTAACGCCAGTCAAAAAGTCCGTTGCTAAACCATATTAACTGACGATTGCTGAATTAGATTAAGCAGCAATTGGCGCATAGGCCAGCTTTGGAGCAAAAGCGCTCTTTAGCTTAGCAAATGCTGTAGCAATTTTATTTGCATTTAGGTTAATAGTTGCGCCTATTAGTCGGTTCGCAGATATATGTTAATTCATCTCGTCTAAAGCTATATCAGCCCCAGATTAGGTGTATTATATCACAAAATTAAGATGTTAACATTTAAGAAAAATTGTGCTTAACTATTAGTATTATGGTGAGCAAAGCACTATCAGCCATCCCTTTTGGCTATGGCGGACAAATTATAGAGGTTGAAACAGATGAGAATCGTGGGTTGCCAGGTCTGCAAATTGTCGGGATGGGTAATAAGGCCATAGAAGAATCAAAAGAACGGGTGCGAAGCGCAATAAACAACTCTGGCCTATCATTTCCAAAGCAAAAAGTTATCGTTAACCTAGCTCCAGCCGAACTACCAAAAGACGGGACTCACCTTGACCTAGCCATAGCCCTATCTATCTTGGCTGTTTCAAAACAAATCTCTCCAAATGAAGTTTCCGACAAGCTGTTTGTCGGAGAGCTTGCCCTAGATGGTAGAATTCGTCCAATCCGAGGCGTAATAAACCTGGTTGAGATCGCGAAAAAGAGAGCTATCAAAGAAATATATGTCCCAGTCGACAACTATGAGCAAGCCAGACTGGTGTCGGGCCTAAAAATCTGGCCAGTCAGTGATTTAAAGCAGATTTTTTTGCACCTAAAGAAGATATCGCCAATCAAAGAGCCAAAGGACCATCCCACCCACAAGAGTGGCCTAGAATTAAATCAAGCGTATAATCTTATCGACGATATTTACGGCCAAGAGGTCGCAAAGAGAGCCATAACCATAGCCACCGCTGGCAGACATAATATATTATTGACTGGCTCGCCAGGAACAGGAAAAACTATGCTAGCTAAGACTATACCAAACCTTATGCCGAAGCTAAGTGACAAAGAGATTGTCTCTGTCACAAAACTGCACAGTCTATCAAATGGCAGCCAAGAGGATGTGATTAAAGACCGCCCCTTTCGGTCCCCACATCACACCGCAAGTCAGGTCTCAATCATTGGCGGAGGTACAAATCCAAGGCCAGGAGAGATAAGCCTAGCACACCTAGGGGTTCTGTTTCTAGATGAGATCCCTGAGTATCCACGCTCAGTATTAGAAGCGCTCAGACAGCCACTTGAAGATAGAACAATAACCGTAGATCGATCGAAGTATCGCCTAACCTATCCCGCAAACTTCATGTTAGTAGCCACAATGAACCCATGCCCGTGCGGATTCTATGGTGATGAGAAACGACAGTGTAATTGCACAACCACGCAAATAATAAATTATCAGAAAAAGCTTTCTGGGCCGCTGCTTGACAGAATAGATCTTGTCGTAAATGTAGATAAAGTGCCTAGCGATAAAATGTTAGCAAAAACCAGCTCCAAACGTCAGCATACAGATGCTGTTTGTAAAATAAACAACGCTATCTCCGCCCAACGAAGACGCTACGGCGCAGGTAATATTTACAACAGTGATTTATCCACCCGCTACATTAAGTCAGCAATCAACTTAAGTCAAGAAGTACAAGATTTACTAACAAATGCAGCCGACAGACTGAGCCTCAGCCCTCGATCCTACTTTAAAATAATAAAAGTAGCTCGCACAATTGCTGATATGGAGCTTTGCGAAGAAATCGCCCCGAAACATATAGCCGAGGCAATACAATACCGACACCGGCTAAATAGTACAACCTCTTAATTAGACCTTGTTTTACTAGTGATAGTTTGATAAAATAACTTGCGAGTCATATTTACTCAGATTTTTAATGTTAAAGCGAGGAGCTATAAGTATAAATATCCGCATTAATCAGGAAATTAAATCGAAAGAATTGCGAGTTGTTGACAATAATGGGGAGCAGTTAGGAATAATGAAGCTCACCGAAGCTCAAAAATTAGCAAACGAAAAAGGACTAGATTTAATTGAAATTGCGCCAAGCGCAAACCCACCAGTTGCTAAGATTATGGACTGGAGTAAATACCAGTATCAAAAGATTAAGGAGCAACAAAAAAACCGAAAGAAGTCTAGAATCTCAGAGTTAAAACAAATGAGAGTCGGCCTAAAAATTAGCGATAACGATTTGAATATCAAGCTAAACAAGGTTAATAAGTTTCTCGACAAGGGTGACAATGTGCGAATCACGGTTGTTTTCAAGGGACGTGAAATGGCGCACAAAGAGCTGGGCTATAAGATGATCGATCGAATCAAAGAAATTCTTGGAGATAAGATCACCATAGATCAGCAGCCAAAGATGAGCGGAAGAAATCTGAGTATGTCAATAAGGAGAAAATGAAATGCCAAAGTTAAAGACCCACAAAGGAACCGCAAAACGAGTTCGAATTACTCCGACAGGCAAGATTATAAGAGAAAGAGCCTTCGGAAACCACATCTTATCGAAAAAAAGCCGTCGACGTAAGCGAGTGATAAAAACCACAGCCAAAGTCAGCAGCAAGCACGGTAAAAACATTAAGAAAGTATTAGGAGTTTAACCAATGAGAATAAAACGAGGTGTTGCCGCACGAGCAAAGCACAAGAAGGTACTAAAATCGGTTAAGGGAATGGAGCACTACCGACGACGCTCATTTCGATTAGCTAAACAGGGGCGCATAAAGGCCCTAACCTACGCCTACCGAGACAGGCGAAATAAGAAACGCGATTTGCGCAGCCTATGGATTAATAGAATAAATATCGCTGCTCGAAACGAAGGCACAACTTATGCTAAGCTAATAGCTGGCATGAAGGCTAACGATATTGAACTAGATCGAAAGATATTAGCCGAGTTAGCTGTCAATGAGCCTAGGGCATTCAAAGCGGTTTTACAAATTGCCCAAGCGTAAACAAGTCAATCATTAAACTAAAAACTCCCATGAAATGGGAGTTTTTAGTGGCTTGGCGTAAGCCGGATTCTGTATTGCGCGGTCATCTATCTAGATCGGATATTGCTATACGATTCTAGCGGATTAACCCGACGAGACGACGGCTCATAGTCGAATTCCTTGCAGCTGATGGGGTTTACCGCTCGGGTCGCGTCACCACGCCCGACTGTGAGCTCTTACCTCACTCATTTCACCCTTACCTTCCTAGCCAAAGCTAATGTAGGCGGTGTCGTTTCTGTGGCACTTTCCCTAAGATTACTCCCGGTCGCCGTTAGCAACCATCATTGTCGTTACTGTCCGGACTTTCCTCTAGATCATCAAAATGAACTAGTGACCACATGCCAAGCCAATTAAATTATACTACATTCTCGAACTAACGTAGTTGTCTAGAATATTATTAGCTATTTGGTCAGCCTCCTGATTATACTCACGGTTGACGTGCACAAATCGCACCATTCTAAACTTTTTCATCAGATCGATAATGCTCTCGTGGATAGGCCAAGCATCACGATTCTTAACATCATAAACACTATTTAATTGGTTAACTAGTGAAAGGCTATCAATTCGGCACTCAACCTTTTGCGCCCCCATCTCTATAGCCGCCTCAAGAGCAAGCTTTACAGCATAATATTCCGCCACAACAGAGGTTGTAATCCCCAAATACTCACCGCTGCTAATTATTTGATTCCCATCACTGTCATACACGGCATAGGCCGCTGCTGAGTGGCCTGGATTACCCCTCGACGCCCCATCGGTATAAATTAGATAATCAATCTCGTCGCCCTGATGAACCTTTTCTATCAAGCCGCGACCATACGATTGTATAAAAATGTGGTTAAAGGCGGAAATTGACGCGTCGTCAGTCAACATCTGAGCGGCGCCCTTATTGATCCCGCGCCAATTAACCCTTAAAGAAGAATCGATTTTTAAATATTTACCAGATAAATTAACGCGATATATCAGATCAACAACTGGCGAATCTAATTCAGGGTTACTATTGACGGCACCAACGATATCAACCTTAAATCCGACCACACCAAAGCTGTTTGATATAAAGTCTCGCACCTTCTCCATAGGCTGCTCACCCTTACCTAACACAAGAAATGGCAAAAAATAGCCAGAACGGCCGTCACTACAAATCGCAACTTTTCCGTTGTCTAGGGCAATAACGATCAGTTTGGTTTTTTGTTTCATAATATACTTATGCTTATTATATCACCCATGATACAAAAAAGCCCCGTCAAAGCATTTTTGAGTTTCCTTGCTTTTTATAACAAGGTGGGTGCTCGCAAAACAGCTCCACAGAGCTGAATCATTAGAGCTCCCTAGATTTTGTTGTTCAGGAAAATCTATTATGCTAAGCCGAGGCTTAATGCAATTATAGCACAAAAACCCGAGAGTATAGCTCTATAAAGAAGGCGACAGATGAGTTGATATAAGCAAACAGATATGGCTGAGCAATCAAAACAACGCCAAACGCGATTAGGACACCATAACGCTCGGCTCGGTCCATCAGCTCCTGAAACCTGCGAGGTGCAAAAGCATATAGCAATCTTGATCCATCTAATGGCACAATCGGCAAGATATTAAACAGAAAGAAGCCAAGATTGACTATTACGGCAGTCATTGATACCTCAGCCAAATATGGCAACCCCAGCTTAACAAGGCACCAAGCAGCCGCATAGAACACAGAGGATAAAAGCAAGTTAGACAACGGACCAGCCATAGCAACAGCAGCCATTCCCCAATCGCCATATCGTAACCTTCTCCTATTAACTAAAACTGGCTTGGCGCCACCAAAAACTGGTGCGCCAGAGAACATAAGAAAGAGCGGTAGCAATACTGTCATAAACGGATCGATATGCTTTAGTGGATTAAACGACAATCGATTGTGTAATTTTGCTGTATCATCCCCCAGCCTGTCACTAACAATAGCGTGAGCCATTTCATGAATGACCATCGAAAGGATAATTATAACCACGTAAGTTAGTATCGCCCATAGGTCCATACTAACCCATTATACTACGCGTTACGGATTGTTTTCTAAAAGCAACCTGACATAAGCTCTATCATCATAACCTAGACACCGTCGACTCTATCTGCAAAAACCAGATCACTATTTGACTTTTTACTCCACCTCAGATATAATTCACTGTCAGCATAAGAGAAAGATTATATGGCATCAAAATGTGAATTAACCGGCAAGGGCAAGCAGTTTGGACATAAGGTCAGCTTCTCACAACAGCATAGCAAGCGAGTATTTAAACCGAACTTGCAAAAGAAGACCTTAAACATTGATGGTAAGAAAGTCACCATGAACGTCAGCACCCAAGCCATTCGAACCCTAAAGAAAAAAGGTGTTCTCTAAAATAAGCTCCAGAAATGGAGCTTATTTTTATTAGCCTACTCCTTATTTGAGTTTTAACTTTAGCTTAACTATCTCGAGTGCCTCTGGCAGGGCATCGACTTTTTTAATTTTATATTTGTCAATCTCTTGAATCGGCGTACCCAGCTCGTTAGCAAACTGATTGAAATCGTCTTGAGGAACTTCATATTTTAAGCCATCGTGCTGGTAGTGAATAGGAATTACTATCTTTGGATCTATCTTAGTGGCGATATCACCAGCAGTTTTAGCATCAAGGGTGTAGCCACCGCCGCCAACTGGTATGATCAATATATCCGCCACCCCCAACTCTTCCAGCTGAGCCTCGCTTAATTCGTTGGCAATATTGCCAATCAAAACGATATTAATTCCGTCACCGCTGATAGCATAGTTAGTCACGGACTGCTCGTTGTTAAAATCAGTCTGACGATTGGCTGGAAAACCCCGTACCGAAAAATCCGCCACCTCATACTCACCAGGACCATCAATCTGCAAAAAAGCCTTATTATTACGCGTAGCTAAGCGAGTCTCCGTGCTCAGTTCGATTGAGCCATCGGACGGAACGTCTGTTAAACCAAAAACCGAACGCTTAGGATCAACAACCATAACCTGCTCTCTGGAAGCTATCTTTACACAATTGCCACCAAAATATTCAATCTCTATCATTTTTATTCCTCTTCCTCAATTGTTCCTGTGGTATCTTTTATCACTACGTGCGGACCGGCTAATACTTGCATCACAAACTTATCGCGAATACTATGACGATAAGCAAACTCATCGAATGACACGATACTATAAGCTAATCCACTACCATGAGCTTTTTCAGCAATAGCCGCCCAGGTTGATATTTTTCGCTCGGAATTATCGCCAACCAGTAACATATCAATCTCTGACTCAGAATCAGGCACCAATCTTCCGGCTAGAATTGCCACCTGGAGATAGTCGTCGCTCTTAGCTACAACCTTCTGCCAATCAAGCTTGTCATCAATGGGTTGCGGAGCGACGTTCGCCTCTTTCTCAAGCTCACGAATTGTACTCCTAGACAAACTCTGATGATCAAAGTTCTCGTCAAATATCATCGCAAAGGCCACATAATAGCGAAACTTCTGATCAGCCCGATAATACACCTTGTTGTCCCTCTCTGTCTTTTTAACAACACCAATCTGCTCTAGATTGGCCAACTCACGTCGAACAGAATTAATTTGCTCGCCGATAAGGCGAGTTATCTCTCGGACATAATAATATTTATCAAAATTAGTAAAGAACAGCTCTAAAAGCTTTATTCTAGTTGTAGAGCCGAACAGGTTTTTTATAGTGTTTTGCGGCTTCTTTGCCATGTCTTTATATTAACATACTTGAAACTTTTTGGATAATTTTTTCTTCAGCGTCAGAAAGCGTAACCCACTCTATAAATAGGTTACGTTTAAACCAAGTTAACTGCCTCTTCACTAACCGCCAATCCGCCTGCCTAAATGATTCAATCGCTTGCTCTAATCCAATCACACCCTCGATATACTGCCGCACAATCGGGTAGATATTGCCAGTCATTGACTCATTATCCCAGCCATATCTTTGACCACATCTTTTTGCCTCTCCGATTATATCGGACCTAAACATCTTCTCAGCTCGATCCGAAACACGCCGTTTTAACAGGTCAGCATCTGTCTTAATACCGAACACCAAGCAGTTGTCAATAATACTGCGACGACGTGAATGCACTCTCCCAGCCCTAATTATTTGATTTATGACATATCGACGATTCTTCCAGTTCTCTGGCAGTACTATGTTGTTTTTCTCACAATATGCCCAGAGCTCCTCGAGTGATAAGCTATCGTATTTTTGCCGCTCCTGGCCATACTCCGCACCATTAATCAGTTTGTAGTCAAAAATAACCGAGTCAATGTACAGCCCGGTCCCGCCCACCAAGAATGGCATCTTTCCCCTAGAGCGGATTTCAGAAATCTTTGCCTTGGCGTATCTTTGAAAATCAGCCACTGAATACCTCTCGTTTGGATTAACTAGGTCTATACCCCAGTGTGGCACCCCATCACGCTCCTCCAGAGTGGGTTTAGCCGTTCCGATGTCTAGATGTCTGTAAACCGCTCTTGAATCAGCTGAGATTATCTCGCCACCCAATGTCTTAGCCACCCTAATTGACAAGGCTGTCTTACCACTTGCGGTCGGCCCTAAGATAACAACTAGTGGTAGATTAGGGCTAGATTTGTTGTTAGAATCGTCCTCCACTAGAAGCCTACCTAGTCTGACTCTTTAGGAAGCCTGCTAGCTCAGACAACGCCAGAACTCTTGTCTGATCCTTAATGCGCAAGCTAACTTGACGTTCAGCCGCGTCCTTAGGGCCGACTATGACCTGCATGGGGATCTTCATTCTGGTCGCCTCGCGTATTTTCTTGCCCAAGCTCTCGTTGCGATTGTCAACAGAATAGCGAAGTTTGTTAAAAGCCAGAGGCTCATCCAGCACCACCGACTCCAATACATCAACAATTTGATCAACATAATCATTAACCGAGTCATTAATAGTTAGCACCCTGATTTGCTCTGGGGCACACCAAAAAGGAAACCAGCCAGCCGTATGCTCAATGAAGACACTCAGAAATCGCTCAATTGATCCCAAAATAGCGCAATGAATCATAACTGGCCTTTGAGCTGAGCCATCTTTATCAATGTATTCCAGCTCAAAACGCTCAGGTTGTACAAAATCTAACTGGACCGTCGCCACCTGATGCTCTCTCCCCAAGGCGTCTTTTGCCATAAAATCAATCTTTGGACCATAAAAAGCCGCTTCGCCTTCTGCCTCGTAGAAGTCTAGCTTATTAGCTATTGCCATCTCTTTTATCATCGCCTGGCTAGACTCCCAAAGCTTCATATCGCCCAAATAAGCATCACTACTATCGCGATAGCTGAGGCGAGCGCGCAACTCCATGCCAAATATGCCATAGACCTTGCGAGCAACATTAATGAGATTATCTACTTCTTCACCAATTTGATCTGGTCGACAAAAATCATGGCTGTCGTCTTGCGTTAAGGCCCGCACCCGACTTAAACCGCCCAGCTCACCGCTTTTCTCGTCGCGATAGTCTGTGGTTGTTTCAATATAGCGCACCGGCAGATCTTTGTAGCTACGTGGTGTGGCGGCATAAATTTGAGCATGGTGTGGGCAATTCATTGGTTTTAAGACAAATTGATCGCTAGTCTCTTGACTCTTTACCAAGAATAGCTCGTCACCAAATTTATCCCAGTGACCAGACTTCTTATAAAGTTCATTCTTGGTAATATTTGACGTCCAGACTTTCTGAAAACCAAATTTCTCGCGTTCCTGATTAGTTAATCCCGATAACTTTTCGCGCAATACAGTACCTCTTGGCGTAAACATTGGTAAGCCAGAGCCAACCAGATCGGAAGTAGTAAACAGGTCTAATTCTTGACCCAATTTACGGTGATCGCGTAAGCGCGCCTCCTCCTGTTGTTTTAGATACTGATCTAATTCTGCCTGAGTAGCAAAGGCTACACCATAAATTCTTTGCATTTGTTGCTTAGTTTCGTCACCACGCCAAAACGCCCCAGAAATACGGGTTAATTTAAAGGCGCCAACTTTTGAACTGTCCTTAACATGAGGTCCACGACAAAGGTCTACATAACCACCGAGTTGGTAAAGAGTTACAGAGTTTGCACTCTCAGATTTAGCGCCTTGTTTAATATCATGCTCAACAGTGGTACCAAATTGCTCCAAATCATTAAGTAATTCGATTTTCAGGCTTTGACCAGCCTGCTTCGCCCAGTCAACCGCCTCCTTAATCGAAACCTCGCGATGCTCAAACGGAAGCTTTTGAGTAATAATCTTACGCATCCTTTTTTCAATTTTAGCCAAATCAGATTCGCCCAAAGTCTTGCCGGGTATATATATGTCGTAATAAAAACCATCATTGACCGCTGGGCCAACACCAAATTGAGCCTCAGTCCACAACTGACTTATCGCTGCCGCCATAATATGGGCTAAGCTATGATGCATTTGTTCTAATTCTGATTGTTTTTGATTCATAAAGCCTCTCCTTAAATAAAAAATACGCAAAAATTTGCGCGTTCGGACCCATACGGGCGGTTCCACCGGACTTCTCTGACTAAACAGAGCTCTCTTTTTTCACATTTTACCCAGATGTGGCTTCGGGGACTCCGGTGTTTGGTAGACACCATCTCAATCAGTCACAATTATACCACTAAAAATTGAAAAAAACATCTAAGTCTGCTAAAATAGCTTCGTTATGGGCGATTAGCTCAATTGGCTAGAGCGCATCCTTGACGTGGATGAGGTTAAAGGTTCAAGTCCTTTATCGCCCACCATCCCTCTTTACTAAGCTGTTTAGCAAAGAGGGATTTTTATTTTACCCACAGTTTTAAAAAGTTTTCCACCAATATTTTTTACGTGAAAAGTAGAAAATATGTCATTGGTGATATAACCGCACCAATCATGTTCGCTTGACAAAAATAAGCACTAGTGCTATAATTAGAGGCATGAAGTCGCTCAACACTAGTCAAAATCAGCAGCTTGATGAATTTAAGCTATTCTTTGAGTATGACATGTCTTGGCAAGATTTAAGACAATCTTTAAGCAACAAGCAACTCCACTAGGAACTAGACACAGCCTCACTTGAAAGACGCCGCTCGTAGGCTCTCTATTAGAGTATATTAATCTTTTATTACAGTGTTCTTATCTGTAACATCAAACTTGGTCAGATATTTGCCAAGCATTAAGCGCATCTGAGAATAGAAAGCAGCGGCTGAGCCATAAAAGAAGGCCGTAACCGGATAAATCGCCCATTGAAGCCACATCGACACAGTACGCCACTTATTATAGCGACCAGGACGAATCGGCAGGGTTTGAAAGAATAAGATAATTGTAGATACTATGCCAACAATGGCGACAGTCTGGATGACTGATATCGTAAATGGTAACTGGTGTACGAATACATTATCTCCTCGACCAAACAATAACGGGATCCACCCGCCAAGCAGAACTACTATGGCCGTTGATGACCAAGTAACATGACCCTCTAAAAGATCAAAAAATTTATAAATCGCTTCTGCTAATGGCACGCTCTTGTGATGACGGCGAATCATCTCTGCCACATACGGCACATCGGAGGCTCCATAAGCCCATCTTCTAACCTGAACAAAGCGATCAGCGAGAGTCTTATAATAGCCACTAGACAGGACGGCGTCTTGATAGATTGGCACGCGGATTGGAACAATATCGTACTGACCACCAAGGAAAAAGAAGCTGCGCCAATATTGATGACCGTCCTCAACTATCGTTCGAACGCTCCAAAAGTCCATCTTTTCGAGCGTTGCCATCGGCTGTGAGTGAGCAGCAAAATTACGGATCTTGTGAGTTCTGGCTGTATTAACGGTGTTAAAAACCGAGTCGCCCGCGGCACTAACTCGCACTGGAGCTGGAGTGTCCCAAATATTATTCAGAAACAACGCAACAGGCTGAAAAGCCAGGTTCTGACGATTGCGCCGAGTGATAAATTCATAGGCAACGTAGTCAAAGTACGTTTGGTATGGCCGGTTGTCGGCATCCAGCGTCGTGGTGATCACGTTGTCAGATTTTATTTTGTGCTGATGCAAATATCGGCTCATTTCGCGACCAGCAAAGGTAATATTACCACCCTTACCAACTATTTCATCCGGTATATCACGGGGGTGCTCAACAGCCAAAAAATCATAGAAGTATTTCTTATATCTCTTAGTAACAGCCAGGGCCGTCTTGCGCATTGGAGCGCCACCACGCTCCTCATAGGCCAAACAAACTATCATTCGACTCTTATCAAAACTCGAATTTATAAGGCTCTGAACCGTTGGCGCCAACACATCGGCAGTTTCGTTGTAGGCAGCAATTATTACCAGATGATAAATATCAGCCACTCTTGGATAGAACCTAGGATGGCTCTGGTAGTCTTTAATGTTCTGTAAGTGATCAGAATGGCAGTATTCTGTCCCGTCTTCATGAAAGGGCCTACTGCTCTCTAAATCAAATAGTCTCTGACGCCAGTCCACTAATGCGGCCCGCCTCATAGCACGAAACCCCAACCAAGAGTTAGCTATCAGTGACAAACCTTTGATAAAGACTACTATGATAACAGCTAATATATAAATTGAGCCCCATAGCGGATTGATGGCTGACAAGATGAACGCTAACGCCACCATGGTCAGGGATAAAAATCCCGGCAGAATCTCAAATAGTCGGTAAAAAACACTTCTGCTAACTGGTATATCAAAATCTTGCTTAAGTGAAGGCTGTGCCATTTATTATTTTGGGAGCCTTATTATGTTACTGACCACCAGAAAAGCCGAAATTATGATCGTAATAGCCGCAAAGATAATTAGTCTAGCCAGCCGGCTCTTGCCACGTTTAAAGCTCTGATTAGCCAGAACGGAATGGAATGTAGTTACAATAACGCCAAATAGCGGCCAGGCATAGAAATAATACCATTTGTCGCGATAAAAGTGAGTAACACCGAAGTGACTATACCTTGACCAAACAAAGGCATCACTAGCATTAACCAAAAATAGAGTGTATAAAATGAAAGCTCCACCAAACAAAACCAATAATGACATTCCCAAATAGAAGGCCCTATTCTCTGAAATTTGACGGAGTAAATTTATATTTTGCTTCTTTTGCATAAACATGGAGCCACCGATCAGGATTGAACTGATGACCTACGCGTTACGAATGCGTCGCTCTACCAACTGAGCTACGGCGGCATAGTTAAAATTATACTGGTTTAGGTGTAAAGTTGCAATTAAGCAATAAGTTTGCTATTATAAACCAGTCTTGGGTCCGTAGTGAAGTTGGCCTATCACGCCTCCCTGTCACGGAGGAGACCGCCAGTTCGAATCTGGTCGGACCCGCCAAGAAAAAATCGGCACCTAGCTAAGTGGCGATTTTTTCTTTTGCGACCGTCTAAATGACATTTCGATAATCAATCAAATTTTACTTCTATATTAGCGTATACCCGATTTTGATCACTGTTCTTAATAGCATCAAACCGCTTACTAAACTCTACCAGCGGAACTAAAATCGACTGGTAGCGTAAAGTTGAATCGTTCTTAGAGATTAGTCTCACAAAATAATACCCGTTAGAGTCAGTAGAGGCAATGGGGCCAGCGACACCATTCACGTCTAGCGAGAGCGCCACCTTAGAGCGGCCACCATCACTGTTGGCATGTTTTACTAAACCAGAATCAGAGACTATCACTCGACCATTACCATACTCTTCCGCCAGAGCTTCAAAGTTAGACCCATCGGCCGCCAACTTCGACGCTAATTCTTCCGCCAATGAGCGCGCACTGTCATCAATTGCAAACATTAGTTTACGAACCAGCAGCGGATTATTAACAAATAGGCGCTCATACTCACTACGATTTAGGCCGTAGTTCTGCATCATAATCTCATCATAGGCCTCCCTGGAAAGCTGACTCCCTCCGTAATTAAGCTTACTGTCAATATCAGCGCTCCTCTCTTCTTCCGTAAGAGAAACACCCTCCTTGGCAGCCAACTTCTTAGCAAAAGCCACCTTAGCGGCGTTAACATAAGCCTGATTTCGAAACTGATTTTTTAACTCACCAAGAGAGTCTTCATCGGACGGCAACCCCTCCTTAGTTTGGTAATAATGCAGCGAGCTACGATATTGCGCCAAATAATCGCCATAGCTGACATTCTCTTCGTCGATCTTTCCAATCGGTATGGGTAGGACCTGAGTTAGCTTGAATAATATTAAGTTATCGGCATTAGAACGATAAAGCCCCCACCAAGTAAGCGACACCAGGGCAATCAGAGCTAGGAGTGCTACGATACTAGCGTTAATAACCACCTTATGACGTTCGTACTGAATTGGATATTTAAACCGCCGCCCCTTCTCGATAACACCTTGGCGAAAATCCTCTATGGTATCATTAGTTATGCGCTGATCCGACTCAACCAGGCTCTTGTTCTTGCTTTTGAATAATAACGAAACCTTGCGTCTTTGCTCTTTAACCACGCTTTTCCTTCTTGTGCTTTATAATGTTGTTGTTTTTACATTATCTGTCTGTTGTAAATAATAATGGTGCCCCGAGCCGGAATCGAACCAGCAGCCACACCTTAGGACGGAGTTGTTTTATCCATTAAACTATCGGGGCAATTCTACAACAACTCGCCTATCATTATAGCAGTTACTGAAACTACCGCGTATACTTATCAGTCAAATCCTCGTAGTCAAATATCTCTTTATCACTAAACCACATGGATATTTCTTGCTTTGCCTCCTCTAGGTTACCAGAAGCGTGTATCAAATTAGGAATTGATTTCTTGCGCGGGTTAGCATAGCCAAAGCTAATATGGGCGTAGTCACCCCTTATTGTCCCTGGCTGAGCTGCTTGCGGCTCAGTCGTGCCAACAATTTTACGAATAACCGGCACAGCTTCAACACCCTCAAAGACCATAGCAATGACTGGGCCAAGAGTCATGTACTCCAGAGTAGCCTCAAAAGCATCTTGACCCCGTCTAGTAATCAACTTACTGATGTCTTCGTAATGCTTGTAATAATGCTCTTCGCCAGGCTCCACCATCTTAATACCAACAATTTTAAGCCCCAACCGCTCAAAACGGGTTAAGATCTCTCCTACAATGCCACGCTGAACAGCATCGGGCTTAAATAAAACTAAACTACGTTGGATCTCTCCATTTAAGTCGGGGTTTTTCTCCGGCTCATCACGATAATCTGCGTCTTTCATGGCATCTTCTCCTCTTTTGATTATAAACATTATACCATTGTATAATGAGAGTATGTACCTGAGTGATTTGAAGTACGATTTTTTAGAATCAATGGAGCTAGAGCGAGGTAACTCTAAGAACACTATTCGTAACTACGAATTGTACATTGATAGACTGCTTGAATTCGCGCCTGACGATGCTAAGCCCCAGGACGTCACTCGTGAGTTTATTAGAAAATATCGCCTCTGGCTTAATCGTTATGAAAATTGCAACGGTGATACATTGTCAATTCTAACACAGAATTATCATCTGATTGCTCTGCGCAACTTTCTTAAATACCTGCAAGATCGTGATATTGACTCACTAGAGCCCAGTAAAGTTAAGTTGCCAAAAGTTAATCGCAAGCAGGTAACTTTTTTAGAGCCGGATGAAATTCGTCGCATATTAGACGAGATCGACCTAAATTCTGAGTCTGGGTTAAGAGACTATGCCCTAATACAATTACTTTTTTCGTCAGGGCTACGCGTATCCGAACTGACCTCCCTAAATCGCGACCGCATAAATCTAGACAGGCGCGAATTTGTTGTCCGCGGCAAGGGGGCCAAAGATCGCCCGGTGTTTATCAGCCGATCGGCCGCCGACGCGATTGGAGAATATCTTGATGCTCGTACTGACGGCCTCTCGCCACTATTTATAAGCTATGGAAGAAATTGTCGACCAACCACCGATGGCAATTTTCGTCGCCTAACTAACCGAAGTGTAGAGAGAATTGTTAGTCGTTATGCTAAGCTAGCTGGAATCACCAAGCGAGTCTCACCTCACACTATGCGCCATAGTTTTGCCACCGACCTACTGATTAATGGGGCCGATATTCGTAGCGTCCAAGGCATGCTCGGTCATAGCAGTATCGCCACTACTCAAATCTACACTCACGTGACTGATGCCCATTTAAGAGAGACTCACGAGAAGTTTCACAAAGATATTTAACAGGCCTATGGCTTGTTACACTCTGAGACTAAATCAAGATCATAAACAGATAGCTTTTTGCAGAAGTCACCCTTAGCAACTTCGACAGCACCGTATGGCAAGACCCCGGCATCAGCCAGGAGATTTGATAGGTTCAGCCTTGCTTCTACTCGACGAAAGAAGTCGTTAGCACGACCGTTGGAATCAACGGCTGGTTGAACACCAGCAAAATCAACAACCGCACTACCACTCAACATTTGAACCTGATAACTGGCCTTAGCCGAATACCTTTTGGTTATCCTGACATAATATTTATCGCTATTCGCCGGTATTACGCCTGGCAGGTTAATTTTTATATTACAAGCATAGACGCTACTAGAAAAGTTGTTACTGCAAGTTGTTTCAATTAGTGGAGGAATTTGGTTTTGATCATAACCACGCATATCATAAGTAAAGTTTACCTCGCCATGGCCAATTTTAACCGGCGTGAGATAAAGAGTGCGGAAGAACGAACCCCTGCCATCAATATTATAGTCCGCTAGATTATATTCTGGATGAGCAGCCGGATCGTGTTCCATAACTTTAAAGTACTGCACAACCAAAACTGGTGGCAAACCACGAGCCTCCCAATCACTGTCGGTTGGCAAATATTCTGACGAACCAGGAAAGTCAAACTCTGCCGTACGACCATTAGAGTCTTCGGCCGCGAACCATCTAACATTGATCGCGTTAACGCCGTCAGACACAGCTCTAAGTGGTATAATAACGGAGTCATCTTCTCTCTGCAATCTACCTAAATAATCTGGGGTGTTGTACAAAATATTAACACAAGTATAGGCCTGATTAGCATCGTGACTACCGCCACCTGGGTTTAACTTCTGCTCATCAGACACGGTCTTATCAAGTGCCTTGGCTACAATATCACAATCTTTGCCATCATAGCTGGCCTGAAAACTTAGACAAAACGGATCAGTACTACCAGGAGCGCAAGACGTAGCATACTTAACCAAAGCGCGTTTGGCGTCTTCAACACCAGACATGGCCGAGTCGTAGGCCGAACGCGACAGGTCGCTCTCGGTCGCTGATTTATTACCACGCAGGGCAATTTTAATAAAGCTCAAAGAAATAATAGTAAGCAGTAAAATTGAGAACACAACAATAAAGAGCGAGGCCGCTCCTTTCTTGGTTTTAGCTTTGTTGACATTGCTCATGGTTATATCTTACCTTTCTCTTGTTAAAATTGAAACATCAAATCGATTAATGGCGCATCCTGCCAGATCAGACTCGCTTGCGGCACACTGACCACCAGCAGCAACTATTTCTGGATAACGAAAAGTGCCAATCGAAAATGATATTTGATATAGAGCCTGATTAGTGGGGCCGCTACTCGCCCCCTTGGTGATAGCAAAATCATACACCATCAAGTCGTTTTCCGATGGCTTAATAATCTCTACCACCTTTCCATCTCCAGAGACGGTTGATGGTAGCGGAATTTTCTCTTTGATTTTGTTATATTCTCGGGCGAGAACGCAGTATTCACGCGAACGATCTAGTATTTTAACCATCCTCAGCTTAGTATCGTCCGAGGCAGTCCCCGCACCGTCATATTTCACCACAATTGGATTGGGCTTACTAAGCTCTTTGGCGTAGTTCCAAACATAAGTGTACTCACCAGTGCACAAGACGCCATATCCCGGCGCCGTGAAGTAGTCGCTAGCTAGATTAATACTGCCAGCTGAGAGCGAAGCCCGAATGTCATCACTAATCGCTCGCCCCGTCTCGTTGACCATTTTGATTACTACGCCACGTTGATAGGTATTGATAACGTGAATTGAGACCGTGCCAACAGCAATTAGTAAAATAGCTATAAAAGCTACCGAGATCATAGTTTCCAAGAGCGTAAAGCCACTCCTGGGCCTATTTTTAGTTCGGAACATATAACCTCACCAAGCTCTCTAGTGTTGCCGGCACCTGGCTAGATGGCGAATCCCAACAGGCGCGAATCAAAAAGTCGTAATATTTATACTGGCCACCATCGGCGCCGTCAGTGTCACTCCCAACCACTTCAACCCAAATACCATCGGCTGATTTGTAGGCATAGGTTGCGCCCTTTTCAATCTCGTTTGAATCGGTAGCGTTAACATAGCTAATCCTGGGGTATAGCACCGCTGGCTGCAATGTGCCACCCGTTCTAACTTGTGGCAAGCCGACGTTTAAGTAATCAATTGCAAAAGCCGATGCTGGCTTAGAGCAGTTATCTTCTGCTACAGAGCCAAGCGACTTGATCGATCCAGGAGCCATTTTCTTCTCGGTGATAGACCTCCATAGGCAGCTTGGCGACTGGCTACCGGCCATGCAGGATGGTGTATTGCCACGGTTACTAATATAGTCGGCGATGTAGGCGGAATTAAGTAGGCGCAAGGCCTCAGCCTGGGAATTAATCTGTTCACGCGCCAAGCTAATCTCCAAAGCCGACTGATTTAACCGAAATCCCTGTTGCATAATTTGGATATTAATAATAGCGATCAGGCCAAAAATGGCGAAAGCAAACATGGTCTCAACAATTGTGTCCCCCCGCTTAGTCATAATCCTTTTGGCTATTTGCATTTCACCGCCTTTACCCCGTTGACTTCCATATCAAGCGGAGCAATCTCAACTGCTGACGCATTAGAACCGTTGGGCTTAATCACAACAGCTCGACGATTAGTAAAAGCAAAACCCTCGGGGTGAATACAAAATTCAGATTGGTGCTTGATGGCATTATTCTCCGGTTTAACCAGATCCAGCAGAACCTGATCTAGCCCATCTCGAGTTGGAGCAGTTTCCTTTTCCATCGCGTAAGTGCGCACCGAACCACTAATTGGCGAGCGCACTATCAAAACATACTTGCTTGGCTCGTTGCTGCCGTTGGGGTGCTTGATCTTGGCGTCCCAATCTAGCCGATAAACCTCTTTTGGCGTCGGGTTACTTACGATATCAACCGTAGCATTAACTGCACCCACGGCGCGCAAGTTTACTACCCCAGAAGCGAAGTATTCTTCGTCATTACTGACGCTGACAAGAGAATCTTCGTTGCCGATGACGTCATAAACCGACACATGGTCGTGTTCAATCCTCAGCAACCGACCGAGAACCAAACATTTAAGACTACGACCACGCTGTATATGATGACCGCAATAATCCTCAATTGAGGTATCTCTGAAAGCAATATCAGTATTATTAACACCGTTGTATTGATTGCGCAAGAAATCACGAAACGAATTAACGCTATCGCCATAGCGCTGATTATTAATCGCGCCACGAACTCCTATCATGGCCGAAACCGCCATCAAACCAGTAATTGCCAAGACTAAAACCACCTCTATAATAGTAAAACCATTTAGCTTATTGTTCTTAGCAACTTTCATCAAGTTTATTATAGCATAAGAGCTTTATTAAAAGGCGAAAAACGATAACAAGTTTTGACTAAACCAAAACGCCACCAGGCCAGCCAATATAAGCAATGGCCCCATGGGAATTCGGCTCGAAAAACCAATCTTTTTATTTATTATGCTGGGCAGGACCGCCACGACACCAAACAAGTTGGCCAAAAACAGAGCGATAAGCGCCAGTCGCCAATCACCTAGAATAAGAGCTATGGCGGCACCAACAAAAGCATCACCCGAACCAACCCAGCGGCCTTTGGAAATAGCGTGCAAGAACCAGTAGGTTCCTGACAGAGCCACCAAAGCTAAAATATACTCCAAAACCATCGCTAACGAGAAATCAACTTGCATAATTTTAGCTAGCATGAACAAAGCTGATACGGCAACCAAAAGATAAAGTGAACCAACTGGCAGCTCCATCCACTTAAGGTCATAGATGAATAATATGGTTGCGACCAACAACCAAGCAATCCAAGCCCCGAATAAAAAGCTTTCTAGCCAGCCAGCAAAACCTAGTGGCCAAAATAAATACGACAACACAAATATTCCACCCAACACGACCTCGGTCACAACTTCCAAGGCACCGATTGGCGCTCGACAATGACGACACCTTCCGCCCAAAAACACCCAGCTAAGCACTGGAATTAAATCATACCAACGCAGGACATATCCGCAAGATAGGCAATGAGATCGATCACGCTTGGCGCTAACATCAGCCAAGCCACCAACCTTAACCAGCCTCTTATAGTCAGCATCGCGGTAGCGCTTCTCCGCCACTAGCTGATCAGCACGCATGCGCCAAACGCTCGCCAAAGCAAAAGAACCAGACATCGCGCCTAGGATAAATAGGAATAGTAAGATGAGCCACAACATGCAAGAAATTATACCATAACAAAAATAGCCCAAACCGGGCTATTTTTGAATTTAATTTTGACTACTGATTATCTTGGCAATAGAAGCCGGAACCTTCTAGCTTTATGCGGATGGCCGCAACGCGATTGCCAAGTGATGTTCCGGTAGTAAAGTTCTCACCGTTACACTTCTGTCCGACAATATACGACATGGTTGCTGTGGTTGGATTTACGTTTGATGCTACGAATACATAGTCGTTGCCAGTCTGGGGGTCCTGAAACTCACCCTGATCTCTTTTTAGATAGTTGTTAGCAAAATTAGCGTTGTTTAGAGCGGTATGAGTAGCCGGAATATTGCCTCGGTTGTTAGTCTGATAAGATTGGAGCTGCGACATTACCCGACTGACATCTTGGCGACGCTGTGAATCGCGCTGTGAGCGTTGCAGGGCTGGCAAAGCGATGAAGACCATCAGGAAGATAAGCCCACCGATGGCAAGTACCAAGACTACCTCAATGATAGTAAAGCCTTTTTTATTTGTATTAGACATGAGATTTCCTTTCGTTTTTTATAACGTTTAAGCTTATTATAATAGTTTTTGTGTTTTTGTCTAGATTTCAATCAAACATTAACGTTGCCGACCATGCCATAGATTGGAAGTAGAATAGCCCCAACCATAACTCCAGCGACCAAAGCTAACACAACCATCAAAACAGGTTCGATTACTTTTGATAAGTTGTTCACCTCTTCGTCAAGCTCTTTCTCGTAAACATCGGCTGCTCGCCCCATCATTTCGTCAATCTTGCCCGACTGCTCACCGATTTTGATCATCTGCGGCACCAGAGTCAGAATATATTCCTCAGATTTAAGCGAAGCCGACAGAGCCTTGCCGCCTTTAACCTTTTCAGCCGCCCGAGTAATGCTTCCGCCAACCCAATAATTATTGACGGCCTTGCTGCAAATCGCCAAAGCATCTAGCATTGGCACACCAGTTGATAGCAAGGTTTGACCAGTTCGTAGGAATCTAGACATATAGAGTTTGCGCAGCATATTCTTAAAGAGCGGCATGTTTAACTTCATACTGTCTTTAAACTTAATACCAGATTCGGTTTTGAAATACCGGCGAACGTAATAAACTATTGCGATTATAATCGCTAGACTCAACCACCACCAACTACCGATAAACTCGGTAAAACCGATAAGTACCTTAGTAATAAAAGGTAGTGATAACTTCATATCGGTATAGAGCCCCTTGACCTGAGGCATAACAGCAAACATCATAAAAGCCATCACACCAGCGATAACTACTAATACAATTATGGGATAAGTCATAGCGCCCCTAACCTTACGCATTAGGTCAGCATCTTTTTCTTGCTGGTCGGCGATTTTACGCAAGGCCTCATCAAGCGTACCCGACGCTTCACCAGAGGTCAGAAGCGCAATAAATAGGTTATCAAAAACCTCCGGAAAGTTACCAAACGCCTCAGTTAGAGTACGTCCACCCTCGACAGACGTCACAATTTCTCCCACAATAGCTTTAAGCCGTTTGTGAGTGGTCTGTTCATAAACCGTCCGCAGAGCTTGGCTAATAGGCAAGCCAGCATTAATTAATGTAGCCAGCTGGCGCGTAAGCACAACTTTTTCTTTGGTCGGAACCTTTTGATTGCGACCAAAGATAGAGGCATTCTCGTCAACCTCTTTAATCTTTAACGGTATTAGGTCTTGGTCAAGCAGCATCTTACCAGCCTTGGTTTCAGTCTCGGCTTTGACGGTTGCCCGGACGATCTTATTGGTTTTGTTATCTCTGGCTTGATATGCAAAAGTTTTCATCTATCTACCCCCTCGCTAAACGATTGAACTCGTTAAGATCAACAGCATGACTGCGAGCTTCATCATAAGTAATAACACCAGTTTGAACCAAATTCACCAGCGTTCTATCCATAGTCTGCATGCCTTGGTCAGCGCCAGTTTGGATGACTGCATCAAGCTGATGAGTTTTGCCTTCGCGAATAATATTTCGGACTGCCGAGTTGGCTATCAAGATTTCAGCCGCCGCCACGCGACCGCCGCCAATCGCCGGGATTAGGCGCTGCGAACAAATCGCCTGCAAAATATTAGAGAGCTGCGAACGAATTTGGGGTTGCTGGTGAGGCGGAAAGACGTCAATCATACGATCAATTGACTGAGCTGCCGAATTAGTGTGAAGAGTAGCAAAAACTAAGTGACCGGTTTCAGCAATGGTAATAGCTGATGAAATCGTCTCCAAGTCACGCATCTCACCGATTAAGACTACATCGGGATCTTCGCGTAAAGCTGAGCGTAAAGCTGCCGCAAAAGAATAAGTATCGTAATGAACCTCACGCTGCGCTACGACTGACTTCTTAGATTTATGCGTAAACTCAATCGGATCTTCAATTGTAATAATGTGATCAGCCCGTTCACTATTGATTTTATCAATGAGCGCCGCCATAGTGGTTGATTTACCCGAGCCGGTAGGTCCAGTAACCAAAACTAGGCCGCGGGGCAATTCAGCAAAGGAAGATATGATTGGCGGCAGACCAAGCTCAGCAACGGTTTTAATTTCATTCGGAATGGCTCGAAGTGCTACTGCTAGATTGCCTCTTTCGTGGAAAGCATTAACCCTAAAGCGCATGATGTCACCGAACGAAAAGCTAAAATCAAATTCCTTGTCCTTTGTGAGAATCTGTTGCTGGCTTTCATCTAGAATAGAGAAAATTAACTGCTCAGCCGCCTGATCGTCAACGATCGGTAAATTAGGGATTGCTCTGAGCGATCCATCGACACGCAAAATTGGTGGCAAGCCAACTTGAATATGTAAATCGGATGCCTTGGCGCGCATCACTTCTTCTAGTAAATTCTCAATTTTTAAACCTTGTTCCATCTTTACCTTTCTAGGCGTCTGCCGCCACTCGATTAACTTCTTCAATTGTTGTTATGCCGCTCAAAACTTTTAAGTAACCGTCTTGTCTTAGTGTCACCATACCCTGCTCAATTCCCGCTTTTTGAATCTGTGAGCTAGTGGCCTTCTGGATAATCAGGTTCTGGATTGATTCGTCAATATCCATCACTTCGTATATACCAGCGCGGCCCGAGTACCCTCCTGGGTTCTTCTTAGAGTCGATCCCCTTACGAATCGCATACTGAGGTTGATTAGCCAGAGGCAGATTAGCATACCCCAAGTCTTCCGAAACCGGAACGATCTCTTCTTTGGTTTTTGGCAACAAGTGACCGACAACACTCCGGATCATTTCAGTCTCTAGCTCAGTAGTTTGCACTAGTTGGCTATCTTTGGCAATGCGCCGAACCAATCGTTGTCCAATCACTGTATTGACAGTTGAAGCGATCATATAGGGCTCCACGCCCATATCCAACAAGCGAGGCAAAACGCCAGCTGCTGAATTGGTGTGCAGGGTCGAGAAAACCAAATGCCCCGTAAGTGCGGCCTGAACCGCTAGATTGGCCGTTTCTGAATCGCGAATCTCACCAACCATGATAATATCTGGATCTTGACGCAAGATAGAACGCAGCCCAGTAGCAAAGGTCAAGCCAACCTCAGTATTAACCTGGATTTGATTAACCCCGGCCATTTTGTATTCAACCGGATCTTCCAAGGTGACGATATTAACCGTATCATTCATAATCTCACGCACCAAGGCATACAGCGTAGTAGTCTTACCAGAACCGGTTGGTCCAGACGTTAGGATCATGCCATTAGGACGACGCATACCTTTTTGAATCATTCGCAGAGAGCGTCCAGCGAAACCTAGTTGTTCAAGACTAAATCGGCTACCACTTTTATCAAGCAAGCGAATCACGACTTGTTCACCCCAAATTACCGGACTAACTGCGATACGCAAGTCAACCTCCTTACCAGCCACGGCGATAGTAAACTGACCGTCTTGCGGAATACGATGTTCGTCAATCTTTAGGTTAGACAAAATTTTGATACGAGATACGAGCGCCGGTTCAATTGATTTCGGCAACTGCATAATTTCTCTCAAGACACCGTCAACTCGACATCGGATTTTTAGAGAACTTTCTAGGGGTTCGATATGAACATCGCTAGCGCGATTCTTGACGGCATACTCCAATATGGTGTACAGAGCCTTACTAATAGGTGAGTCCTGTACCAGTGTCGTTATATTAGCACTATCAGTGGAACGACTCTCCTGCTGAGACGCCTGCGCCGCCGCATCAACCGCTGAGAAATCGGTGCTGTATTGCTCAAGAACATGCCTGATCCCTTCGGCTGAGGCCATAAAAACTTTAACTGGACGTTTAACCAAACTCGACAAATAATCAACCGCTTGAACATTAGAAGCGTCAATCATCGCCACCGCCAATCGCCCATCGACCTCAGCTAATGGAACCGACATGGTTCTCTCAGCAATATCGCCAGGCATCAACTCTAATATTTCTGGCTTAATAATAACATCGGTCAGGTTAACATACGGCAGGCCTAGCACAATTGAATTAATATGTGTGATAGTCTCCGTATCAGTCGTACCGCTTTCAATCAGATAAGAAATTAGTGGTTTGTTCTGAGTTTTTGCATCTTCCTTTACTTCCTGCAACACCCCAGCATCAACTAAACCCTCATCAACTAGGATCTTAACAATTTGAGTCTGATTAGCACTAGTCAGAACTGTCATAGCGACAAATCACCTAGTCCTCTTCCTTGTAGGTCGAACCAATAATGGCCGGAATAGTTGGATTGATGGCGTCTTTATGAAATATCCTTAAATCAGGTTCACCAACCTGACCGCCGACAGCCTCGACAGTTTGGATAGTCGCGCTATGCTCGTTATATTTACCCAGCAATCCGCTCATGACAAAGTAAGCTACAACTAAGCTAATTGATGCTATTAAAATTATCATTGCGACGTCAGTTTTTTTCATTTATTGCTCTCCAATTTCTTGCTACCAAGCTTAGCTTCAATCATCGGCTCATAAAATGATCGCCCCACCACCATTAACGAGCTCTGATAATCGACTGTGGAAACCTCAAACCGAATCTCATCAACCATAATTGGTCTAATGGATCGCTCAACATTCTTCAAGACTTGGCTTAGGTTATTAGCGCTACCGACTACTTTAAAGGTAAAGTATATGGGCGTGGCAACTGTATCCGACCCAGACGCGCCAGGATCCACTGCCACGTCAGACGACTCTTCTATGGTTGGGTTAACAATAATGCTCTCTACGAGTACGCCCGGCACAGAAAGAATCTTTGAGCGTAGGCTAGCGCCAAGAGCCGTAGAGTTTCCCACAGCTGGCAAGGCGTCTAGAACCACTCGAAAGGCCTGCTCTTCATCGCTGAGTCTAATTGACAAGAGTGGATCATTTACTTCAAGAGACCTAACCTGATCGGCCAGCTTAATAATATTGCTGTTGTTTTTAAGTAAAATATCGTAAGTCTCGTTCTTTTCTGAAATAACCCTAGTATTAAAGACCATTTTGTTAAGAATAAATACTGTGGCCACCAGGGCAAATCCCGTCAAGAATGATGCTATCGCTACGGCTAAGAACATTCTCCTACTAGCCTTGTCAATCTGCTGCTTTTTCTTAATGGCTCCACCTTTTTTTGCCATATCGACTACTCCCTCTCCTTGATAGCTTCTTCTTTATTAGCGCTCGACTTAGGATCGCTTGCTGCCTTGGGCGCAAAAATGTTGTGAGAAATAACCGTAGTTGAGTCCGTCACGTCCTGACGGCCCGGCCCAACTAGTGTAATATCTTTGTCAAAATCAAACATTATTTCATCAGCAATGAAACCAATATTAAACATTAGAACCTCATGACCAGACGAGTCTTGTCCATAAGTTGACGGCTCGTTGGTGGCGACCTTATCGGTTAGTGGAGTTAAAATAACTTCGCCATCTTCTGTCTTATAAGATAGAGAAGTGGCGACTATTGATTTCTGCAATCGCTCAAGGGCAATAAATCCATCGTAAGACTGACCCTCAATCCTAATATAATTAGTCTCGGCGTTGAAATCGAGTCGTGAAATGCGAGCAGTATTACCACCCCCGTCCATAATTGAAACCATCATGCTAAATAAACGCGAACTGATCGGCTTATCTTGATGTAGAGGACCAATTTTTGAGAGCTGATTTTGAATGGTTAATATTTGGTTTACACCTTCATAGCTCTTGTATGAATTAAATTGCTCATTTATCTTCTTATCAACCGAGCTAATCAAGAAGCTCTGTAAACCAAACGTAACTAGCGACACGAGCGCAACCACAGCAACCGAGGCTATCGTTACTAATACGGAAATCGTCGTAGCCCTGGACCTCATAATCTCGGCTTTGATGAACTCGTACTTGACGTCTGGCACCAGGTTAACTTCCACGCTGCCGTAATTAAAGCCACCACCCTTGCTTTTGATTTTATCGAACATTCTCATTGCTCCTTTGTGCTAAACCAACCGCCACAGCAAATTCATAAGCAATTGGTGCTAATGTTTGCTGCTGAGCTTGGTTTAGGTTCATGTTTGCCCAAGGATTACCGATGGTAGTAGTAAGATTAGCCTTGTTGGCAACATAATTATTCATCATAGGTATCACGCCGGCATAGCCAGAAACTATTGCCCGAGCAATCGGAATATTGGGATATTTGGTCTGAAAGAACTTGGCCGATTTGGAAAGTTCGCTAGCAAAATTGTCTAGAACGCCTTCAATTGACTGATATACTCTCCCCTCCAACTTATCTGGTGCCAACCCAAACTTCAAGATAAACTGGCGAGCCTGATCCTCTTTGACATCAA
Organism: uncultured Candidatus Saccharibacteria bacterium; assembly: GCA_964625885.1. Classification (GTDB taxonomy): domain Bacteria; phylum Patescibacteriota; class Saccharimonadia; order Saccharimonadales; family Saccharimonadaceae; genus CAZRIZ01. The sequence goes on along the minus strand of CAZVBM010000003.1, from coordinate 32,960 downwards.
GATTCTGCGAGGCTGTGCGCACCATGGTCGATAAGCCAACTGGCAAAGAGCGCAGCAACCTAGGAGCGTTGTTATAGACCACAGCCACATCAGTCGTTTGTTCACCCATATCAATAATAATATTAGCTGCCTGAGGATCGTGAATATTCAAAGAGCGGGCCATGGCAATTTGATCGGGCTCAATGGCAATTATATTCAACCCCAAACCTTCAATAAACTCCAGCTGCTCCTCACTATAATCAATAGCTGAGCTCGCTAATAAAACCTCTTGGCGCGTGGGGTCCTTTGGCGATGGGCCAAGAAAAGCCCAATCAACTTTGGCATCTTCCGACGACATCGGTATATATTGATCAACTTGGTATTTGATTGTTTTTGCCAGTTCGGCTGGCGATTGACTTGGAACATCAATAACGGTCGTGAATGTTTTGTTAGAAGGAACTGCTAGGGCAACGTTTTTAGTTTTAATACCACTCTGGCCAAGTATGGTTAGTATTACGTCGCCGAGCTTCTTACGGCTGACTTCGGAATTAGCCTGCGCGGTCTGTTCGTCTAGCGGCGCATAGCCAAAAGCCCTCAGGCTAAAAGTTGAGTTTTGGCCACTACCATGCCGGTTTAATTGCACGACTCGAACTGATTTTGTACCAATATCTAGTCCGAAGAAATCGCCCACGCCTTTGAATATTTTCATATAGATAAATTATACATAAGCAATTTTAATATTGCAAGATTTTTCAAGTTATTCCATATCTGATAAAATGATTGTTAATTATGAGTTTATCAATCGGCATCGTCGGCTTACCAAATGTCGGCAAATCAACCCTTTTTAATATTTTAACAGGTGATGACAATGCCCTGGCGGCCAACTACCCTTTTGCTACTATTGAGCCAAATACTGGTATAGCAACCGTACCAGATGAGCGCTTAAAGAAGCTGAGTGAGATTTACAATCCCCAAAAAACAATTCCCGCCATTATTAAGCTAGTTGATATCGCTGGCTTAGTCGCAGGAGCTAGCAAAGGCGAGGGTCTAGGCAACCAGTTCTTAGCTAATATTAGAGAGTGTGATGCTATTATTCATGTTGTTAGGGCTTTTGAGAACAGTGATATCATCCATATCGACGAAAAGATTGATCCAAAGCGAGATATCGAGATTATTAATACTGAATTACTACTAGCTGATTTACAAAGTGTTGAGGCTAAATTAGTTAAAATTACTAAAGAAGCCAAGGCTGATCCTAAAAAAAATGCCGACAAGCTAGAATTAGAGAAGCTAAAAATTAATCTAGAAAAAGGTATTCCAGTCAGACAAAGCAAGCTACTCAGCGACGACATAAAGCAGCTAAACTTATTAACTGCCAAAAAAGTTATCTTCGTTTTTAACGTCAACGAAACTGACATCAACAACGCTAAGAAAATTGAAGAATTAACTAGCTTGATCGCACCAGATGAGGCGGTTTTAGTAGCAATTAAATTAGAGGACGAATTAAAGTCGTTATCAACTGAAGATGCGCATGAACTGCTAGATAGCTATGGCGTTAAGCACTCTGGACTGGAGCAACTCGTAACCTCAGCTTATCGCACCCTTGGGCTTCAGAGTTTCCTCACAGCTGGTAAAGACGAAGTTCGAGCCTGGACAATAAAAATAGGTAGCACGGCCCCACAGGCAGCCGGCGTCATTCACTCCGATTTTGAACGTGGCTTTATTGCTGCTGATGTAATGAGCTACGACGATTTAATTGCTTACGGCAGTGAACAGAAAGTTCGCGAAGCTGGTAAAGTTCGCACTGAAGGTAGAGATTATATCGTTCAACCTAACGACATTATTCATTTCAAATTTAATGTTTAGGTGTCAACAAATAAAAACGCTCTAAGTTGCCTTTTTCGCCAGCCACAGCGCTGTCTTGTTTTTGCTTAATTTCATAATCTCGCTTTACCCACTGTTCAAAATCACGCAGTATCTGGCGACGAATATTGTTATTCTTCACTACGCCCTTGTTCAAATTGCGAGCAATAGTCTCAAACTGGGGTTTGACCATAGCCACCACCAAGGCTTGGTTCTGAACAATTTTTTTATTCAACGCCCTCTTTATTACTGGTAGTATCTTTCTTAGCGAAATAAAAGAAACATCAATCAGCACAATGTCTGGGCGGGACACGCTTTCAAAATCAAAATCTCGAATGTCAGTTTTTTCATGAAGGTCTACGCGCTCGTTGGTACGCAAGCTCGGATGAAGCTGGTTAGTGCCAACGTCTACAGCAATCACTTGCCTAGCGCCGTTTCGCAAAGAGTAGTCCGTGAAGCCACCCGTTGAGCTGCCGACATCCAAGACGACTTTATTTTGAAAGTTTAGCTTAAAGCTCTTAGCGATACTAGCCAATTTTAAACCAGCGCGCGACACATACTGCTCTTCAATCAAGACCTCAATTTGATCTTTTTGTTCAACCAACTGCCCGGGTTTGTTAGCAACAGAACCATTCACCAAAACTTTTCCTAACTTTATGTAGTTGATTCCCTGCGAACGACTACCAACCAATTGACGGCTTAGCATTTCACGATCTAATCGCTGTTTCATGGATATACAATCGCCTCCGTTTGACGAGCTATATCGGCAATCTGAGACCAATTAGCGTTCTTGGTCATGACAACTAGGACGTAATTTCCTTTTGGATGATACACCAGGGCAGCATCATGCAAATACTCGTTTAAAAAGCCTACTTTGTCAGCCACCACGCCAGCACTACCAGCTGGTATACCGCGCCGATAAACCTGATTGGCCATATAGGCATTAAGCATGGCGCCGTCTTCAGGATCAAGCCATTGACGGTAATAAAGCTTCTCCAATACCAAGGCCAAATCAGCTGCCGAAGTGCGAGCCGCCACCAAGTCCGTAAAGATAGTGGCGCGACTAATTCCACGACTATAAAGATAGCTATTAATATTGCTACGCCCCCACTTATCTAACCAAGCTTCTGGGCAGGCATTATTTGATAAGACAATCATTGATTTTAAGCATTGCTCGACTGTCTGCCCGGGGATGACTTCTTCCTGCCAATCAGTTCGGCCACTATTAATTTCGTCAAATAACCTAACGGCAACAAACAACTTATAAGTACTGGCCGCTACCACCGAATCAGTTTGACCAACACCGGCCTGCCAACCCGCTCCGCCAAATTGCTTAAATGCTACCTTTACCCCCTGATCAGCCAAAGTATTGTAGTAGGTCTGCAGGCCAATCTGGCTATTTGTATAGTTACTGATAAACTTTTGGGGCGAATCTAAAACGATAGTCTCAACTGCTATGTCTGAATGCTTAGTAAACTGGCTCAACCAAGTCTCACGCAACTTGTCAGTTAGTTTATCTAAATCAACCATCAGACCAGCTTCCCCAACCTGACGCGACACCTCGCGACCATCAGACAAAGTTATAATCGTTGCGGTTGGTTGGCGATAAATTAAGCGTCCAATACTCTGTCTAATAAATTCTGCAAATTGCTCCTCATCAACCACTAAGATCAGATCTCCTAATGAATCAGCGTCAACTCTGAGCCAAGCAGCCCGATCAGATGCGTTCGACTGAACAATGTCTTTATTTGGCAATACAAAGTTCACCGGTTGATCAATTAATTGTTCCGCCAAATGCTTCAGGCCAACAGCATCAGCGTCGGAATAGCTTGGTTGAACTTCTTGGAACACCAATTGCACCCTGTTCTCTGCCCCCAAAACTAATTCCTGCTTGCTTAGGCATGACATGGTTTTTGTGACATCCAACTCGCGACCGCTTAGTGCTGGTGATATTTCAACTGCCCCATCACGAATTACAACGCCAGCATTTGCTGGCGAACGCCTCCTTCGCAGCGCAACATCTTGCAACACAGCTCTAATTTGCTGATTATCAGCGGCAACACTAAATTTAGTCACGTCACGACTCTGCAACCAAAGCGAGAAAGGAATAAATTTTTGCCAAGTCGGATACTGTGGTGAGTGAACCGATTCGTTAGACATGAGTGGTGGCGTTATTTCCGCGAAATCTATGATGTGCGAAAAGTCGCCGTCAATTAATTTGATGGAAGATCTCGCCAACTGCTGACTAACCGCAACGGCAAAATCAGCTTGGCTACCACCAGCAAGCGACTGACCGGCCACAGTTGTTCTGGGCAACATCTTATTATCAGGATAAGTCAATTGATATATGACCGAGCTTAGTAAAATCAATACTAAACCAGACACAATCAACGCGCGCCGATTGTTGACTAGCTTTAATAAGCCCAGCTTAAGCTTTTCCATAAGTTAATTATACAGCACAAACCGTGGAGTCGCTGATTTAAGGCTACTTCTTGCGTTCGCGATAAGCGCCAGTGTCGGTATCAACTGACACCTCGTCGCCCTGCTTGATAAAAGCTGGGACTTTTATAACAAGGCCGGTTTCAAGTGTGGCGTCTTTCATGACGCTAGAAGTGGTATCGCCCTTGACCGCATCTTCGGTATATTCAACTTTGAGATAAACATTTTTTGGCAAAGTTAAATTAATCACCCGACCTTCAAAGAATTGTAGGTCTACCATCGCACCGTCAACTAAATAACTGACGGCATCGGGCGCGAATTCAAGCGCTAACTCAAACTGCTCAAAGGTAGTTTGGTTCATAAAATACATGCGATCGCCATCATTGTACAAATACTGTACTGTTTGATTCTCAACCTCAGCCGATTCGATTTTCTCCTGACCCTTAAAGGTCTTTGGAATCACTGAGCCATCAAGTAAGTTTCGAATGCGAACGTTAACAATACTGCCCCCACGGCCCATAACTTTTTGGTTATAGTCAATCACCTGAAATGGCTTACCGTCAATCTGAATTAGGACGCCTTTTTTTAAATTTGTTGGTTGTAACATGGGCTACCTACTGTTGAGTAAATGGTAACAATGCTAGGTGACGGGCACGCTTAACGGCTTTGGCCAAATCACGTTGCTCTTTAGCGCTTAAACCGGTGCGAGAAATTGGCTCAATCGCTCCGTAAGCATTTATATAGCGTTGCAATGCTTTGACATCGCGGTAATCAAATACGCGCGGCAAAGTCTTTCGATCTTTTTTTGACATTTAAATTAAATCTCCTTAAATCAATTAAAATGGAATATCCGACAAATCAATCTCTTCCATGTCGTCTGGTGCGACATCTTCAGTAGCAGCCTTCTTGGCTGGCTTTGCGACAGCCGGAGCTGACACATCGCCATCACCACGACCACCGACGAAGTTAAAGTCTTCGACTACCACCTCAACAGTTGAGCGTTTTTGGCCAGACTCTTTGTCTTCCCAGCTGCGCTGATCAAGACGGCCGCTAACCAAAATTGGATTACCCTTGGTTAGATATTGAGCAATGGTCTCGCCTAAGCGCGCCCAGGCCACGCAGTTAAAGAAACTAACCTGCTCTTGAACTTGACCGCTTTGATCTTTCCAGTTGCGATTGACCGCAATACTGAAGTTAGTCACGCTTTGTCCACTTGGTGTGGTACGGGTTTCTGGGTCACGTGTTAAGTTGCCCATTAAGATAACTTTATTAAAACCTTTTGCCATGATATTCCCCTAGTTATTAACTATTCTTCGTCTTTTGTTTCGCGGTTTTTGTCTTGTTCAGCCCGCTGAGCCTGAACTTTTGGATCAGCCTTGACTAGCAAGTAGCGCAGAATTTCTTTGTTGATGTTGAACAAATTTGACAACTTGAGCGGCGCCTCGCTTGGCAACTCCAGCTCAAAATAGACGTAGTTGGCAAAATCTTGCTTATCGATTGAATAAGCCAGCTTTTTTTTGCCCCAACTGTCTTGTTTGTTGATTTTACCACCAGCGTCTTCAATCGCCTTAGTGATCTTTGCCAATGGTTTCTCGATGTCGAGTTCCAAATCGGGGTGAATCAACACCGTCAATTCGTATTCAGTCATACTCCCTTGGAATCCTTTCTTGGATGCCTACTCCTTGAGCAGGCTTGAGTTAATATTACCCTTGTATTATATCAAAAAATCAAATTTTAGAAAAGAGGCAAATTAAACCACATCGTCAATGTCGCCCATCAGGATCTCGCGCGGACGGGAGCCGTCTTGCGGACCAACCACGCCACGGTCCTCTAGCTCATCCATTACCCGAGCGGCACGGTTATAGCCAATGCCTAATCGGCGTTGCAAATGTGAAGTTGAGGCTTTGCGCTCAGTCAGAATAATCTGCATAGCTCGATTGACAATCTCGTCGTCGGCACCGCCAAAATCATTGACTATACCGCCCCGCCCGTTGAGCTGAACCTCCTGAGCAACAACCGCATCGTCGTATTGTGGCCCCATTTGCGAACGCAGATAATCTGTTACCTTCAAGACCTCTTCGTCTGACACCCAGGCGCCCTGCACCCGCTTTGGCTTGCTCATCCGAGCCGTTAACATCAACATGTCGCCCTTACCCAACAGTTTCTCGGCACCAGCCCGATCTAGAATTGTCTTGGAATCAACCTGGCTAGCAGTTGTAAAGGCAAAACGCGCTGGAATGTTAGCTTTAATCAGACCAGTTACAACGTTTACACTCGGGCGCTGAGTTGCCAGCACCAAATGAACACCCGCTGCGCGACCTTGTTGCGCAATTTTTACTATCAAGGCCTCAACATCGCGCGGAGCTGACATCATCAAATCAGACAACTCATCAATCACGATCACAATGTACGGCAAAGCGCCTTCAAGCTCAGTTGGCATATCCTCGCCCTCTGCCGGCACCTCTGTGGCCTGCGCTACGCCACTATCTTGCATCTGCTGTTTAGCCCAAGCGTTGTAGCTCTTAATTTCTTTCTTTTTATATTTCGCCATGAGGGTATAACGACGCTTCATCTCACCCGCTGCCCATTTGAGAGCCGATAAAGTTTTTTCTGGTTCGGTTATAATTGGCGTTATCAGGTGTGGGATGTTTTCGTACGGTATCATCTCGACTCGTTTTGGATCGACTAAAATTAGCTTTAAGTCACTGGGGCTATTGCGGTACAACAAGCTAACCAAAAGAGTATTAATCATAACTGACTTACCAGAACCGGTTTGGCCGGCGATCAATGTATGAGGCAAATCGCTCAGGTCGGCCACCACGGCTTGTCCAGCCGTATCGCGCCCAACCGCAAAAGTCATCTTTTCTGACGTCGAGGTCCAAGCTGGAGAAGTCAAAATACCACGCAAGCGCACGCTGGCCGCCTTGACATTTGGCACTTCGATACCAACCGCTCGCTTACCCGGAATTGGCGCCTCGATACGCAAACTCTGAGCCGCCAAACTCAGTGCTAAATTGGTCTCAAGTGAGGCAATTCGGCTCAATTTCACGCCACTTGGTGGCATGAGGGTGTATTGCGTCACGCTCGGGCCGATACTCGCGCCAGTCATCTCAACATCAATACCAAACTCACGCAAGGTTGATTGAATAATCTCAGCATTTTTTTCGACATTGCCGGCATCAGCCGGGTTTTGTTTTTTGCCCAAAAGATTAATCGGCGGCATCTGCCAGTTTGGGTCCTGAAAAGCCACCAAGGCCGATTTGGCTGAGTCTGGCGTATCTTCTACTAGTGACGATTTAGTATCAGCACTCCGCTTGGCATTTATCGCAGCAACCATATCGTCCTGATCGGACTGAGCATTGTGCTCCGTTGGCACAGTAGCATTGATTTCAAACTTTGTTTTACCACGACTAAGTGCCTTACTAGAATTCGTTGCTTCAGCCTCAGAAACTTTACTAAACTTGGCCTTAAACCACTTCAATAAATTGGCGAAGCTGGCCTGAGATAGCAAGAACACATCGATAATTATCAACACAATATAGATCGCTACTGCCAAATTTGGGACAATTAGCTTTAATAACAAGGCGTTAAGTCCAGCACCGACCAACCCCCCGCCAATGTCGCTCTTAACAATAATATTAAATAAACCGGACGTCAGGATTAAAAGCACTAAGCTAGCAATGTAGACTAGTGGCGGCAGCTTGTTGTTGTCGTCTTTGAATATCGCCACACCAAGATAAATCAAAATAAACGGTATGATGAAATTAGCATGACCAAACAGGCGCATACCGACTTCCTTCTGAAGCCAATCCAGCGCTGGCCCACCAGCTTGAAACCAGGTCACAATTAAAAGTCCAGCCAGTAGAAACAGTAAAACGGCGACAACTTGTGCCCAAAAACCATCGGGGAGCTTAAAACTTGAGCCCGCCCCGCCTTTGTTACCTGATTTTTGTTTCTTCTTTGCCATATGTTTATATTATATCTCATATCGCTTTTTAGCGATAATCACTCCATACCTACATTGTAGCATATTTTACAACGTTTGGCAAGATGCTTGTGATTGGATGGTTTGAAAACATAAGCATCAAAGCTGAGCCTTAAAGATAATAAAATAGATGGGAGAAAGCTTCCCATCTAATGCCTCGCACCCCACTAACGAGCGCTCAATCGGTGGCGGGCTATTAACCGCTTTGTCGGACCATCATAGTAAAACGTCTGCAGCTCCCTGATAATCGGACTCTGTTCTAACTGTTGCAACAACCGCCGACAATCCAAATCGTCTAGCTCAGGCGAAACATGAGGCGACCAAGCCTCGCCCATGTACTCTAGAGTAAAACTCGGGTCAACTTGCTTAGTATAACCAACCAACTGCTGATGCAATAGCCAGACTGCTTGATTATCAATCTCTACCCTAACTACCGGCTGGTCGTTCTTTGAACCGAAGTAAGCAATTGACTGATCTGGCACCGGACGAAGGCGGAACGCTGTTACGCCTTTAGCTAGCTCGTCGACAAACCTCAGATAATCTTTGATATCCGCCACTTCAAAAGGCTTTACTAGCGTCAAGTGAACTGGTAAATGATTAAATCCACTGCCCAAATCAAATACTTGAAAGCAGGCGACTGTCACTACGCGCCATTTTTTCATAATCCCCCTCCTTGTACCAAATTTTTAATTAAGATAGTGGTGGTGCTAAAGATCTTGCTTCTTATTTTGCGACCACCCCAAGCACAAATATATCATATAGATTATCGGCACGTCCGTCAATCTAGAAACTGCTTTACAACTTGAAAGTCATCGAGTAATTGTTGACGCATACCGCCATTGTAGAGTGCGGCGGCCGGATGATAAAGCGGCAATAAATACAAATCGTGCGTGGCGGTCTTGAGTTTAAACGGGTGACCATGCACCTTAGAGATCGACAAATCGGCCTTGAAAAAGCTCAAAGCGTGCCGACCGAGCGTCACAATCACCTCCGGTTTGATAATTTGAATTTGTTTTAGGAGATACGGCGAAAACTCGGCCTTTTCTTCTGGTAGTGGATCGCGGTTATTAGGCGGACGATATTTGACAACATTAGTTATATAGACATCTTCACGCTTCAAACCAATTGAAGCTAGCATTTCATCTAAGAATTTACCACTGGCACCGACAAATGGTCGCCCCAGTTCATCTTCTTTTTTACCTGGCGCCTCACCAACAAACACGATTTTAGCATCTAAGCTACCCTCGCCCATCACTAACTGAGTTGCGCCCTCACGCAAAACGGAGCAAACGTCGTCCGCCACAATTTGCTTGGCTAACGCTTCGATTTGCTCCGCTTTGGTCATAGATTTGAACTTATTTTAGCTTTGGCTGCTCGACGCCCTTCATGGTCAGGCTGAGGCGACCTTTGTCGTCAATGGCTTGCAACTTGACATTGACTGGTTGGCCAATTTTCACGACATCAGTAACTTTTTCGGTGCGTTTTTCTTGAAGTTCCGAAATATGGACCATGCCATCAGTGCCAGGCAAAATGTTCACAAAAGCGCCAAAGTCTTTGACTGAGACCACTTCACCTTTGTAGATCTTACCAACTTCTGGCTCTTCAACTAAGCTACGAATCCACTCCAGCGCCTTGGCGATTTTCTCACCATCTGGTGAAGCCACGGTGATCAAGCCACTGTCGTCGATGTCAATTTCCGTGCCAGTTTCGCGGGTAATTTCTTGGATGGTTTCGCCGCCCTTGCCGATTACTGTACCAATTTTTTCTGGGTTAATCATCAGCTTCTCGATGCGTGGCGCATACGGGCTAAGCTCTTTGCGTGGCTCAGCAATGACTGATTTCATGTGTTCCATGATCTTCATCCGACCAGGGTTAGATTTTTTCAAAGCCTCACGCAAAACTTCAATTGGCAGACCATGAACCTTCATGTCCATCTGAACAGCCGTGATACCACGATCAGTGCCAGTCACCTTAAAGTCCATATCGCCTGAAAAGTCTTCCATGTCAGCCAGGTCGGTTAAAACGTGTGGTTTACCGTCGGCCATCATCAGACCCATAGCGACACCAGCGACTGGTCGCTTGAGCGGCACGCCAGCATCCATCAAAGCCAGACAGCTTGAACAGGTCGCAGCCATTGAAGTTGAGCCGTTTTGGCTCATAATTTCAGTGACAGAGCGAATCGCATATGGGAAATCTTCTTCACTTGGCAAGACTGGAATCAAAGCCCGTTCGGCTAGATAGCCGTGGCCAATTTCACGTCGCCCTGGTGAACCGAGTCGTTGGACTTCGCCAACGGTATAACCAGGCGCATTATAGTGGTGCATATAGCGTCTTTTACCATCGGTCACTTCCATCGTATCAACTAGCTGTGAATAAGATAGTGGCGCCAAGGTCACGATATTGAGCGCCTGGGTAACGCCACGAGTAAATAAGCTCGAGCCATGCACGCGCGGCAATACCTTTACTTCGCTAGACAGCGGTCGAACTTCATCGAGTGCGCGACCATCTGGTCGGATACCTTCATTTACAATACCTTCGCGAACTTTACGGTAAGTTGCTAGCGTAAAAGCTTCGTTGTAAGCGGCTTTTTGCTCTTCGTAAGCCTCTTCGCCCAACTCTTCCGCCAACTCTTGGTTCATCTTCTCAGCTAGTTCGTCGATGTTTTGATTGTAATAAGGATATGGTTGGCGCAACTCAGCCGTGTAGTGTTCGTCCACCCACTTATCCATCTTGGTAGTAATTTCTTCGTCAGGCAGATGTAGTTCGTATTCGACTGGCGTCACACCAATCTTCTCAGCTAGCTCTTTCTGCAATTTAATAGCTGGCTGCAAAGCCTTGAAAGCATATTCCATAGCATCGGCCAGAACATCTTCGGAAACTTCGTTCGCGCCAGCCTCAACCATAGTAATACCCGATTCAATAGCGCCGACAGTTAAGTCTAGGTCAGACTCGTTGTCAATTTGTTCATTGCTTGGAAATGGCACGAACTGGCCATTGATGCGACCAACGCGCATGCCAGCGACTGGGCCATCAAATGGCACGCCAGTGAGCATGAGACCAGCCGAAACCGCAATCATGCCGAGAGTATCAGGACGGAAGCTCGGGTCCATCGAAAGAACCGTCGCTACACATTGAACTTCTTGGCGATAACCTTTGGGAAACAGCGGTCGAATTGGTCGGTCGATGATGCGGCCTGACAAAACCGCTTGGTCGCTTGGGCGACCTTCGCGCTTGATAAAACGCGAGCTACTGATTTTACCAGAAGCGTAAAATTTTTCTTCATAGTCCACGGAAAGTGGAAAATAATCCATTTTCGGATCAGCTTTGCCGACACTAACAGAGGCCAAAACTACCGCATCGCCATATTTAGCTGTCACGCTAGCAGTCGTACGAAAGCCAACTTTGTTGACTTCGAGCGTCAGCGGTTTGCCACAAAAATCGGTCGTGACCTGCACGACATCCTTACCTAGGGGGTTTATTATCATGTTTCTCCTTTTTTCGAGATTAAGCACGGACAACAAACTTTATTTTTAGAATAAAACCTGTTGTCTCCCCACTTAAGCTCGGTTAACTTATTGTTATTTACAGTATACCAAATTTGAGCACATCATTCCAGCGAGCACCAAATCACCAATCACCGCCTCTCTCTTTTAATTGAGTAGTACCGAGAATTGTGCTATAATCGCGAAACGACTCCACTAGAGTTAGTACAAAGGAGGTGGCCAGCATGCCAACACCCAGCAATGTATGCCCCCGCTACGTCACACGAGTTATTGGTGGTAAGCAAAGCATCCAATTTTGCGAGCTTCGCGGCTTTGACGACAAAGAGATACTTAATCGCTCAATTGCATTCTGTATCAACAACCACAAGAGCTGCGATCGCTACCAAAAAGATGAACAAAGCCGCCAGGGCCAATCACCCAAACAGCCATAAGATTATGGCACTAAATCAAACTCCGCCGATATAGCGGGGTTTTCTCTTGCAGAAATAGGTCCAGCATGATATAATAGAGATTCTAGCTCACATATTGGGCTAAGATCTTTGTTACTAGGAGGTAATTTATGTCGAATTACACCAACGGCTGTCCCTACTTTGGCGGAACGCAAACCAGCGGCATTGACGGAAACTTTATCCGTTGCAGGCGACGCACTGATGGCATTAGACGAATGCCCACTGCGATGCAAATGAGCGGTTTTGTTGACGCTTATTGCAGGAACCCGTACAGCTATCGTGTCTGCGCTCTCTACAATCAGAATAATCAAGTTGTAGTCACGGCCGGCACAATCACGTCTGGCGACGTGGTAAAAGAGGGAGACTTTTGTGACCTACTCGACGACATAGCGAGTTTGTGGGGCCAGAAAGGCGCTGATGCAGCTAACTCCCCTTGGTTCTGCGTAATTGTCCAGGGTCAGGCTATATTCATAAAAGATGAATCACCCTGTTCTGAGACCTGTTGGAGGCTCACCGACGAGCAGGTTGTTGAAATCAACAAACTGGCTGACGGTGTTTTTCGCCTAAGCGACTAACCTCCTTTTTAACAAACTATTCTCCGCTTCATAGCGGAGGATTTTCTTCCTAAAAAAGGCTCCGCCTATTTGCGGAGACCTAGTTTAGTGATAGTTGCTTTGTAAGCGTCGTAATCTTTTTTCTCTAAGTAGCTGAGCAATTTCTTGCGCTTGCCAACCATTTGAATCAGACCACGACGAGCTTTTTCATCTTGCTTGTTAGCCTTCAGATGCTCAATCACTTCATTGATACGAGCAGTTAAAACCGCTACTTGCGCCTCAGGTGAGCCAACGTCTTTGGCATCTCGCTGAGTCTTAGCCATTTCCTGCTTCTTCTTTTCACTTGTAATCATCGGCTTTGAATTGTACCAGATAAGACCAAAGTTCGCAAGCCCTTATTCGTCACGCATGTCTTTGATTGGGTTGCGACGGAGATTGCGAATCAACGGGAAGATGATAGCCAATAATCCGACCAATAAAATCGCCCCGACTAGCACGCCAAGATATTGCGACGAAAAACCTAGCATAGTCATCTTTAGATTGTGATCGGTAGTACCAGTAGCTAGAATAGCTTGATTGGTCAGTTCATGATCGAGAAAATGAGCGATTGTTCTAGCACCAGCATAGCCAATCGCTAAACTCACTACCACCACCAATAGACAAACGCTAAAGGCATATAGCCCGTAAACTCGGCTAATGTCAAAGCGCTTGAAGCCGATGGCGCGAAAAACAGCGGTCTCGCGGCGACTATCGGCAATCATGCGACCAATCGTCGCGGTCATAATAATCGTCGCAATCACCACCACTACCGCCAAAATGATTAAGGCGGCTTTAAATAAATACTGAATAATATCTTCTAAATGAACTCGGTTATTGAGCGCTGGATAAGCCGCAAATGGCTTGTCGACTGGACAAGTTAGGCCGTCACTGCCAGCGCCGTCTTCAAGATTTTCCATTTGTTGCCAGATCACGCTCATACAATCGCGTTCTTTAATGAATTTCTGAGTTTCAGCCAAAGTAGCAAATTCGACTATCCAACCGTTATCGCTAAAAGCCTGCTCCAACACACTGTCGCTACCAGTGACTCGCCAGATTTTACCCAAATCTGATTTTTCCAAAAGCAACGAGAAATCTTCAGCTGCAACAGTATTGCCTAAATTTGGCGCCCCAACAGCTAGAGTAATCAATTGATTAGCCAGTCCGCCACCACCCCATTGCTGAGTAACAAATGGAATCAACCCCACTACTTGGAAAGTAATTTCCTGCGCCACTGGCTCGGCGTCCTGTTGATTAAACTCAACATCAAACTGGTGCTGAGCGGCGTCATGCTTCTTTTGAACACTAGAGCGCTTGTCGCTGATAACTAGCGCTACCGCACAAGCGTCGCCTTCTGGTAAGCCGTAAACTAGATCGGGCGCTACATAATCTTTAGTACCTTTGTTATCGGCATGCTGACGCGCCTGTTGGAGTTGTTCTATAGCCAAACTATTGCGATAACAGTGTTTAAAGGTAAAATTAGCAATTTTATCTTGGATTTCTGCTTGGCGCTTGATTAGCTCTTCAGACGACGCACCCGCCGGCAATTCTTTTAGCTCCAAAAATTTTTCAGCATCTTTTGGCGAGATATAAATCGGAACTGCACCTGACTCAACCGACCAATTAGCCCTAGCCAAGCGAAACGGCTCGACAATTGAATTTGGCACTGCGCCCAAGCCAGTATAAGCCTCTCTCTGAGGTTGCGATTCAAACCGATTTTTACCCGGCGATTCAATCGGATAACCGCCGGTTTCGTTTGGCCACTCTAAACTAGCCGCGCCAACACCATAATTTAAAGGCTGATACTTTCGGACTACGTCATAACCTTGAGTGATACGCTCAACATTTGCTTGGTTTAATTCGGTCAATGGATTGGCCGAATAATTAGCCAGGAGCTCTCGGCCCAGCTGTTGACCAACTAGTCCATCGGGTGACACGCCATTGTATTTGGCTTCACCAGTGCCAACGTTAGCCTCTGGTAACAGCTCTTTAAGGGCCAGCTTTTTATCAAAATCGAGTCCAAGTTCTTTAGCTCGCTTGGCCCGCGCCTCAACCATGTCGTTGGCAATCTGCCTGGCGCGCTCCATGGCTTCGGGCTTTTCAAAATAACTATAATATTCCTGTATTGGCATGCCGTTGATATTACCGACCGCATAAGTCGACAGCTGAGCAAAGAAACGATTATTTAGGCCCTCTTCACTAAAACGCTCAACTGAGTTGGTAAAACCAGCAAAAGTAATCACCCCTACTGTCAGTACACCAAACATCAAGCTTGAAATAATAATTGTAACAGCCAAGCGGATCTTACGAGTCTTGAGTTTGGTGCCAGCTAGAACTAAAGCATTTTTTAGATTAATCATACAATCACCCCATCTTTCATCGTAATCTCGCGATCAGCTTGGTTGGCAATCTCACGGTCGTGTGTTACCACGATAATTGTCGTACCAAATTTCTCGCGAATTTCTTTAAAAAGCTCAATCACGACTTGCGAATTTTTCGAGTCCAAGTTGCCAGTCGGCTCATCGGCCAAGATAATTTTTGGCGAATTAAATAGTGCCCTGGCAATCGCTGCGCGTTGCATTTGCCCAC
Source organism: uncultured Candidatus Saccharibacteria bacterium (assembly GCA_964625885.1). Taxonomy (GTDB): domain Bacteria; phylum Patescibacteriota; class Saccharimonadia; order Saccharimonadales; family Saccharimonadaceae; genus CAZRIZ01. Next base: position 17,563 of record CAZVBM010000003.1, on the reverse strand, counting down.
CCGATAACTCTTTTGGCAGATGCTTTAAGCGATTAGACAAGCCAACCGCTTCGGCCAGCTCAGCCACGCGTTTCTTGCGGTCTTTTGACGACATCTTGTAGATCATCGACGGTACCGCGATGTTTTGCGCCAGAGTTAAAAACGGTTGCATGTAGAAAAATTGAAATACAAAACCAATAGTACGATTGCGAAAGTTTGATAATTTACGGTCGCTCAATTTGGCAATGTTTTCTTTATTTATGACAATTGAACCACTGGTTGGCTTATCTAAACCACCCAACATATGTAGCAGGGTTGACTTACCACTACCGCTCGCTCCAGTCAGCGCAATAAATTCACCCTGCCAGATTTCAAAGCTAGCCTTGTCTACCGCGGTTAATTTTTCGCGACCATTTTTATAGACCTTGGTTAAATCTTTCGCCACAATCAGCGGATCGCCCTCTGGTTTCTTAAATGGCTTCTTAGTAAACGAAGGACTGGCCATGTCGGAAATCCGCAAACTTTTGTAAGTTTCGCGCAGAGCCGCTTCGGCTTCGGTCAAATTAAAATCGTGAAGTTTTAGAACACCCACCAACAGCTGTCGGCGACGAGCTTCCTTCGCCTTTTTATCCATAAGCTTATTGTAGCACTAATTCGGTAGTAAATTAACTACCGATTGAAAAATCTATCAGCTTTTTAGCCAAGCTCAAATCATGCTCGCCAATCCGCGTACGGCGAAGGGCTGAACAGTATGCTCCAGTGCCAAGTTTGTCGCCTATGTCGCGCGCTAGTGAGCGAATGTAAGTACCAGACGACACCGCCACATCAATAGTTAGGCGCGGATATTCGTATTCAAGAACCTTAATTTGGCTGATGGTAATTGGTCGAGCTGGTAGTTCAAATTCTTTCCCCGCCCGGGCTAAATCGTAAGCTCTGCGACCACCGACTTTGAGCGCACTAAAATTGGGCGGAACTTGCTGAGTTTCGCCTAAAAAACTATCTAAAACCGCTTCGATTTGCCGACGCGATGGCTGGTTGCGCCCCACTAACGTCATCTGCCCTTCTGGGTCTTGAGTTGATGTCGTCCAGCCAAGAGTTAAAGTCGCCAGATAACTCTTGTCTAGCTTTAAGAAGCTCTGAGCCTGACGACATTTATCACCCGTCATGATTATCAATAACCCACTAGCGAATGGATCAAGTGTACCCGCATGGCCAACCTTGGCCTTTCTGCCCAGGTCTTCGCTAAGCAAGCGACGTAAACGTGCCACCACCCCAAAACTCGTCATCCCGGTCGGTTTGTCGACCAGGATAATAGAGTTGTCTTGAACAACTTTTTTATTCAGGGATGACAAATTGGGCATTGTCTGGTGTTTGTGGATAAATTTGGTCGGTCATAACTGGGCTAGTCGATGGTATTGTTGTGGTGGCAGTCGGCTGATAGCGACCAGTTGGAATTATTTGTGGTGGCGTCTCAACTATTGGACTGGCAGTCGCTTGATTGGCGCTAGCCATAAACTGCTGCTGGGCGGCCGCTGCTGGCTGAGCAAAGTCAGCTGGGTTTGGTGGTATTGGTGGCATTGGTGGCATTGGCATAGCAAAGTTTGGTGGAGTTGGCGGTACTGGCGGAATCATATTCATAGCGCCAAAACCAGGGACCGCTGGAGGGGCAACTTCCGGCATGACAGGTGGCACTGGCGGCTGAGGGGTAGAAGTCACTGGAGGAGCCAACTCTGGTGCTGACGCGGACGGCGCAGAAGCTGACTCTGGGACCGCTACCACTACCTGGGGGTTACGATCAAGCAAATTCCCAGTTGGTTCAGTCGCAGGCACTACGCCAGAGGTTGGCACGCCCGCATCGTTAACTGACTGCCCCCACGCAGTTGATGGATCTTGTAGGTACGGTCGGTCTGGAACTTCTTTACCAAACACAATTGTTGGATCGGGCTCAGCAATTGGTTCGGTGACAGTTGCTGCTGTCTCAACCGTCAAGAGCTCTGGTATCTGACCAACTTGTTGAAGCTGCTGCGCTAAGCGATCATCTTCGGTCGGATAGGCTGGAGCTGGCACGACTGGCGGCTCTACTGGGGTTAGCGCTTCAGCGGCTGGTAAACGAGACAAAACCTCATCAGCTGTGCTCTGACGTTCAGCTAATATTTGCTGCTTATTGTATTCTTCTAGATTAGCAAAGTTAGGCCCAATCTCCACCCCATCAATTGAAGGAATAGATTTCTTTTTCGGCTCCTTGATTCTTGGTGCGGGAGCTTCCTGTGGTTCTACCTCAGGCTTGTCCTGTTGATTTTTTAGATTAATTGATCCAATCTCGCCACCACCATCCTCTGGACGCACACTAACAGCCTGCTTAGACTGGCTTGGAGCGGGCTGCTTATCTTCGGCAGATAATGATTCGGCTTCAACCAGACCACCCTTGGCTAACTCTTTGGCAATTAATTGTTGGCTAGCGCCAGCTCGCATTAAGTCTGATGCTAGACTCATAATCTCAGCAGTTGTACGGTTGTTACTAAAACGATTGGTAGCGGCTACTAAGCTAGTTAGCAATGCCGTGGCTACTGCTTTATCCATAGCTGGATCTTCGTCTTCTGCTAACCCCCTATCGAGCAGTTCTGGTAATTTATAAATAACTTCCGCATAAGAGCTAGCGCCAGGAGCTTTAATATTTAAGCCACCCAGCTCGCTACTATCTTTTCCGATGGATAGCGAAGCAACCGAAGCGTTATGCAGAATGCGTCCGTGAGCTGACAAAGCCTTGTCTAAATCATTCTGACTCGATACGCCAACGCCGATCACTAAATCAATGTTGTAATCACCTTGCTCAAAACCTAGATCTTCACTCGAAATAGTCTGGCCACTTGGTGTGATATAAACTTTAACCATACCATCTTCGGCCTTGACCACTACCCGATCAGCCTTTTTAGAATCTAAAGTAACAATAAAGTCGCGCAAGCCATCGACTGTCTTATCAAAAGTTTCATCAAGTTTCAAGAACTGCAAAACGTCAGGTGTTTCACCACTATAAATCGTCACCGCTCGACGATCGTTCTTGTTTAACATCAAGGTTAGTGCCAAAGCGCTAGTCAACTCATCAATCGTTGGATTGGAATTGACCGCCACAAGAACATTGTTGGCTTTTTTGATTTGCTCAGATAATTTATTGAGGTCTTTTTCGTTATTCATTTTTGTTTATTTTATAATATTTTGTTGGTTTTTGAAACGTTATATCACAATTGTAGCAAAAAAATGATGTTTTGTCAAGACCACACTCCATCAGTCGCTCTCTTTACAACCACAGTTTTTTTGATATAATAGCTTGCAGTTAAAATAATTTTATAAGTTGAGGATATACATTTAATGCCAATCATCAAATCAGCTATCAAACGAGCGCGACAAGAAGCTGTTCGCCGTGAGCGAAACAAGGTTACTAAAACTGAAATGCGCAAGGCAATCAAGACCACCACTACTAAGCCAAGTGCTGAGAAGTTGTCAAAAGCCCAAAGCGAAATCGACAAGGCTGTTAAGAAAGGCCTACTTAAGAAAAACACCGCCGCCCGAAGGAAAGCGGCCCTGGCTAAATTAGCCAAAGCTGCTGGCGTTAAGTTAGCTACTAAGAAAAAAGTCACTGCTAAACCAGCCGCTAAGAAAGTAGCCGCCAAGACTCCGGCCAAAAAAGCCACCACTAAAACCGCGGCCAAAAAGACTACGACCAAGAAACCAGCAACCAAAAAAACCGCCGCTAAGAAGACTAAATAAATTTAGTTAATAATAAAACCGACCACACAAGTGGTCGGTTTTATTTAGCAAGATTAATAATTTGATTAAGCAAAACTTTAATCTCTAGCCAAGCATCATAGCTGCCAGATTTTAATTTAATATCGGCCTCAACAAACCAGTTAGCGACTTGTTTTAGATTATCTAATGACTGATGACGCGCAATCGACGATAACTGGCTGATAGCATAAGGATTAATACCAAAATCGGCTGCCAAATTAGCTCCAGCTGGCGCCGCAGCAATGGCTAAAACATTGAAGATTTGACTCGACAATAAGCCAAAAAACGAACGCGGTTCGGTATCAAGGCTTTCTAGATCAGAAATTGACCGATCTACCTCTCGACGCTTGCCCGCAAAAGCCTGGTTTAAGATTTCAAAAATATTTATCATCGGGTTTGATGGAATATATTTGTCAATCGCTGCGCGCGAAGCATCACCAATTACCTGTAATCGCTCTAGAGCTGAATACAACTCCCAGGGATCTGGACCGATTTGTTGGTATAAGTACTGCGCCAAATTGCGATCAAATTTGAGGCCTAGTTTCTTTGACTGCTCTAAAATGAATTGAACCGATTTCTGACCAGAATAATCTTTAATATTACCCTGGCGATCGGTTTCAATAATAAACTCCTTTAACCAGCCCTGCTGTTTAGCCACTTTAACAAACTTAGTTCGACTATCTAGCTTGTCTTCTACCAAAACCAACGCCAGGCTGTTATCCTCTGCCACCGACTCGGCTAATTCTATTAGACGCGACCAAGCCTCAACATTATCCGACAAGCCGTAGATTAAAACAAAACGTTGAGGCTCAAATAATGACTGGGCGGTCAACAAATCGGCTAGCTGTGCTGGCGATAGGTTGTTTGCCAAGATAATTTGTGGCTCTAGCTTTAATTGTTGCTTTAATTCCACAAGGGCCTGCTGTCGTAAGAAAGTGTGATTGCCGCTTAGAATTACTAGCATTGCTTTATCTCCGGCTGGCACTTAGGGCAAAGGTGTGTTCCTCGACCCGCCACCCGAATCTTTTGAATCTCTGTACCGCATTTTAAACATGGCCGCCCCTCACGTCGAAACACCCGAGCAAACTTGGCTAAATAATTACCCCTTTCGCCATCGGCATTGACATAGTTGCTATAAGTTGAACCGCCACTATCAATCGCTAACTGCATAACGTGCTTTATTTCTTGTAATAGCTTTGTCAATTTAGCATCACTAACATCACGCACTCTAGTGACCGGGTGGATTCCTGCACCCCATAGGCTCTCATCAGCATAAATATTGCCTACTCCCGCCAAAGTCGTCTGGTCCAGAATCGCCGCTTTAATGGTGGTATTTTGGCGGCGCCTGATTCGCTTAATAAACTCTGGTGCCTTAAATTCTTCCTCTAATGGTTCGGGGCCAACTTTTTTCATAAAATCAAGTTCAGAAATCAGAACCGTCGGCATTAAGCGCGCCCAACCAAATTTGCGCTGATCGTTGAAAAAAAGAGTTGAACCATCGGTAAACTCAATGACCACACGGGTTGAGCGATCTGGTAGTGCGCCCATGAAGCTGTCTGTCGGGTGGCCACCACCCCAACGCTCCTCTCCTACGTAGATCAGTTGCCCAGTCATCTTTAAGTGAACAACTAAAGAATACTGGCTTGAAAGATCAATCATCAGCACCTTAGCCCGACGTCTAACAGCAATGATTTTGGCACCGAGCAAAAACTGATTCACTTCTGAATCGGGATTAGGAAAGCTTTTTGGCGACTCAATTTGATAGGCTGATTTAACTACCCTATCAGGCAGAATTCGCCCTAGACCCCGTCGAATTGTTTCGACCTCTGGTAGCTCCGGCATAGTTAACGTTTGTTATAAGTTGATAAAAGCTTGCTATTATCAGGAATCTGCTTCAAAAACAGATCACGCAAAGTCGACTCGCTAGCTCGTCCAAGTGAGCCTTTTGAGCCACCACAAGTTGATGTCCAGACATGGTAAATTGATTCGCCATTCTTTAAGATATCAAACTCGACTAATGTTCCCGAGGCACAGACACCACGAACGTTATCTTGTTCGACCGGAAATGGTTTACCCAAAGCCAAACCAGCCCTGTCTAATGCATAAACAAATTCGGTATAGGCTGGCACATTATTATCTAAGCTGATTGCATCAACCTGCTCACTTAGATAGCTTTTAAAAACCGCCATACGGCGCTCACCCGGAGCAATCGTAACTTGATAACTACGAAAGTTCTCATCAGCCACAATCTGACCCCTAACAGTGACCCGCACCGCCCGATCAGTAGTGGCGGTGAGAAGCTCATCGCGAGGCGAGACTTGGCTAATCGATTGTCCACTTGATGATTTATCATCGGCCTTAAAGATTTTCTTACCGACCGCCACTAGTACAAAAATGGCAAAAACAACAATTAAAATAATTAAGATTACTGGAAATATTTTAGAAACTTTATTCTTATTCATAGTTTAATAATAAAATTATCACCTAATAAAGTCAATCACAGACCTTGCCAATTAGTGCCAATTTGCACATCAACCGCAAATTTCACTGGCAAATCGGGGCAAACTGTCGTCATAACTTCGGTTGCAATTTGTTGGACCCGCTCCTCACACCCCTTATCAACCTCAACCAAAATTGAGTCATGAATCTGTAAAATCTGCTCAGCGCTTGGTATGTCTAGCAACCGCTGCTCCAAACGCACCATGGCTATCTTCATTAAATCGGCCGCCGTGCCTTGAATCGGCATATTAGCACTCGCTCGCTTAGCTGCTTCGCGCACCTGAAAATTAGTTGATTTGATATCGGGTGTCGGGCGACGACGACCAAAGTACGTCTCAACATAGCCTAGTTCTTCAGCTTGCTTAAGGGTTTTGTCCATAAATTCCCGCAATTTATGCCGTAGCGCAAAATAACGATCGATTAAAGACTTGGCTTCAGCATATGACAACCCAGTGGTTTGTTGTAAGTTACGCGGTCCAGCGCCATACAAAACACTAAAATTAACAATCTTTGCAACGCGTCGCTGCTCAGAGCTGACTTCGCCTGACGGAATACTATAGATTTGAGCTGCCATTTCGGTGTGAATGTCGCGGTCGGTATTAAAAACTTCAATCATGTCTTTGTCTCCCGACAGCGCCGCCGCCACCCGGAGCTCATCTTGAGCGTAGTCGATGCTAACAAACACTCGCCCATCGCGAGCCACAAAGCCCCGTCTGACCGCTTGACCGAGTTCGGTTTTGACCGGGATGTTTTGCAAATTTGGATTCATCGAAGACAAACGACCAGTTGCCGTTACGTCTTGATTAAATGTCGTATGTAAAATATCATTTTCGTCAGTTTGTGCCGGCAGAGCGTCAACATAAGTACTCTTGATCTTACTAACTTCGCGATATTCTTTAATTAAGCCAATGATTGAGTGTTGTCCTTCTAGTTTATCCAGTTCGCTTTTGCCGGTCGAGAAACCAGTTTTAGTCTTTTTGATACCTTTAGTCGGTAAACCAAGTGAGTTAAATAGCACACTTGATAATTGAGTTGGTGAATTAATATTAAACTTAACCCCCGCCAGCTCATGAATTTTTTGCTCTGATTCTATCAACTTCGCGCCCAGCTCATTCGACAAACGAGCAAATTCAGCTTTATCAATTTTGACACCACGCTTTTCCATCAGAAACAGTACCGGTATTAGTGGAAAATCGATTTCCTGAGCGACCTTGGCTACCCGGGGTAAATCAGCAAATCGAGTTTGCTGATGTTGATACATCGCCGCCAGCCGTGGCAAATCAGACCCCCCTACTTCATCTAACATTTGGCGTGGCGTCAATGGGTCAAGTAAAAATTCCGCTTGGTTTAAATCATAGATTTGCTCAATGCCAAACGGCAGATCAGTCAATCGATTAATTGGCCAAATCCTATCAAGCAGTTGTAACGTTCTTTTACTATCATAGCTAATAATTTGGCTGGCGTTTTTTAGATCAACTTTAGAAAATAATTCGCTCGCTACCGCCCAAGCACTAGCTTGGTCAACTCTCTGTATATATATCATATCTGATATAACTTCTAAAAGGACTTTTTGTGACTGAATTGCTCTATTTAGTTTAGCTACACCAACTGCTTTCACAACCTCGGCAGATGTGGTCGGTTCTTCCACCGCGGCTGAAACCATTTCACTACTAAACAAACCTAGCTGCCCACTATCCACTTTTGATTCAGTCAGTGGCACTGTAAACAATTTCTTAAACCGAGTCTTAAGCGACCGAAAAGCTAGCTTGTCGAGTGCCGCCATAATATCTTTGACACCGGCTTTGGCTAATTCGCCTTTGGTTAAATCAAGCTCGACTGGTGCGTCATAAAAAAGCTGACACAATTTTTTACTCATAAAAGCCATATCGCGGCCAGTTTCGAGTTTTTTTCCAACTGCTGGTTTTTCGGCCATAATTTCGTCTAGGTTTTCGTAAATTTGCTCGAGCGTGCCATATCTTCCCAACAAATCAGTCGCGGTCTTGGGACCGATTCCAGCCACACCCGGTATGTTGTCACTAGAATCGCCCTGCAATGATTTTAGATCCAAAAATTGCTCAACTTTTAAGCCATATTTAGCTTCAAAAGTCGCCGGAGTGTACTCTTCAATTTTAGTCAAGCCGGTTTTTAAAGCCCACATCTCAACGTTGGGCGCTAAGAGCTGCAACATGTCTAAATCTGAACTAATCAAATAAGCTTCGCAATCTGACCGCTTGGCAACCTGCTTAGCTAATGTAGCGATTATATCATCAGCCTCATAATTGTCAGTCTCTAAAAATGGTATGCCAAACTCATATAGTATATCTTTTAGAATCGGAATCTGAGCATAAAAATCCTCGGGCGGCTTTTTTCTACCAGCTTTGTATTCGGGATAAATCTCAACCCGCTTCGACATATTAGTACCCTTAATGTCCCAGGCTACATAAATATTATCTGGACATAGTTGTTCGACAATGGCTAGTAAAATTGAAATGAAACCGTAAACCGCCCCGGTCGGCGTACCATCTGGCAAACTCAAATGCCCCATGGCGTAATAACCACGATAAAATACACTCTTACCATCAATAATTGCAATCTTACGCATACATCAATTATATACTACGCTCAACACAATCCAGCTAGGTCGGAAAGCTAGTCTAGATATTCGTAAAGCTTCTTAGAGTCTTTATGCTTACGTAGTTTAGCCAAAGCCTTAGCTTCAATCTGGCGGATTCGTTCGCGAGTAACAGCAAATTCCTGCCCCACCTCTTCTAGTGTATGGGTTTTACCACCATCTAGACCAAAGCGCATACGCACAATTTTTTGTTCACGATCGGATAGCGTACTTAATATACTAGAGATCTGTTCACGCAACAGCTCTGACGTAGCTGACTCCTCTGGCGTCGCCGTATCCTCATCTTCAATGAAATCACCTAAAACGGAATCATCCTCTTCACCATCACGCCCCACCGCCGCATCAAGCGAGCTAATGTCCTGCTTGATTTTCATGATGTATTCAATCTTTTCTGGCTCCATCTCGAGCTCTTTGGACAACTCTTCCATGGTCGGCTCACGATTAAGCTGTTGAGTCATACGACGCTGAGTGCGAAGTAATTTGTTAATTGTTTCTACCATATGAACCGGAATACGAATCGTCCGTGCTTGGTCAGCAATCGCTCGTGTAATTGCCTGACGAATCCACCAAGTCGCGTAGGTCGAGAATTTGAAGCCCTTATCAGGATCAAACTTCTCCACCGCACGAAGTAAGCCAGTGTTGCCTTCTTGAATTAAGTCTAGAAAATCTAAGCCGCGCCCAGTATAACGCTTGGCGATTGACACCACTAAGCGCATATTAGCCTCGGCCATCTTGTCTTTGGCGCGCTGATTGCCCTCGCGAATTTTCATCGCCAAATCGATCTCTTCTTCAGCGGTAAGAAGTGGAATCTTACCAATTTCATGCAGATAAAGTCGCACCGAGTCGTCAGCAATTTCATCGAGTAGCTGATCGGGCGTAGCCGAATTACGAACAATATCCTCTAGCTCATCATCAGTTAGGTCGTCGGCATCTGGCTCTTCATCGATTATCAAATCGGTCTCGATATCATCGCTAGTATCAATTTCAATTTCGTCAAAATTGCTGGTTCGCTTAGCTTTACTCAAAACATCTCCTTTATTTTTGATTTCGCTTAATAATCTCATTCAGCTGAACACTCAGTTCCTTTGCCAACTTATCGTCGCCGACAGCTTCGGCCTGGCGTAGAGCTTCAGTCATTTTTTGTGTTTGTAGTTTTTGATAATCAATTTTGATCTGCTCGATTAAGTGAGCCACTTGTTCCTTTATTTCGCCGACTTTCCAAGAGCTAAACTGCTCCTCGGCTCTTAACATCAAAACTTTAGCACGGACTACTGATTTTGGCAAGTCGCTAGCCTCTAATTTACCAGGCTTAGTTGGCTGTTTTGCAAAAAACTCGGCCAAAGCTTGACGTTCTTCACCTACCAGCATACCACTGTCCAATTCGGCAAGTGCCTGGCGAGCCTCCGCACTAATGATCGCCAAGGCAAGCAAGTTGTCTTGATAAATATATTCATCAACCCCGCCATTCACCGCTTTTTTAGGTAAACGCTTGCGCTTGATCGACTGACTAGCCGTAGTTTGCCCCATAAGCGACTCGACTGATATAGCTAACATTTCAGCAATTCGATTAGTATAGGCTTCGCGCTCGACCGGGTCGATCAGCTTACGTACTGTCGCCATCAGCTTGCGACTAAAATCGCGCTTACCCTGAACCGTCGTTAGATCGTATTGCTCAGAATATTGAGCCATCAGCCAATCCACCGCTGGCACTGCCTGTTTTATCGCCCTTTGCCACAATTTAACATCCTGATTAATCAGCTCATCTGGATCTTTAGCTGAATCAGGCATAGAAATGATTTTGAGATCAATCGCCAAGCCTTGCGACAGCTCAATTACTCGCTCAGTTGCACGCAGACCCGCCTCATCACCATCGAAAGCCAAGCGCACATCACTCGCAAATCGCGCCAAAGTTTTAAGATGCGCCACTGTCATAGCCGTACCGGCTGTGGCAACAACATTTTTCACCCCAGCCTGATGTGAAGAAATCGCGTCCATATTACCCTCTACCACTACGACCTGATTAGACTTACGAATCGCTTCTTTAGCCTGAAATAGGGCAAAAATATGTCGAGACTTGTCGTACAGCAGACTAGCTGGAGTGTTGAGGTACTTTGGGATTGAATCAGCCTCTAAACCACGACCAGTATAGCCGATGACACGACCATTCTGATCAGAAAGCGGGATCATTAAACGAGCACGAAACAAATCACCACCATATTGGTTGGTTAGACCAGCCTGAGTAATTTCATTTTGCGTATATTTCTGCTTCAATAAAAATCGCACCAGCGAATCTTTTAAATTAGGGCTGTATCCAATCGAGAAATCACGCAATGTATCGCGCGTCAAACGTCGATTTTTCATAGCATAATCGAGCGCATGGCCGTTGCGCGCTAGGCAAGTTTGATAAAACTTAGTGGCAATTTCGTACATCGCCAGCTCTTTAGTTTTACGCTCAGCTAATCTTTTACTATTAGCTGAGCTATATTGTTTAAGCTCAACCCCGGCTTTGCGCGCCAAGTGCTTCATAGCCTCAGGAAAATCATAACCCTCCATTTCCATGACAAAAGTAAAGATATCACCACCCTTGCCGCTGGAAAAATCATGCCAGATTTTTTTATCTGGTGACACCATAAAACTAGGGGTCTTCTCTTGATTGAACGGACTGAGGGCTTTAAAGTTGCGCCCCGAGCGTTTCAATTCAATGTACTCACCCACCACATCCTCAATCGCCAGTCGTTCGCGAATTTCCTCTTTGGCGTCGTTCATTGGTTTTAGTATACAATAAAACTATCATATTAACTACTGTTACATACGAAAACCGATTTAATACTGCCCTGTTCTACTTTGGATCGGCTAGGTCAGAGTAGTCTTCGAGGTCAATGATCGGCTCCTCTTTTGGATCGGCTAGATAGGAGTAGTCCTCGAGGTCAATGATCGGCTCCTCTTTTGGATCGGCTAGGTCAGAGTAGTCTTCAGAATCATGATTTATACTATTAGGACCATTAGAGCTACCTTCATCGCCAAAGAAACCTGAGCCTTCGCTAGACTCAAGCTCATTAAACCCTTCGTCAAGCTCACCCTGCATAAACTGGAGCGCATTAAAGGCCGCTTCGGTTAAAGCGGCGTTCGTCTCTCTGTCACCCCAAAATTCCTCTGATTTATCAGTTTCACTACTGCTCAAAGATTCAATTTTTCTCATATTTGCTTTTTGTTTATATTATAAGTGTATATCTCATATATTAGCACAAACTAAGAAAAAAGTCAATTATTTGGTCGCTCTCTTGTTCAGTTACAAAACTTATGCTTAAATAGATACATGGCTGAAAATGGAAACAGTAGTGCTAGCTACTCACAAGAATTTATTAGGCAAATCAATAATGCTCCCGAAAAGCAACCAATTAACACCAAGTTTCTGATAATTGGTGGTGTTTTATTAGTCGCACTAATTGCAATAGTTCTATTAATCATGTCAGCCGGTGCGTCAAAACCAATTAGCGTTACCAAAGTCCTAGCCCGCACCCGTTCGGTTGAAAAAATTACCAAAGATTATCACAAGCTAATTGATGACACTACCCTGCGCAGCCTCAACAGTAGCCTGACAATCACCTTAACTAACTTTAATCGCGATGGCGAAACTTATTACAAAGCCACTGCCACGAAAGAGCAACTTAAACAAGAAGCTAAAAGCCGCGACGCTGATTTGTCAGAGGTAACCAAGGCCCTCGACACCGCTGAACTTAATAATCGCTTTGACCGCCACTACGTTATTCAGATGTCCTACCAAATTGATTTAATTATCGCCGAGCAGGAAAAACTACTAGCGCGCTCCGAAAACAAGGACCTAATTACCACATTAAATCAGAGCTTAGAAGACTTAAGGCTAATTCAAACCCAACTTAAAGAATTGTCTATTAATTAGCAGCTTCTTTGGTCAGCCGGTGAGCCAGTTTTAGTAGCTCAATTATTTCTTCTTCGTTTGGATCACCCGAACCAATGATTCGAATCCAAGTCGCTTCGTCCATGATTTTTGATGGAACCACTGATTCATATCTCGACTGTAAGTTTCTTGATAAATTACGGTCGCAAGCTAAATCAACCAAAAGCGGTCGCGAGTCACGCTTAATAATGGCGAAGTTGAGTTGATTAATATTATCAGCCTGACACCTGTCTGGATCTAAGCGAAAGATATCATAATCTTCTAACGTAATTTGGTCTATAACCACATCATCTAATTTAGCAATTTCATCGCGCAAGATAGTTTCAAATTCTAATCGAAGCACTTTATTTATCCTTTATAAACTGCATAAAATATTTCAATTCAGCGATACTGCCACGAATGTCTGACAGCGCTCGATGATCCTCTGGTTTCGGAAATATTTTGCCATAGCGCGCGTCAAACAACACCTTAAACGAGCTAACATCAAGCATGCGATAATGTAAATACTCAGCAAACTTTGGTAGATATTTATCAACAAACGAGCGGTCAACTCGCACCGTGTTCCCCGCAAGTATTATATCACCAGACGGATTTTTAACACCGAGCTGCTCTTGCACAAATTGAACTAATTTTTGTTCCGCCCCTTCCAGCGGCAATCCGCTCTCATTTTGTGCCAATAAGGCCGCCGCCACACCAGCCTGTTCTTGCCAAAACGGCGCCTGAAAACGCTCCTTCACAAACTCGGTTGGTTGTTTCACAACCAATTCAAGTGTAGCGATTTCCTGCATTTGCCAATCAGTCACAATCGCTGCCAGCTCTAAAATGCCATCAATACCCGGGTCCAGACCAGTCATTTCCAGATCCAGCCAGATCAACTTATTTTTATTAATTTCACGTTTTGCCATTACATTTTCTCCAATGGGATAATGTCGATTAATTTAAGCCCGGCAAATAATTTATCACGAAACTCCGCTACTAAACGCAGCCGAGTCAATTCGCGCTCATGGCCTATTATCGGAGCGTGTTCATAGAAATGGCTAAATACCTGCGTCAGCTCATAAAGATAGGTGCAAATCAGATGCGGCAATAGTTCACTTGTGGCTTGATTAACAACCTCATAATACTCGCCCAACTTCACCGCCAACTGCCTTTCTAGTGAATCAAAGCTTAGCTTTATATCACTATCGGTATAATTAGCCTTACGCAAAACTGAACAAGCCCGAGCGCCAGCATATTGCAAATAAACTCCACTATTGCCAACCAAGCTAACTGCTTCTTTTGGATCGTAGATAATATCACCACCAATTCGTGGCCTGAGGAAAGAATATTTAATAGCACCCAACGCCACCCGCTCATCACCCGAATCGTTCTGCTCTTTGTTGGCCTTGATGGCCAAATCTAAAATATCAACTGCTTTAAGGAAGTTGCCTTTACGACTACTCATCTTGACCCCACCGGCTAACTTCACCATGCCATGAGTAATATGCTTGGTGTTTAGCGCCAAGTGTGGCGCAAACTGCTCAATCGCCTTGAGCACCACTTGCATGTACTGTTTTTGCTCGTCGGCAGTAATAATAATCGACTGATCAAATTTATAATCATCATACTTTATAAATGACAAGCCGACGTCTTTAGTCTCATAGGTCGGCAAATCAGCCTGATTAATAAAAACACGGGTGTGTAAGCCAAATTTCTCACCTTTAAAAACAACTGCGCCATCAGACTCTTCAAAAACTTTGCCAATCTGAGCTTTAACCTCTTTTAACCCTCTTTCGGCTGTTGCGCTCTCAGGATAGAATTTATCAAAATACGAACCAATTCGGTTGTAAAATGCTTTGAAATAATCGTAACTCCACTCGCGCCCCAGCCAGTACATCTTTGCTAGCGGTGACTCATGATCGTTTTTGGCGTGCATGGCGTAAACCGCTTTATTGTAGGCAGTGATCTTCTCGTGCGCAGTTTCGTCGTCTTCGTAAGCCTGTGTACCGGCCACATAACACTTACCCAACCATTCAGCCCGCTCACTCTCCGCAATCTCAGCCATTTTCTCGGGCAATTCACCACCCAAATCCTGCACCATACCATACAGTGTTTTACCAACGTGCAGACCGACATCGCCACCGAAATTAGTCCGGTAAACTTTACCACCAGCTACTTCAACTAAGTTAGCGATTGCATCACCAACCACACTGGTGTAAAAATGCCCAGCGTGCAAAACCTTGAAAGGATTGGGGTCAGAATATTCAACTACAATAGTCTTATCAGCATAAATTTGCGCCAGCTCGATTTGCCAAGACTTGACCAGAGCTTCATCCGACAAGCGCAAATTGATAAAACCTGGCCCAGCCACTGTCACTTCGGCCAAATCGGCTTCATCTCGTAGCTCCGCCGCGATCGCTTCAGCAATCTCGCGCGGCTTTTCGCCTAATTTTCCAGCTAAAATCATAGCTACATTGGTGGCATAATCACCAAACTCTGACTTAGGACGAGATAATTCTGGTTCAACCGTCAAGCCATATAGCTTCTGAATAATCTTAACCAACTGCTTCTGTATTAATTCCATAGGTTCAGTATAATTATATCATCATTAAGCCGTTAGGTTATACTGACGCCAAGCTCGCTCAAGCGACTCTCTCTTAACAGTGATCTTACCGGTCGGGTTGACCATGTGTTTACGACGCTCATTAATTTCAGACATAAGTCCTATTAATTGCTCCATCTCATCTGGTGATAAATCCTTGCCGTATTTATATAAAATGTGAGCGTTCTGGCCAACTCGCGCCGCCTTGCGATCAGACTTAGTCAAAAATTGCATTTCCACGCTGACATCAGGCTGATCACGCATCACAAAAGTCATCTTCGCAACTTGAAATTCACCATCGTCAACTACCCTGGTCTGAACATCTTCACCAAAGTTTGTCATCAAACGGCCTAAGCGAGAAGCCCTACCCTCGGTCGTTTGTATATAAAGTGGGGATTCTTTGTTCGGGGTAGACAAGAAATCCACCTTGTCTTTTAGTTGTAGCAGAGTGTGATAAACCACTAAATCAATATCAGCTTCGTCTTCTAGAATAAACGTTAGACCGACTAAATCCATTGGTAATACGTCTTTGTACTCGGGTTTGCGTACAATTTTTTCGGCAATTGAACCCACTGTCTTAATACGATATGAGCCTAGCACACCACCATTTGTGCCTGGAAAATCGACGATAAAGTCGCCGACATCAACAATATTTGGTTCGCCATCCATTTGACCAGCCACTTGTTTAGCTATGAAAACACAGCTATCAGAGTCATTGCCCAGTAAAGACAATGCTCGCTCAGCAGCATTATTGCCAATTTTGCCATAAACCTCCCAAGCTTTTCTTAAGGCCTCATTCTGCCCCGATTTAACAAAGCGAATTTGCAAAGCCTTATCACGTAAAGCCATCGCTAGACCGTCATAGCCAATAATTTCACAGATTGGCGCATAAAAATATTCCGCCTCATTAACCTTATGCAACAACTCAACCGGAGAGTGTTCTTGGCTCTTGCGCAAATCGTCTAATAGCTGCATAGCTTTTATAACGACGGACTCTATATTAACTTGCCCTAAAACTTCTCGCATACGCGAGACGTCAATTTTCTTACCTGACACCAGCCAGTCGCTCGCAATAATTTCTTGATTATAGCTATCCTGGATAACATTTTTAAATCGACTATCAATACCATCCTCATACATATTAGGATGAGAGCGGTAGCTGTTGGCTTCGTTATCCATATAGCTTAAGTCATGAAGAACCGAAAACACTAGATCAAACTCGTCATTACTCAAATCAGCCTGAGTTAAATATTCTTCAGCCAGTTCACGCCTTTTATTTAATTTTTCCTGCGGTAAATTAAGATTATTTAGATCTAACGCTGAGGTAATCTCGTACAAATAAACTGAATCGTGCACCCCCTGTGGAAAGTTAACCTCGCCGAAAGATTGCATCAACTTACCCATACGCTCCACCCGCCGACGAATCCAATCACGTCGGTTAGCTGGCTCCAGCTCTAAACAGACCAGCGCCAGCTGACCTAATTCACCAGAAAAGCGATCTAGGCTGGTTAACTCCGCCGACCGATCGCTCTTCACCTCCGCTGAAACTAGTGACGGAAACATATTATTATTCTATAATATTTCTGAGACTTTTACAAGAACGGGGTAGTCGCAAGCATGCTATACTAACATAGTTATGTTAAACTCTATATTCTCAACTTTTGCCGTCTGCCCTATCTGCACCGTAGCGGTTGGCGCTGGACTAGCCTTATCACAAAAACTTGGCATTGACGATATCGTAACCAGCATTTGGATTGGCGGGCTCTTAATGTCAGTTTCTATCTGGACAATTAATTGGCTCAGCAAGAAAAAATGGACTTTCCCAGGTTATCAATTAGTTGTCGGACTCATCTGGTACGCTCTAGCTTTTATTCCACTTTATTTAAATAAGACCTTGTTTATGTCTGGCAATGAGCTTTTAGGCGTTGATAAAATCATTTTTGGCACAATTATTGGTAGCCTAGTTTTTGCTGGAGCGGCTGATTTATATGAATACCTAAAAAAGAAAAATAATAATAAAGCTCATTTTCCATTTGAGAAAGTTGTCATTCCAATTACTGTCCTGGCCATAACCAGTCTAATTTTTTATTTTGTTACTAAGAAATAACAGATGTAACCTTGACTTTTTTAAAGAATCTTTGTAAAAAGTGTT
>CAZVBM010000002.1:0-79302 GCA_964625885.1 uncultured Candidatus Saccharibacteria bacterium | reverse complement strand
CCCGATCGCTGTTAAAGCTGATGCGCCCACTGATGCCCTCTATGGTAAGACGATTCAACAAATCACGGCTGGTAGCTCTCACACCTGCGCTACTACCACTGACGGTCAGGCTTACTGTTGGGGGTATAACTACTACGGTCAACTCGGCACCGGTAATACCACTCCTTCTAACATCCCGATTGCCGTTAAAGCTGATGCCCCAACTGATGCCCTCTATGGTAAGACTATTCAACAAATCACGGCTGGTGGCTCTCACACCTGCGCTACTACCAATGACGGTCGGGCCTACTGTTGGGGACTTAACTCCTCTGGTCAACTCGGCACCGGTAATACCACTAACTCCTCGGTCCCCATCGCCGTTAAAGCCGATCAACCAACTGATGCCCTCTATGGTAAGACGATTAGCCAAATCACGGCTGGTCAATCTCACACCTGCGCCACTACCAATGACGGTCAGGCCTACTGTTGGGGAGCT
The DNA here is from genome assembly GCA_964625885.1 of uncultured Candidatus Saccharibacteria bacterium. GTDB lineage: Bacteria > Patescibacteriota > Saccharimonadia > Saccharimonadales > Saccharimonadaceae > CAZRIZ01. The sequence goes on along the minus strand of CAZVBM010000002.1, from coordinate 78,827 downwards.
AACGGTTCTGGTCGACTCGGCAATAATTCTACGACCAATCGCGACACCCCATCCTATGTCATGATGAAGTCTGATCCATTGGCAGTTAGGTTTGGCACTAGTTCAGAACACGGCTCTAGCATGGCTCCAGCAGCTAGTTTAGTCTCTAGTCTCACTGTCCCAGCTGGTAAGTATGTCATGCCAGACAACACCGCTCTGACTCTGCGCACTCCCGCTCACAACCTTGGCCCAGTCGCCGTCTCAGTCACTAACGCTGATGGTCAGTATAGCTCGAGAACCATTCTGCCCGACAACTCCAACCGCTACACCTACACCGGTCCACCTAGTCAAGTGACTAATCTAACAGCTAACGCTACACCCATTACTACCAATGGTCTTAACTACGACATCGACTTGTCTTGGACGGCTCCTGGAGCCACTGAGTCTGATCCACTAAGTCAACAACCTAACTCTGGCAATGGCTATTCCCCCATCACTGACTATAAGATTGAGTACTGTGTCAGTAACAGTCTAGGTGTCTGTCTAGCTTCACCAGAAGGTGACTGGAAGGTCTACAATGATGGTACTAGTACGGCTACGACCGCTACCATCGCTAACCTACCAGCTAGTAGCTCAGCTTACTATGCCATTAGAGTCAGTGCTACTAACTCAGCTGGTACCGGCGATCCAAGTGCCCTAGCTACCGTCCAAACAAGCTATATTACCTTATCCACTTCAACTAGCAGTGTGACGATTGACCTTAAGCCAACTAGTACGGCGGTCTTCTCTTCTACCAACCATACCATTGAAGTCAGCTCCAATGTTAGCTATGACATCACTCTATCCATGGCCTCAGCGGAACGTAACCTGGTCCATAGTACTAATAGCACTCAGACCATTAGTCCCACGACTGCTACCGCCTCTAACCCCATCCTTGACCTACCAGTCAATACCTGGGGCTACCGTCTTAACAATCTAACCTTTGGTGAGACTACTACCTTAGAGACTAATGTCCCAGCTAGCCAATACACCTGGGCAGCTGTTCCCGCCACCACGACACCAGATACTATCTTCCAGCAGAATACTCCCACCACACTTACCCAAACCATTCCGATCTACTACGGCGTTAAAGCCAGCACCACTAAACCAGCTGGTAGCTATACAGCTACTGTGAGGTATACGGGGGTGACGAAATGATCTACTACATTACCGGGCAGGGCGACATAATTAATTTAGAGGGGGAGGCTATGTGATAACAAGACGCTACGGAGGGGCTGATCCGTAACCAAACAGCCCAAAACACACACTAAACACACTTCAAAAACAAACACCTTAACCAACAGATTTAACCAAACTAGTTAAATCAACAGATAAGCTCTGAAATCGCAAGTCTCTCCCTAATCAAGCTTGTGAAAGACGAGCAAATCCCATTAACACAAATCATTAACTAAAAACAAGGAAAAAGGAAATTAAAATGAAAAATTTCAAACTCGCATTAGTCGGAATTGCAACTGTAGTTGGCGTCGTTGGTGCATCAGCTACTGGTGTTTTGGCCGCCTCTAGCTCGGCCAACACTACTATTAACGCTACGATCGAATCAGTTATCTCAGCTGGTACTGATTTCGGTGCTGGTGGCACTAACCCAGTCACAAAGACTTTCAACGTTACGCCTGGTGGTGGAGTCGGAACTAGCACTGTTCAAAGTATCAGAATCAGCACCAATGCGGCTGCTGGTTATCAATTAACAATCAAGGATGCTGACGCTAATACTAATTTGGTCAATGGTAGTAATACGATCGCAGCACATACAGGAACTCATGCTGCGCCAACTCCTCTAGCCAACAATACTTGGGGTTACCGTTTAAGTACCTATACAGCTAATAGCTATGCTGGTGTTACTGCTACGGACGTACAAATTAATAGTTCTTCTGCTCCAGTCACTGATCACGCCACTGATGTTACTTACGGTGCGTTAGTTGACTCTAGCAAGCCAAGTGGCACTTACACTGATGTAATCACTTTTACTGCAACAACTAATTAATCATTAATTTTGGAGAAAGGGAAACAAAAATGATAAAAAAATCGTCAATTGTACTAGGTGCGGCATTGGTAGCTGGACTATTATCGGGTGGTAGTGTTTTAGCTGCTACATCGTCAGCCAACACGACGGTTAATGCTAATGTGCAGTCGGTTATTTCACTTACTACTAGTGGTACCGTTAGCTTGACTCCAGTGCCAGGTGCGGGTGTAGATTCAGGTGTAGACACGGTTACGGTCAACACCAACAGCTCAAACGGCTATATTTTGAACCTTAAAGCGACTACTTCTAACCAATTGGTGTCTGGCGCTAATTCAATTGCTGCCACTTCTGGCAGCTGGGCAATTCCAGCTACCATGAGCACCAACTCTTGGGGTTATCGTATCGATGGCTTAGGCAACTTTGGTGCTGGTACTAGTACTTACGCCGCAGTCACTACAGCTGGACAAAACCTTAAAACTACTAGCACGACAGCCGTCAACGACGTGACATCGGTACTCTATGGTGCGCAGGTTACATCTAGCCAACCCAGTGGTGTCTACTCTGGGCAGGTGACTTACACCGCAACAACTAATAGCTAATATTAACTAAAACAAAAAGAAGGAATTCAATGAAAGAAGAAAGGTTTCAGCTCAAAGTTTTAGTCGCCAGCTTGTTTGTCGTTGCGGCAGCACTGTTGGCGTCTAGCGATGGGCTGGCAGCCAATCAATCGGCTAATACAACTATTAATGCCAATGTCGACTCGGCCATATCAATGTCTAGCCAAGGCAATGTCAATATTGCCGTAACACCGACAGCTAGTGGCGCTAGAATGTCTAGCAACTACGATGTTGTGACGGTTAATACCAATAACGCGGGTGGCTACACTCTAACACTTGAGATGCAGGGCAGCGAGACCAGCTTACTGAGCGGTGTCAATGCCATTGCGCAGAAGCCAAACCCAAGCACCCCGGGCGCCTTGTCGGCTAACACTTGGGGCTACCGAGTAGCTGGTGGTGCGTTTGGTGCTGGTGCGGCAGCCGAAACCAACGTGGCTAGTAGTGTCTATAATTGGGCGGGTGTTCCAGCCAATGGTTCACCTGTGCAAATTAAGACCACATCAAGCGAGGTTAATAACGACACAACCGACGTTTGGTATGCTATAATGGCAGACAGTACTAAGCCGAGTGGTAGTTATAGTGGCACCGTGACCTACACCGCTACCACTAACTAAAAGAATAGGGGAATATGATCAATCAAAAGCACTGCTTCAGTCGAATACTCATGAGTCTAATTGCGGTTATGGCAATTGGTGGAGCCTTAATTTTGCCCAAGTCAGCTCTGGCTGAGGACGGCAGATTAAAAAATGAAATCACCATGTCGCCAGCTCAAGATACGATTGAGCTCACGGCTGGGCAGTCTTTTGACGGATCATTCAAGATTTACAACACGGGTGACGTTGACTTTGATTTCACGGTCAGCGTCAGTCCCTATTCAGTCAAGGGCGAAGATTATGAGCAGGACTTTGAAACTCAATCTGAGCAGACCTACTTAACCGACTGGGTTAAGTTTGAAAAGGAAAAATATTTCCTCAAAGCTGGTGAGCATGTTGTGGTAAATTACACCGTTAACGTGCCAAAACAAATCCCGGCTGGTGGTCAATACGCCGTGTTGTTTGCGGAAACTGCTGGCGCAACCACTGGTTCAATTGCAAGCAATAAGAGGGTCGGTATGTTACTGTACGCTCAAACCGATGTTGACCCAGTTCTAGAGGGTAAAACCGAAGCGCCGAAGATTCCGGCCATCAAGTTTGACTCCAATCTAAATATCAAACAAATCGTCGAAAACACCGGTAATACCGATTTTGAGGCCGAAGTTAGCATCAAGGCTAAGACCCTGTTTGGTCGTGAGGTATATGGCTATACCCGCCCAAACACCAAGGTGTTGCCAAGAAGCCGTCGAGCTATTGAACTGAAATGGGAGAACGCTCCCGTGCTCGGCCTATTTAATATCAATCTAACAACCAGGTTCTTAGACAAGACCTTTGAATACAGCGGATGGACCCTGTTCATTTCGCCAGTTATCATTGGTGTTACTGTCTTGGTTGTGGTCGCGATAATATTATGGAAGCATTATGGTCGGAAAAAGAAGCATTTCTAAATTAAAATTATTAACAATTATTGGCGCAGTCTCTCTGTTTGGTTTTCTAGCGTCTCGCCAAGTGTGGGCGGGTGATGTTAACATCAACATGGAAGTCTGCACCGAGACCAATGCCGATCCATCAATTACCTTAAATCATACTGATGGATCAACCGTCTTTGTTAGTCCAATTAGCCTTAATTTCTTGACTGATTGGGTATATCAAGCGACGACTGCCCGCGGGGCGACACAGCTGGCTCAGAGCACTGTGACATTTGAAGCCAATCAATCTTTCAGTCAAAGTATTAACTTAGTATCTGGACTTAACACTTTAACAATTACCGTCAATGGAGGTTGTCCGCAACACGATGTAGTGCGAACTCTCAACTTAACCTACGATCCAGGTGGCATATCAGTTAACCATCAGACCACGCCAAATCCATCGCCCGAAGTTAATGGCCGAGTTGGTGTCAACAACCACCTTATTGGGGTGACTATAAATGGGCATACCTACAACGCCACAAACAATGGCGATGGCACATGGTCTTTGCCAGCTGGCACAATTTCTCCGGCTTTACCAAACGGTACCTATGACGTGCGGGTGCAGCTAATTGACGCAATGACAAATAATATCTTGCGTGATGTTAACGAAACTGGGGCTTTGGTTATTAACCAACTGGCGCCAACCGTGACAATTAATCCAACAGTAACTAATCAATCTTCGCCGGAGTTGACCGGTAATATAAGCTCGACTACCAGTGATATCCGGGTAACTATTAACGGCGCAACTTATGATGCGATCAACAATGGCGATGGTACTTGGACATTGCCTGCCGGTACAATTCAGCCCGACCTAGCTGACGGCGAATATGACATTTTAGTTGAGGCGATTAATCCAGCAACTAATGCAGTTGAAGCAACGGCTACCCTAACCCCTGGCTTGACAGTTGACACAATTGCGCCGCAGGTTACTATTGATACCACCGAGACGACTAATCGCCAGCCCGAACTAACTGGCACGGTTGATGATCCAACGGCGATAGTTACCGTTACGATCAACGGCCATACCCATACCGCCACCAACAATGGCGGCGGTACTTGGACGCTGCCAGCTGGTACGATTGCGCCCCTTGCTAGTGGTGATTACGACGTAACAATAGCAGCTAGGGATGCAGCTGGCAATTCGTCAACAGTGCAGATTGTCTTTACAGTCAACGCTAGTGATGATCTCGGCTTCCTGTTGCCGCCAACAACGGGCTACCTACGCATTAACCGTACTAACATTCCGTCGTGGTTGCTATATCTAATCTTGATTGCGATAATTGCTGGTGTGGCGCGCGCCAACAAAAAGCGACGCTTGGCTAAAGCCGAAGCTTAATTACTGTTGCTAAACCCAAATACTCCAGTTTCAACCACTGGGGTATTTGTTTTAACTTGCGGACCGGGGTGATTTTAATTACAATAAGCTTATGGTTTACGGCATACTCCTCCTAGTCATTGGCGTAGCAGCTTTTCTTTTTCGGCGCCGATTGGGGATTCCGCTTATTGTAACGATTTTTGGCTATTTTTTAATTGGCTGGTGGAGCTTACCAATCGCCCAAGGCTTGGCTGGTTTAGGATTCGGTAAGCCAATTACCTGGTTACAGGCTCTAGTTGAGGCGCCGGTGGTTTTAATTATTGCTGGTTTCTCAATCTACAAATCAACTCCAACTGGTCGTGGGCGCAATGGCCGGATCTTCGAGTCGGTAGTTTTTGCTTTGACAATGATGGTTCTACTAAACGGCAGTATTGGTTATTGGTTCGGACTTGATATGACGTCGATTGATGTCAAGCTGTTCTTGATAAATAATGGCAAGATCTTACTAACCGGCGCTGGCGTTTATGCGCTATACGAAGTGTTGTTTAAAGCAGAATAGTTTTTTTAATTTAGCTTGTGGTACAATAAACTTATGAGCGAAGATCAGTTTACGAAATTATTTAATTATATAAATCAAAGATTTGATGATATCGATAAAAAATTCGACAAAGTCGATGATCGATTTGACCAAGTTATGAATGTTCTAGTTGAGCATACTGGGCGATTCGATGATCTTGAAATTGAGATGGCGGCAATCAACTCACATCTCGTTCGCCATGACTGGCAAATTCAAAAACTGGCTGATGGCGCTGGGGTGGATATCACTCAGCCCGAACCAATGGACGCCTAGGTTTACCGTTTCTCTTTGGCTGTACTAATAATTTGTCATCCTAGATTCCGATCCAGAACATACTATTTCTGAGCCAGCCGTAATTCCACAAAAAATCCTCCGTAGTAGGCGAGACAGCAGTCGTCCGCCTTTGGCGAACTCCCTATATCCGCTCGCTCACAAAATAAAATACCTGCGGTGCTTTTTTTTGTTTCGCTTCGCTTCACGAACTCACGACTTGCTTTGCTAACGCAAAACGTCGTGATTCAGATCTTAGGTATAACCAACTAAAAAAACCATCTGAGATGGTGTTTTTAGTTGGTGGAACCGGTGAGACTCGAACTCACGACACCCTGCTTAAAAGGCAGGTGCTCTAACCGCCTGAGCTACGGTTCCACGGGGTTTTATTTTACGCTAATTCGCCTAAATGTCAATAATTATCGGTGTTAAGGCAAAGGAAAACCCCCACCGGAGTGGGGGTTAAAAGGTTAGGCTGTTTTAACGCGAGCTCGGTCGGCGCGTACTTCAATAAGAGCGCGCCATACAGCTTTCTCCAGATCAGGCCGCTGGAAAGTGACCTCGTGGTTTCTGATCTGTAGTTTGTGATTTTGTGTTAAACTTCTACTGGCAATCGTGCCAGCAAACCAGCCTTGATGCACCAATGCTTCCATTTCTTCGTCGGAGGGGTTGACAAGCAAGAACAAATTGTTCTCATCGTCGTTCATCAGCAAGAGAGTGACCTCCTGCTGATCGAATTGTCCTGTCAGTCTGGAGAACCTCATCCAGTTTGCCGGCAAATTTTCTGCCAACGTTTCCCGGTTAAACAAATCAACCAAGATATCGTTTCCTTGCCAGCGGACGACCTTATCGTCCAGCTGGACTTGAATCAGTCTTGTCCCCGCTTCGGGCAGAATTCTTGACATTTTTTCCATCCTTCCTCCTAACCAGCCGAAGCTGGCTGCGCTGTTATGGCCGCGCTTGCCATGATTTTTTGGAGGTGTCACCTCCAGGTTAGGATTTGTGTTTTGAACAAACCCTAATCTGGAGATGACTGATGGATTAACCAAGTCCTTAACCTAACCTTAAGGTGCGTTGAGCTATCTTGTAACTCAATGACTTCATTATAGCATAAGCTTGATAAAAAGTCAATATTAAGATACTTAGTACAACCGGCTTGCGCATTCAGATCAGATTTGCGATGATAAACCCATGCAGCGCCGGAAGTTTCATCCGTCTTGGTGGCCAGTCATGTTGATGATGGGCACTACGCTTGGGGTAGCGACGGCATATTTTATCTGGCTGGACGTTTCTTGGGTAGTTTTGATAATTTTGCTGGTCGTGTTAGCAGTGTTAATAAAGACCACTAAAACAACCATTTGGCCACTTTTAATCTTGGTTTTGGTTGGTTTTTTGCTAGGCTGGCGTTATGCGACGTCATTTCGTCAGCAATTACAGGCGTATGACCAATTAGTGAATAAAGAGGTGGTGCTGTCAGGAGTTTTGTTTGACGATGTCGCTAAAACTACGTCGGGGGCGTATGTGTATCGACTGGATCAGATTGAGGTCTATGGTAGGAAATTGCCCGGCGATATTTTAGTGATGTCACGCCAGTCGAGCGTGGCGAAGCGGGGTGATCGATTGGAGATTGCGGGAGTGGTGTCTGAGGGTCTGGCGGGCTATCAGGTAGCCTTCAAAAATGCTCGACTAGGGCAGGTAGCGGCTAGTACCAGCTGGGGTTTAGCAATGCGGAATTTTTTCACTGATAACTTGGATTATCACTTGTCACCCTTGCAATCTAGCCTAGCCAGCGCTTTTTTAACGGGCAAACGACGTGAGTTGCCGGCTAACTTCACGCTCAATCTGCAAATTGTTGGCCTGACTCATCTGGTAGTGGCAAGCGGTTTTCACCTAACGACAGTGGTGCGAGCTGGCAAAAGGTTGGGTGAGAAGCGATCGCGTCGTTGGGCGTTGGCTTTGGGTTTGGCGGCGATTGGGCTATTTACGATGATAACTGGCGCGTCATCAAGCATGACGCGGGCAGGGCTAGTCAGTTTAATCTCGCTAGTTGGTTGGTATTATGGTCGGCGTAGTTCGGCGGGGCGAATCTTACTGCTGGTTTTGGGTCTAACTGTCCTAATGAACCCACTCTATCTCTGGGGCAATGCGTCGTTTTATCTATCGTTTGGGGCTTTCGCTGGCGTATTAATAATTGGGCCGATTATGCGTCAATACTTTTGGGGCAAAACTAAATTGGGTTTTGTAAAACAGCTCCTGACCGAATCAATCGCCGCGCAAATCGCTACTTTACCTATTAGTATTTTCTTTTTTGGTAAATTATCAACGGTGGCTTTGCTAACTAATTTACTAGTCGTGCCAGTGGCGTCGCTTCTGATGCTACTTAGTTTGTTAGTGTCGTTGTTTGGCGCTATACCGGGTGTTGGTGCGATTTTGGTCTGGCCACTGCAATTGGTATTAAATTACGTCATCGGCGTAACTAATTGGTTTGCTGGCCTGCCACTGGCGCAGATTGATGTGACGGTTAATTTATGGCAAGTAATTTTAGCTTACGCGGTGATTATCGCGGCGACGGCTTATATGGCGTGGTGCAATCAGCGTGATGTCAAGCTAGCGGAGGCGCTCAAGGCGTTCAATGTGATTGAATAGAATCATGTATAATTAAGGTAATATGGAATTTGAAGTCAAAAGCGATGCGGAGATGGTGGCGCTAGGTGAGCGCTTGGCTAGGGAACTAACTTGGCCATTTTGTTTAGAACTAGTCGGCGATGTTGGTGCTGGTAAGACAACTTTTGTAAAAGGTTTGGCTAAGGGGCTGGGCTCAATCGACGAAGTCACTAGTCCGAGTTTTACGATTAATAATCAGTATCGTCTAGATGACGGCAAGATGTTGTCGCATTTTGACTTTTATCGTCTAAATGAGGGCGGTGTGATGAATCAGGAATTGGCTGAAGACTTGAATGATAATCTAACTTCGGTGGTAGTGGAGTGGGGCGAGACGATCGGCGCGGTCTTGCCCTTAAATCGCTACCGCCTGATGATTGACTACACCGTAGATGGCCGCAAGGTAACGCTAGGGGAACTAAAAGCGTGAAATTATATCTACAAACCGCCGATGACTGGTGTCGCTTGTGGCTCGACGATAAATTATTCGAGCAACAGTTTGGTCGTGAGCTTTCTAAAAATATGTTGCAATTTTTACAACAGTCGTTAGGGGGCGAGGGTAGGGGGTGGTCAGATCTTGATGGTATTGTGGTGTTTCGTGGGCCTGGTAGCTATACATCACTTCGCATCGGTATTACGGTGGCGAATACTTTGGCTGATAGCTTGCAAATTCCAATTGTTGGTTCCGGTGGCGAAAATTGGCGCGCTGATGGTGATGAGTTGCTGAAAAAGCAGGCAACACCACAAGTAATCACGCCGATTTATTATCAGGACGCGGTAATCACCCAACCACGTAAATAGTGTCACCTAGTGGGCGTAAACCAACCAGCTCGACAGAGGCTCTGGCGGTTACGACCGACAGCGAAGTGCAGACCACCCCGTAACGACGGGCGTGGTCAAACGTCTCTGGAGAGCTGGTCGGTTGAAAGCCCCAATCCAGGCTAACCCACGGCCTGATGTTCAACAACTCCCCATCAGACACGCGTCGGCAGCGCCTGTCGTCACAGGGCTGCTCGCGCTAAACTCTCGTCGTAACTGCGAGATTGTCTGCTGGTGAGTTGTTGAACTGGCCGTACGGAATAAAGGACAATGACGCAAACTAGTTGTCGGTTTTAATAATTAGTCGCGCGCTAAATGGCTTTGTGCTACAATCTAATTAGCGTTTAGTGACCATTTTTTGACGAAGACGCGGATTTAAGAATATTTTTACAGGCGATGAAAACGATCGCCCAGATGAAAGGGTTTTATGATAGAAATAGTGATTGCCTCGCTAGCTGGCCTAGCTATTGGTGGTGGCGCGGCTTATGGTGTCTTGACGACCAAGGCGAAAAAACACCAGCAAAAGGCTGACGATTTAGTAAAAGAAGCCGAAGATAAGGCGCGCAAATTAGCCAAAGAAGCTCAAAGTAACGCCGATAAGGTTTTAGAACAGGCTAAGCGTGATGAGGCTAGTCGTCGCAAAGAACTGGACCGCGTCGAAAGTCGCCTAACTGAGCGTGAGGCTCTACTTGATAAAAAGAACGAGCAGGCCGATGAAAAGATGGATTCTTTGCGCCAACAGACACAAGAGTTGGAAGATCTAAAGAATGCGGTTTTAGATATTCGCCAAAAGCAAGAAGAAAAATTGGAGAAAATTGCTAAATTGACTAAGGACGAGGCACGTCAAAAGCTGCTTGACATGACTGAAAAGAACGTCAAAGACGACTTGACTGGTTTGATTAGTAAATTAAAGAACGAAGCGACTGAGGCGGCCGAAGAGAGTGCTCAGATGATTTTATTAGGCGCTATGGAGCGCATGAGCTCAGAAGTCACTTCTGAACACACAGTAACGTCAGTAGAGTTGCCGGATGATGAAATGAAAGGGCGAATTATTGGTAAGGAGGGGCGAAACATCCAGACCTTGCAACGCGCCACCGGTGTTGACATTTTAATCGACGAAACCCCTGGCATGGTAGTGTTGAGCTCGTTTGATCCAGTGCGTCGCCAAGTAGCTCGTCTAGCGCTTGAGCTCTTGATGAAAGATGGGCGCATTAACCCCTCTCGCATTGAAGAAGTAGTTGTTAAAGCTGAAAAAGAAATTGATAAAGAAATTGTGAGGGCTGGTGAAGACGCAGCGCGTGAGGTTGGATTGATTGGCATGCCGCGCGAGATGCTGCACCTGCTCGGTGAATTAAAATATCGTACGTCTTATGGCCAAAACGTTTTGAAGCACTCAATTGAAATGGCCCAATTAGCCGGGCAAATTGCTGAGGAAATTGGTGCTGATGTCAAAATCACCAAGACAGCCGCCCTATTCCACGATATTGGCAAGGCGGTGACGCATAAGATTGAAGGCAAGCACCATGTAATTGGCGCTGAATTAGCTCGTAAATATGGCATGTCAAAAGAGATAGCGCACGCCATGGAAGCGCACCACGAGGATATCGAAGCTACTACAACAGAAGCTCTGGTGGTACGTGTAGTTGATGCGGTTTCAGCCGCTCGGCCAGGCGCACGCAACATTTCAAGTGAAAACTTTGTGGAGCGCATGCGCGACTTGGAAAATGTTGCCAACGCCTTTCCTGGTGTTGAGAAGTCTTATGCGATCTCAGCCGGTCGCGAGCTACGTGTGATTGTTAAACCGGAAAAAGTCGATGATTTGTCAGCTATTAAATTGGCGCGCGATATTGCTATAAAAATCGAAAGCACTATGCAATATCCGGGTGTGATTAAGGTTAATGTCGTGCGCGAAACTCGCGCCGAAGAATACGCCAAATAAATAGCCTGCTTGATATAAAAGCGCTATGACTGTATGATGGTTGTGGCGCTTTTTGGTGCTAGTATAAGCGAAGGAGGGAGTTTGATTGCTGTATCGTGATGACGTTAGGATCGAACTAAACAAACTGTTTCTTTTGGATGAGCGGGACAAGGCACGAGATTTGATGAATCGGGTCCTTGGCGAGAGTCGAGCTGAGTTAAAAAAACTAGACGAACAATATGAAACCGCTTCAGCAAAAGATCGTAAGAGTATTGAGGCTAAAATTGAAACTATTTCTCATTTTATTGCCGAGCTAGAAACTTTTGGCGAAATGCTCAATGCCGGGTAAAAACCCGGCTTTTATTTGATATTTATACATTTTTATGCTATAATTGTAGGATGAGGCGCTCGTAAGGGTGCTAGTACAAAAAGGAGGGCTATGTTATGAAATATGATATAGACACAAGAGCGTTAACCATGATAGCCGATTACCTCTCTCGTGGCTTGGACCATGAGGCTGTCGAGTTTAGGGATCGCAAACTAAGGGAAGCTAATGAGGCACTGGAGTGCGTCCACAACAGGTACGTCAAGCAGTGCGAGTTGCTTGCCGAGTTGCAGAATGATGGTCGCTCTACCGACAACGTCGAGAGTGAGCTAGAAAGTCTTGAAAAGCAGTCTGCCGAAATTGGTGCGTACATTTCGGATTTAGAACTTGCCATTTAAGCAAATTATTTCTCCAAATCGGGCGTTAAGCCCGATTTTTCTTTGGGTTAAAATTTTGATGTACAATTAAGTGTAATGAGTCAAGCTAAAAAAACCAAGGTTCTTTTAACCGGCGCGACTGGCAATATGGGGCGTGAGGCTTTGCGTCAATTGGCTGAAAAGACTGACCAATTTGATTTGGTAATATTCTCTTTGCCAAGTGAGTCAGACAAGAAGGTCTTGGCGCCCTATCAAGATAATCTAGATATTAAAATTGTTTGGGGTGATTTAACCAATTATGACGATGTTAAAAAGGCTGTATCTGGGATAGATATTGTTTTGCATATTGCGGCGTTGGTCTCGCCGATGGCCGATACGCGTCCAAAACTAGCCTGGCGAATTAATTTTGGTGGCACAAAAAACTTAGTCGATGCGGTGATAGAACTTGGGCAGGGTGAAACAACTAAATTTGTTTACATTGGTAGTATTGGTCAGTATGGCAATCGGCCAATTCCAGTCCACTGGGGGCGAGTCGGCGATCCACTACTACCGAGTGCTTTTGACTATTATTCCATTTCCAAAGTGGCAGCTGAACGTTATGTGATTGAATCTGGTATAAAGCAGTGGGTGTCGCTCCGTCAGACGGGCATTATACACAAAGATATTTTTGCGGTGGACGATGGTATTAGTTATCATCAGCCACTCAACAATAGCTTGGAGTGGATTACGGCGCGTGATTCTGGTCGGCTGCTATACAATCTCTGCACCAAAGAGCTACCTAGTGGATTCTGGAGCCGAGTCTATAATATTGGTGGTGGCGCGGCCAATCGCTTGACGGCCTTTGAATTTTTAGACAAGTTTTATCGTATGTTAGGGGTGGATCTTAAATCATTAGAACAGCCAAATTGGTATGCGCTGCGTAATTTTCATGGCATGTGGTATTTGGATTCCGATGATTTAAATAATTATTTAGACTTTCGAACCGAAACGGTTGATGATGTTTTGGCAGAGATTAAACGAGATCTACCGCTCAAATTAAAATTACTGAAATATATCCCAGCTAGTTTGGTAAAGCGATTCTTTATGTTACCGCGTGCCAACCGGCCCAATGCGCCACTCTATTGGCTAAAACATGGTGAAGTGGCTAAATTTAAGGCTTTCTTTGGCTCGGTTGAAAAATGGCAGGCGATTCCTGGTGGCTGGGATGGTTTTAGTTTAGTGCACGATGAAGCGCATTCAAAATTAGACCATGGTTATGATGAAACAAAACCGTTAGACCAGTTAGATTTGGCTGATATGAAGCGAGCCGCTCAGTTTCGTGGTGGCGACTGTTTGTCTAATAAAATGAAAAAGGGCGATTTGCAAACTAAATTGAAATGGGTTTGTTCCGAAGGTCACGAATTTGAGGCCAGTCCGTATTTAGTCTTAAAAACTGGGCATTGGTGTCCGGAATGTTTCTTGCCACCGTGGAACAATGATAAATTAGCTAAGAAAAGTCAGTTTATTGCGCAGGTTTGGTGTCATGATCATGATGAGTTAGAAAATGAAATTTACGGTGAGAAGTTGTTTTAGGGCCTGATTATGGGCTTCGTCCACCCTGCTTGTCTATTTCTAATACGACCTGATATTTAATAATTACTTTTCAGGGACACTTGACGGCGCCTGTCGTTACAGGGCCGTCTGCGCTAAGCTCTCCGTCGTAACTGCGAGATTCCCTTCAAAGTAATTATTAAACCGGTCACATGATCGTATGTAGGCTGAGTTCATTCGCGAACAGGCACGCCTGTTCAACTCACCACTCCGTGGCCAAATAAAATCAGCCACCAATATTACGATAGTATCAGGCCTGATTATCGCTCCACTTCGTTTCGCTCCTCCGTTCACTCGCTCAGAAAAATGCTACGCGCTTTTCTTCGCTTCGTTCACTCCACGACAGGCGACCAATTTTTGCTACGCAAAAGGTCGCCAGTCAAACATGTTGCGCGCAACAGATAAAAATTGACCCACCAAAAGGTGAGTCAATTTTTATGGTCGGGGCGACCTGATTTGAACAGGCGACCTCACCGTCCCGAACGGTGCGCGCTACCAAGCTGCGCCACGCCCCGATGCGTGTTGATAAAATGCACTCCTTCGCCAAAGGCTACGGACTGCATCCTCCGTAGCTGTCCAGAAGACAGCGAAGGAGGATGGTCGGGATGACCTGACTTGAACAGGCGACCTCACGGCCCCCAGCCGTGCGCGCTACCAACTGCGCCACATCCCGATTTTCTAATTTTATCATAGAACTAGCGTCGGCGATAAATACTGCCAGATGGTGGCACGTCGCCAAGTAGTGTATTGGCGGTTACTAAGTAAAAGCCGTTGTTTTGAAAATAATTAATAATTGGCTCGACTGCATCAGCGGTGCTGGGGTAAATATCGTGGAGTAAAATAATGGCGCCGTTGTGGCTGGCGGTTATGACGCGGTTGTAGATTTGCTCGGCGTCCTTGACATCCCAGTCGCGCGGGTCAACCGACCATAGGATAATATCTTGATTGCGATCGCGTAAAACATCAATGGATTTTTGATTTAATGTTCCATAAGGTGGTCGAGCTACTCTTGAGATGTAATTATTAGCTCGAAAAATCTCGTCGGTGCGATTGAGTTCGTCATGGATTTGCTCAGGCCTCAATCGGTTAAAGGCGGTGTGGTTCCAGCCGTGATAGCCTACTTGATGTCCCTCATCAATTTGTCGCTTAATAATGTCAGGGTGATCGTGAGCTTTTTTACCCAAAACAAAGAAAGTAGCTTTGACATTGTATTTTTGCAGAATATCTAGAATTTGGGGAGTTTGGTCGCTCGGTCCGTCGTCGAAAGTCAGGGCGACGCATGGGTTCTTGCTGCAAAATCCCGATCGGTTTTGCGGACTCTCGGGTGAGTTGAGGTCGATGACCGCTTGGTCAAATAACCTCTTGGCTAGATCTGGTTTTATGCTTGATAAGTAGCGGGTTGCCGGCAAGTTTACGACTATTCTGCCATTGAAATCGGCGCCAAGCTTTTCTGGCGTAAACTCAAATTGAAAACTACCATCTTGATGAACTAGAAAATTATTAGCTAATTCTACCGTTAGTGTCTGGCTTAACTTATTAGAATCAAAATCTGGCTTCGCTTGCTGAATTTCCTTGACAACCAGCTGGCGTAGATCTGGTAGAGCTCTGGAGTGTAAGCAATCAGTGTTGATAAATATGTCGGCTAGGCCGATTGGCTTTCCGGTGGTTAGGTCAAAGGTTTCCGAATCAGTCAACATAGTGACGGTCTTATTGTCTGAATCTTGTACGGAATTAATTGATATTGATAGCAGTTGGTTGCGATTGTAGGTGACGCTAAAGCTAGTGTTTTCTTCGTAGCTCAATTTGTGAGTTTTGTTTTTAAGACGATTCAAATACTCCTGATGGAAATTATTAATTTTTTGAGCCAGTTTTTGGTTGACATCATTGTTTGAAGTAATTGGATATTCGCGTTGTGATTTAAGGTGCCATTTTTGTTCGGTTACAAAGTTGCTGCTGACGCCGTTATAGGCGGAGTTTTTTAAGTAGGCTTGTCTACTAGTTAGACCGATGCCATTTTCTTGAAAGATATAAGCCAGGGCTAGAAAAATCACGCCACTGAGAAGGATAAATAAGTAGGGAGTCTTGTCGTTTTTGACTAGCCTGCCTAATCTTTGTTTAAAGAGTTCTAATTTCTTTCTCACAGCTTGATTATACTACGTGTAATTATTCACATCTTCGGAAAAGCTGAAACAAGGTTTCGCTTTTCGCTCAGATGCTCTAATTATACAATATTTGGGACAAGATTATCGCTCGTATTACTCGCTCTTCCGCTCGTTCGCTCGGAAAAACAAGCCTTCGGCCTGCTTTTCACTCGCTTCACTCACTTCACGACTTGCGACTTGTTTTGCTGGCGCAAAACGTCGCAAGTTCAACTCACCATTCCGTGGTCAAATAAAATCAGCCACCATGAAGGTGACTAATTTTATTTGGTCGGGGCGACAAGATTTGAACTTGCGACCTCACGGTCCCAAACCGCGCGCGCTACCAAGCTGCGCCACGCCCCGATTAGGTACAAAGTATAGTAGATTTTGCTAATAAAATCAAGGCTGTGAGCTTTGCCAGTTGCAAAAATTATTAGATTAACATATGATTAAAATAATTTAATGAAAGGAAGATATGTATAGTAGTTATGGTTTAGATTATCCAACCACTCGTGTCACCACTTCAAGCCCGGTCTTGTTGTCGGCGCTGTCGATCTGGGGTATTATCGCTCTGGTTCTGGCGATTGTTGGTGCTTTAGTAATCTATTTCTTCTTTGCTCGTCAGTCACGTGACAAGTTTAAGGGTTTTGCGGTCAAGTTACACGACTTCGTTAACTTCAAGCGTCTACGGGTTGAAGCGATTCTTAAATTAGTCTACCTAGCCATGGCTTTGTTCACCACTTTAATCTCTTTCGAGTTAATTAGTGCTAGCTTCTTAGCGTTCCTATTAACCTTGGTTGTTGGTAATATTGCGCTATGGATCACCTTCCAGTTTGCGATGATCATTATCAAGATCTACCGCTACTTGGGCGAAATTAGCAATAAGCTAGATAAGAAATAGTTTTTAAGTTAAACAATTTGAACAGACCGCCTATATAGGCGGTCTGTTTTATTTAGCGTGGCCTATCGGCTGATTGGCTTTGGGCCGCTAGCTCAACGGTATCATCGAGTGGCGATAATTGGACATTTTCGCCGTATTTTCGTTTTAAAGCTTGGGTAATCAGGAAATCTGCTACTCTGGGGTTTTTCGGCAGGATTGGTCCATGGCAATAGGTGCCGATTAGATTCTTGTATTGTAAGCCTTCCGTACCGTCTTGGCCGTTGTTACCGCCGCCTTTTATAGCCCTACCTAATGGTTTGAGTTCGGCGCCTAGGTAGGTTTGTCCGGAGTGGTTCTCGTAACCAACAATGCGGCCAAAATCGTCGCTATCAATTACCAGGTTACCGACGATACGTTCTTTGCCAGCCCTCGTTTCAATATCAATTATTTTTAACCCAGGTATAGTGACACCGTCGTTGTTTTGATAAGGTTTGCCTAAAATCTGATAAGCTCCGCAGATCATCAGGCATGGCACGCCGCTCTCTATCCAGCCAGCCAGTTGTTCGCGTAGCCGCTCTAGATCGCTGGCAATCTTAATTTGGTTAGAGTCTTGCCCGCCACCAGCAATAACAATGTCTGGGTTGTATTGGCTGGGATTATCACCGATTTGGTGGTGCGTGATATTGACGGTGATGTCGCGCCACTCTAGTCGGCGCTTTAAGGCCAATAAATTGCCACCATCGCCGTAGATGTTTAGTTCATCTGGATAAAGTTGTAGTATGGTCAGTTCTTGGCTCATGGTTTTTCTCCTTTAACGGCTTCCAGTAGAAATTTACGAATCTGCATCATGGCGGTGTAGGTAGTAAAGATTTGGCGCGGCTGATTAATAGTTAAAAGTTCAGCGGTCGCGATTTTTAAATCTGGCTGACTAATTTTAACTTTTTTTAGATCGTATTTTAGTCGGTTGGTCATGTCGAAACAGCGACTGCCTGACGTGACATTAACGGTCTTTTGTGGCAGGTTAGTAAAATCAACATCCCATAACCATGAAGTGTCACGACCGTCGGCATAATTATCGTTGACGGCCATCATGATGGCGGCGTTGGGGTCGGCTAGCGCATTGATTGACATCTGAAAACCGGATGGATTCTTAACTAAAATTAGTTCTGTGGTTTGTCCGCCGATTAGGAATTTTTCGCCTCGTCCAAACGCCGGTTCCAGATTCTTTAGGCTATTAACTAGCCGGTCAAGGTCAAGCTTGTCGCCCAGTATGACGCGAACTAGGGCAATGGCACCAGCAATATTAAAGTGATTATAAAGTCCGCTCATTTTAGGTTTGGTGCTGATTTTATCGTGGCCGATGCGATAAACATTGGCATTGTCGGCGCCATGGTAGACTAGCTCAACATCAGCTGGCGGTAGTTCGGCGGCGGTTAGTGGGTCGTCAAGGTTTTGCAGCTGCTCACCCACCTTGTCGCTATAGCCGTAGTAGCTGGCGTTTGGTAGTTTAACAGCGATGGACCTAAGGCGGGCGTCTTCGCGATTAATTACCACGGTTTTAGTAGTGGCCTCGGCAATTTGTTTCAATAGCTCTGTAACCTTATCAATCTCGCCGAAGCGGTCTAGTTGGTCGCGCAGGATATTTAGAAGTAGGCTATATGTTGGCTTAACTTGCTTAATAAAATGGACAGCGTGAGCTTCATCTAGCTCTAGCACAGCAATTTGCGCTTTTATTTGACCACGACTATCGCACTGTTTGAGTAAGGCTGAAGCTACTCCGCGTGAGAAATTGCTGCCGGACGGATTAGTAAAAACTGACACCCCTTGTTCGGTTAAGATTTGACTGACAACCTTGGTGGTTGAAGTCTTACCATTGGTGCCAGATATGATTGCTACTCCCAGTGGTAGGTTACCTAGGGAGTCTTGAACAAAATTTGGATAAATCTTTTCCATCATCAGACCGGGCAGAGCTGAGCCGCCACCGTAGATCCGCCCCACTCGTAACAGGAACTTGCCGATTTTAATTGAGAGCCAGCGTTTAAAATGCATAACGTTGATTATACTCCGTGTAATATTTCTCACCTTCGGAAAAGCTAAAACAAGTTTCGCTTTTCTCTCAGGTGCTCATATTATATCGCAAACTTAGTTTTAGCGCGACGCTTGTTTGATGTATAATTAGCTTATGCTTTTGGCTAGTTTTTTCAAATGGTGGTATGGAGCCGGCCTAAAAAATCGTTTTGAGCGTTTGACCGATAAGATAATTAAAACATCGGATTTTTTCTCAATTGATTTATTGATTAAGACTTTCTTTCAGCCGTTTCGCATGATTGATTCGCAAAAACTAGAAAAGGGCGCGCTGGAAGACAAAGTGCGCAACTGGTTTGATCGATTAATCTCGCGTTTGATTGGCGCGATGATACGCTTTGGGGTGCTTTTAGTTGGCTTGTTAGCTTTGTTAGCTCGGCTGGTTTATAGCCTGGTAGCGATGATTCTGTGGCTATTTGTGCCGTTTTTGCCGGCAGTTTGCGTTATTTTGTTCGTTTTGGAGGTGGCGCCGTCATGGCTGATGTAATGAGGTTTAATTATCGTAGCTTGCGGGCCAGCGAGGCGCGCGCAACAGTCGGCATCACTCCAAATTGGCGTTTTGTATTGCAGTGGTTTAGTTGGCTACTTATGCTTAGTGGTCTAGCGGCTGTGGTTTTTGGTTATTACTTTGGTTGGCTGATTGCGATTCCGGGTATTGTTATGTGGGCAACTTATCAGTGGTGGCGCTGGCATCTATATCGTCTAGGGACTATTGCTGGTGATGATAATCAAGTCGACAACATCTTGTCGAGTAGTGTTTTGGGTCGCCTGTCATCAAATCCCACTCCGCGTGAGTTGGCAGAGATTCTCACCCACACTTCGAGCGGATCGTTCTTGCTAGTTCGCTTTGGCATTAGCCCGAGGTTTTTAACCGAACTGTCATCAACCAATTCGGCCGATATGCCGGCAATCTGGTCAGCAGCTTTAGAGATTCGTAAATTAACTGGCTCAGCTACCTTGTCGGGTGGCGCTTTAGCACTAGCCCTAATCAAGAATTTCCCTAATTATGAGCAAGTTTTGGCCAAGTTGCAGCTTAGCCTGGATGACCTAATCGCTGGTGTGCGTTGGCATGATTATATTCATGGTGTTAGGGACCAGACTGGCGTGCGCCTTCGGACTGGTGGTATCGCTCGCGATTGGTCGTTTGGCTACACACCACTGATTGATCAATATGGCCAGAATATCAGTCAAGAAATTATCGGCCGTCGTTTTATGCAGACGACGGCTGGCTCTCGTCAGGGCGCTATCAAGCAAATGATTGATATTTTTTCTGGTGGCGCTCGACAAAACGTGGCGTTGGTTGGCCTAGATGGCGTTGGTAAGACGACGATGGTTTATGCCTTGGCGGAAAAGTTGCTGTCGGTCGATGATGACTTACCCAGCAACCTAAGGTTTAGACAAATTGTACTGCTGGATGCTAGTGCGATTGTGGCTGGTGCGCCTGGTCGGGGAGAGTTAGAAAAACTTGTTACTCAGATTTTTGCCGAGGCTTATAACGCCAAGAATATCATTATTTGTTTTGACAACGCCCATGTCTTTTTTGAAGAAGGTGTGGGGGCAATAGATTTATCAAACGTACTTTTGCCGATCTTTGAGTCAGGTAATGCGCGAGTGATCTTAACTATCAATGAGCACAAACTGCTGCAGATTAATAAAAAACATCCAAATCTTGTCAATACACTAAACCGAATTGTTGTTCATCCGACTGATGAGCTTGAAACAATTGTGGCAATGCAAGATCGGGCGGTGGACTTAGAGCCGCGCTTTCAGGTGATTTATATGTATCAAGCGATGAAAGAGGCTTACCGTCTGAGCGAGCGTTATATTCACGACTTAACCATGCCAGGGCGGGCCATTCGTCTAATGGAGTCGGCTGCTGGATACAATCGCGATGGCCTGGTGACCGTAGAGTCGGTGCAAGAAGCGATTGAAAAAACCATGAACGTTAAAATAGGGGCTGTCAATCACGAAGAAGAGCGCGAGATGTTGCTTAACTTGGAACAGCTCATTCACGAACGCATGATTAATCAAGATCGAGCAGTCAGTGTGGTGAGTGATGCGCTTAGGCGAGCGCGCGCTGGTGTGCGCAGTCAAGGAAAACCAATTGGCACTTTCTTGTTTTTGGGTCCGACTGGTGTTGGTAAAACTGAGCTAGCTAAGTCGCTAGCGGCAGTTTATTTTGGTGGCGAAGCTAGTATCATACGGCTAGATATGAACGAGTTTGTGACGGTCAATGACGTATCGCGCCTATTGGAGGATGGCGCCAATAATCCGCATAGCTTAACGGCGCAGGTGATGCAGCGACCGTTTTCAGTCGTCTTGCTAGATGAGATTGAAAAAGCCCATCCGGCTGTTCTATCAACTCTATTGCAGCTACTTGATGAAGGCGTTCTGCGTGACGAGAACAATCGTGAGGTTAGTTTCCGTGACGCGATTATTATTGCTACCTCAAATGCTGGAGCGCAGCGCATTCGTGAGTATGTAGAGCGGGGTTATGAGGTCAGTAAGTTCGAGAAGCAGTTTGTTGACGAGCTAATTTCGTCTAATCAATTTCGCCCTGAGTTTCTCAACCGTTTTGATGAGATTGTGGTTTTTCGCCCGCTCAACAAGCTAGAACTAATGCAGATTCTGGGATTGATTATCAAGGGAGTCAACAAGAACTTGTCTGCCCAGAAGGTTACTGTAGAAGTAGCTGAAGACGCGATGAGCTATCTGGTTGATGTTGGCTATGATCCACGCTTGGGGGCGCGACCGATGCGCCGTATGGTGCAGTCAACGGTTGAGAATATTGTGGCACGGGAAATGATTGCGCGGCCTGATTTATCTGGCTCAACTATTACTATTACGCTTGATGACGTAAAAAATATCGTCGAAAAGCAAAAAGAAGCTGATTATATTGCTAATAATTAATACAAGCCCTTGAAATATATCACTAGTGATATATAATTAATCTATGGTAAAGAATTATAAACGTTTAGTGGGGGACTTGATTCAGCGCGCGCGTTTGCAAAAAAACATGACACAGGCTGATTTGGCGGTCAAAGTTGGTACTTCCCAGAGTGCGATTAACCGCATTGAGAAAGGTAAACAAAACATTAGTCTCGAGATGATCGAAAGGATCAGCGAGGTTTTAAAAGTGGGGCTGTTGACGTTTGGCCAAAAGGGAGTGATCCATTTTCGTATCAATGGTGGCAAGAAACTAAGCGGCTCAATTAACATTAATACCTCAAAAAACGCGGCTGTAGCGCTACTTTGCGCTTCGTTACTTAACCGTGGCAAGACTGTGCTCAGGCACGTCGCTAACATTGAAGAAGTTTATCGCATCATTGAAGTGATTGAGAGTTTGGGCGTCAAAGTTCGTTGGCTTAACAATCATCGTGATTTAGAAATAATTCCACCAGTTAGCTTTGATACTAACCAAATTAACCTCGAGTCGGCTCGTATGACCCGTAGCGTGATTATGCTAATGGGGGTCTTGCTTCACAAAAATAAGCGCTTCAAGCTACCGTACGCTGGTGGCTGTAATCTTGGGGCACGTACGGTTGAGCCGCATCTTAAGGCCTTAGAATCATTTGGCCTAAGCGTCAATACTGCTGGCGGGTTTTATAAAGCTGAAGTTTCAGCGGTTGACCCTAAAAAGCCAGTCAAGATTGTCTTGGTGGAGCGAGGTGATACCGTAACAGAAAACGTCTTGATGGCGGCAGCCTTGCATAGTGGCGTGACTGAAATTCACAACGCTAGTCCGAACTATATGGTGCAAGACGTCTGCTTCTTCCTAGAAAAATTAGGGGTGCGCATTGAAGGGATCGGTACGACGCTTCTAAGAGTTCAGGGTCTTGCCGATATTAATAAAAACGTTAGTTATGAAATTAGCGAAGACCCGATTGAAGCTATGAGCTTCATCGCTGCTGGCCTGGTAACCAATTCGGAGATTACCGTTAAGCGTGCGCCAATCGATTTTCTCGAAGTTGAAATCGAAACTTTGCGGGGCATGGGGGCGAACTTAAAAGTTTCTGATGTTTATTTCTCGCGCAATGAGCGTACTAAGCTGGTTGATATAACAATAAAGCCGAGCAAGTTGACCTGCTCAGTTGATAAAATTCACCCGATGCCATATCCGGGCTTAAACATCGATAACCTGCCCTTTTTTGCGGTGATTGCGGCGGTGGCGGAGGGGCCAACGATGATTCATGACTGGGTGTACGAGAACCGGGCGATTTACTTGGCTGAGCTGAGTAAATTAAATGTCTCGACTCAACTAATTGATCCGCACCGCATTATTATCACTGGACCAACTAACTTCAAGCCAGCAGAAATTGTCACGCCACCAGCCCTAAGGCCAGCGGTAGTGTTGATGCTAGCGATGTTGGCGGCCGAAGGCGAGTCGATTTTGCGCAATGTCTACTCAATCAATCGGGGTTATGAAGACTTTGCTCGCCGCCTCAACTCCCTTGGTGCAAATATTGAAACGATTTATTAAACAAAAAATCGCCTTGTGTGGCGAATAATTTGGCGCCTCGGATAGGAGTCGAACCTATGACCTTGAGCTTAGAAGTCTCCTGCTCTATCCAGCTGAGCTACCGAGGCATACGATGTTGGTGGCGAGAACGAAGAGTTCGCTTCTCTTCCATGCTGAGCCAACTCGCATTTGAGATTAAAATCTCAAATACGATTTGGTGCGGGTGGCGAGAATATAGTCTCGCGCCATGAAAACTATTTTTTAGGTTGCTGGTTTTCTTGGGCTCAACATGTAATTTCGCTGACCGCGAAATTATCGAAGAGTTCGCTTCTCTTCTACGCCGAGCATACCTTATTTGAGACTAAAGCCTCAAATGCGGTCTGGTGCGGGTGGCGAGAATCGAACTCGCAGCCTCTGCTTGGAAGGCAGATATATTAGCCATTATACGACACCCGCAAGCTTCATTATTTTACCATATTGGACCGATTTAGGCCAATGGTGTATATTAGAACTATATCTTATTAAAAACAAATAAAAGGTGAGGTGAATTTTGTGAAAAGAGGTAGGTACATTGTATTAGACGGTGGTGATGGTTCTGGCAAATCAACTCAAGTGCAGCGCTTGCTGGCACGGTTACGTAGTTATGGCATTAAATGCATTGAGATTGAGGAGCCAGGCGGAACGGTTATGGCGGATACTTTAAAGGGTATTTTAAAGAACAAAGAGATCGATCGTCATCCCAAGACGAACGCTTTGTTGTTCTTGGCCGCCAGGGCTGATGCGTGGAACACGGTTTATGGCCCAAAATTGCAAGAGGGCATTTGGGTTATTTCATCGCGGAGCTATTTGTCGACATTGGCTTATCAGGGCTATGGCGAAGGCGTTGATCTTGATGACATCATTGCTTCGACGAAAATGTGGTTGCCAAAAGACTACACCAAGCCAGGCGCTGAAATAATCTTGATGGTCGATGTGCCAACAATCCAGGAGCGTATGCGGTCGCGCGACTTGGCTGCAGCCCAAGCTGACACCTTTGAGTCAAAAGGTGCTGATTTCCACGAGCGAGTCAGGCAGGGTTATATCGAGCTTAGTCAACAAAATGGTCGTCATTTGGTTGACGCCAGTCAGTCCGAGGAAAAGGTGGCGGCTGATATCTATCAAATCATCCGGCCAATTGTTGACGATTGGTTCGCCACCTAGTAACAAAATCTCTGCCGTACAGGCAGGGATTTTTCTTATTCTCTTGTAAAATCTGTAAAAAAGTGTAAAATAATGACGTTCGGATCTGTAGCTCAGCCGGTTAGAGCACCTGCCTCTTAAGCAGGGTGTCGTGAGTTCGAGTCTCACCAGATCCACCATCCTCCGTCGCAATCCTTTTGAATTGCTATGGAGGATTTTGATTTTGGCTGAGACGAGAACTCAGATTTTTGCGTAGCAAAAATGAGTTCGGCGTAGCGCAGTGAAGCGAAAAAGTGTTTACATTTTTTCGCAAGCAAGCGGAGGAGTGAATCCGCCAATTGGCGGATGAGCGATGTCTCACTAGCAAAACAAGTCGTGAGTTCGGCGTAGCGACGAAAGAAACGCGAAAGCTTGCTTTCGACCCTTTCGGAGCGGAGGAGCGAACGCGGTGAGCGATGTCTCACTAAAATTAACACCTCGTTTACACGAGGTGTTTCTGGGTGGAAGTGTTTTTTGCTTATTTTACGGGGTTGGGATTATAGCCGGGGAATTGCTTTTTTCAGTCTGGCCATTCTTTCGTTCTTTCTTCAATCTCCTCAATTCGACTTTTGCCAGACCTTTCATAGATAGAAAAGTGCATAGTGACGTCATCGGCTTCAACAATTTCTTGCTGAACCAGATGCCAGTTTGAATACCGTGTTTGTAACGGATGAAATGGAAAGAATTTGTCAGCCTCAGGAAAATCAGCTTGGATCTCAGTCAGATAAATTTGGTCGATCAGGTTGTCGTCAAGATACCGTCGGTAAACTGATTCGCCGCCAATCACAAAGATATTGCGACCGTCTGCCAACTCCTGAGCTAGCTCTAGAGCTTCCAGATGATCTTTGGCTACATGAGCGCCTTCAAATTTGAAGTTTGGATCGCGCGACAAAACGATGTTAGTGCGACCAGGCAACGGTTTTTTGCGCAGCGAATCAAAAGTTTTTCGACCCATAATTACTACGCTGTTTTCGGTCGTTTCGGTAAAATGCTTCATGTCAGTTGGGAAATTTCCCAGTAGGTTATCGCCAATACCTAATTCTAGATCTTGGCCAACAGCAGCTATGATATAAACTGGAGTCGTGGCTCTTTTCATATGATCACCTCCTTATAAAGTACGCCACCGAATATATTTTACAATAAAACTGAGAAAAGAAAAAGCCCGCCGGGCGAGCGGGTTTTATTGACTGGGCTTGTGTCGACGTGTTACGATAAATTTGGTGGGTGGCTCGTTTACAAGCTACCTTTTTTATTTTGCTCAACCAAAAATAAAAGGAGGGAATTATTATGAGCACATGCGTGAATCCGTATGACCGAGCCTATCAGGCGATGGAGCGAAAGATTCTGGATGCCAACAAGGAGGTGAGTGACCGTACTGGGGTCGGAACATTGAGTGTGCCGGGGCATTATTACTCAATTGAAATACGTCCTGACCCAAATGACAAACTGCTGTTTCACGGCTTTCCTCTGCAAACCATCAAAAAGATGCACCTTCGGGGTATATTCGAAGAGTTGATGTGGAAGCTGAGAGGTAAAACGAACATTATTCCGTTACTTGAAAAGAATGTTCACATCTGGACGGAGTGGCCATTTAAAAAATGGCTCGAGCATACTGGTCAGATAAACAACTTTGGGTGGTATGTTGATGACAAAAAGAGTGACTACAGTCCAGAGTGGAAAAGGCGAATTGAGGAGTTCGAACAAGGACTTCTTGATGGCTCGATTGAAAGCCGTTTTGGCGAGCTTGGGCCAACTTATGGTCGTCATTTCCGCAACTTTGGTGAAGTTCGGTCGGAAGATGGTCAGATAATCAGAGCTGGTGTTGATCAACTGGCGAGGGCGATTGACAAGATCGAGAATAAGCCCAGTGATCGGCGGATCATCATAAGCCTTTGGGATCCGCACTCTGAGTATGCAACACTGCTGCCACCGTGTCCGTGCTTCTATCAATTCTTTGCCAACCAACCTGGCAAGCTGTCTCTGAATATGTACCAAAGGAGTTGTGACACGTTCCTGGGTGTGCCCTACAACGATGCGCAAGATGCTTTGTTCTTGATTTTGATGTCAGTGATAACTGGTCGTGAGCCAGACAAGTTTAACCACTCTTTCGGTGATGCTCACATCTATCTGAATCATCAAGGGGCGGTAGAAACAATACTGAGTCGCGAACCGTTCCCGTCTCCGTCAATCCGCATCAAGAGGGTGCCTGAAAGCATTACCGACTTCACCTGGGATGATATCGAATTGGTCGGCTATCAATCACATGATACTGTAAGAGCGCCGGTTGCTGTCTAAGGTAGCAAAAAATGAAGATCCAAGCGATGAGCTTGGGTCTTTTAATTTTTATATAAGCACTTCGATTAATCAGATTGTGTTAGAATATGGTTATGGATCAACCACTAAAATTTCAACAAAATGTCGCTTTGGGTGAGCTCACGACTATGAAACTGGGCATGTCGCGTGCTAGGTATTTTTACACTTTGACCGACAAGCAGGACGTACCTAAAATACACCTATTTGCAGTAGAAAATGGTCTAAAAATCCGCGTTTTGGGTGCGGGCACCAATTCATTAGCGACCGATGAAATGTTTGATGGGATTATTATTAAAAATGAATTAATGGGTATTGTAAATTTCACAACAGAGGAGAGTAAGCGACGCTACGTCGTCTCGTCTGGTGAAGTTTGGGATAATTTTGTGGCGCGAACTGTCGCTGATGGTATGACTGGGGTAGAGCTAACCAGCGGTATTCCGGGCTCTGTCGGCGCTGCGCCGATTCAAAATGCCGGCGCTTACGGTCAAGAAGTAGCCGATACGATGGTAGAGTTTGAGGCCTATGATTTAATCGATAATCGTTTTGTGACGGTTAAGACTTCTGAGCTTGAGTTCGCTTATCGTACTAGTACACTAAAAAGACGCAACACTAACCGCTACATTATCACTAGCGTGACTTTTGATTTAGCGCCAGGTGAACTGAAGCGACCGTTTTACTGGTCGCTAGAAAAATACGTTGAAGAAAACGGTCTATCCGATTATTCGCCAGCTAAAATTCGTGAATATGTCTTGGCAATTCGTGCCAAGAGAATACCTGATCACAAAGAGTATCCTAGTGCTGGATCGTTTTTTGAAAATGCCGAGATTCCGCCAGCGAAATTTGAAGAACTAAAACGTGATTATCCAGATTTGCCTTATGGCGATCCCCAGCCCAGTGGCCTAGTCAAAGTCCCAACTGGTTGGCTGATTGATAAGGCGGGCTTAGCAGGACAAACCATTCACGGTATGAATGTCACGGCGCACAATCCGATGATATTGGTAAACGAATCAGCGCGGACTTATCAAGATTTAGAATTAGCCAAGCGGGCTATTGTTGATGCCGTCAAAGATAAATTCGCGATTGAGTTAGAATTAGAGCCAATTACAATTGATTAGCTTGCGTTTTTACGCCAAAAACCTTATGCTTAGGATATGAATAAGCGCAAAATTAAATCAGGTTTCACCATAGTTGAATTGCTAGTGGTGATAGTTATTTTATCAACTTTTGCTCTACTGAGTTCGTTCGGTTATAGCAAACTCAAAGATCATCAAACTCACGAAAAAGCGCGTACTAATGCTGAAGGGATTGCTTCGGCCCTAGATGAGCTATATATGGCTGGTCAGACCACTGACGGTACGCAAGGCAACAAGGGTGTATATCCGTCGGTTCACGACGCCTGTATAAAAGATGGCGCGATCATGAAGCAGATCATCAAGCAGCAAAAGGGTGTTGATGATGATGTCAAGGTTGCGTTTCTGTCGTCAACCACTCCGGAATCCTTTTCAAAGGATATGACGGGTTGCGAGGTTTCGTCAGACGGCGAGATTACTAGTGGTTGTGTCTCTGGCATTCCAACAGCAAAGATAGTTGCTTGCGAACCGTCTATGGAAGAACTAGACGCCAATGATAAAAAGAATATAGGTATGATTGTTTATCAACCAATTACTAATATTAAGACTAAACCAGATTATGCTGATACAAGCAATATGGCCTGGCAATGCTTGGGCGAGAGCTTTGAAAAACCAGAAGGACCTAGTGTTGACACTGATGGCGATGGCTTAACTGACAGCCAAGAAGCGGCTATTGGTACCAACCCAAATAATATAGACACTGATGGCGATGGCCTGACTGATGGTCAAGAGGTTAATGACGATAGTCACAACCCATATGATAACGATGGCGATGGTAGGGGCGATCCAACAAACCCACTTATTAGCGACACTGATGGCGATGGCTATTCTGATGGGCTGGAGTTGTGGTATGACTCTGATAATCCCGGGCACCAATACTGCGGTGGTGGCTGCGTCGCCCCTGGTTATACGTATGGACCAGCGGCTAATCCGAACGATCCAGGTTCATACCCTAAAAAGTCTAGCTTGCCACTCTTACCTCATACTCGTGTAGATGGCGAAAATCTATTTGGTCAAAATATTAATTCACGTAATAATGTTGAGCTAGCTGATTACTCAGTACGTACAAGGCCAAATATCACCCTAACAAGCTATCAACCGTCTGTGGTTGACGCTACTGATTGTCGCGGCTACTACATTTATTATCTAGAAAAGTCTGGCGGTAAGATTAGATTAAGCAAGGCAATAACCGGCAAGTACTAAGATGAGAGTCAAGAGCGGTTTAACTACGGTTGAAGTTTTGTTCTCGTTAATAGCGGTGACGCTCTTTATCATCGCTGGTTTTCAGCTTTATAGTGTGGTTTTAAGTGGTACCCTGGAGGCGCGGTCGCGGTCCAAGGCGACTAATATTGCTTACAATCATCTGCGTCATATTGGTAATATCTTTAGTATGGCTGATTGTCCTGATGGTGAGCTGATTGCGGCCCAAACACCTTTTGCCGAGGAGAGCTTGCCTGGATTAAAAATCACTTCGGCAATCACAGCTCCGTATACCTGCATAGCTAAGCTGATTCGGATTGATGTAACGGTAGATTATAATGTTAATGGGTCGGATAGGCGTGAAAAGCAGACAATCTATGTCCAAAAATAAGCTAGTCAAAAGTGGCTTTACCGTAGTGGAGCTAGCAGTTGTTTTACCAATTGCGATTTTTGTGGTTTTGGCGTTATTAGCGACGAGTATTCGTTTAGTGAATGATTCTTCGGCGCAAAACATTTTGACCAAACGCATGGCTGATATCCAGATAGCGCTAGATCGGATTGAGCAAGATATTAGTTTAAGCAACGCTTATTTGTCGGTTGGCTTCAAGAGTGGGCACAACTCTAATCAATCTTGTGATTATTATGATAGAAAATATAGCGTGATTGGTTCACACTATGAGCCTTTTAAGCTGGTTGGGCAAGATAGCAAAGCTTTGATTCTACAGACCCTAATGACAACCGACAATCCGTTGACCGAAGACACAACTAAAAATATGGTACATATGTCTTACAACCCACATGACGACTGTAGCTTAAATCCACCACTGTTTTCTAATACGATTTATTATATTAAAGATGGGGTACTCTATCGTCGCGTGGCCTTTCCAGATAACGTAGACTATCCAGAGGTGGCTGGCTTGGTGGGACTTAAAGCTAATTGTGAAATACCATGGCAAAGACCGACTTGCGCTTATGATAGTTCTGGAGTTACTAATTTTTACCCCGACTCCAAGCTGCTAGAAGATGCCGAAATAGATATTGAGTTCTTCGATCCAGCAGCGCCTGATACGCCATTAACTGAGGTATTTTCATCTGCTCTTAACGATGGTGAAAGGCAAAATGCGCTAGACAAGGCAGTCACAGTTCATATCACACTTAGAAGTAAGGTAGCGGCAATTGAGGGTGATCGGCCAACAGTAATATCTGGCCAATTGCGTGCTAATCGGATACCGTAAATTACCAAAAGACACTTGCATTATAAGCATAAATACTTTACAATCGGATTATAAACTAAAAAAGGAGACAGGAATCAATGTCTAAAAAAACAACTGCAAAAGGCTTTACCATCGTTGAGCTCTTGATTGTGATTGTTGTCATGGGTATTTTGGCAACTATCGTTATCGTGACTTACCAGGGTGTTCAAGACAAGGCCAATACTACTAAAAACCAATCAAACGCCAAGGAAGTGATTGCTAAGGCCGAAGCCTACAACTCACTCGAGACTGGTTATCCAACCGATGTGGCCGTTTTCTCAGCCGATGGTGCTGATTCAACCGTCAAATTGAGCGGTGAGGTAACTGGAGTCCTTAACCTATCGACCGCCACTAATGGCGCCGCCTCAACTTACACCAAAGAAACTCGAAAGAACATCTACTATCGAGTTTGTACAACTGATGGCAGCGACACTGGTATCCGTGTAGAATACTGGGACTACGACAAGAAGCAGAGCGCCAATATCGACTCTGGCAGTGGTTGTGGCGACTACACCCCATCCACACTATAATAAGCAAAGCTTTTGACAGAACTAAAACCACTCGGTCACAAACCGGGTGGTTTTATTGTGTTTATGATAATATTGTAATATGAAAAGAAAATATGGTTATACTGTCGTTGAGCTGATTGTCACTATGGTGGTGTTGGCAATCGTGGCTTCAATCGGCATATTTAGCTACGATAGCTATAGTAGAAAAAATAAAACTAATCAAAATCGTCTGCACGCCGAGGAGGTGATTCGCAAGATGACGGTCTGGACGACGGTGGAGAAGAAGTATCCAGCCGATTTAGGAGAAAAAGATGATCAACATTCTCTGGTTAATACTATATCAGCCGACACCAGAGAGCGCTTGGTTGATTCAATCGACAATCCTGGTTCGCCAAGTAACGAGTACCCATACAATATTGAAGTATACTTTTGTTATCGCCCAACCGATCCGACCACTCCGGTCGGTGCCAAGGTCTATTATTGGGATCTGCAGGAGAAGGTGCAAAAATATCAACACTATGGCAACTCGGAAGAAACTGGTGTTATGTGCCAGCCATAAAAAAGACTCCCTGCTGGGAGTTTTTATATTCAATTTGGGGCGACCGATGGGAGTTGAACCCACGACCTCCAGAGCCACAATCTGGCGCTCTAACCAACTGAGCTACGGCCGCCATACCATTTCGTTTTGTTAAGCTTCTCTTGCCTGATTATTCTACACTTTTTTGGGGTTTTATTCAAGGGGTGATGGGTGCGTGGCAGGACATCGGCTTTGCCTCCTCTGGCTCATTCGAAAAGAAAATACCTACAGTGCTTTCTTTTCTCATTTCGCCTCCGCCGAACCTGCGGCTTGCGTCAGCTAAATCTGCCGCGCCGCAGAATCAAATCTGTCTGGGTATAGACCATTAAAAAATGGCCACAATGTAGCTATTTTTTAATGGTGCACCCGGCAGGACATCGCTCGCTTTGCTCGCTCCTTCGCTTGCTTGCGAAAAAATGTAAACACTTTTTCGCTTCGCTGCGCTACGCCGAACCTCCCGCCAACTGGCGAGTCAGGTTCTCGCCCTACCTAGATGTACAAAAAATCCTCCATAGCTATCCAACGGATAGCGACGGAGGATGGTGCACCCGGCAGGACTCGAACCTGCGGCCCCTTGGTTCGAAGCCAAGTACTCTAATCCGCTGAGCTACGGGTGCATTAGAGTTATTTTACCACTTTTTAGCGCAAAAGCCAAAAGTTATTTTGCGCCGAGCACTTCTTTAGTGCGCTCGACAACTTGCGATGGGGTTAATTCGGCTTTGACGATATAGTCATCTGGCTTAAACTTGCTTAGACTGGCTGGTGCCTCTTCGGCACTGGTGTTGGTTAGGATGATTACCTTAGTGTCGGCTAGCTTGTCGTCTTTTCGTATAGCTTTTAATACTTCATCGCCAGTCATTTCTGGCATTTGCAGATCAAGCAGAACCACCTCGGGCGCAAAAGCCTTGACTAGATCAATGCCAGACTGGCCGTCATAAGCAATTCGCACGTCAAAGTCGTTGGTTTCAAATTTCATGCGGTACATCTGGTTGATGGCGCGGTCATCTTCAATGATTACAATTTTATGCATTAACTCAATTTTAACACCAAGAGTCGTCTAAAACAAATTGTTTATGGTAAAATTAGGGCAATGGACGATATTTCTACGTGGGCAACTGTCATAGTTCTACTGGTAATTTTAGTTACTAGTTTCTATCTATTGTGGCGGCAGAGTAGGTTGGTGGCCATTCGGGCAAAGGCCGATGATGAATTTGAGGATCAGATTTACCAGATTGCCTCGCTTGACATAGGATTTCAGGCAACCATTGGTCGCTTGTTGCGCGTGACGGCGCGTTGGGCCGAGGTAGATCAAGTTTGTTTGATTGTCCGTCCCAGGGGCGGCGAGCAGACTACCATGTCGACGCTTTTATCCGGTCGTTTGACACACAGCCAGTCTGGCTTTGCCGAAGCTGATTTCTCGACTCTGGTAAAGTTTTTCGAGTCGCGTCGGTCGCCAGTAATAGAGAGAGCAAAGCTCTCATCAACTGAAGCTACGATCAACAAACTTCTGTCGGGCTATGGGCTTAGCTACTTGATGTTATTGCGCGCTGGCGGACAGGCGATTGGTTTTCTTGGTTTGACGGCTAGCGACGGCGAAATTGACAGGTATAAAATAGCGGAAGTTGAGGCGGCACTAAACGGTGTGGCGGTAGCGTTAAGCGTGTCTTGGTCGCGCGACAGCCTAGTTGAGCTAAACAGGACATTAGAGCAACGAGTACAGGACGCTACCAAGGAAATTGAGCGCTCTAATGAACAGTTACGTAAGTTTGACAAGATTAAAGACGAATTTGTGGCCATGGTATCGCACCAACTTCGCACTCCACTGACGACCATCAAGGGCTATTTAAGTCTGGTCTTAGAGGGTGATGTTGGCCAAATTACACCTGAGCAGCAGCGAGCATTGGGCGAGGCTTTTCGGGCTAGCGCCACGATGTCGCATATGATTAACGATTTTGTTAGTTTGTCGCGACTACAGGCAGGGCGTTTTCGTTTACTCAAGTCCCCACATAATCTAGTTGATTTAGTCGTGTCGGAAGTAGAGTCAATGCGCGAGGTTGCCCAGATGTACGACTTGAAAATTGAGTTAACCTGTCAAGATAACTTGCCAGCAGTGTTTAACCTTGATCGTGACAAGATTCGCCAAGTAATAGGCAATCTATTAGACAACGCTATTTACTACTCCAATAGGCGCAGTGTGATTGAGGTGGGGGTGAAGCAGGTGAGTGGGGCGATTGAGGTGGCGGTGCGTGATCAGGGCATTGGCGTGCCGCCCAAGGAGCGAGCCGAGTTGTTTGATAAGTTCTTTCGGGCAAGTAATGGGCGCAAGCGTCGTCCAGATGGTACTGGTATTGGGCTGTATTTGGTGCGAGAAATCGTTGAGCGTCATAACGGCGAGGCCTATTATCAACCAATTGACAGTGGTGGTAGTGTTTTTGGTTTTCGCTTGCCAATTGATCGTAGCCTCAACCCTGGTATTCATATTGAAAAGCAAAACTAAAATCTCCCCAGTTCGGGGAGGTTTTAGTGCCCTTAGGCTATAAGAATTATCTTGGAGCGGTCAGGCTTATTTGACTAGTTTTCGGCTCGAGATGTAGTATCCCGCGCTGGTGACTAGGGCACCAAGACCGATTACCTGGCTGAGAGTTTCAGCTGGACCAGTAGTTGGCAACTCTGGAGGAGTTGGCACGACTGGGGTAGTTTCACAGTCTTTGGCATTTTTCGAGTACTTGCTGGCGTCGAACTGACTTTCCAGAATTGATACCATCTTTTTGTCGCTTAGGCGGCAAACTTCTATATGCTTAGCTGGAACTTCGTCGCAGTCCTTCAAGTTCTTTGAGTGCTTATTAGCGTCAAACTCGTTTTCCTTGATAGTAACAACCTTCTTGTCGCTCAATCGGCAGACTTTGATGTCTTTGATTGGGCAGGCTTCGGTCGTAACGATTACCTTGGCTGAGTCAGATTTTGTACCATCTTTAGTGATGGCTTGCGCGTAGTTGGTGATTTCAACTCGCTTATTGCAGTCAAAATCATTGATCTTAGCGCTGAACACGATACCAGCATTGGCGCCTGGGGCATAGTCTCCGATATTAACACCGTTGGTGGTGATAGTATCGGCGATTACCTTAGGCTTACCGCCAGTTGCGGCGTTAACTAGTATAGTACTGCCCTTGACATAAGTCATGCCAGTTGGCAGAACGTCCTTGATGTGTACGCCAGTCTGGGTAGTCTTACCAGTATTGGTGTAGACGATTTTGAAGTCAACGATCTGGTTATCAGTTGTGTTGACTTCCTCGCCGTATTGTTTCTTGCCAGTCAGCGAAACAGTTTTCACGATGGTGAAGTTAGGCTGGTTGGCTGATTCGACGACGAAGTCATAAGTGACATAGCCGGCGAATTGATGACAACCTTGGACTCGTCCGTCCAGAGCGTTGTAGCCGATGAGGGCGCCACTGGTTAGAAACTCATTTGAGTTAAGCTTCTTGCCATTGACAGCACCCTTGCTGTGGATGGTAGCGCTGTTTGAAACATATTTTAGCACTACGTCCTCAGTTGAGGTGACCTTGACCTCATCCCAAACAGTTTTTGGGTTGGCGTTGTCAGCCATGATTTTGGCTGAGATAGCTGTCTCGGTGTTAGCCTTGACAGTACCTGGCAACTGCGTGTTCATGCGAGTGTTAGTCGCTACTAGGTTATAGTTAGCAGCTGCGTTGTTGTGGTAATACACGAAAACCGTGTAGGTTTTACCAGTTGCGATGTTAAGCTTATTAGCGTAGGTACTATCAGAAGCAGTTTTCTCCTTGATTTGTACGAAGCTTCGCTCGTCACCGTGAGCTGGGTTGTTGGTGATTGAGTTAAACACGACGTAGTCGGCTGGATCCTCAATCGTGAAGGTTGGTCGGCTTGGTCCCCATGCGTTTGACACAATAGGTAGCAAACCAACGATAGCTAGTACGCTAGCTAAAATCGCCTTCTTTGGGTTACGCTTGATAGCGCTCCAAATCTTTTTCATAGTTTTCTCCCTTTGCCATCTAGTGTCTCAAACACCGATGACCTTATTAATTATTTATGCCATTACGAGCTAATATTGATTGTAATGGCGCTCCTCCCGTGAGCTATTTCGACCAATCTCTCACGTGAATAATACCATTATATCACAAAACTTTGGTTTTGTAAAGGCATTAGCGTTATTTTCTTTAATAGTTAGGTAGTTTTAATCTAGGAATTGGGCCACCACCGAAGTGGTGGCCCGAAAGGTACTGCGCTGATGAGCTTTGTCTGTTTGGCCCCAGACAAGGCTCTTTCGGTTGTCAGCAGCAACAGCCGTCAAGTTGGGTCAGATACCACTGAGGTCCACCGCCTCGGTGCTTGTTTCGTTCACCTGGGGTGGTTCAGTGGTACTGGGGTAGGGCGCTGAGTTATCAGGCGGGTTGTTGATGACAACAACTTGTACCTGAGCTGGCGCGGGTTCCGGTTGCGGTGCCGGTGCCGGTTCCGGTTGTGATGCCGGTGCCGGCTGTGGTGCCGGTTGCTGTGCCGGTGCCGCCGACTTTTTGGTTGGCTTTGGCGTCGGCACGTTTGTCGGCTCGGCATTCGGTGCCTCTACCGGGGCCGATTCATTCGGTTTCTCAGGGTTTGTATACATATACTCTCCTTCGTCCGAAGGCTTCGGTTCCTTGGTAGGAGTCGGTGCCGGTGTCGCCGTCGGCTGAACCGGTACCTCGGTCGGATTTACCGACGGGTTTCCGGTGCAGGGGTCGTAGGGGACAACGATGCAAAGATCGTTGATCCTAAATCCGCCCTGGGTGAACACATCACCTAACGGGATGTGGATCACTGGGGTAGCCCACTCACTCTCATCGTAGAAGATTTCCCCTACGATGAACAGGTTTTTCGCCTCGTCAGCATAGGACTTGGAGCGATAAACTCCAGGTGCTGCACCGAGGTGCCATCCCTGGAAGTCGGGCGTTGCCGCCTCATACTCTTCCTTGGTTACCCGAGTGATCCGGAATACCCAGTGAGTCCTAAAAGTATCAGTGCGTAAGCTCTGATACTCTTTGTTCACCAACTTATCGAGCATCTCGCGATACTCGAGCTTGGCTGTGCGCTTTTTCGCGCTCAGACAAGCGTTGGCGTGGTTCCACACCAGTCGCTGCCAAAGCCCGGTTTCGGCTTCTTGCTGAGCTGCTAACCTGATGTCCTCAGGATTGGCATTCAGCATTATTTTGGCTGCCCTCATAATGACGTCGTAGTTATCGACGTCGCTCTGGATAGTCAGCCAAGCCTCATTGGCGGTATTAAAATCGCCAGAGAGGCCGCGGAAGACTGTTTCATCGTAATCAACGAAGAACAGCCTATTAGCGTAGCGGGTGCCGATCCGGTCACCGTGACCGGAGAAACCGACTACGTCGCCAGTTGTTAACTCGCGACCGAGAGCGGCTTCAAAAGCGAGTTGTTCCTCGCTCTTCGGACGACCAGTAAGGGTCTCGTCGTTGGCGAGCCACAGCTTGACGCTGGGCACCGCCTCGGAAACGAGTTCCGCTGCTGGCGCCTCTGTCACCAGAGGTACCTGCGTCGGTTGGGTCGGTAGGTTGTCGCCTGCTCCTGGCTTCTTACCGAAACCAAAGAGCTTGCGAACCTCAGGAATGTTTGTTGCGGCGTACCATGCGCCGAACGCGACTGCGGCAATCAATACGACTGCCAAGATGGCCCAAAGCCATTTTCTATTCTTCGTCATGGAAGAACCCCTCCTTTTTAATCGTTTGCTGGCGCCATTGGCGCCGGATTTGTGCCGCCATCTAGGTCTTTTTGGGTTTGCGCTATCATGTTCGCCTCACTTAGATGTACCTCAAAAGTGACAAAGTATGTATAGGCAATCCCGAGCAGTAACAGAGCGGACAACGTAATCGCCTTGAACAGCTTAGGTGTCTTAGTAGCTACAATCCACGCGATAAGCGTGACTACGGCTACCAGGACAACCCCAGCTATCACCATGGTCCAATTAGCGACTCCGCCGCTGAATCGGAAGTAGGTGTTGGGGTCGCCATCAGCCCGATGAACGGACTGAATACCGCCCAGGAAGGCTGCGATGATTGCAGCCGACCCAAACACTTTGGCGACTGGGAACCTTTCTTGGCACTTCCAGAGGCCGAAGATTCCCAGAGAGCTTACTATTACGATGAATAATTGAGCTCCAATTCCCCACTTATCCACTTCGGGTAGAGAAAAGAACCACACTCCGGTTGCAAAGAGGGCGGGGAGGATAAAGAATATCCATACCCAAACTCTCTTATACCAGGGTTTTTTCGGTTTTTTCTCATCGCCCTCAGACTTCTTGTCCTCGGGCTTCTCACCCTCTGGCTTGTTGCCTTCGGGTTTTGTGTCGTCCCCGCTTTTGGCGGGGGGTTCTTGGGCCGTTGCGGGTTCTGGGAAGAGTCTATCAAACTCCTGCAGAACCTTGAAGTCAACCTTGGCTTTTACCAAGGCCTCCCTCAGTCCAGGCCGACGCTTTTTGGAAACGTCAACCGAGCTACCAGCTGCTTTAAGCGCGTTCTCAACAAAGAGACGCGCGTCTTTTAGGCTTATATTTGTCGCCATGGTCTCTTTCCCTCCTGTTTGTTGTCTACCACTCGGCCAAGAGTGGTAAAAAAGAAATCCAACTTGATTAGTCTAACTTCTTAGACTAAAATTACCTAACTATTAAGTTTCACCTTGATTTGTCGCCCACCCTAGGGCGGATCAAAGATACTTTAATATTAGCACAAACGGCTTAAAAAGTCAATAGTTTTACAACAAAAAGTGCAAAATAACAATAAGCTAAGCAATTTGACCACTGTTATACGAAGCTGATCTTGGTATTACAGTGTAACAACTACTAAAATCGGCTGGTTGGTTGTAAGCCCAACTCAGATACCTTGCGGAATGATGGGCTGATTACGGAAAGAATTCTTGTGTTTTAGCCACGCTTGTGTTTTGAGAATTAATCGGTTATAATTAGCCACGTTTTAACCATTTTGGTCCCATCGTCTAACGGTTAGGACACCAGGTTTTCATCCTGGCAATCTGGGTTCGATTCCCGGTGGGATCACCAAAAAGAATACCTCAGCCAACGGCTGGGGTATTCTTTTTTGATGCTTCGCATCAGGACCGAACCCAGATGTTTTGCGTTAGCAAAACTAATCTGGCGTTCGGGCGGAGCGTTCGGAAGCAAAGCGAACGAACCTTCCCGGTGGGATTTTTCATGAGCGAACGGAAGTCGCGTTAGCGACATTCTCGGTGTTCTTTACCTTCGCTTCTATTGCGCAAAAACAAAGGTTCTGAATCTCTTTATTCCATTTGATGCGATCATGTTTTGGCGGAGTGGTGCCAGTATCCCTACTTGCAATTATTCGCTCAAGCAATTCTTCTAAGTCGTCGTTTGATACGGCTTTCGACACCTCGGCCATCCAGAATATTAGTTCGCCACAAACGATGCTTCTGCTAAAAGTCTTATTCTTGTCTACGGAAGGGCAATACCCCTCTATAAGGTGCCAATATTGTGTAGGCTTGGCTTTTGTGTAATCTACGATCAAACCGCGCTTCTTTGCCAGGGCTATGTATCCGCCACTGGTCTGTTGATAACCAGCCTTAATAAGTCGCTTGGTTAATGGGCAAGGCGCGTCGTTCTTATCTTTGAAGAATTTTTCAACTTGGTGGATGTTCATAGAACCATTATATAACCTTGGTAAATTATTCATTATGTAATCATGGATATAAAACGACGAATTTGAACTAATATTCAGGTGAAGCATCCGTGGACAAAATGAGTTAATGTTTCTTCGTATCGCTAAACAAAAACCCGCTTTTTGCGGGTTTTTGTTGGCGTTTAACGCTTAAATCAAGCTATTTCTTGATATAAGCAGTTTTAAGCATCTCGTACACAATAGCGCCGTCGCTGTTTTCTAGCCAATCTTTAACAGCGCTCTCTTCGCGGAAGAAAAAGCCTTTGCCTTCGGCTGGGCTGCCAAGCTCAGGCTTTATCCAAAAGGCCGTTGAGTTATCTTTGGCGGTCGCGGTGGCAAATAGCCCCCAGGCTTCAATGTCGCAGAAGTTATGATTGGTGGCTTTTTTGACAGATTGAAGTGCTTTGATATCGGTTATAACTACGATTGGGATGAAAAAGCTGTCGTTTTTCTCTTGATAGTAGGCCTTAGAAACATAGAAGTCTTCATTATTGCTGTTCTTGAAGCCGAGCTTGTGGGTCTCTAATACGGTTAGCTTGATGTCATCTGGGTTGCCTTCGCAGGGGCCAAATCCAATACCAGAAACTTTATTGTGAACGGTCATGATTTTGGTGCCAAATTGGTTGTAAAAGGCAATGTCTTGGTTCCATTTGTTTTGACCATCGACGTATTCAAATTGACCGGCCGAGACCATCCAGTTGCCGGGGCGCTTCATGCAAAGCTGGGAATCTTCGGCGCAGAATTCGACATCTAGTGCCGGCACATTTTTATTCACTGGTGTTTTGGTGCCGCTGATCGTTAGTCCGGTGATGCCAGATTCACGCAGCTCATCAATACAGCCGGTTGAGATATTATCTAGCTGGCTGAATTTGCCACTACACTTGTTGTTCTCAATAAAGAAATAAGTCCCAGCTCCGGCAAACACCAGACACAGGGCACACAAAATGATCATGGGCCATTTCTTATTTTTGACTTCTGGTTGCATAAAACTCCTTAAAATAGTTATGTTTGACTAAATCGAGTCTAACAAGAATATGTCAAAAATTAAAGCAGTAGCCTGAGGTTCCGTTATCTGTTATAATAAGACAAATGATTTTACCAGTATTTAAGCGGACCAAGATCTTAGCAACGATTGGTCCCGCGACTAATAGTTTCGAAAAAATAAAGCAGTTGCTAGAAATTGGCGCCAATGGTTGCCGCTTAAACTTTAGCCACGGTGATTATGATGAACGTCGTGAGCAGATTGCCTGGATTCGTCAGGCTTCGGAAGAGATTGGTAAACCGGTGGCGATTTTACAAGATTTACAAGGACCAAAGATTCGCCTTGGCGAATTTAACGACGATCAGCCGTTTCCGGTTAAAACTGGAGATGAGTTGGTTTTGGAATATGAGGGCGAGTTTGATGGCAAGACTATCATTCCAGTGCAGTACAATTTGGCTGAAAAAGTTGAGGTTGGTGAGCCGGTTTACATCTTTGACGGCAAGGTTAAGTCAGAGGTGGTGGAAATCGTCAGCGATAAGGCGGTGCGCATCAAGATTCTCAATGATGGTATTATTCGTCAGAAAAAAGGTCTAAACCTGCCAGATACTGACATGGGTGGTGATATATTAACTGAAAAGGACTTAAACGACCTAGAATTTGGCGCAACTCAAGATATTGATTATGTAGCTCTGTCATTTGTGCAGTCAGCCGATGATATTCATAATTTGCGCCAGATTTTGTTGTCGCATAATTCTGACGCTCAGGTGATTGCTAAAATTGAGACTAAGCACGCGATTGAACCAGAAACACTTGAAGAAATCGTCAAAGCTAGCGATGGCATTATGGTGGCGCGTGGCGACTTAGCAGTTGAAGTTGGCGCCGAGGTAGTGCCGGTGGTGCAGCAGCAGTTAGTTGATCTTTGTCGCAAGCACGGTAAATTAGTGATTATTGCCACTCAGATGATGATTAGTATGGTTGACAACCCTGAGCCAACTCGCTCTGAGGTGTCCGATGTTGCTCACGCTGTTATGCAGGGCGCTGATGCGGTCATGCTATCAGACGAGTCAGCTAATGGTAAGTATCCAATTGAGGCGGTTGAGGCGATGAAAAAGGTAATTCTTTATAGCCAAGCTCATTCAACTGTTCGCTGCCCAGAACTAGAAATAGAAGAAGCCACTCAGCAAATTGACGTTTTAAGTGCTTCGGTAATGAAGATTGCGGAGGTACTAGATGTGCCAGCTATCGCTGTCGAGACTCGTAGCGGCTTAACAGCAACGCGAGTGTCGGCCCAGAGGCCAAATCGAGTAATTTTGAGCGTGACTAACAATAAGCGGGTGGCTCAGCAGCTCGCCCTGTCTTTTGCTAATCAGAGCTATGTTCGACCAGAAGAGCCTGATATGTGCTTAAAGCTAGTCAAAGAGCTAAAAGACGCTGGACGCTTTGGCGACGTAGAAGGTGTTAAAGTCGTCGTTACTTCTGGCTCTCAGATGGGTAGAGCCGGTGGCACTGACACGATTAGTGTGTGCGAGATTCGTTAATTTGAACTATAAATCTTAAAAAGGGGGACAAATGATCAAATATCAAAAAGCCAGCATCGACAACATAGATGTTGCCGGTAAGGTGGTTTTATTGAGAGTGGACTTTAATGTGCCGATTTCAAGTGGTGTTATTGCTGATGACAGTCGAATTGTGGCTAGTTTACCGACGATTCGTGACCTAATCGGCCGTGAAGCGAAGCAAATTGTAATACTAAGCCACCTGGGGCGTCCTGAGGGCCGCGAGGAGGCCTTTTCGCTCAAACCGGTACGAGAGCGCCTGGAGGGTCTTCTCGGCCTTCCGGTGGGCTTTGATGAGCCCACGGAGGCATTTTCTTGCCGGGACCAAGTCGTTTTGTGTGAAAATTTACGGTTTTGGCCGGGTGAAGAGAAAAACGACTCAGGTTTTGCTCAAAATCTTATTACCGCTACTGGTGCAGATTTGTTCGTTCAGGACGGTTTTTCAGTTTGCCATCGCACTACGGCGACGACAGAGGCAGTTACCCGTCTACTTCCAAGTTATGCGAGCGCTGGCCTAATCAAAGAATATAAATCGATTGATCAATTTATTGAGAATGCACCGCGTCCGTTAGTGACTATCCTGGGTGGCGCTAAAATTAGTGATAAAATCGGTTTTGTTAAGCGTATGGTGGAGCTGGCCGACCAGGTGTTTGTTGGTGGGGCTTTGGGAAATACCTTTTTACGAGCCAGTGGCAAGCCGGTCGGATCAAGCCTAGTAGAGTATGATCAAGAGACGGTAATTAAAGAGATTAATCAGTTGGTGGCGTCTGAGCGCAAGGCGCTATTTCTGCCGACTGATGTCAAGGTGGCGTCAGATGAATTAGCCGGCGCATCGGAGAATAAGCGAGTTGAAGCAGTGTTAGGCCAAGATAAAATCCTTGACATTGGTGACGCTTCGGCTATGGTTTTAGGTCAATTAGTCGCCAACGCTGGCTCAATCATTTGGAATGGTCCTCTGGGCTATACTGAGAATCCAACTTTTGAGGCTGGCTCAGAAGTAATCGTGCGTTCACTATCGGCGTCAGAAAAGCCAGCTCTAATCGGAGGTGGTGACACCTTAGCTTTTGTAAAGCGTGAACAGCCGAATTTGAATTACGATGGATTGATTTTATCAACGGGCGGTGGAGCGATGCTCGAGCTGATTGGTTCTGGCCGACTGGTTGGGGTAGATTGTTTACTTGACGCTTAAAGTGCGTTACAATCAAAGTAAATAAGCACAAGGACTTTACATGACAAAAAATCGACCGCTAATCGTGGGTAACTGGAAGATGAATTTTAACATGCAAGAATCCAGTTTATTGCTCGAGAAATTATCCAAAGAGGTAAAAATTCGCCAAGGCATGGATATTGTTTTAGCGCCATCGATGTTTGCCTTGCAATCTTTGTCGTTACAGATCAATCGACGTCAGTTTAAGCTGGCGGCTCAGAATTTCTACTGGCGTGATATGGGCTCGTTTACTGGCGAGGTGTCGATTGCGCAACTACGGGGAATTGTTGACTATGCTTTGGTCGGTCACTCTGATCGACGCTATTTATTCAATGAGAGCGATCGCGATGTTCGTGCTAAGGTTCAAGCAGCAATTCGCTCAGGAGTTAAGCCGATTTTGTGCGTTGGCGAGACTATCAGCGAAAAAACCAATGGCGAAACCCGTGATGCGATTAATGATCAATTAATTGGCGGTCTGGCTAATGTCACTAGTGAAGAAATTGCCGATGTAGTAGTGGCTTACGAGCCAGTTTGGGCTACTGGCACGGGCGAGTCTGCTATGCCAGATGATATTGCTGAGGCGGTTAAGATTATTCGTTATCAGATCAAGGAGCTTTATGGCGCCAAGGCAGCCGAGGCGGTACGCGTTCTTTACGGAGGCAGTGTCACGGTTAACAGTGCTGATGACTACTTACGCGTTCCGGGCATTGACGGCCTAGTGGTTGGTGCTCTCAGTATTAATCCAGCGGATTTTGCGGCAGTTGTCGAAAAAGCTTATGAAACATTCAAGGAAAGTCAATAGGAGGCGCTAGTGGCAGATAAAGACATTGACTTTGAAGAACTAGACCGCGCAATCGGCGCCTTGATGGAAAAGCAGGCTGCAGAAGAGGACGTGATTAATGAGTTGTCCGAAGATGTTGGCGGTGGCAACCTAGATGAGATTGCTGCTGATTTGGTGGCTAAATTAGAAGAAGATAACGATATTGTCAATCTGGCAAAGACTGGGGCTATTACTGACGTAGAGGTCAGCGATATTGATCAGGAGGTTAAGGACAAATTTGTTCCTGATACGAGTGACGCCACCGTTGAGGTTAAGCAGCGAGTGCCAGTTGGCTTTGAGGCCGCCAAGTCTCCTTCAGAATCATCAAGCGCTTCGCCTCGACCAATAAAAGTACCAATACCAAAAGACCTGTTAGGTAAGACTGTGTCAATTGGGCCAGCCAAGGAGGAGTCCTTTGAGGCTAAGGTTGACCCCCTGCCTAAGTTAAAGGCGGCCGAGTCAAAAGTTGAGCTAGCTCCAGTCAAAGAGGTGCCTAGGTTGGCTGATTCCAAGTCTGAGCCTGAGCTACTTCCTGAACCAAAAGTTATCCCCTCCGTTGCGACCGCTTCGATTCCCCAAAAGACTCATATCCCACATCGCCGCGGTAAATATATTGATTTTATGACTTCTACTACTACACCAATCGTGGCCCCAAAGCGCCTGTCTCCTGATGAACGTCGAGCCAGGGCGGCCAGGATTAACGCTCAAATTCGTCAAAAAGCCGATAAGATTACCGATGTTGCGCCTAAGCCAGCTGTCACCAAGCGCTCGGTTGGTTTTGAAATGAAACTTCCCGCAAAAGATGGCCAG
The DNA here is from genome assembly GCA_964625885.1 of uncultured Candidatus Saccharibacteria bacterium. GTDB lineage: Bacteria > Patescibacteriota > Saccharimonadia > Saccharimonadales > Saccharimonadaceae > CAZRIZ01. The sequence goes on along the minus strand of CAZVBM010000002.1, from coordinate 33,940 downwards.
CCAGCCAAGACCGTTAAAGGCAGCGTCCAAACGGGGAGGACCACTGTAATCAAGCCTGATGGCGAAGTAGTTACCATCAAAGAACAAGCGGTGGAGATGGTCACTCGGCCCGAGCCTAAATCGGAGCCAAGGGCCGAGCTAAAGACTGAGCCGGGGTTAGATCGGAAGTCTGATATTGATGCTAAGCTTTCGGTTGCCAGAAGGGCCTTGAAGGCTGCGCCGCTTCAACCCAAGGAGTTGATCGAGTCTAATGACGATGACGACGTACAACTAACTCCAGCTGAGCCGAAGCAACCCAAGTCGAGCCCATTTATACCAGAGACTAAGGTTAAAAAGCGTCCGCTTGGACAACCTGAGCCATTAATTCAGTCTCCTTCGGTTACAATGCATGTGCCAGATCGAATTTCAACTTACGACGCTGGTGAACAAACCGCGCTTTATCGGGCGGAACTACGTCCAGTAGCCGAGGAGGATAAGAAAAGCTCAATTGGTTGGACGATATTACTTATTCTGATAATTCTAATTGTCGCTGGTTTGGTCTACTTCTTCTGGGGTGACGTCGAAGCGCTTTTACGCTAAAATAGCTCCATGGATGTTTTTAGGGGCTTAAATGCCGCTCAAAGCGAGGCGGTCAAGATAACCGATGGTCCGCTTTTGATTTTGGCTGGCCCCGGCAGCGGTAAAACCAAAACTTTGACACATCGAATCGCGCACTTGATTGCTAATTGTGGCGTGAAGCCAGATGAGATTTTGGCGGTGACCTTTACAAATAAGGCGGCTAAAGAGATGCGTTCGCGTCTTGCTCATCTGTTGGGGCGCGAAGACAGCTGGTATTTTATGCCTTTTATGGGCACATTTCACGGTATTTGTGTCAAAATCTTGCGAGAAAGTGGCGTCGAAATCCAAATTGACGAGAAGTTCGTTATTTACGACGAATCAGATCGGCTAGGTTTGGTGAAACGAGCATTAAAAGATCTGAATATTTCCGACCGAGAGCTAAAACCGCAATTAGCGGTAGCGGTGATCTCATCGAATAAAAATAAAATGGTTGATCTGGCTGAGGCGCTTGATCAGGCGCGTGGCCAGAAACAAAAGATGTTGGCCGCGGTCTATGAGCGCTATGAATCGCTTCGCCGGTCGGCTAATGCTTTGGATTTTGATGATTTGTTGCTGGAAGTGGTGCGCCTGTTGCGTACCAAACCAAAAACTCGGGCTTTATGGCAAGAGCGTTTCTTGCATATCCTGGTTGATGAATACCAAGATACTAACCACGCCCAGTATCAAATCGTTAAAATGTTGGTTAGCGATCAACAAAATATCTGCGTGGTTGGTGATGATTGGCAGTCAATTTACTCGTGGCGCGGAGCAGATTTTACTAATATCTTGAATTTTAAACGCGATTGGCCCGAGGCAAAAGAAGTTAAGTTAGAGCAAAATTATCGTTCGACTAATAATATCTTGCAAGCGGCTCAGCGATTGATTGAGCAAAATCAGCAGCGAACTGATAAGAAAATCTGGACTGAGGCGGGTGACGGCAAGCCAATTGACATAATTGAAACGCGTGATGAGGTTGATGAAGCTAATCGCGTGGCGGAAATCGTTAAATCGGCGGTGTTGGATGGACATAACTTGGCAGACATCGCGGTGCTTTACCGCGCTAATGCTCAATCTTACCAGGTTGAGCAGGCCTTCATGCGCTACCAGATCCCACACAAGGTGATTGGTGGTGTGCGCTTTTTTGATCGCAAAGAAATTAAGGATATTTTGGCTTATATAAAGCTGGTTTATCAGCCGTCTGATGTGGCGAGCTTAGCGCGGGCGATTAATACACCGGCGCGTGGCATCGGTAGTGTGACGGTTGAAAACTTTATTAACTGGCAACAAAGCACTAATTATAACTTGGTTGAGGCGCTGTATCATCTCGAGGAAAGTCCGCTAAAGACGGTAGCTCGAACCAAGTTGGAAAAGTTTGCTAAGATAATCAGCCAAATTGATCAATTATTTAAGGTTGGTTTGGCGCCAGGTGAAATTATCGATAAGGCCATAGTTCTATCGGGGTATAAAGATTATTTGAGCGACGGTTCGATTGAGGGTGAGGACCGGTTGGCTAACTTAGGTGTTTTAGTTAGCGAGGCCGCGCTTTATAGCGATATCGAGTCTTTTCTAGAAGATGCAGCTCTGATGTCAAGTACTGATCAGGTGGCTGACGACAATCAAGTTAGTCTAATGACAATGCATGCTTCAAAAGGGCTGGAATTTCCAGTGGTGATTATCGTCGGCATGGAGGAGGGGACTTTTCCGCATTCGCGAGTTTATGATGAACCGGGTGAATTAGAAGAGGAGAGGCGCCTTTGTTACGTGGCAATGACGCGCGCCAAAGAGGAGCTCTATTTAACCTACGCTGGCTCGCGGTTTGTGTTTGGACAGCGTCAATATCTATTACCTTCGCAATTTTTGGACTGCATTCGCCCCGACATATCATCATCGCGCTATGGATTAGAGCCGTTTTATGAAGAAATCGACTTTATTAACGCTTTTGAGGTGGGAGATTTTGTGGAATCGCCACAGTTTGGTCGGGGCGAAGTGATTGACGTTGATGGTCTAGCAGTGTCAGTGCGTTTTAACGATGGTAAAACTCGTAAGCTCAACACCCAATACGCTAATTTAAGCAAGAGATAGTGTGGTACAATATAACCAAATGCTTAGAAGAATTAGGCAGGTTAGACTATCTGTTAAGACGTCAATTATTTTAGCGGCAACGGTCGCGTTTTTGTCAATTGGGGCATTTGTTTTACTACCAAGGGCGTTTGCGACTAGTGAGAATAATGATGGCGCTAAACAGCGCTTAGTGACGATTTTCGATCGCGACCAAAAACAGGTTGTCCTGACAAATCAGACTACCGTGGCGGTGGTTTTAGAGCAAGCAAAAATTAAAGTTTCTCCGGGAGATGTGGTTGAGCCAAGCTTGGACACCGAACTAATTTCCGATAAATTTAATATCAATATATTTCGTGCTCACTCAGTGTTGCTAGTTGACGGGACGACTCGCCTGAGGGTGGTGACACCATACGAAACACCTGATTTGATCGCGCGCGTAGCTGGGGTAACGCTTTATCCAGAGGATATAGTGACACCTAAATTTGATTTTATGGCGACTGGCGGAGAGACTGGCTTGAGCTATGTGGTTACTCGAGCTAAGCTAGTCAACTTTCTTTATTATGGCAAGGCGATAGAGGTTCGCACTCAGGGTAAAAATGTGGCCGAACTGCTGTCTGTTAAGAGGATCAAGCTGGGGGCTGATGATCGTTTAAGCCTAGCACTAGATGCGCCAGTTGTTGATGGTATGACTTTGGAGCTTTGGCGAGAGGGAAAACAAGAAGTTGCTCAGGAAGAAGAGGTTAGCTTTTCGGTACGCAAAGTCTATGACTTTAATCGTGCGCAGAACTATCGTCATATTGAGCAAGCTGGGGTTTCTGGCCGGCGCCTAGTGACCTACGAAGTGGAAATAAAAAATGGTGAGGAGGTGGCGCGACGCGAATTAAGTAGTGTTATAATCACCGAGCCAGTTGAGCAGGTTGAGGTTGTAGGGGCCAAGCCTTCTGGTGGGCTTACTAAATCAAAAGGTGTTTATCAGTTTGTTGATAGCAGCGGTGTGGTGCATCGTGAGACCTATTATGATTTGCCGATGAGTATTGTTATGCGTAATTGCAACCAGGGTGGTTACTATACTGTTCGAGGTGACGGCGTCAAGGTTGATCGCGATGGCTATATTATTGTGGCGGCTCATTTAGATAACTATCCGCGTTGTTCAGTAGTGGAGACTAGCCTTGGCTTAGGCAAGGTGTACGACACCGGTGCTTTTACGGCTCGACATCCACACGGTTTTGACATTGCAACGGACTGGACCAAGCCAGACGGTATTTAAGTATGACAGCGCCAAACAAATCGCTCGGGCAGCACTGGCTAAAGGATCGATCGGTGCTAGATTCAATTGTTAATTTTGCCGGTGTAGACGAGAGTGATACGGTTTTAGAAATTGGACCGGGGCTGGGGACGCTAACTAGCGCTCTGCTGCGGCGAGCTAAAAGAGTTATTGCGGTGGAGCTAGACGAACATTTGGCAGCCAACCTACCAGCGCAGTTTCCTGGTAAGAGTCTAGAAGTTATTCAGGCAGATATATTGCAACTTGACCTAACCAATCTGCCTCAAAACTATAAAGTGGTGGCAAATTTACCATATTACATCACCTCAAAAATTATTCGCTTTTTGCTTACGGCTCCGAATCGTCCAAGCTCAATTACAGTTTTAGTTCAAAAAGAGGTGGCAGAGCGAATAGCTCAGATTGACGGCTCTAGTGTCCTGGGCTTGGCAGTAGAGAATTGGGCCGAAACAGAACTTGGTCAAATTGTCCCGGCTGAGCTATTTACACCCCCGCCAAAGGTGGATTCACAAGTGGTAAGACTAGATCTACGCTCTCAGCCACTAGCCCCTGATGAAAGGACTTTTATGCGCGTAGTCAAGGCGGGGTTTGGCGCTAGGCGCAAGAAGCTACGCTCGTCTTTGGCAGGCGGTCTGGCGATTAGTAAAGATGACGCCGTGGCGTTGTTGGAGCGGGCCGGAATTGATCCAGATAAGCGCGCCCAGGAGCTATCTTTGGCTGATTTTGTGAAAATTGCTCAGCTGATATAAAATAGTAGGTATGAAGAACTCTCTGTATATCACGACGGCAATTCCGTATGTTAACGCTAAGCCGCACATTGGCAATGCGCTAGATTATCTTTACGCTGATATTTGGGCACGACATCACAAGAGGCATGGCAAAGATGTGCGTTTTATGATCGGTACAGATGAGCATGGCAACAAAATCGCCCAAAAAGCTCAAGAATTGGGCCTTGAACCGCAAGCTTATGTCGATGAAAATCATCTTAACTTTCGTAATTTGGTTGAAAAAGTCGGCGCTAGTTACACCGATGCGGTGCGGACAACAGACGGCCATCATGTTGGCGCCGTGCAGTATATCTGGACAAAGCTCCAGCCCTATATCTACAAATCTGGCTACAATGGCTGGTACTGCACCGGTTGTGAGCGCTTTTTTACAGATGCTGAGGCGGCGGCTTGCGAGGGTATCTGTCCTGATCATCAAAAAGCTCTCGAGCATATTGAGGAAGAAAATTATTATTTCAAGGCTGGTGCCTTCGGTGACCAAATTCGTTCAGCTATTGAATCTGGCCAGATGCAGATTGTGCCAGAGATGCGTCGCAATGAGTTTCTTAACCTAATTAAAGATGGTCTGGCTGACGTCTCAGTCTCGCGTCCACGCAAAAGCTTGGGGTGGGGTATCTCCGTTCCAAACGACCCAGATCAGGTAATGTATGTTTGGTTTGATGCTCTGTCGAGCTACATAACGGGTATTGGCTATCCAGATCAGTTGGGTTGGGATGAGGTTTGGCCAGCTGATGTGCAAGTGATTGGTAAAGATATCTTGCGTTTTCATGCCGGTTTGTGGCCAGCCATCTTACTAGCATTGGAGCTGCCTTTACCAAAAATCCTATTAGTGCATGGTCATATTAATGTTGATGGTGCCAAGATGAGCAAATCGGTTGGTAACGTGGTTGACCCAGTTGAGCTTATTGATAACTATGGCCGCGATGCTTTTCGGTATTATTTTTCGCGACATATACCAACTCAAGATGATGGCGATTTTACTTGGCAGAAATTTGAAACGGCTTATAACTCAGAGATGGGTAATGATTTAGGCAACTTGGTGCAGCGCGTCGCTAAAATGATTGAGAAATATCAAGCTGGTGTGGTGGCGGGAGTGGATACCACTAATCATGACGAGAACTCCTACTTTGAGGCGATACGCGATTTGCGTTTTGATCGCGCTATGGATGAAACCTGGTCTTTTGTACATAGTCTGAATAAATATATTGATTCAGTTAAGCCGTGGGAGATTGCCAAGAAAGCTGAGACCGATCCGGAATCCAAACATCATCTCGAGGATGTCCTGAACTATGCTGCTAGTGGTCTGCTACAAATGTCGTCACTTCTAGAGCCGTTTATGCCAGAAACCGCCCAAAAGATTCGCCAAATATTTGGCAATGGCGTGATCGACGCTTCTCACTTACCACTTTTCCCGAAGATTTATATTCACACAGCCGATCCTCGTCAACCAGCTGGTACAGTTAATGCGACTAATTGACACTCACTGTCATTTGGCGGACGCCGAATTTCCGCTCGATCCAATTGATTGTCTAGCTGAGGCCAGACTGGCTGGTGTTGAAAAGATTATTTTAGCCAGTGCTGATGAAGATGAATCGCGACGCGCCTTGGCGTTCGCTGAGAACCATGTCAATGTTTGGGCTAGCGTTGGTGTCCACCCACATCATGCCAAAGATGGTATGAATTTCATGCATCAGATTGATTTCTCACATTCTAAACTGGTGGCAGTTGGCGAAACAGGACTCGATTATCATTATGACTTCTCGCCGCGCGATGTTCAGGTCAAGGTGCTGCGTCAGCAGATTGAGCTAGCTTTGGCGCACGACTTACCAATTATTTTTCATGTGCGCGAGGCTTATGATGATTTTTGGCAGGTTGTTGATGGTTATGATATTAGGCGAGCAGTCGTGCACTGTTTTTCAGATAACCAGGCTAATCTGGAACGAATTTTAGCTAAGGAGTGGATGGTGGGGTTAAATGGTATCGTCACCTTCACCAAAGACCATAAGCAATTAGCGATTTACAGGAACATGCCACTAAATAGTATTGTCCTAGAAACAGACGCTCCATTCTTAGCACCGTCGCCGTTACGTGGCCAAGTTAATCAACCGGCTTATGTTAAGCGCGTAGTGGAATTTTTGGCTGCACAGCGTGGTTTACCAGTTACCGAACTGGCTGAACAAACTAGTCGTAACGCCGAGCTGTTATTTTCTATCTAATCTGTTAAAATAATATTAAATGGACGAGCCAATTCAAGATATACAAGATAAATATGCCAATCTTTTTAAAGATCAGGTGCATGCACCAATTGATGTGACGGGACGTGGTGCGGTTCTTCAAGATATTATGGCAATGTCAGATCGAATTATGCAGTGGCGTGAATCACGCGCCTTAACTATAGGCGGCCCAGAAAAGGCGACCGACACGCAGCGAATGTTGCTACAAAAAGAGAGCGAGATTGGAGCTCGGGTCTTTGGTCTGGTTAAGCCTGATGAACAGCGTAGTTTCTTTTGTTTCGATCGCCACACCTGGATGTGGTATGAGACTTGGGCCGACCCTAATACGCATCAGCCGGTTTCTCAGACGATGCGCTATGAAGTCTCTGAAGGTGGCGTCGCTAAATCTAGCCAAGTGGTGCGCTATCAGATGCTAGAGGGGCAAGAACTGGAGAATTTTTATAATGCTGTAAAGGTGTACAGCATCTTGGTTGAACAGCAGTTATATCAGTAGCTATGCGTACAGTCTATCTTGATCACGCCGCCGCCACTCCACTTAACCATAAGGTATTGACGGCGATGATGCCGTATTTGACGGACTTATTTTACAATCCTTCGGCACCATACCTGCCGGCGGTTGAGGTGCGTCATGATTATGAACAAGCCAAAAGTGTAATTGCTGAGGCGCTTGGCGCTAAAGCTAGTCAGTTAATAATGACAGCCGGAGCTACCGAGTCGATAAACCTAGCTTTTAGCTTGGCAAATCATGTTTTGATTTCTGGTGTAGAGCATCCAGCAGTGTATCAAGCGGCCTTGGCGCGGACTAGTCACCGTGTTATTCCAGTCAGTTCCGTAGGTGTTCTTGATGTTGACAAACTTAGTGATTTAATCACCGACCAGATCGATTTCGTAAGTGTCAGCTTGGCTAGTAGTGACTTGGGCACAATTCAACCAATTGCGGAAGTTAGTCGACAGCTTGCTGAGGCTAACCTACAGAGAAAACTAGCAGGTCGAGAGCCGATTTTATTTCATTGCGACGCCTCCCAGGCCTTGGGTTATCTGGAAGTCAATCCATCGCGACTGGGGGTGGATTTATTGACAATTAGCGCTGCCAAGATTGGTGGCCCTAAGCAAGTTGGCGCCTTGTGGGTGCGGTCGGGTGTGAAGTTGAAACCGCTAATAAGAGGTGGCGGTCAAGAGATGGGTATCAGAAGCGGTACTGAGAATGTGGCTGGCGTAGTTGGTTTTGCGGCCGCGGTCAAACAATTGACTCACGGTGGTTACTATGAGGTTGCAAAAGTGCGTGATCGGCTAGGGGGTATTCTGTTGGCAATTCCTGGTGCAAAATTGCTCAACCACACTAAGAAACGCTTGCCAAATTATTGTGTGATAAGCTTTCCCGGCCTTGAGGCCGAACGTTTAATTTATCGATTAGAGGCGCGCGGAATCTACGTTTCAACTGGTGCTGCCTGCTCAGCCAATCGTGGTGTCGGTTCTCTCGCTTTAAGATCAATCAATCTAAGTGAGTCGGAGCAGCTTGGCAGCCTGCGTTTGACGATTGGCGTCGGGACGTCAATGGGTGATGTTGAATATGCGGGACAAATTATCGTTGATGAGGTAAAATTAGAGCAAGAAAGGGTGAGATTATGATTAAGTTGATTAAAACATTAATTTCTTTGTTGGTAGTTTATGTAATTTTAGTAGTCGTTTTAAACACAGCCTTTATACCAAATGATTATCGTGGTTGCACACTGGAGTGCCTGCAGCCAACAGTGGAGTGTGAGGGTAAAAATGTCGGTTGTCAGAAAACTGACGTGATTGTGGTGCTGTCTGGTGGTGACACGAAGGCGCGGGCTGAATATGGCATAACGCTGTACCGATTTGGTATTGCCAATAAGATTCTATTTGTTGGGGCAGCAGCCGAAGACGGCTCGCCAAGCAATGCTTCGGTGATGGCCGACTTGGCATACACTTCTGGCGTACCGATGGAGGCGGTCTTGGTTGAAGAGGCTTCGCGCAACACTTGTGAAAATGCTAAAAAAGCTAAAAGCATCATTGAACAAAATAAGCTGCGAAGAATCACACTAGTAACTTCGGCTTACCATCAGCGTCGTGCCCTGGCTGAATTCAAGAAGAGCTTTGATCACGAATACGAGATATTTAACGCGCCACTCGCGCAGGATAAAGACTGGCCATCGGCTTGGTACACAAACCCTAATAGCTGGGTGCTAGCCTCAAAAGAATTCTTTGGCTTTTTGCGTCAATTGTCTGGCTGGGATTGTTAATTTCTCATGACTAAAGTCTATGTTGGCATGAGCGGTGGGGTTGATAGTAGCGTCACCGCGGCGCTTTTGATTGAGGCCGGTTATGACGTGACCGGAGTTTATATGAAGAATTGGTCGCGCGATTTGCCCGGAGCGCGCTGTCCGTGGGCGGAAGACTTGGCTGACGCCAAGCGAGTGGCGGTTAAGTTAGGGATTGATTTAAAAGTTTATGATTTTGAGACCGAGTATAAGCAAAAAGTTGTCGACTATATGCTAGCCGAATATCAAGCGGGCCGTACGCCCAACCCTGATATTATGTGTAATCAAGAGGTTAAATTTAAATTATTTCTCGAGACGGCGCTAGAGGACGGGGCGGATATGATTGCCACTGGGCATTATGCGCGAGTTGATAGCGGTCAACTTCTTCGAGCTAAAGATGCTAAAAAAGATCAGACCTATTTTCTTTATCGAGTTACCAAAGAAGCACTTGAAAAGACGCTTTTCCCTATTGGTGGGCTGCTAAAAAGTGAAGTGCGTGAGTTGGCGCGTGAGCGCGGCTTGGTGACGGCTAACAAAAAAGATTCGGTTGGAATTTGTTTTGTCGGTCAGGTTGGAATTGAAGAATTTTTGAGCCAGTATGTTGACGTTAAGCCCGGAAAAATTATCGAAAAGGAAACGACAAAAGACTTGGGCTGGCACAAGGGTGCGATTTTTTACACCACCGGTCAGCGTCATGGCTTGGATTTGGGCGGTGGTTTACCGTATTACGTGGTTGGTAAAGATATCGAGAAAAATGAAGTCTACGTATCGCGCGACCTAAATCAGTTAGATTTGTGGGTTGAGCAGATTAAGTTAAAAGATCTTCACTGGATTAACGATGCGCCAGTGTCCAACAAGATCTGTCAAGTTCGGACACGCCACCAAGCGCCACTGGTTGAAGCTCAGATTAACGACTCGGTTGTGCAATTAAAATCGCCCCAGCGGGCGATTACGAGTGGCCAGTCCGTCGTGGTTTACGATGATGAAGTCTGCCTTGGTGGCGGTGTTGTGGCTGGCTAACTTGGCTTTTAATCACAAAAAGCTTATACTTTTAAGTAGTTAATAAGGAAGTGGTATGAATAACGACGAGCTTGGTGGGGGAACAAATATCTCGGATGTTCCGGTTAATAGTGGTAGTGTTGATAAAAAGCGGCGAATTCGGATTGTTTCGATAGTTGTAGCGGTCTTGGTGATTATTGTCTTATTAATAATAATTATAATTAAATCCAAGTCGTCAAATAATTCCCTACAGTCTTCAGATAATCCAGAAGTATCTAAGATTTTTAATTCTACTACTGGTGAGGTTTGGTTTAGTAGCCCAAAGACTATAGTGCCAGCTGGTTGGCTAAAAACTGAGTTTGGGTCTTATTATAATGATGATGAATACTATAGTGTTGCGCAACAATTAAAGGATAATATGCCGACCTACAAAGAGGTTGGCAAGCGTAATGGCAACACTATCGTGTTGGTCTTTGATCCTGGTGTTGGCCAAGGCGCTTCCAACCTATTCTTATTTGAAAAGCGTGATGATAAGGTTGTGGCTATTGGTCAACCTCAAGATGGTGGCGTTAATGTAATTGACATTATAAAAGGTCTGGCTACAGACAAGGTGACAGTTTTTGATACTGAAACTCGTTTTGATTCTCTTAGTGTGCCACCAAATTTAGTTTTTTCTGAGTCGGGCGAGTCGGTTTATCGACCGCCAATCTTCTACCTGGGAGAGAAATTTGATTCAAAAGATTCTGTCAATGGAGTTAAAGAGACGGTGGTAGATAAGTTTGGCCAGAGTTCACTTATTAAATCAGAGACGACATATGCAGATACCGGATTAACTAATATAGCTTATTTTTTAGAAACACCAATTAAAACTCGAATTACGATGCGATACGAACCGAATGAGTTGTCATTGGACGGCTACTCATTTAACGACAATGTTTCCATGAAAAGTAATAATGGCTCTGGCGTGGGTGGCTACGATTCTCTTTTGCCTGTTGCGCAGGGTTGTGGCACGGTAATAGCCTCTGCTACCAGAGTTGATAATTTATCCGATGATCAATTGCGACAAATCGGTCAAACCGGCCAGGGTAATGCTGTTTATGAATTAATTAATCGACAAGCTGATTTGTACCAAAAAGCTTATAAAGAATACAAGGATTCATACGATAGTAGCGCTGTTATAGCATTTGATGAATACATCAATAATCACGGTTTAATGATTATAAAGAATAAGCAAGGTGAAAAACTAGTTTATGTTAGAGGTAGCTACGCTCCAACATACGGTTGTGCTAAGCCAGTCATTTATCTATATCCTGAGGTTAAAACAAAGGTTAGCGTAGTAGTTGGAGCTGATGTGACCATTTCTGACCCGCTCTATCCAGTTAACGGTTGGCGTGATGTGTTAGCGTATCCAAACGGCAGCTTGGTTTACCAGGGCGCAAAATATGATTCATTGTTTTGGGAGGGTAATGGGCATGGTCGCTATCCTGCAATTACGTCAGGAACAGTAGTCAAACAATCCGATGCGTTAGCTACTATACAAAATCAATTGGTTAAGCTTGGTCTAAACACTAAAGAAATTAGTGATTTTATGGATTTCTGGGGTGATAAAATACCAGACTCGCCTTATATTAGATTAACTTGGTTTAATACTGATGAGCTTAATCGTTTAGCGCCACTAAAGATTACGCCAAAGCCCGACACGTTAATCCGAGTTTTTCTGGATATGTCCGGCTTAGAACGACCAATCTCAATTCAGTCACAAGAACTCGTTAGTACGCCACGTCGTGGTTTTACAGTAGTGGAGTGGGGTGGCCTAACTACTCAAAAACTTAAATAAACTAATCAGTCTAGTTTGTTGGCCTATCTCTGATGTGCTAGAATGTGTTTAATTATGACAACAAATGAAATTCGCCAAGCTTATTTAGATTTTTTTATTAAACATGGGCACAAGTTAATCGCACGGGCGCCGCTGGTTTTGAAAGACGATCCGACGACCTTGTTTACTGGCTCGGGTATGCAGCCACTGATGCCTTATTTATTGGGCAAGGACCACCCGCAGGGCCGACGCTTAACCGACAGTCAGCCATCTTTGCGTTCTCAGGACATCGACGACGTTGGTGATAACCGCCACACAACAGTGTTTGAGATGCTCGGCAACTGGAGCTTGGGTGATTATGGTAAAAAAGAGCAAATCAGATGGTTTTTCGAGTTCTTGACGCAGGTCGTCGGCCTTGATCCAAACAAGATCTACGCCACCTGTTTCATTGGTAATAAAAAATATGGTATTCCGGCTGATACCGAGGCGGTAGAGATTTGGCAGGAGTTGTTTAAAGAGGTCGGCATTGACGCCAAGGTGGTTGAGGTTGGCGACGCTAAGATTGGTGATGAGCTCGGTTTGCAAGGCGGCCGGATCTTCCTCTATGACGATAAAGAAAACTGGTGGAGTCGTGGTGGCGGCATTGAAAAGACGCCGATTAGCGATCCGTGTGGGCCAGACAGCGAAGTCTTTTATGATTTTGGTGAGGAGAACCAGGATCCAAGTTTTGGTAAATCGCATCCAGCTAGCGACGGCGGCAGGTTTATGGAAATTGGCAATCAAGTCTTTATGGAGTATCGGCGACTAGAAGATGGTAGTTTTGAGCCATTAAAGCAGAAGAATATCGATTTTGGTGCTGGGCTCGAGCGTATTGTAGCGGCTAAGCTCGATACGCCAGATGTTTTCCAGGGTAGTCTGTTCCAGCCGATTATTAAAAAATTAGAAGAAGTTAGTGGTCAAACTTATACTGACAACACCCAAGCGATGCGAATCATAACTGACCATTTGCGTAGCGCGGTTTGGTTAGCGGTTGATGGCTGTGTGCCGAGCAACAAAGAGCATGGCTATGTAATGCGTCGTTTTGTTCGTCGCGCCATGGTAAAATCCTTTGCACTCGGTATTGAGAGTAGCTTCTTCGAGCAGGTTGTGCCAGTTATTATTGAGGCTTACGAGAATGGCTATCCAGAATTTGCTGCCAAAAAAGCTGAGGTTCTGCAGATTTTAGTTAACGAAGAAGCGACTTTTCGCCGCACCTTGCGCAATGGCTTGCGCCAGCTTGATCGCCTAAAAGCATCAGGACTAACTGGCGTGGAGCTGTTTAAGCTTTACGACACCTATGGCTTTCCGCTCGAATTGTCGCTAGAGGAGGCCAAGCGCCAACAAATTAAATTAGTGGGCGATTGGCAGGCTGATTACGACGGGGCTTTACAAGAGCAACGCGAGCGCAGTCAGACAGCTTCTAAGGGTATGTTTAAGGGCGGCCTAGAAGGACAGACTGACAAGCAAGTTCGCCTACACACCGCAGCTCATTTGATGCTAGCAGCGATGAAACGAGTTTTAGGCGAGGATGTTAATCAAAAAGGTTCAAACATCACTGACGAGCGACTTAGGTTTGATTTTAACTACCCAGAAAAAGTCAGTCGCGATAAGCTAGACGAAATTGAAAAACTAGTCAATCAAGCGATTGCCGATAAATTACCAGTTAGTTTTGAAGAAATGCTGCTCAGCGAGGCCAAAAAGCGCGGCGCCCATGGCGATTTTATGGATCGCTACGGCGACAAGGTGAAGGTTTATGCGGTTGGCGAAAGCGATAAACGTTTTAGCTATGAAATTTGTGGTGGTCCACATGTTACCAACACTGGCGACATTGCGCCAAATGGCGAAAGATTTAAGATTACCAAAGAAGAGTCATCTTCAGCGGGTGTCCGCCGCGTCAAAGCAGTTTTGCAGTAGCTACATTCTTTCTAAACCGCTTACGTAGTGGTATAATAGAACATATATGTTTGATAAATTGCGCGCCAAACGCAAAGAGAATAAAGACGCCGATAACGCTATTGTCGGTTTGGATATTGGTACCGAATATATCAAGGCTCTAATAGCCCTAGTTGATGGTGATAACTTAAAAATTGTTGGTGTCGGCCGAGCCAGACAGAAACAAAGCGATATGCATGCTGGGGCGATTGCTGATATTTCTGGTGTGGTGCAAAACTGTGAGCAGGCCCTACACCAAGCCGAAGAGCAGGCCGGCTTTCAAGCTAAGCGGGTGGTGATTGGCATTTCTGGTGAATTAGTCAAGGGTGTGACTCACACCATTCGTTATCGTCGACCTCAGCCCGACAAAGAGCTAGACGAAGACGAGATGAACTATATTATTAACAAGGTTCAGGATCACGCTCTGGTTAAGGCGCAGCGGCAAATCGGTTTAGAAACTGGCAACGAAAATGTTGAAGTCAAATTAGTCAATTCGGCCCTAGTCTCACTCCATATTGATGGTTACAAGGTTTCAAATCCGATTGGCTTTCAAGGGCGCGACGTGGCGGTGCAGATTTATACAGCTTTTGCCCCTATGGTGCATATTGGCGCCCTGGAGCGTGTCTCTGACGAGTTAGCGCTAGAGCTGATTGCCGTAGCGGCCGAGCCGTTTGCGGTGTCGCGAGCAGTGATCGGCACCGATGCCAGTAGTAGCTTTACGGCAATCTTGGCTGATATCGGTGGTGGTACGACTGACGTGGCTGTGGTTAATGACGGTGGCGTTGAGGGTACCAAGATGTTTAGTATTGGTGGTCGCAGCTTCACCCGAACGATTTCGCAAGAGGCTAATGTTTCGCTAGAAGAAGCAGAGAATATTAAACTGATTATTGATAATCCAAAACTAAATGCTGATATTCGCAAAGATGCCATGACGGCACTTAATAAGACGCTTAATGTTTGGCTAGCCGGGGTTGAGTTAGCGCTAAGTGAGTTTGTTGATGTTGATCAGATGCCCAATCAGATTTGGCTGTGCGGCGGCGGCGCTAGCTTAGAAATGCTAGTGAATGCGCTAGCTGAGCACGACTGGCCAGAGGATATTCCGTTTAGCAAGCGGCCGGTAGTGAAGCGAATCTTGCCGAGTGATGTAATTGACATCAAGGATGCCACTGATACAATTAGCGACCACACTTTCATTACTGCCATGGGGCTCTTACGAGTTGGACAGGACACTACGCAGGTCGATGATTCGGATGATTTAAACTTTAAAGAGAAACTAAATAAAATATTGAGAATCTGATGAGTAAAGAAGTAGTCTATATTGATATAAACGATGATATCACTAGTGTGATCGAGAAGATTAAGCATTCTAAGGAAAAAATCGTTGCCCTGGTGCCGCCTAAGCAGATTGGCCTGTTGCAAAGTGCGGTTAATTTACACTTATTGGCACGGGCAGCCAAAGAAGCCAAGAAATATATTGTAATTATTACAACGAAAGATTCGTTGTCAAAACTAGCTGCCATGGCGAAGATACCAGTGGCTAAGACCTTACAGTCTAAGCCAGTGTTGGCTAAGCTGCCGATTGACAAACCGGAAGACGACTTAATTGATGGTGAGACCATGCCAGTTGGTGAATTGGTGGCGGCCAGTCCGTCGCTAAAAAATAACGCCAAAGTTTCTACGGCCGACGTTATTGATGACCCGACTGATCCTACACCCCAGCCGCCGATAGATAAGCCTGTTAAGTCAGGTTTCTTGGCTAAGCTCAGTGGTGCTCGCAAGAAGTTAATCTGGTCGGCAGTATTCTTGTTGCTACTAGCGGCCGGCCTAGTTTGGGCTTTGGTCTTTGCGCCCGAAGCTTCAATTGTTTTGAAGACCAAAACTAAGTTAGTCAACGTCAGTCAGGTGGTCCAATTGACTGAAGACTCATCTAAAACAAATCACGACAATCATATTGTTCACGCCCAATCACAGGTTTTAGAAAAAAGTCGCAAGCTGGAATTCGCGGCAACTGGCGATAAAAACGTGGGCGAAAAGGCGCAGGGTAAGATGACTATTACTAACACGGCCATGGTGGCCGTTACCGTACCAGCGGGAGCGAGTTTTAGTAAAGACGGCTGTACTTTTGTGACGCAGGAGGCGGTGTCGTTGGCGCGTCCAACCGGCTCAATTTTCGACCCCAAGCCAGATCGTAAAACCGTGGCGGTTGTTGCAACCGCTCCGGGCGCGACTTGTAACATTAAAGAAGGCGACCATAAATCATCCATTGGTTACGTTACTGGCTATGGCTCGGATATGACTGGCGGAACTGATCGAGTGGTTAAGGTTATAACAGAAGCTGACGTCAATGCCGCCAAAGAAAAGATCGCCGAACTTGGCAAGGAAGAGGCGCTGAGTGAGTTGAAAAACAAATTTGATGCTTCGGCGGTGGTTATAAATGAAAGCCTTAAGATTGAAGCTGGCGAAGCCAAGAGTTCGATTGAAGTTGGTAAAGAGGCTCCCGAGAACAAAGCGACGCTTGAGCAAACGGTTAAATACTCGTTGACGGCGGTTGTTCGCGGTCGTCTAGTAGAGTATATCGACCAACTAGTGCTAAAACAGGAGCAGGAGACTCGAGTTAAGCAAAAAGTTTATCAGTCGGGCGACGACCAGTTGCAATTTGATGACTTCACTTCCAAAGATGGTGCTGTCTCGGTAAAGGTTATTACTCAGGTGCGCATTGGACCAGATGTCAGCATCGACGAAATCAAAGAATTCGCCAAAGGGAAGAGTCATGGCGAGATCCAGGATCGCTACGAGGCAATCGATGGTATTGAGACGGTTACGGTTGATTTTCGACCAATGTGGGTGCGCCGTGTGCCAAACAATATTGATCGCATAACTGTTAGTGTAGATTTGCAGTAATATGTCGGTTAAGAACTATCTTTCACTAGATTACGGTGCAAGCCGGATTGGTGTAGCATTAGGTGACAGTCAAATAAAAATTGCCATTCCGCAAGAAACTATCACCAATGATGACCGGGCTATTGACGAAATTGTTAGGCTAGCTGAACTGGAAAGCATTGATAAGATTATCGTCGGCTATCCACGCAATCAATCGGGCGAGCCAACTAAGCAAACCGCTGAGGTGGAAGCTTTCGCTCAAAAGTTGCGCCAAGTATTTTCTAGAGTAGTCTTTCAGGATGAGTCGGTGACTAGCGTGCTGGCAGAGGAGCGTCTAAAAAGCTACGGTAAGCCTTATAGCAAAGCTGACATTGATGCGATGGCGGCGGTGATGATACTAGAAGATTTTTTGGAGAGTTTATGATTGGTAAAAAGAAGTTAGCTTTGAATAGCGACAATGTTGCTGTTAAACCTCGTCGAGCTTGGTTGAAACGGTTGCTAATGGTTGTTGGCGCGATTGTGATATTGGCGGCTGGCGCATTTGGTTTAGCCTATAAGTGGTATCAAGACAGTATCAAATCGGTAAACAACCAGTCTGAGGACGTAGTCGAATTTGTTGTGAAAAAAGGTGATAATTCGGCCTTAATTGCCAAGAAACTCAAAGAGCATAGCTTGATTCGTGATCAGCGTGCCTTTGAACTTTATAATCGGCTTAACAAAACCGGTGGTTTACTGCAAGAAGGGGTGTATCATTTAAAATCGTCAATGTCGGTTGCCGAGATTGTTAAGGCTCTAACTTCTGGCGGGCAAAAACAGCAAATGATAGTAACGTTCTTTCCAGGAGCAACGCTTAATTTTAAGTTTTACGAAAACGACACTACTACCACTCATCGTGAAGCGCTTCGCAAAGTTGGCTTCAGCGACGAACAAATTGATGTCGCTTTCGCCAAAGTTCAGCGCGATCACCCGCTTTTTAAACTTTTGCCTGAAGTAACAAGCCTAGAGGGGTTAATTTATCCCGAGACGCTTCATTTTGATATCAACGCCTCGCTCGAAGATGTTCTCAAATATGACTTTGATCACTACTACAAATTCATTGTCGATAATGATTTGGTGAAGAAATATGAGGCTCGGGGGTTGACTCTCTATCAGGGGATAATCATGGCTTCAATGATTGAAAAAGAGCTAACCATCAAGGCCGATCGAGCTCAGGCGGCACAAATCTTTCTAAGACGAGCTCGTTCTGGTGATAAATTTGGTTCAGATGTGACTTATCACTACGCTTCGCGCCTGGCGGGCACAAAGAATAACTTGTACATAGACTCACCTTATAATACTAGGCGCTATGCTGGTTGGCCACCAACGCCGATTTCGTCTCCATCCAATAGTTCACTCTTGGCTGTGGCTAACCCGGCCGAAGGCGACTATAGCTACTTTCTGACTGGTGACGACGGCAAGACCTATTTTGCGCGCACCAACGCTGAGCATGAGCGCAATATCCGCGACCACTGTAAAATCGGCTGCTCAGTTCAGTAGTCATTTGACTAAAAGCTCTAATTTGTTAGAATTATATGGTATATTTGTGTATTTTAAAGGGGTGGAAATGCCTTTAGAAACAGAGGTATGCTTAGCAATTTAGCACGGGAAATAAGCTAATCAAATGGTCGAGCGCCCGCTAATGTAAATTGCTAATGCTAATTGGCAACAATTAGCCGGAGAAGATTTATAAAAAATTTTGTTAAACTAAAACTCAGTGCGGCGCGTAAGCGTCGAGCTGACAGGCGTAGCCAGAAGCAGATTGCTAAACAAATTGCTAAGAATGCTGGCCCTAGGTCGATGTCGCGACGTTTTTGGAAGTTCTTGGTGATGATACCATTTATTCTATTGTTTAGTGTTGTTGCTATAAATTATTTGCCGTCGCAATCTAAGGCGGTTATGTCGACTGAGTCGGTCGTGACCAGGCCAAGTGAACAGATAAAGCTACCAACCGTCTCTAAGGTAGATTCTGTGGTCGAGGCCGGTATCGTCGCTAGCGTGGCCGAGCAGGCCAACTTACCGGTGGCAATTTATGCTGCTAATACAGCAACGTCAGCGGAGATTCAAGCCAGCGCTGTGCAAAAAGCTGAGCCGGTACTAATTAAACCAGAGATTGCCAGCTTAGGTGGTGGTCGACAAGGTATAAAGCTGCACGTAGTACAGCCAGATGAGACAATTGAGCATATAGCGGCAGCTAATGGTATCTCGGTTCAGACCATTAAGTGGGCTAATAATTTAACTGGCGATAGTCTAAGTATTGGACAGGAGTTGAGGCTCTTGCCGGTTGATGGTGTCTATTACACTGTCAAGGTTGGTGATACTTACGAATCTATAATTGAGCGCTATGGCTCAACAGCCGGTCAGATTGTAGCCATAAATAATCTGGAATTGAGTGGCCTGTCAGTGGGCGCAAAAATTGTCATACCAGACGGCATCCTGCCAGAGACCGAGCGTCCGGGCTATAAACCACCAGTCAAGCGTCCGGTTTTCAAGCAAACCGTTTATGCTGGTAATAAATATGCTCCCGGTTGGTGTACCTGGTATGCTTATAATCGTTTTGCCGAGCTTAATGGTGGACGGACGGTTGGTAGTAACTGGGGTAATGCCCGCACTTGGGACACGGCGGCTATTGCCTCGGGTGCCTATACGGTTACTAGGGGTGTGCCAATGGCTGGCGCGGTTTTTCAGACTAAGGATGGCTGGGCTGGGCATGTTGGTGTGGTGGAGAAGGTTAACTACAATGAAGACGGCTCAATCGCTTCGATTAATGTGTCGGATATGAACGGCATTAATCACTGCTTGTGGTGTGTCGGCTACAAGACGTGGACAGCCGAAACTTACGGTAAATACACCTATATTCGTTAATTTGTCGTATACTAATAGGTAATTATGTTTGTAGATGTTGTAACGGTTAACTTGATGGCAGGTAAGGGCGGTGATGGCGCGCGGTCTTTTCGTCGGGAAAAATTTGTCGACAAGGGTGGCCCAGACGGTGGCGATGGTGGCAAGGGCGGTGATGTGGTTTTCGAAGCCGTACATGATATTGATACCTTAATTAATTTGCGTTTCCAGCCCGAGTTGGCGGCCGAGAATGGCGGTAATGGTGGCAAAGCTAAGCGACACGGCAAAAACGGCGCTGATTTGGTGGTTCGCGTGCCGATTGGCACTATAGTTAAGCGTGACGGTGCGGTGATTGCCGACCTAATTGAAGATGGTCAAAAAGAAGTAATAGCTAGGGGTGGTGAAGGCGGTTTCGGTAATTGGCATTTTAAATCGTCGGTGCGTCAGGCGCCAACGATTGCTGAGAGGGGTGAGGCTGGCGAGGCATTTACGGCTGAATTAGAGCTCAAGATGTTGGCCGATGTTGGTTTGATTGGCTTACCCAATGTTGGTAAGTCAACGTTTTTATCAATAGTGTCAAATGCCAAGCCAGAAATTGCTGATTATGAGTTTACGACCTTGGTGCCTAATTTGGGTGTGGCCAAGATTGACGACACAAGCCTCTTGATTGCCGATATTCCAGGCTTAATAGAAGGTGCTAGTCAGGGTAAAGGTTTGGGCGCGGAGTTTTTGCGCCATGTTGAACGCACGGCAGTTTTTCTACACCTAATTGATGCCTGGCATGATGATGTAGCGAAAGACTACACAACAATTCGTCAAGAATTAATTGCCCATGATGTGATTTTGAGCGAACGGCCAGAGGTTGTCGCCCTAACCAAGGCTGATGGACTAGATGATGAGATCATTAAACATCAGATTGAGCGGTTGCGCACAGTTGTGCCAGCTGACACCCCCATCTACGCTATCTCCTCGATTGCTAAATCGGGCATTAAAGATCTACTAAGAGTTCTGGTCGAGCAAGTTAAGACTGAACGCCAGCGCCAGATTGAGTTGGAGCAAGAGCCACCGGTAGACGATGCCGACGAGATACCAGTTATCTCACTTGACGCCGATGCATTAGCTGATAAATGGCAAGTCGAAAAAACTGGCGACGTTTTTCATGTCACTGGTAAGAAAATCGAGCGTTTTAGCCGTCGCACTGATTATTCAAGTTGGGAAGCGCTCAATCGCTTGCGTGATATTATGCGAAAAACTGGTATTACGCGTGAATTAATCAAGCAGGACGCGATTGGTGAGAGCCTGGTGCAAATTGGCGAAGATCCAGAATTCACTCTCGAGGAAATTGATTGATGCCTGAGCCAAGCTTTGTTTTTTACGATTTAGAAACTAGTGGACTTAATCCACGCTCTGATCGAATCATGCAATTTGCCGCTCAGCGCACCGATCTTGATTTAAACCCAATTGGCGCGCCGTATAATTTTTTAATTAAACTGAGCGAAGACACTTTGCCTAGTCCGATGGCGATCAGCGTCACGGGCATTACGCCCCAAAAAACCATTGAAGAAGGCTATACCGAAGCTGAGGCTTGCGATCTAATTTTAAACGAGATGTTGACGCCAAACACCATCGTGGTTGGCTATAATAACGTCCGTTTTGACGATGAGTTCATTCGCCATCTATTTTGGCGTAATTTTCGTGATCCGTATGAGTGGGCCTATAAAGACGGTCGTAGTCGTTGGGACTTACTCGACGTAGTGCGTTTTACGCGCGCCGTGCGGCCAGGCAAAATCAACTGGCCGGTTGACGACGAGGGCAAAGCAACTAACCGCCTGGAATTGTTAAGTAAGCTGAACAATCTTGAGCATACTCATGCGCATGACGCTCTGAGTGATGTCGAGGCGTTGATTGGGGTGGGGCGGTTAATTAAAGAGTCCGACCCGAAAATGTGGGGGTATCTACTAAAAATGCGCGACAAAAAGTCGGTACAGCAGCTAGTTAATTTAGATCATCCAGCGCCGTTTGTGTATAGCAGTGGGCGACTAGAATCAGAATTTGAAAAAACTACCCTCGCCTACCCTATTTTTGATTGTAAAAATAACAACATTATGGTTTATAATTTGCGCTATGATCCGGCGGATTTGCTGGACAAGTCCCCTGCCGAACTTGCCACTTTTCTTGCTAAATACTCAAAATTTAAAGATGTCAAATCTGATGACGAAAATGATGACGCAGAAGTGAACGAAAGGCGAGTTTATTTTAAAACTTTGCGCTACAATCGCTGCCCGGCCGTCGCGCCCATGTCGGTGCTGCGCAAAGAAGATTATGCTCGTCTGAAACTTGATCCAGAAACAATCAAACAGCGTGTAAAAACTTTGCAAGATAATCCAAAGCTGATTCAAAACATTAATATATTAGCTGACTTAAAAGAACGTCAAATCGAACAGAAATTCACTGATGAGTCGCCAGCTCCTGCTGAAGAGCGATTATACGATGCGTTTTTAGATGACTCAGATAGGCGAAGAACGCAGGAGATTAGTCGATTGTCGAGCGATGAACTACGCGAATATCGAGCTGAGTTTAGTGATGAGCGCCTGCCAGAACTGTTCTTAGGTTACAAAGCTCGGTCTTTCCCACGCAGTTTAAGTGAAGCTGAAGCTCTAAGGTGGGAAAAGTGGCGCACGGCACGTCTACAGTGTCAGTTGCCAAGTTTTATGCAAGAGCTAGAATCTCTGGCGCAAAATGAATCAGCTGAGTTTTATGTCAGCGAATTAAAATTGTGGCTGGAGAGTCTGGCGCCAGCTGATAGTTTTTAAGCCAAAGAAAAGAGCCAACCTTGTTAGGTTGGCTCTGAGGGTTAGGCGAGAACAGGAATTTCGCACAGTCTCACAACTTTTAGGCCGTTTAGGCCTTCGATTACATTGGCAATCGATCTTGCCCACTCCCCAGATGGCTTGATCTGACAGTCGTCTCCCGTGAGTAACTCAAATTGCGTGGACATTATTTTGTCCATGTCGCCATTACTCAGGTCGGGGTTAACAGTTGCGACCACTTCGTCTTTTGTGATCGTAAGCATAAAGACCACACCAGAACTGAACAGGTTGCCAATGAAGTTCATCTGAGACTGATTGGCAAACTTCAGATTGAGATGTTGTCGTTGTTTCTTTAAGCCAACAACACCTCTTCCTGTCATTAAAAATAGCGCTTCAGGCAGTCCGTGCGGGGACTCCTTTGGGAACCTATAAGATAAGTCCCCGTCCTTGGTAACGCGACGCGTTATCACTAGTTCCTTTGCCATTTTTAAAGCCTCCTAATTTTTAGTCGCTTAGCGACCGTACTACTAGGTAAGACCTAGCGTCTTTCTATTATAGCACTAATGCTTGCTTTTGTCAAGATAGCACGAGTTGTGTGCACATCTGGTAAAAACCGCCTATCTATGTTATAATCTAGCGGCTTTATGCAAGATTATATTGAGATAAAAGGTGCGCGTCAGCACAATTTGAAAAATATCGATCTAAAGATTCCGCGTGATAAGCTGGTGGTGATTACTGGCTTGTCTGGTTCGGGTAAATCAACCTTGGCGTTTGATACGATTTACGCCGAGGGCCAGCGTCGTTATGTTGAGAGCTTGTCTAGCTATGCGCGGCAATTCTTAGGCATCATGGACAAACCCGACGTTGATATGATTACCGGCCTGTCGCCAGCGATTTCAATTGATCAAAAAACCGCTTCGCGCAATCCGCGTTCAACCGTAGCAACCGTGACCGAGATTTATGACTATATGCGCCTCTTGTTTGCTCGCGTTGGTGTACCGCACTGTCCGATTTGTGGCCGTGAGGTCTCGCGC
This sequence comes from uncultured Candidatus Saccharibacteria bacterium, assembly GCA_964625885.1. Lineage (GTDB taxonomy): Bacteria > Patescibacteriota > Saccharimonadia > Saccharimonadales > Saccharimonadaceae > CAZRIZ01. The sequence continues at coordinate 10,312 of CAZVBM010000002.1, read as the reverse complement.
CAAACTGAGCAATCAATTATCGATGAAATCACTGCGACTTTTATGGGCAAGCGAATTATTATTTTGGCGCCACTGGTTAAGGCAAAAAAGGGTGAGTTTGCGCATGTTCCGGCCGAGTATGCCAAGCAAGGCTACGCCCGGGTGCGGGTTAATGGTGTGATTTATGACTTGGACGAATTTCCTGAATTACAAAAGAGCTACAAACATACTATCGAGCTGGTGGTTGATCGTTTGGTAGTGAGTCCAGATTTGAGCGCGCGTTTGACCAACTCGGTTGAGCAAGCCTTACAGCACGGCAACGAAGTGGTGGAAATTCTGGATGCTGACACGGAAGAAATCGTTGACTATTCCTTGCGCTACGCCTGTCCAGTCCATCCAGAAGTTAACATTCCTGAACTCGAACCGCGTTTGTTTAGTTTCAATGCGCCATTAGGTGCTTGTCCAGTTTGTACTGGACTGGGTATTCGTCAGGAGATTGATTCAAGTTTAGTTTTAAATCCAAACCTAACTATTGCTGAGGGTGGCATCCGGCCATATAATCGCCTTGGTTATGAGAGTTGGTATCTCAAACGCCTGAGTGTGGTGGCTGAGGCGAACGGCTTTAGTTTGCGCGTGCCGATTAAGAAACTATCCAAAGATCAAGTTCAGTTAATTTTATATGGCACTGGCGACCATACTTATAGCGTGGAGGCTGGCAATGGCCGGTCGTTTGACACGATTTTCGAAGGGGTGATCCCTAACTTGGAGCGACGTCATCGTGAAACTGACTCCGAATTTATTCGCAAAGATATCGAGCGTTTTATGCGCGAAATTCCTTGCCACGCTTGCAAAGGTCGCCGACTCAAGCCAGAAGTTTTGGCGGTCACGGTGGCTGATAAAAGTATTATGGACGTCAGTGATTTACCAGTGGATCGAGCGGTGGAGTATTTTGCCCATATCAAATTGTCGGACGAAAAAATGCTAATCGCTCGGCCAATTATCAAAGAAATTATGGCGCGCTTGGATTTCTTGCACGATGTTGGTTTGAATTATTTGGCGCTTGGGCGAGCGGCTAATACGCTCTCTGGTGGTGAATCACAGCGCATCCGTCTGGCAACACAAATTGGCTCTGGCTTACAAGGTGTGCTTTATGTTTTAGACGAACCATCAATCGGTTTGCATCAGCGTGATAATAATCGTCTACTTGATACGCTTAGACATTTACGTGACTTAGGTAATACAGTTTTGGTCGTGGAGCACGACGAAGATACGATTCGTCAGGCCGATTATCTGATTGATGTTGGTCCAGGTGCTGGTAAACATGGTGGTGAAATCGTCGCGGCTGGTACGCCCGAAGAGGTGATGCAAAATCCAGCTAGCATCACTGGGCAATACATGGGTGGCAAAAAGAAAATCGCTTTGCCGGCGAAGCGCCGCGCGGTTAAGAAAGATCAGGCGATCACAGTCTTAGGCGCTAGTGAGCACAATCTAAAAAAGATTGATGTTAGCTTCCCAATTGGCGTTTTGACTTGCGTGACTGGCGTGTCGGGCTCTGGTAAATCTACCCTGGTTAATCAAATATTAGCGCGTGAATTGATGGCGCGGTTTTATCGAGCCAAAGAAATCGCTGGCAAGCACAATGGTGTTGAGGGCTTAGAAAAGATTGATAAAGTCATCGTGATTGATCAGTCGGCGATTGGGCGTACGCCGCGTTCTAATCCAGCAACTTATACGGGCTTATTTACGCAAATTCGCGATCTGTTCGCGTCGCTACCCGAAGCCAACTTACGTGGTTATAAAGCTGGTCGTTTTAGTTTTAATGTCAAAGGCGGTCGCTGTGAGGCTTGTCAGGGCGACGGTGTCAAAAAGATCGAGATGCACTTTTTGCCAGATGTTTACGTGACTTGTGACGAGTGTCATGGTCGGCGTTATAACAAAGAAGTTCTAGAGATTAAATACAAAGGTAAGTCGATTAGCGATGTGCTTGATATGACGATTGAAGAAGCGGCTGAATTCTTTAAGAACCTGCCAAATCTAAAACGCAAGCTAGACACCATGGTTGAAGTCGGCCTAGGCTATATTGGTCTCGGTCAATCGGCCACGACACTTTCTGGCGGTGAAGCGCAGCGAGTTAAGTTAGCCACCGAACTGTCGCGTCGCTCTACTGGTAAAACACTTTATATCCTTGATGAGCCAACCACGGGACTTCATATTGACGACGTGGCGCGATTGCTTGATATTATTCAAAAATTAGTTGACGAAGGCAACACGGTGGTGGTAATTGAGCACAACTTGGAAGTAATTAAATCAGCCGATTGGATTATTGATCTTGGCCCAGAAGGTGGTGAAGGTGGCGGCGAAATCGTTGCGACCGGCACGCCTGAACATGTTAGTCGGGTTGGCGAGTCATACACTGGGCAATATTTGAAACAATACTTTAAGAAGTAATTGTGATTTGATTTGCGACGGCTGGTTAAATCCAGTATAATCAAGCTTATGGTAAAAGGGGCGGGAAAACCAATACTCTATTTGGTGGGGCAATCAGTTGAGATTGTCACTTTACATTTGACAAAATCGCTCGAAACTTTAGCGGATGAAACTGGTCGGCGCTGGTTGGATTTACGATTCGACGATACGCCGTTTATTTATGACTGGTCGCGCACTGAACGGATTGATGTAGTTGGTTTAAGGCGACTTTTAGAACAGGATTACCAGGTGCTGTCAGGCAGCCTAGCTACCGATAAAGAAGTTTGGTACAGTCTGGAAATTGACGGGCAAACGAAATTATTTCAGCCACGTAAGACTAATGCTATGTGGCAAAAACCCGAAAAGCCGATTGATCTGATTTATGTTAGTCGAGCAGCTAACTTATCGGGTGATGATTTAAAATTCTTGGCTGAATATCGCGAAGAAAATCCAAAAGTTAAATTGATTTGTGACCAACCGACAAGTGGCGATTTGGCTAAGCTGGCTGATTGGCTACTTTTGGCGGCTGAAAATCGCAATCAGGCCTTGGCGCAAATTAAAATTTCTGAATCAACCAAACGAGTGTTTGTGCAGGGGGCAAATGGCAAATGGTGGCTGTCAGATGGCGAAACAGTGATTGAGGGTGAGGCTAGGGCAACTTTCCCAGATACTGAATGGCTTCGTGTGGCGCTAGTAGTGTCGCAACTTGATTTGAGTATTGAAGATGAGGCTGGCTTATTGATGGCCGGGGCGCGACAAATTGAAGCTGGCGAGGAGCTGTCGCTTAGCGAAGTTGATATGGACTATTTAGATTTTGCTCAGCTTAAAGTGGTGCGCGGACGACCAAATTTTCATCGACAGCTACGCAAGATCTGTCGGCTCTGGTCGGAAAACCCGTTGCCGCTGCTGCATATAGATGCCCCAAATGAGATTTTTAATGAATTTAAATTTGGAAAGTATGTCGAGTTAGCTGATTTAATGTTAAGTAGCGATAGCCTGCCGGCAGCTTATAGTGCGATTTTACTTGACCCACAGATTGTGGCTGGTTTCGGAAAAATCAATCTACCGCACAATGTGCTGCTGGGTGTTCGAGCCGACGCTGGTTATGAGCAATTGCCAGGTTTTAGGCAATCACGAATTACCGCTGGACTAGACGGTTTAAATAGTCGCTTGGCGATGTATCGTCAATATGGTTTTGATTTTGTGAGCTGGCGAATCTGGTATGAGTTGGCAGATTCGCTTGACGATATGGCGATCTTAACTAACTCACATTTGGCGTCCCGCTTTACTAAACTTGCTCAGGAAGCTGGGTTGGTACCGGTAATTGAGTTGAAGCTGACCGGTGACAATCAAGCTAAGCTAGAGCGAGTTCTACTATCGCTCACTCAAGAAATGAAGTTGTTTAAAGTTGAGCTAGAACAAGTTGCGTTAATCTTAACTGGTTCAGAAGCCTTGCTAAAAAGTGTGCGACTGGGTGATGCGGTCAAGCCGTTGCTATTGTTGTCTGAGGTTAGACTAGCAACGCCTACTAAACCAGTGGTGCGACAGATTATGTTGCCAATTCTGCGACTTGCCAACTCCTTACCGTCGCCAGAAATTGTACCAGAAATCAAGCGTGAAATTTTAAAAATAACCAACCCCTAGATTTTTGCTGGTGAAAGTGGTAAAATTAAACAAAATTACGACCAAAATTAGAGGAGATATATGTCTGAACGAGTTGAGTTTAAGCTGTCGAAGCGAGATTTGATTGGTAAAAAAGTCCGCAGTTTGCGCGCTAGTGGAGTTATCCCAGGCGTGGCGTACGGAGCAGACAAAGAGCCAATTAATGTTCAAGCTGACGAACTAGCACTAGAAAAGTTAATTACCAAGGTTGGAACTAGTACGCCAGTCGATCTTAATATTGATAATAAGAAGCATCTAGCGATTATTAAAAACATTGATCGTGATGTAGTGTCTGGTAAGCTTTACAACATCGAATTTCATTTGATTTCGGCTGATGAAGCAATCGAAACTGAAGTTCCAATTCGCCTAATTGGTCATGGTGAAAGCCTAGCCGAACGCGCTGGCCTAGTGGTTATGCAGGTGCTGGATAGTATTGAGCTATCGGCTAAACCAGCTGATATGATCCCGGTTTTGGAGATTGATATTAGGGGACTTGAGACGCTAGAAGATTCAATTGCTGTATCTGATGTGAAATTGCCAAAAGGTGTTGAATTCGCCGATAAGGAAATTGACGAAAATCTGGCGATTGTTAACGTCTATGACCCAGCCGAACTTGAAGCGGCTAATGAAGCGGCTGGCGGTGATGCAACTGACGAATCCGAGGTTGAAGCTGAAAAAGGTGGTGACACTGAAGCTCCAGCTGAAGAGGGTGAAGGTGAAGCCAAGGCTGGCGCTCCAGCTGAAGCCGAAGCCGAAGCTAAAAAAGAATAATATGCCTAAGCAAACAAGATCCTCCAATTGGGGGATTTTGTTTTGGAAGGAAGTATGAATAGGTATCTGGCTGACAAAATTAAAAAACTGCCACTAAAACCGGGCGTATATCTCTTTAAAAGTGTTGCTAACGAGATCATTTATGTTGGCAAGGCGGTGCGCCTACGCCAACGTGTTGGACAATACTTTTCTAAACGCGTACGTGATAATAAAACTTTGGCCTTGGTTAATGAAATTACCGACCTAGATTGGATTCAAACTGAGAGTGAGTTAGATGCTCTAATCTTGGAGGCCGAACTGATTAAGCGCCACCAACCGCGCTACAATATTTTATTACGCGATGATAAATCTAATACATACATAAAAATAACCCTATACAAAGACATACCAGATATAACTTTGGTTCGTTTGCCAAATGATGACCGGGCAACTTATTTTGGGCCGTACTACAACGCCTATCCGATCCGCCAAGCTTTGCGCTATTTACGACGGATCTTTCCTTATTTTATTCGGCCATATGGTAGTAAAAGTCAGACTAGCTTATATCGGCAAATTGGCTTAGAGCCAGATGTATCAACCTCAGGGGCTTTACAGAACTACCGTCGTGATTTAAGGCAGATAGTGAAATTTCTAAGTGGCGGTCGTCTAAAAGTGACAGCTGATTTAGAGAAATCAATGCGTTGCGCTGCCGAGCAGCAGGATTTTGAAACAGCCAAAGCTTATCGCGACAAGCTTTGCCATCTACGCAGTTTGCAGCAAAAAATTCATCTACAAGAGTATGGGGTTGATTCAGTAATGTACGATCCAGGCATTAGGGCAGTTAAAGAGCTGTTTGGTCTAAAAGCTGAGCCGTATCGCATTGAAGGGTTTGATGTTTCGCACCTAGGCGGCACGAACGTGGTAGCAAGCATGGTGGTATTTGTTAATGGCTTGCCGAGTCGCCCAGATTATCGACGTTTTAAGATGCGAATCGATCAAAACAATGATGTGATGGCTATTAAAGAGGTCTTGTCGCGTCGTTTTAGGCCAGCTAATGTGGCTAAGTGGGGTGTGCCAGATTTGATTCTGATCGATGGCGGCCGACCACAATTAGCGACGGCGGTTGAACAACTGACAGTCTTAGGCAAGGCTAATATTCCTATTTTTGCTCTGGCTGAGAAATTTGAAGAAATTATTGTAAGCCAAGCCGGTTCTAATATAACTTTACCTACCGACCTGATTTGTCGTCGAATAGGCGGGGACTATTTGGCGGTTAACTTATCGAAAGAAGATCCGGCCTTACGCCTGTTTCAGCGTCTGCGCGATGAGGCGCATCATTTTGCGATTAACTATCAAACCGAGTTAAAGCGCAAACAACAACTGCGTGGTGGCCTAGATGATATTAAAGGAATCGGCCCATCGACTAGAGCTAGGTTGCAGCGCCGTTTTGGTGGCACGGCAAAGATTGCCCAGGCGAGCTTATCGGAGCTAACAGAGGTTGTCGGGGCGCATAAAGCTGAGCTGGTTTGGCGCGCTTTTCGCGATCAAACTAGTCAACCATCGCGATAATTGGTATAATCATCTCATGACATCAACCATCACAATTATTTCAGGCATACTAACGATTATTTTGATTTTATTACAACAGCGTGGCGCTAGTCTGGGTGCTGGATTCGGCGCTTCTGGTGAGCTTCATACTGAGCGTCGTGGTTTGGAGAAGAATATTTTTGACGTAACTATTATGATGGCGGTGATATTCGTAGCCTCTATCTTGGTAGCAGCGATTTTTCCAAATATTAAATAATCTTTCATGAAGCCAAAAGCCGATAAGGTAAACAAAAAGTCTTTAGCCAAATCAATCAAAGTTGGTCGTTGGTTTCCGAACTGGAGTCGACCAAAGGTTACAAAAACTGTTGACGACTTGGAGAAGAAGGTATTAAAAGGTACAGAGAAGTTCGTTCTGGATCGTTGGCAGAAGATTCGTGAAGTTCGTACACAGATTATTATTTGGTGCTCCCTAGTTCTAACTATTTTACTGGCAGTAATACTGCAGGTGATATTTAGTCAACGTGGCTATCGTACAATGGCAATGGTTGGTGGTGGAACTTACCGAGAGGGTGTGGTCGGTGAAATTAAATCGCTTAATCCGCTCTATGCGACGTCTGAAAGTGAAAAGGCGGCAGTGCAGATGATGTTTTCGCGACTGTTGCAATATGATTTAACGGGTAACCTAAAAAATGACCTAGCCAAGTCGATTACTGTGTCGGGCGATGGCCTCATCTATTCAGTGGCAATTCGCAACGATGTTAGCTGGCACGATGGTGAGCCTCTGACCGCCAAAGACGTGAAATTCACAGTTGACCTCATGAAGAGCTCATCAGTTAACTCATCACTTGGTTCAATGTGGCGTGGTATTAAAGTCAAACAGATAGGAGATTACTCGTTGGAGTTTATGTTGCCCGCTGCTTATAGCCCATTTCGTTCAGCACTTAACTTCGCGATATTACCGGAACATATTTTAAGCCAAGTCGAGTTGGCGCGTTTGCGTGAGGCAGAATTCTCTTTTGCGCCGATTGGTTCGGGACCAATGAAATTTCAATCACTACGCACTGCTGCTAGTGCGCATGGCGGTAAGCAAATACTACACTTAGCGACTAATTCTGGCTACTATGCCGAAAGGCCACAAATCGATCGTTTTGAGCTTCATATTTTTCAAAACAATGACGGTCTGTACGAATCGGTCCGTAGCCATGAAATTGATGCCGCTGCCGGTATCGCTTATCAAAAAATCATTAGTCAAAGAGGGTGGATCTCTCAAGATTCCAATACTCAGAACGGAGTCTTCGCATTCTTTAATGTCGACCGATCATTCTTAAAGCAAGTTGACGCCAGGAGCGCTTTGCGTTCGGCGATTGATTTAAAATCAATTCGTAGCGAGTTTAATTCAGAACAGGGTAGTTTTCAGGCCTTGGACTGGCCAATTCTATCTAGCCACATAGGTAAAACTGAAGTCGAACCAAGGAATTGGTTAAATCGTGACCAAGCTACGGCCGCTCTACAAAAACGCGGATACATTTTGCGTGACGGATTGTGGCATGAATCATCTGGCCAGCCCGTCAAACTATCGGTTGTAACTGTAAAGCACGCTACTTACGCTAAATTAGCCCAATTATTAGCTGATTCTTGGCGAGACTTTGGCTTTGATGTTGAGCTGATTGAAGTTGACCTAACTGATCAAAACACCGACTTTGTTCGCTCTTATCTGCAGTCGCGCGACTATGATGTTTTGGTTTATGAGATTGGGTTAGGGTCTGATCCAGATCAATTTGTTTACTGGCATTCATCACAAAAGTTTGCCAATGGATTGAATCTAGCCAATTATAGCAATACGACAGTCGATGTTTTGTTAGCAACCGCTCGTACGAGTAGCGATTTGGACCTACGTCAGGCTAAATATCAATCGTTTGTCGAGCACTGGCTAAATGACGTGCCGGCAATCGGCCTCGTACGTTCAAGGTTTAGCTACGTAGTTAACGATTCGACGCAAACTTTCCGAGCGGGCAGTGTGTTAGCCTCACCTCAATCGCGCTATTTTGATCTTGGCAACTTCCTGGTCGAGCAAAATTTAGTTTACACTACCCCATAAAAAGGTTATAATACGGAGTACGCGCGCGTGGCGGCGGAGTTGGTACAACTCGAAATTGATTATTCGTATACGCGCCAGTGCGTTTAGCACAGATTTGTAATATAAACCAATTTAACAATTAGAATAAATACATGCGCGCGTGGCGGAATTGGTATACGCGCTACCTTGAGGTGGTAGTGGGAGCAATCCTGTGGAAGTTCAAGTCTTCTCGCGCGCACCATTTAGCATTTTAAATTATTCATACAAGTTATTTTATGCGCGCGTGGCGGAACTGGTAGACGCGCTAGCTTCAGGAGCTAGTGAGAGCAATCTCATGGAAGTTCAAGTCTTCTCGTGCGCACCAACTAAAGTCTTTACAAATGAACTTCCATTTTGCTGTCGCAAAATCATGGAAGTGGTGGCTTTTAGCCACGCTCGAGCCCAAGTCTTCTCGTGCGCACCAAAACAAAGGGAAATAATATGGCAGTAATTGTCGGTGGTTTAATCGAAAATAACGGAAAATATTTACTCGTTCAAGAAACTCAGGAGAAGTGTTACGGCAAATGGAATCTTCCAGCTGGACATCTTGACCAGAACGAGACTGTTTTTGATGCCGCCAAGCGCGAAATTAAAGAAGAAAGTGGTATTGACGTCGAGTTAACTGGTGTTTGCCAAATTGGCAACCAGAAAAGGCTCGATGACGTTTTTGTTTCTGTAATATTTACTGCCAAGCAGGTTGGTGGAGAAGCTACCTGTGATGGAAAAGAAATCATGGACGTGAAATAGTTTTCTTACGACGAAATATTATCTATGAAAGATAAGATTCGAACCCCTGATCTGTTGTTTGGCGCAATTGACAATGCTCGCGCTGGAATCATCGCACCACTTGAGATTATTGAGATTTACGACGAATTTTCAAGATAGATACTGGTTTTGCTAAAATTGCTTTAATGCTTGTTTCAACTCTCGAATAGCCGCTCTTTGCGTATCGGAAATTTGATAGGATTCAATCATTTTTTGTAGGGCTTTTTGTTTGATCCAGTTGTTGACCTGGTTGGTTTTAATTTCGGTAAGTATCAGGTCAAAATAATCAACCGCAGCGGTGGCATATAACCAAGCGATAGCCATTTTGACATAGTAGTCGTCGTGTTTAGTTTTACGGACTTTGGCGAGTGTTGCCACGATACTGCCTTGGTCTAAAAAATTATTCATCAGATCGACTATGCCGTAGCGTACTGTAAATTCGTGTGGCGATTTTAAGCACTCCGATATGAAATCCTGCCAAATTTGCTGGTTGTCTATGATGCGTTTTGTGGCAACTGAATCAATTTCCGCCCAGCTGTCGACTAATTTTAAGTACCTTTTCGTCAAGGTGATTCTTTGCTCGTCACTTAGTTTCGCATAAGATATAACCAGCCCGCATAGCAAAACCTGCTCGTATATATTGGTGTTTACTTCGCTTAATAAACTTTCAATCTCTTTTTGGTTTAAATCGTGAGCTAATTTCTTTGCTAATTTTCGCAAATCAGGCATGCGTACGCCTAAAATAGTTTTCTTGGTGTTGATGGTCTTAGCCTGAAACTCAGCGTATTTTTTATTACCAATCGTCAACTTTTTTAACTTGGCATTTATATTGCGCATGGATTTAGTTTAACACTCAGCTTGCAGTTTCGGAAGAAATCAGGCATAATAATGCATTACACGGGTGGTTAGCTCAGTTGGCTAGAGCGTCTCGTTTACACCGAGAAGGCCGGGGGTTCAAGTCCCTCACCACCCACCAAATAAACCCGTCGGGGTTTATTTTTTATCGTGGTATTATTTAAAGAGCAT
>CAZVBM010000001.1:2062-131077 GCA_964625885.1 uncultured Candidatus Saccharibacteria bacterium | reverse complement strand
AAGTCAATACCACCCAACCATCCGGTACCTATACTGGCACAGTTAGGTATACGGTAGTGACGAAGTAGGGGGCTGGTCAGCCATGGCTAAAAGTAGTAAAATGGAACCATTCCAGACAAATACTTAAAGGAGTAAGATGGCCAAAGATTTAGAGATTAACGCAATTAAATACGAGCTTGATGAGCAGATTAAAAAATATGCTGACAAGAAATTAAAAAAGTTGTACAGCTATCTGCCACGTCACGCCAGTAAGAGTGCTAAGATCAAGGTTAATTTGGAAAAATTGTCCAAGAAGCGCGATGATCATTTTCAAGCGACTATCATCGTAACAGTTCCAGGTAAAACATTGACGGCCAGTGGAAATGCTACCAATATGGCAGCGGCAATCGATATTGTGCAGTCTAAAATGCTCTCGCAAATCCGTCGCTATAAGACCGAGACTGTGCCCCAGCTTGGCAACAAGACCGAGCTATTTGTTGGGTTGAAGCGTCGGCTTTTTCGCTCTCCATCTAATGAAGAGTAGTTTTTAGCGGTTTTGGTCTTTAAAAACGTGGCCAAACACCGTATAATTAAACAGAGTAGAATTATTAACGTTAATTCGGAATTAGACGAGAGGTTAGAGACCGATGGCTAGCAGTAAAGTTTTAAATAAAATTTTTGGTGATCCGCAGAGGCGGAAGTTAAAGCAGCTTCAGACAAAGGTGAAGCAGATTAATGATTTGGCAGAAAAGTATGCCAAGATGTCAGACGATGAGTTAAAAGAGCAGACGGCCGTTCTTAGAAAGCGATTGGCTAAAAAAACTGTTACTCTAGACACGATTTTGCCTGATGCTTTTGCAGTAGTGCGTGAGGCTTCGGAGCGCGTGCTTAAAATGCGACCTTTTGACGTCCAGTTGATCGGCGGCATGGTTCTGCACGAAGGTAGTGTTGCTGAAATGAAAACTGGTGAGGGCAAAACCCTAGTGGCGACTATGCCGGTTTATCTTAACGCCCTAGAAGGCAAGGGTGTCCATTTGGTAACAGTCAATGACTATCTAGCGCAGCGTGATGCCGGCTGGATGGGCAAGGTCTATAACTTTCTTGGCTTAACTGTTGGCGTAATTATCAACGAGGCCTCCTATATTTACGATTCATCCTATCATAGCGAAAAGCATGATGATCCGCGCATGAAGCCCCTAAAACCATGTACGCGCAAAGAGGCTTATGACGCCGATGTAACTTACGGCACTAATAACGAGTTTGGTTTTGACTATCTGCGCGATAACATGGTAAATGACGTTAATTTACTGCGTCAACGCGAGCTCAACTTTGCGATTGTCGACGAGGTCGACTCGATCTTGATTGACGAAGCGCGTACGCCGTTGATTATTTCCGCCCCAGCAGCCGATAATCCCGACAGCTACCGTCAGTTTGCTCGAATTGCTGCTCAGTTGGCGCCCGAGGACTACGAACTAGACGAAAAGCATCGCAGTGTCGCGCTGACTGATGCGGGGGTCGAGAAAGTTGAAAAACTGCTTGGTATTGACAATTTGTATAGTCCCGAGCATGTACGCTTGATCTATCATGCAAACCAGGCGATTCGTGCGGAGACCTTGTTTAAGCGTGATCGTGACTATGTGGTTACTACTGGCGGCGAAGTAATTATCGTTGACGAGCATACCGGCCGTCTAATGCAAGGTCGTCGCTATAACGAAGGTTTACACCAGGCAATTGAGGCTAAAGAGGGTGTTAATGTCTTGCAAGAAAGCATGACGTTGGCGACAATTTCATTTCAGAACTATTTCCGTTTGTATAACAAGCTGTCCGGTATGACCGGTACGGCTATGACTGAGGCGGAAGAGTTTCAACAGGTCTATGGCCTGGATGTGTTTGAGATACCGTCAAACAAAAAGCTGGCGCGTATCGATCATGATGACCTGATTTATAAGACCGAAGATGGTAAGTATCGAGCAATTGTTGAGGCTATTAAAGAACACCACAAGGTTGGGCGTCCGATCTTGGTTGGTACTGGTTCAATTGCTAATAACGAGCTGCTAGCTTCTTACTTAGACAAGGCTAAATTGTCCTACGAGCTATTAAACGCCAAAAACAACGAGCGTGAGGCGGCGATTATCGCCAAAGCTGGTCAAAAAGGTGCAATTACATTAGCTACTAATATGGCTGGTCGCGGTACTGATATCGTTTTGGGTGAAGGAGTTCGAGAATTAGGTGGTCTAGTGGTGATTGGTTCAGAGCGCCATGAATCGCGTCGCATTGATAACCAGCTACGTGGACGTGGCGGCCGCCAGGGTGATCCAGGCGAAACCCAGTTCTTTGTTTCAACCCAAGATGATTTGATGCGCATTTTCCAAGGCGAACGAATCTCAATGCTAATGGAGCGTTTGGGTGTTGATGAAGATACACCGATTCAGAATAAGGCCATTTCTAAGACAATTGAAATGGCGCAGGCACGCGTGGAAGGCTTTAACTTTGACACCCGTAAAAACGTAGTTCAGTATGACAACGTGATTAATCGCCACCGTCGGGTGGTTTACGGCATTCGTCGTAAGATTCTCGAGGGTGATGAAATAAAACCAGAGATTGCTCGTTTGATTCGTGAAAAAGCTGAGGAGTTGGTGATTATGCCTGCCAAGCTCAACCCGGACTTTAAAGACAGTTTTATGGCTCTGAGTGCTGATTTAAGCGAAGCTAAGATTGCTAAGATTGGTAGTCTAGGTAAAGAGGTTGATCGTCAGCGAGAAGCCAAGAAACTTTTGCAAGATGCTTATAGTAAGAAAGAGTCAGAAATTGGTGCTGAAATTATGCGTAAAGTTGAGCGCGAAGTCTACTTGCAGGTATTAGATACCCTTTGGATGCAGCACCTGGAGAACATGCAATATCTACGCGAAGGCATTCACTGGCGTAGTATTGGTCAACGCGATCCGCTAGTGGAATATCGTTCAGAATCACAAAAGCTGTTTAATGGTTTGCAGATTAATCTACAAGATGAGGTTTTGGGTGTCATGCTAAACTTGACAAAGCAACAGATCACACCAGGCTTAACTGACGAAAAATATAGTACTGAGTTAACTGATGCGGCTAGCGGAGCGATAAATAAGGGGGTGAATGAAATCTCGGCTGGTGAGAAGAACCGTGATGATGATTTTAAGAAAAAGCTAAAGCAATCTGGCGCTAAAAAGGGTGGAACAAAGGCGGTGCGTCGCAAGAAAAAGGCGCAACGCTCGAAGCGTAAAAAGGGCCGTCGCTAGGGGGTAACTTGAAGCACCGCGTTTCTGAGGTTGTTTTAAAGAACGGCGCCCGAGGGCTTTTGATTGACATCCCTGATGCGACCGTGATGGAATTTGAGTTTCAATTCAGAGCCGGTCATCGTTTGGCGCGTTCGGAGAAAATCTATCAGACTGCTCACGTCATGGAACATATGGCGTTTGGTGCTAATCGTGAGTTTGCTAGTGAGCGTGATTTTACTACTGAATTCTCTAAAAACGGTGCCTCTCACAACGCCTACACATCTGACTTTACGATGGGATATGTAGCATCCTGTGCCGACTTCGAGTGGGAGCGAATACTTCGGTTGCAACAGTTAGCTATCTGCTCGCCACAGTTTAGTCAGGAACAGCTTGAGGCGGAAAAGGGTAATATTCGCAACGAACTGTCTGGCTTGTTGATGCACGACGTGGTCTTGCTGTGGCCGCGTTTAGAGCGAGCTCTGGGCGGTAAGACTATGACCTTTGAAGATCAGATAAAGACTATCGATAATATCACGCTAGATGATATAGTAGAGCACCACGCATTAACCCATACGATTCGCAATATGCGTTTTATTATCGCCGGAAAGGTTACTGGCCGTCGCAAACAGATTAAAAAGATGCTTGAATCATGGGAGTTGCCACTAGGTGATCGTTTAGAGATTCCTTTTGATGAATATAAGAGTAGTAAACCGGTTTTTGTGCCACGTACTGAATCTAAGAGTCTAACTTATGGTCTAACAGTATCACTGCCTCGAGTCCTAACACAAGCCGAGCAGCACGCTCTGAGGGCTCTAAATCATATTTTTACTGGTACGTTGTATTCAAGATTGTTCGGCCAAGCGCGTGAACGTGGACTGACTTACAATATGCGGTTTAGTTCCACCTTAAGCAATTATGAGACCTGCTGGGAACTAAACGGCAAGGTTGTGCCAGAAATGGCTGATGAGCTAATTGATTTAGTGGTGTCAGAGTTGAAGCTGGCTGCCGAAAAGGGTGTGACTGATGACGAAATTGCTAATACCGAATCCTATCGTTTAGGCGCTTTCCAGATGGGGCTTCAAACTGTTGGGGCGGTAGTAGACTTTTACTCCGAGGCTTACTTTAGAAACGACGAGATCGTTAATTATAAACAGATACCCGAGGCCTTTCGTAATGTCACCAAGCGGCAAATCAACAAATTGCTGCGCGATTTCTTAGCTAATGGCCGTTGGGTGTTTGGTGTCGTAGGCAACACAAATGCCCGCTTAGTTAAGCGTAATAACGAGAAGTTTAAGGAGGTGCTACTCAATGCCTAAGCTGATTGCGATTGCGGGTTATGGGCTAGAGGGGCAAAGCGCTTACAGATATTTAAGTCGGCTTTATCCGTCCGCTAAATTTGTAATCTACGATCAAAAAGCCACACCAAAGATGCCTATTCCAGAAGGGGCTGAATTGGTTTGTGGCGAGGTTGATTTTAAAGCCATCAGGGCAGACTTAATTATAAGAACACCGTCGATCTCACCTCAGCGCTTTCTCTCTGGGGCCAACGTAACTTCGGTTACTAATCTGTTTTTCGAAAAATGTCCAGCGCCGATTATTGGCGTGACGGGCACAAAAGGCAAGGGTACGACCTGTGGCCTAATTACGTCAATATTACGAGCAGCCGGTAAAAAAGTTCACTTAGTTGGTAACATTGGCAAACCAGCTTTGGATATTATAGATGAAGTTGAGCCAGACGATGTCGTGGTCTATGAACTGAGTAGTTTCCAGTTGTGGGATGTGCAACACAGTCCAAAAGTAGCGGTTATTCTAATGGTTGAGCCAGATCACCTGGATATCCACGCCGACATGAATGAATACGTCAGTTCTAAGTCAAACCTGTTTCGTTTTCAAGATGCCGATAGTATAGCTGTTTGTCATCCTAGTAACGCTCTATCGGCTAAGATTGCTAAGGCTGGACGCGTAGAGCCAATTCATTACGGGGTTGATACTGATGGCGGGGCCTATGTCAAGCTGAATAAATTTTTTGTTCAAGATCAGATGGTATGTCCCGTAAGTGATTTAACGATTATTGGCCAGCACAATGTTGAGAATGCTTGTGCGGCTATTACGGCCGCCCTAGCATTTACTCACGATAGAAAGGCTATTGCGCAGGGGCTAAGAGACTTCACCGGTTTACCGCATCGCTTGAAGTATTTGCGTACTATACGTGATGTTGATTACTACGATGATAATTATTCAACCCAGCCCGAAGCGACCATTGTGGCCATTAAGGCCGTTAGTCGTCCGAAAATTTTAATTGCTGGTGGTCATGACAAGGGGGTGGATTTTAGCCATTTGGCAATCGAGATTCAAAAATCTGATTCGGTTAAAAAGGTTCTGTTGATTGGCGATACGGCTGAAAAAATTGAAACCGCTCTGAAAGAAGTTGGTTTTTTAAGAACGGAAATAATTCGGGGCAAGAGTTTAGATGAGGTAGTGATTATAGCGCAATCGCAGGCCTTGCCGGGTGATGTGGTACTGATGAGCCCAGCTTGTGCTAGCTTTGGGTTGTTTCGTGACGCCACCGATCGGGGTGAACAGTTCATCCGGGCTGTGATGGAGCTGAAATGAGCTTAAAGCAGATCGCCGAATCTATTCAGGAGCTTAAATCTGAGATCCTGCGGGCTTTTGATCAACTAAAAATTGAAGCTAGGGGGCAGGAGCTAAAATCGCTAGAAGCTCGCGTGGCTGATAGCTCGATTTGGAATGACGTTGAGGGGGCACAGGCGTTGATTCGAAAAACCAATAACCTGCGTGCGCAAATTGAACCGTGGCAGGTAATAAAAGCCCAGATTATCGATCTAGACGATCTACTAAAAGAAATGGCCGACGAGTCTTTGGAGGAGGAGTTTGCTGCTCAGCTAAAGGGCTTGCAAGATGATTTTAAGCAATTAAAGACCGATCTGCTTTTTGGTGGCGAATACGACGATCACGATGTTATTCTCAAAATTAGCGCTGGTGCCGGTGGCACTGAGGCACAAGATTGGGCATCAATGCTCGAGCGTATGTACTTGCGTTGGTGCGAACGGTCGGACATCAAAGCAGATTTAATTGACCGTAGTGCCGGCGAAGAGGCGGGAATCAAAAGCGCCACCTACGATCTTTCTGGTGTTAATGTCTATGGTCGGATGAGGGGTGAACACGGCGTCCATCGTCTTGTGCGTCTGAGTCCGTTCAATGCGGACAATCTTCGTCAAACTAGCTTTGCTTTAGTAGAGATCTTACCGGATATCGACACGCCAGATGAGGTTGAGATTGCGGCGGATGACTTAAAGATTGATGTCTTTCGGGCTGGTGGTCATGGTGGCCAGAGCGTTAATACAACTGATTCCGCGGTGCGCATTACTCACTTGCCAACTGGGTTGGTAGTGGCAATTCAAAACGAGCGGTCGCAGCTGCAGAATCGCGAGAAGGCGATGCAAATTTTGCGCTCTAAGCTGATTCAAATGCAGTTGGAGCAGAGTGTTGCTAGTATTAATGAGCTTAAAGCTAACGAGTCAGCTAGTTGGGGGGCGCAAATTCGCAACTATGTCATGCACCCATATACACTAGTTAAAGATACTCGTACTAAGTATGAGGAGAAAGACGTGGTGGCCGTGCTTGATGGCAAAATTGATGAGTTTATGATGCATTACTTGGAATGGGCGGTGGCAAATAACTTGAAATAAAGCGCTTAAGCTTGATACAATGAAGTATGAGCATGATTTTGTTTGATCGCGTCTCAAAGATTTACACCGGTGCTAACGAGGCTTCGCTAGATCGGGTTAGTTTGCATATCAAAGCAAAAGAATTTGTGATTGTTATTGGCGCGAGTGGCTCTGGTAAATCAACCTTATTAAAACTGATTACTCGAGAACTTAAGCCCAGCTCTGGCAAAATCGTAGTTGGCGGTATTGATTATGACAATCTGGCGGATCGCTATATTCCGCTACTTCGCCGACGTATTGGTGTGGTCTTTCAGGACTTTAAGCTTTTGCCGCATCGTACAGTTTTTGAGAATATTGCTTTTGGTTTGGAAATTGCCGGCCTGAGTAATCGTGAAATTAGAAGCGCTGTGCCTAAGGTGATTGATTTGGTCGGTCTGACTGGACAAGAAAAGGCTTTCCCACACCAATTATCGGGTGGTGAGAGGCAGCGCGTAGCGATTGCACGTGCTGTGGTGCGTCAACCAAAGATCCTTCTAGCTGATGAGCCTACTGGCAATCTTGATCCGAAACACTCCTGGGATATTGTAAATTTGCTGGAAAAAATTAACGATTATGGCACAACCGTACTCTTGACTACGCACAATGTTGAAATTGTTAACAAACTAAAGCGTCGGGTTATTACGATCGATAAGGGTAGAATTGTTTCCGACGAGTCAGAAGGAACATACCGATGAGTAAGCGTTCAGGTAAAGCTGGTCTGAGGACTAAACAAAGCTCTAGGCGCCGTCTAATAACCTTTCGTCGCATCATTCGCTACGGTATTAGTAACTTTTTCCGCAACGCTTGGTTGTCAGTCGCCTCGACCCTGATTATGACGGTTGCCTTGTTAATTGTCTTGGTGGCCCTGGTGGCCTCAAAAACTCTGACCAGCACGGTGGAGGTTCTACGTGATACGGTTGAGATGTCGATTTACGTCAAAGGTGACATTGACGAAGTGTCGATTAAGGCGATAAAAAATAATTTAGAGAGCTTGACTAGCGTTAGGGAAGTCCAATATGTCTCACCGGGTGAGGCCAAACAAGAGACGGCTGAGCAGGCTGGTTACGACGAGGGTACGATCAAAGCCTTTAACTATTCAAAGAATGTCTTGCCGGGGACTTTCCGTATTCAGATAGAAAATATCAATGATCCGTCTGAATTGGAAAGGTTTGTGTCCGAGAATGAGGTTTATAAGAAATTTGATTCTGGTGATCCGCCGTCATTTTCATCAGAGCGCCGCGCCGCTATTGATAAAATTGCTCAGGTGTCAAAGTTTATCGAAAAGTTTGGTCTGCTAGCGATTGGTGTGTTTTTGATTATTGCGATATTGTTTGTGTTTAATACGATTCGTATGGCGATTTTCAATCGCAAGAGCGAGATTTATATGATGCGTCTGATCGGTGCCGAGCATAGTTTTATTCGTGGACCATTCATAGTCGAGGCGATTATGATTGGTTTGTTTGCTGGCGTAGTATCAACAATCACACTCTATGCCGTGTTATCGTTAATTAATCGCGAGAAAGTTCTTAATTACGGTATTATGATTGATCAGGCGCTTGATATGATGCATCACAATTGGTCGCTGATTCTGCTAGGTGTTTGTCTGCTCGGCTCTTTTGTGGCAATTATATCGTCGTTGTTGGCAACACGACGTTATCTTAAAGATCAAGTGGATTAGTTCTCAGTATTGACAAGCGCAAGCAGTTTGTGCTACAATGGAAGTGTATTAGTATCTTAATCGTTGCTAGTAGTAAGGGTTTGGAAAAAATGAAACAAAAAAAATTGAACAACATAAGATCATATTCTAGTCTTGTCAGGTCGGCTGTGCCGATTGCTGCCTTGGTGCTTCTGATTGGTGGCGCTGCTATAATTTATTCTAATGTCGCCAAAGCGAACAGCTATGATGAGCAGATTAACGCTTTGCGTAACCAAAATAAACAGTATGAGGCACGAGCGGCAGAACTTAGGGTTTATGCTGGGAGTTTAGCTGAGGAAATCGCTCGGTTAGACGCTGAAAAGCGGGTTATTTTAGAACAGATTGCTGAAACCAATAAGCGGCTAGCTCAGTTGGCGGCCGATATTACTCAAGCCGAAAAGGACATTGAATCCAATCAAGAGGCTCTCGGTTTGGTTATAAAAGATATGTATATGGCTAGCCAAATCACGCCGCTAGAGCGTTTAGCCAGTAGTAAAACAATTTCTGACTATATCGACGAAGAGACTCAACGCAATAATATGCAGCGTGCTTTGGTAAAAAAGGTTGATGAAATTGATGCTCGTAAGAAGGAATTAGAAGAGAAGAAAAAAGAGTCCGAACAGGTCCTGCTTAGTCAACAGTCGCAGCGTGATGATTTGGCCTCTAAGGAAGCTGAAAAGAACCGAATCTTCGCTGAGACAAAGGGCCAAGAAGCTAGCTACAAAGCCTTGGCTGACAAGAACAATAATCGAATTTCCCAGTTGAGGGCAGCTCAGGAAGAAGAGATGCGTCGTGCGGCTCAAAGTGGTGGCTTTAATGTCCCAACCGGCATAATAGGTGGTGGTGGCTATCCTGGTGTCTGGGCCTACGCGCCCATTGACAGTATGATTGACGCTTGGGGGCTATATAATCGTGAATGTGTTAGTTACGCAGCCTGGAAGGTTTGGAGCACTGGTCGTTTCGTGCCACACTTTAGGGGCATGGGCCACGCCTACCAATGGGTTTCAACCACTTCACGTCATGGTATTCCGAACGGTAGCACACCTCGTGAGGGTTCAGTGGCTTACTGGGCGGTTGGTACTTATGGTCACGTGATGTATGTTGAAAAGCTGAATGGCGACGGTACAATGTGGGTGAGTGATTATAACTGGAACCGTGATGGAGCTTATCACTATTACAAACGATCCACCGCAGGTTTGACTTACATCTATTTCTAATGAATTCGATGGGTATGTAATGAGAGAGTGCTAAATAAGCACTCTCTTTTTTAGTTTAGCTTGAGCTTTTTGATGATATAATCAAATATGTTATGGATGAAAAACAAATTGAGGTAGTGCGTCGGCGTTGGCGGAAGCAAGCCAGAATCAACTACTTTATTATCGCAATCTTTTCTCTGGTCGCTGGTGTGGCTATAGGTTTTAGTAAAGAACAGCTGTTGCCTTTCTTAATGCTAAAAAAGCCGAGCGATAATCTAGATTGGTCGTTGGCGGAGCGAGTTTATAAGAAAGTTAGTGAGGATTATGACGGTCAAATCGATAAAGCTACTTTGGTTGAGTATAGCGCCAAGGGCTTGGTGGCTGGTTTAGGCGATGAGCATTCGGTCTACATGACCAAGGACGAGGCCAAAAGGTTTAACGAGAGCTTAACTGGTGAAATTGGCGGAGGAATTGGCGCGGAAATTGGTATGCGCGAAGGCAGCCCAACTATTATTCGACCGCTCAAAGATAACCCAGCGGCTAAGGCAGGAGTCAAGGCTGGCGACGTAATTCTAAAAGTTGATGATGAAGACGTGGCTGGCCAGGCATTGGAGCCAGTGGTTATGCGTATTAGAGGTGAGCCAGGCACTAGCGTTAAGTTGACTTTATACCGAGCCAATCACGATAAGCCAATCGAAATATCAATCAAGCGAGAGGTAGTTAATAATCCGAGCGTAGAACTGAATTATCGAGACAATATAGCCGTTATCACCATATATCGCTTTGATGAGGGCACGGTTGGTCTGATGCGTAAGGTTGTTAGTGAGTTGAAGCAAAGTGGCGTAAGAGGTGTAGTGCTAGATTTGCGTGACAATGGCGGTGGTGTGTTAACTGCCGCCCAGGGTGTAGCGGGCATGTGGATTGATGGACAGGTGGTTTTGACTCAAAAGCGTTTTAGCGAGGTGGTGGACACAATTTACGCACCAGCTGGCCAGGCAGAGTTAAAGAACACCCCGACGATTGTTTTAATAAATGAGAATAGCGCCAGCGCGAGTGAGATTTTGGCTGCGGCCCTAAGAGATTATAAAAAGGCGCGGCTAATGGGTGTAAAAACTTACGGCAAGGGCAGTGTTCAGGAGTTGGTTAGCATGCCGAGCGGCGGTCAGCTAAAGCTAACGGTAGCGCACTGGTTTACGGCCAAGGATGCTACGATTGAAAAGGTGGGGATTGAGCCGGATATCAAGGTCGAGAATCGTGATGATGAGACAGAAGATGACGTCCAGTTACAAAAGGCCCTGGAGTTGTTGCGCTAGACACTTGTGATAAGTTTAAAAAATTAGTAAGATAGGGGTATTATGACAAAAAAGATTTTATTAGTAGAAGACGACATTGCTCTGGCGACAGTTTATAGAACTCGATTAGAGCTGGAAGGTTTTGAGGTTAGGGAAGTGCATGATGGCGAAAAGGCCCTGAGTGCTGCTCTGGAGTACCAGCCTGACTTAATTGTATTAGACGTGATGATGCCACGAGTTTCGGGTTTTGATGTGCTTGATATTCTGCGCAATACACCGGAAACAGCTAAGATCAAAGTAGTGATGTTAACCGCTCTCAGCCAAGATAAGGACAAGGAGCGAGCGCAAAGTTTAGGGGCGGACGATTATCTAGTTAAGTCTCAGGTGGTCATTAGTGATGTAGTTTCGCGTGTTAAGCATCACTTAGGTGCTGAGTAGGCGACTATAAATCTGGTTCGTGAATCTGCACCGCTTGGTGCAGATTTTTAATGATATAATTAGTAGTAATATGTTAACTTTTTATACTGATGGATCGGCTTCCCCCAATCCAGGCCCGGGTGGTTATGCTGTGATTGACGGCAATGGTCACCCACTAGCCTTGGGTGGTGAAAAGCAAACAACTAATATTCGTATGGAGGCGGCGGCGATTGTCGCGGCCTTGAATTTAGCGAATGGCCAACCCTGTCAGATATTTACTGATAGTGAATTTTGGTTGAATGTTTTGACTAAGTGGGCGAAGGGCTGGGAGGCAAATGGTTGGCGCAAAAAGAAGGGTGATATTAAAAATCTTGATTTGGTGCAGGAGGCTTACGGGCTTTATAATAAATCCCAGGCGACTCTAATTTGGGTGCGTGGGCACGCTAATAATAAATTAAATGAAACAGTTGACGATTGGGCTAATCGAGCCCGAAAAGGAGCTAGAATTAATGAAGAAGATTGCTGTTAAGGTAAAGTTGACCGATCGCGGTAAGGCGACTCTGCCTCTAAAATATGCGGGTAGAAAGTTTGGGCCAGAGTTTACAGAGTTTGACCGAGTTTTTTTGCCGATGAACTACAAGTCCGCCTATGGTAGCGCAACTAAATCACCAAAGTTAATTATCCGCACCAAGACAGTTGATGGTAAAGACACACATCAGCTAGTGTTTAAGCGGTTCATGGCTGATAACACCATAGTTTATTACCACACACAAATCTTTGATAACACTCAATTGGCACACATTGTGGCGCATATCGGTTATGAATTCTATGGCCAGGTGACTAAGATTCGCAGTCAAGTTTTGGCGGGCAATATACTGATTAGCCTTGATACAATTGACAATCACGAGACCTATTATCTAAAAATCGAACAAACTCTTTCGGACGACGCCTGGGGCGATGTTCGCGAGCTGGAAGAAGTCTTGGCGAGTTTGGATTTAGATCACATGAAGCGGGCTCAAGAATATATTGAAATTGAGAAACAGAAAGGTTGATATGGCGGAAAAAGTGGAAAAAGTTAGTAAATTTGATCTGTTTAGCTGGGCTAACTTGGCGGAACAGCACAAGAAAGATTTTGATGTTGAGGTGTATATATTCAATCGGTTTTTTACACCGTTTCGCTTAAAGCTCAGTAGTGATATAGTCAACCAAGCCAAGACAGTATTTCTTTACGATTTAATCAACTCGGTTAATCAGGGTGCCGAGACCGGGTTGTCGGTTATACCATACGAGGTTATCGATAAAACCAAAGATGTGATCTTGACTACTTCTCTAGAAGAAGTAGAGCGAGCGAGCTATTTGTTGGACTTCTTAAATAACCGTCAAAATGAGATTGCTGATTATTCATTTGAAGAATATGGCTTTAAGATAAAGGGCGTGATTGTACGAGTTGAGCCACCTGCTCAGTCAGGTCTAGAACCATTCTTTATTGCCAAGGGACTATCGGTCTCGCAGGCAGTTAGTGGTCCAACCGCTTGGCAGTTGAATGTTAATAAGATTGAGTCGTTAAGTAGCGACGTAGCCTTAAAGATGCCGCTGGATAATCAAGTCCTGTTCATTGGTAGGCAGATATTTGTTTTTAGCCCACTAAAGTTTGAAAGGCTATTTAGTTATGATTATCAAAAAACCATGATTGCTGAGGCAAAAATCAGGGCCATTGAGGAGAAATACAGCTTGGTTTTGCCAGATGGCTTAACTATTCAGACACTAGCGCGTGAACGTAAACGCACGCTTGCTAAATTACAAAAACTGGAATTGCCGGAGATGAGCCAGGAAGAATTAATTGAATACGCCGACACTATGCAGCTAGAATTAATGACTGACGACAAAAATGCGATCATTATTATGGATGGTAATGATCTTGATATGTTCTTAGGGCTACTTAACGAAGATTATATGTTAGCGTCGGTTTCCAATAAGCGTTACGAGGTGTTGTCTAAGAAGGTGATGGGTGAGCCAGAGGGCGAGCCGCCACGCGGCTAGCTTAGGGCTTATGGTAAGATACCAAATTTTCGCTCCAACTGAAATAAAAATCGCTTTGATCGGCGGTGGAACTGGTAGTTTCACTTTGCTGTCGGCGCTAAAGAATCACACTAGTCAAATTGCCGCCCTGGTTAATATGGTAGATGATGGCGGCTCAACGGGGGTTTTGCGCGATGAACTGGGTGTTTTACCACCCGGCGACGTTAGACAGTGTCTGGTGGCATTATCGCGTACGCCAGAAGTTCGTGATCTGTTTAGCTATCGTTTTGACTCTGGCTCAATGGAGGGGCATACTTTTGGCAATATTTTCTTATCGGCGCTTGAAAAGATGACTGGTGATTTTGCTGAAGGGGTTAAGGTGGCAAGTCGGGTTTTAAACATTGTCGGTACTGTTGAGCCTATTACATTAACTAACACTACCTTGGTGGCTAAATTTGGTGACAAGATTGTGCGAGGGCAATATAACATTGAAATGTCCGATTTTAAAAAGAATAAACCAGAGTTGTGGTTAGAGCCAAGGGCTAAGGTCAATCCACGCGCTTTGGCGGCTATTAGTCAGGCTGATTTGGTGGTGATTGCGCCTGGTAGCTTATATCATAGTCTGTCCGCAACCTTGATCGTGCCCGGGGTAGGTAAGGCTTTAGCAAAAGCTAAGGCACCGATTGTTCAAGTTTGCAATTTGGTTAATAAGCCTGGGCATGCCGATGGATATCGGGTTAAAGACTACGTGTCTGAGATTGAGCGCTTTATTGGGTATCCGGTGGTTGATTACGTGCTCTATAATACCGAGAAGCCTAGCCGAGAGTTGTTAAAAAAATATGCTAAAGACGGCGAGATGCCAGTTGATTATTGTGAGAGGGACTTTGACAATCGGCACTACAAGACTATTGGGAGAAACCTACTGTCTAATCAGATTTGGCAAAGCGGTGCTAAAAGTGATCCGATGGCGGCTCAGCGCACATTAATTCGTCACGATTCCGAGCTGGTAGCGCGAGCTATACTGGACATCTATAAAGACTGGCTGGTCTCTAACGCTGGGCTAAGAAAATAGCCCAGTATCGGGCTATTTTTAGGTGACTATTTGTTTTTACTCAACTACGACTTGGGTTCGTGGTACAGTTCGGCCAGTGAAGCGAGTTTTCTTAATCTTCTTAAAGTTAACAACTCCATCCTTGGCGGCGTGGATTGTAAAATCTTTGCTCATATAGGTGCCGTCGCCGGCGATTTTATTTGAGCCGACTTGACGGACAATGATTTCTCCGGCGTTAACTTTCTCGCCAGCGAAACGCTTAATACCAAGCCTTTGGCCCGGATTGTTGTGGACGTTCTTGCTTGATCCACCAGCTTTAACTGTTGACATCTAAATTTACTCCTCGTGTGTTGATTATGTTATTTGACCTAGATAAAACTTCGTACATTTTACATCATTTTAGCGAATCAGTCAATCATTTTTTGGTCGCAACACCAGTAACCGCCGGGCGACAGACTGCCCAGGTCGGCAATAAAGCAGGTCTCTACTAACCAATGCGAACGATTTGTAGCAAAAGCCTAGTTGCTCGATTTGCTTAGGTTGAACTAGATTTAGATCAGCGTATGTACCGTCGGGCTGCAGCCAGGCGGGTACGGCTAGGCAAACCTGGCCGTCATCGGGTATTTGTTGACGTAGATTTTTTAAAAATTGAGTCAGAATCGGTTCGACTAATTTTTTCTCAGTCATGATCTGGCTAGCAGTGGGAGCGGTGCCAAAAGGTTTGCCGAGATAGGCTTCGCTAGCAACGCAATTAAAGTGCGGCCATTGGGCTTTGGTAGCGTCACCAACTATAAGCTTGGGTTGAGCCTCTTTTGATAGCCAGGTTAAGTTTTGGCGCGAGTAATCAACCATGCGCGGCTCAATATCACTACCAATTATGTCGAAACCGAGTAAGTGAGCCTCCTGGAGTATAACTCCGGTGCCGCAAAACGGGTCAAGTAGAGTAAGATTTCTGTCTGATGCGGCTGGATGGGGGCGAGATAGATTAATGATAATTTGTGCTAGCTTAGGCGGCAACATGCCGACTTTACTGTCTCGTTTTGGGCGTTTTTGGTCTCGGTCTCGGTAAGCAGAAATGTTCTGTGCGCCGATGCTGTGCCCAACTAAGACGCGGTTTTTGTTACTAGCTACTATAATTTCAATCTTCTTTGGGTTCTTGCCCAATTGATTGTGGTGAGCGGTGGCGGTTGAGATTGTTAATTGATCGGTTGGTAGTAGCCGCACACTGGCACCAGCTTTTCTAAGGCTAAATTTGGTTTTCATCGCCAGATTGTGTAGTAGCTTCAAAGGAATTTGATTGCCGTACCAGCTAAGGCCTAGGGTGATTTTTCCCTGGTCGGTTGGAATGTTTTTGGCGCAGCTCTTTTCGATGTCTCTTAAGTTCTGCTGAAGTGATTTAGATGTAACATCGTCTTTGACGTGAGCGAACTTCAAGACGCCGCCAAAGTGATTGATGTTGGCGTGGTCGGCTTGCACCAGAGCAATGTCATGGTTGAACCTGGTCACCAGGCTGCTACCAAAATAATTTTCTAGCTCTGCCAGCGACAGATCCGGTTGTCGTCCCAAAATAGCAATTAACATATACTTTAAAGTATAACACCCATGCAGTGTTTTGGTGATATACTTTAACCTGTGGAGCAAGTAATTATTTTTACACCAAGTTATCTGATTGAGGTTCTAAATCAAACCCTGGACTATGCTTACCCGAGCCTAGAAATCGAAGGCGAAGTAGCGAGCTTTAAAATTAATCAAAATAAATACGTTTTCTTTGATTTGAAGGACGAGTCGGCTAGTGTAAACTGTTTTATGTCGTTATTCTACTTGCGCCAGCCGCTGGAAGATGGCATGAGGGTGCGAGCTCATGCGCGACCACAAATTACCAAGTGGGGTAAGTTTAGTTTAGTGATTGATCGGATCGTCCCGGTTGGTGAGGGAAGTATTAAACAGGCGCAAGAAATTTTGCGCGAAAAGTTAACTAATGAGGGTTTGTTTGATGCGTCACGCAAGCGAGCCTTGCCTTACTTGCCGGAATCCATTGGTGTTGTGTCGTCAGAACAGGCAGCTGGCTATGCGGACTTTATTCGGATCTTAGGTGAGCGTTGGGGCGGTTTAGAAATACTTTTACGTCACACTCAGGTGCAAGGAGACTCGGCGGCTGATCAGATTATTGAAGCGATTGAAAAATTTAACCAGATGGCCGAGGCGCCAGAGCTTATCGCAATCGTGCGGGGTGGTGGCAGTGCTGACGACCTGGCCTGTTTTAATGACGAAAAGCTAGTGCGAGCGATTGCCGCTAGCCGTATTCCAGTTGTTACTGGCATAGGTCACGAAGTTGATCAGAGCCTGAGTGACCTGGCTGCTGATGTGGCAGCTGCTACACCGAGTCATGCGGCACAGATCATCGTTCCCAGCCGGGACGACTTTATTAAACTAGCTACTGAAAAGGTTGCGTCAGTGCGGACGGTCGCACTTGATCGCCTAGCTGATAAGGCCCGTGTGGTTGGCGAACTTATGGGTGGTGTAGTTAGTGCTTTGGACAGTCGCTTTCAGGCGTTGGGAGAGGTGGTTAGCTCTTTTGATCGATTGTTAAGATCCTACAACCCAGAGCGAGTGCTAAAAAGAGGTTATGCAATTGTGCGTGGCGCCATAAAGCCTGGCACGAGTGTAGAGGTTGAAACGAGTAAATATTTTATAACCGCGGAGGTAAAACATGTCCAAGAAAAATAAAACTATTAAAGAACAAATTGCCGAACTGGAGGCTATAACAGCTTGGTTTGCGGGTGATGATTTTGATATCGAACAAGCGGTGCAAAAATATCAATCAGCTCAAGCTTTACTAAAAGACATAACCGATCAGCTCGAGGCTTTAAAGAATCAAATTACTAAGTTGTAAATTAGCGACTGCTTATTAGCTATATGTGTGTTGTAAAATTGTAATCTTTTGAGATATAATAAGCTTATGCAAAATCAGAGTTTCTATTCTTCACCGGCGCCAGTTGCGCCAATTAAGCCAAAAGGGCGAGTGTCCCTCGTGTTGGCAATATTATTTGGTCTGCTTACTGCGGCTTTGGGCGGATTTTCGATTTGGCTCTGGATGCAATATTCTGATCAAAAGAACAATGTTGATACCATTTCAGCCACTAGGGTGGCTGAGGCGACAAAAGTGCAGGCTGAAAAGCTTGAAGCCGACTTTGCTGAGCGCGAAAAGCAGCCGAATTACCAGTTTACTGGCCCAGACGATTTTGGTCGTTTGGTTTTTATGTACCCTAAAACTTGGAGTTTGCACGTCAATCGATCTGGTATGCCATATTCGGCTTATTTAAATCCCGGCGGCGTCCCACCAATTTCTACTGATACTAGATATGCTCTGAGGATGAGTATTGAAGCCCAGTCTTACGAGAATGTGGTCAAGAAGTACGACGCTCAAATAAAAAAGGGCGAAATTAAGACCGAGACGATTACGTTGGGCACAGCCGATAACAGCGTGTTAGGCACTAGATTTAATGGTAACTTGTCTAAAAATATTGTTGGTTCGGCAGTGGTATTCAAGATTCGTGACAAAACGGTTATTTTACAGACCGATGCCCAGATATTTATACCCGACTTTAATACTATTCTAAAAACCGTTACGTTTAATAAATAGCCTTTCTCATGCTAGAATAATAGCGTGAGTATGGGTGAAGAAAAGTCAGCTGACTTGGTGTTGGACAGTTCGCTAGTAGCGATAGCGCACGAGTTAAAGTCGCCACTTTGCCTGGTTCGTCAATTATCGCTCTTCTTGAGTGGCGATGAGTCTCTAAGCCAAAAAGAGGCTAGGCAGTATTTACAGCAAATTGTGGCGGTTAGCGAACGAGGCTTACGGCTGGCTAACGATCTAGCGCGAGTTGGCAATTTAGAACAACTAGAGTTTAATCTTGAGCCACTGAGCCCGACTGAAGTTTGTCGTCAGGTGGCCGAAGAGATGGCCGGCTATTATGAAATTAATCAAAAGCGTCTGGTTGTGCGCTCACAGCAGCGGCGACATTATTTAGCAATGGCTAACTATGATTTATTAAAATCAGTTCTAGTAAATTTTTGTGATAACGCACTGCACTATGCCGATCAGAAGCACCCTGTGGAAATCAACATCTCACTTCATAAGAGACCACAGAAAATTCGCATCGCCGTCCGCGATTATGGCCCGCGTTTGCCGCTAAAAGTTTGGCGTAGCCTAAAAGGGCGTCAACCAATTGTACCGGGCACCCAGTCGTCCAGGCCGCTCAGTAGCGGTCTCGGGCTCTATTTAGCTGACCAGTTTGCTAGCGCCATGCAGGCTAGTATTGGTGGTATTGCTCATGATGATGGCGCCACTTTCTTTATTGATCTTGATACCTCTAAGCAGTTGTCACTATTATGAAGTCACCTAGAGTGCTGATTGTTGACGACGATGCTTTGTTTGCAAATTTGGTTAAACGAACCTTGCTAAAAAAGTATGATGTAAAAATTGCGCCTGATGTTTGGTCGGGCATGGAGGCGATGGATGATTTTAGGCCGGATGTGGTGGTATTAGATATCTTAATGCCTGCTGCTAATGGCCTGAGTTTTTTACAAGAAATTATGTCTTATGCTGACACCGCCAAGGTTCCAGTTCTGGTATGCACGAGCGCGGCCAGTCAAATGAACGCAGATTATTTACGCCAAGCGGGTGTAGTGCACCTGATTGATAAATCGACTATGCAACCAACCGACATTGCCGACTATGTAGCTGAAGCGCTGAATATGGTGGGCGATGATGTCTAAGTTTGTGCGGACCCAGGCGATCGTCTTGCGCCGGACTAATTACGGCGAAGCTGATCGGATTTTGAATTTGATCACGCCGCTTGGGCAAATCTCAGCGATTGCCCGCGGGGCTCGCAAATCAAAAAGCAAGCTAGCGGGCGGCATTGAAATGCTCTCATTGACCGATGTGGTGTTGGTGGAGGGGCGGGGTGATCTACAAACAATTACGTCGGCCCGCTTAATATGCTTTTTTGATGCGATTTTGTCTGATTATGATCGTCTAAATTTTGCCCACTTAGCGCTTCGGCAAATTAGTAAATCTAGTCGAGAGATTGAGGGTGGTGAATGGTTCGATATTACCAAGCAAGTTCTGGAAGCACTAAATCAATCAACAGCCGATTTTGACTTAATCCAGGCTTGGTTCTATCTACAGCTTGCTAGTGAGTTAGGCGAAACTTTAAATCTCGTAAACGATGTCGATGGCCGGGTTTTATCGGCGGAGACAAAATACGATTACGATTTGGAAAACAAGGGCCTGGTTGTCTCTTCAAACGGAATGCTAAAAGTCGATCATATTAAAATATTGCGCCTGTTATTGTCTTCACCGTTAGCTATTGCCCTAAAGGTTAAAGACATAGCTGATTTTAGCCCGGCGGTTCTATCGGTTGCTCGAGCGCACGCCGCGATTAATTGATTTTCGATAGTTTTTTAGTGTACAATTATAAGATATGAAACAGATGGATAAGATGGGTGAAATTGTGGCACTTTGTAAGCGGCGCGGTTTTATTTACCCAGGTAGTGATGTTTACGGTGGTTTAAGTGGTACTTGGGATTACGGTCCGTTGGGGTTGCTTCTGAAGAAGAATATTATGAACTTGTGGTGGCAAATGTTTGTTGATGGTCGCGACGATATGTATGGCGTTGATGCGGCGATCGTTATGAATCCAGCAGTTTGGAAAGCCAGCGGTCATGTTGATACCTTTGTTGATCCACTTTGCGAAGATACTGTTAATCACCGACGCTATCGTACTGATCATATCTTGCGCGACAACGGTGTTGATGCCGATGGTTTAACGATGAAACAAATGGACGATTTGATAATCGAAAAAGGCATCAAAAGTCCAGATGGCAACAAGCTCTCCGCGTCCCGTACTTTTAATATGATGTTCAAGACTTGGGTTGGGGCGGCTGAGAGCGATGATGCCGTGGCTTATTTGCGTCCAGAAACCGCCCAGGGTATTTTTACTAATTATAAAAACGTAGTTGATAATTTTTATCCAGACCTGCCGTTTGGTATCGCTCAGCAGGGTAAAGCTTTTCGTAATGAGATTTCGCCACGTGATTTTATTTTCCGAACTCGAGAGTTTGAGCAGATGGAAATTGAGTATTTTATTAATCCAGACAACTGGGAGGCTGAGTTTGAGAAATGGGTTGGGCTATGCGAAGACTGGTGCAGTGCGCTTGGTCTACCGGTAGACAAGGTTCATAAACTAGAGGTTTCAGCGGAAGACCGTGCTCATTATTCTAAACGCACGGTTGATTTCGAATTTGATTATCCGGGCGGTCGCAACGAAATGTTTGGTTTAGCTTATCGCACCGATTTTGACCTGATGAATATTCAGAAAAATAGTGGCAAGAGCATGGAATACACCATCAAGGGAACTAATCAGCGCTTTGTGCCGCATGTTATTGAGCCGTCGTTTGGTGTCGAGCGAGCAGTCATGGCGGTGCTTTCGACTGCTTATACTGAAGACGAAGTGTCGGGTGAAAAACGAGTTTATCTGAAGCTACCAGAACATTTGGCGCCAATTAAATATGCAGTTTCGCCACTGCTAAAGAACAAGCCGGAGCTAGTCAAAAAGGCGCGCGAGGTTTATGCAGCCTTGAAGCAAAAACACGGTCAAGTTATGTGGGATGATAACGCCAATATTGGTAAGCGCTATCGTCGCCAAGACGAGATTGGCACGCCGTACTGTGTAGTGATTGATTTTGATACGCTCGAAGATAATACGGTAACAGTGCGCGACCGCGACACCGCCCAACAAAGTCGCGTGGCGATTGACGAGTTGGTTAAATAACTTATACAAAAAAGAAAAACTCCCCCTAAAAGTAAAAAGTGGGGGAGCTTTATATAAATTGAGAGGTTTTTAACCTCTCAATCCGGCTAGGAAAGAAGTAACAGGAGGGCGACTTCCGCCTAACCAGGTTGAGAGATTAAAACAATCCAGACTCTCTTGTTTTCGGTAGTACGGCTATGTTTTGCCTTTTTAGCTAATCTCATAACTTAACCAAGTTTAGTGGCTTCGACCGCCACACATCCGAAATGGATCATGAATCATTACTCTACAATTTACAATTTGTTTTGGTGCGCGGTTTCTTCATTCCTGAATCAACCGTACTTCTATATTAGCATAACCGTGACAGAAAGTCAATAGCTATAAACTAAAATCCCAAATTTACGACTTAAGCAGTAGAGCAAAATGCTGTTGTGATACAATAGGCTGAGAGATGGAAGAAATTACCTCAACCAAAAACCCCACTTTTAAAAGGTTACTGCGACTAGCGACTAATCGTCGAGCACGACGTGAGGCTGGTTTGAGTGTTTTTGATGGCGTTAAAATCGTTGATGATTATTTAGACTCAGGGCGTTTGCCAGAAATGATTATTTTTGACGAGAGTCGGTTGGGAGAACCGGTGATTGCTAATTTGTTACGAAAATCCACTGGCGCTCGGCAGGTTGTCTTAAAATCCTTTCTACTAGCCAAGTTGTCGCAAGTTGAAACTTCACCAGGCGTGATTGGTGTTATTAAGACTCCAAAATTAGATTGGCGAGATTTTAATCCGAGCGAAAAGCCAATTTTGCTTTTGGAAAAGATTCAGGATCCAGGAAATTTAGGCACAATTTTACGTAGTGCTTTAGCTTTTGGCGTTGGGGCAGCTCTGTTGTCAGAAGATTCAGTTGAGGTTTTTTCTCCCAAGGTGGTTAGGGCTAGCATGGGCGCTTGCTTTAATCTGCCAGTCTATGAAAACGTTAACCTAGGTCAGTTTATTAAGCAAATCAAAAATGATTATAAAATATTGGCGACCAGTTCACACGCGGAGATGGCGATTACAAAGGTTGATTTGCGAGAGTCGGTGGCTTGGCTTTTTGGTAATGAAGGAGGTGGTTTAACGGCAGATATGGAAAAACTTGCTGATCAATCAGTTTTAATACCGCAGTCATCAGCTATTGAGTCGCTGAATCTTTCAATGGCGGTGACGGTTTGTCTGTACGAGCAAGCTCGGCAGTTAGTAAAATCTTAACATTGACTTTTTGTCACTTTTGTGCTACCATAAAAGTATCATGAAAAAACAAAACAAAAAAGTCAAAAAGAATAGTTTTCTAGCCAAACTCAATGAGTGGGGAGAAACTCCAGAGAGTAAATACGACAAAAAGTTGCCAGAAGAAATGATGGCGATTCGCACGACAGAGCATGATTTGCTCGTGTCAATTCTAGTTGTATCGCTCTTCGTTAATTTAATGATTTTTACTTCTTGGCTGGTAATTCAAGCCGACCCGAGTATCCGACTATTGCTAGTGTCGCTTGGCTAATGGGGAAGGAATATTAAAAGTTATCCACATTTCAGTGGATAACTTTTAATTTGGCAAAAATGGGTAAAAAGGGTATTGCAGTGGGTGGCGGTGGGTAGTAAAATAGAGTCAGTGGATAAATAAACACAAAAACCACTAAAATAAAAAATAAGTCTAAGGGGTAAAATGCAACTAGATTACTTCGAAAGGAAGCTGGATGATAAACATCGTTTAACCATCCCAGCGGAATTGCGCGAAGAATTTAAAGACGGCATTATTATCACCCGAGGATTTGGCAAGTATTTGCACCTTTACGCTCAAGGCGTTTGGGATAGCGAAGTTGAACCAGCGTTGCGGGGAAGTATTCTCGATGAGAGGGTGGCTGACCTCAACGTACGGTTTCGTCGCGGCAAGACTAGCGCGGCACTCGACCAAAAACAGGGTCGTGTGACGGTCGAACAACATTTGCTCGATTACGCTGGAATTGATCGGGACGTGGTAGCGATTCGCGCTGGCAAGTACTGGCGATTAACGGCTCCGAATGCTGAAGCCTAAAATCGTCCTGCACATTAACAATTCATTCTAGACTGGATACCTGGTAGCTTGGCCTAGGGGCATGCTTACCTAGTGCGAGAAACAAGCTGAACCTTTATCAACACACACACCTCCCAAAAAATTCACCTCACAAACAAATAAGTCTCTCAAACGATTGCTTTTAACTCCCTTAAAGGAATCGGTAAACCTTATCTGTTAATAAAACAAAAACTGCACAAAAACAAACAGTCAAGCTACTGGATACCCGGTCTAGAATGGAAATTAAGATGACATGAAGCAATCACCTCACATACCAGTTTTATTAAGCCAAACTCTAGGAACTCTCCAGCCGCAGACAGGGGAGTCTTATTTGGACTTAACGGCCGGTTTTGCGGGGCATGCTCAAGCGGTTTTAAAGATAACACAGTCCCCAGATCAAACGATCTTGGTGGACCGTGATCAGGTGGCAATTGACTATATTCGTAGTTTATCACTAGGAGTGCAGTTAAGACACCAAGATTATCTTTCAGCTGCTCAGTCCCTGATTGAGGAGAATCGTCAATTTGACATGATTCTGTTAGATCTAGGTGTGTCATCGCCACAATTGGATGTGGCCGAAAGGGGCTTTTCTTTTAACAAAAAGGCTCCATTGGATATGCGTATGAGCCAGAATGATCGCCTAACGGCTGATGATGTGGTAAACCGCTATCCAGCCAAGCAATTAGTAAGGATAATCCATGAGTATGGAGAAGAGAGTGTTAAAACTGCTCAATTAATTGCTAAGAACATCATCGATCATCGTCCAATTAAAACTACGACCGACTTAGCCGGCCTAATTGAACAACAATTCGGTCGGCGGGGTCGCGTTCATCCCGCTACAAAATTGTTTCAAGCGATTCGGATAGAAGTGAATCAAGAATTAGTTCAGATTGAACAAGTTTTACCACTTCTACCGAAGTTATTGAAGTCAGGTGGTCGCTTAGCGATTATCACTTTTCATAGCTTAGAAGATCGTCTAGTCAAGCGATTTTTACAACAAGAATATCGCAAAGGATTGGCGGGGGAGTTGGTTGCTGCTGGTAAACCAGTTAGTGGCAAAATTGAAAAAGCTTTCAATCCGCGCTCGCGTAGCGCTATGCTCCGCGGGGCTTACAAAAAATAAAAACAAACAGGAGGCAACATGCCAAAACAAATTCAAGTCGCAAACCGATCTCGAGCTTGCAAAATTGCAGTTCGAATTGGCTAGTGCCTTTGTCAGTTAGTTAATGGAGTTCTCACTGCTCGGGGCCAAAATTAGTTCCGAGCGGTGAGGGGATTTTCTCGAATATTAAAAAACAAACAATAAAAAGTACATGAATCGCAAAAATAAAACAACTTATGTCTCAAAACGGCGTTCGTCGAGCTATAACTACGGGCGCAATCAAAATATTTCCGCTTATGAGTCGGCTATCAAACTTGGACCGATAACCAGTACCCTGATGATTGGTCTAATGGTTACCGTTCTTGGCTTGATTTATTTAACTCAGGCAACTCGTGTAACAAGTTACGACTATCAGCTAAGTCAGGTTGACGCTAAAATTGCCGAACTTAGTTCGCGCAAGACTAACTTAGAGATTGAAAAAGCTCGTTTGGCTTCAATTCAAACTCTAACTAGTAGCACGGTGGCACAAAACATGACGCCGGCCTCAAGCGTTGATTACGTTCGGAATTAAGAAAGAGCCTAAATATAAAGGTGGTCGCTCAGTATTCAGCGACCATTTTTTACGGTATAATAATGCTTATGAAAAAATCGCCAGCAAGAGATTCGCGTATTAGTTTGATTGTGGCAGTAGTAGTAATTACTTTTGCGGTCTTTATAGTTAGGTTGTTTTACATACAGGTTGTGTCGCATAGTAAATATACCGACATGGCCTATAAAGAACAGGTTAAGAAGCTTACTATCCCAGCTCGGCGTGGCTTGATTTACGCCATGGATAGCAATGGGCCGACACCGATAGTTATGAACTCAACGGTCTATAAAGCCTTCATTGATCCAATGGTGGTGAAAGACAAGGGGGCGATTAAATCAGCCCTAACAGAGCTAGCCAAAGATAATATTTTACAGCCAGACACACTAGACGAAAGGTTCACTAAATCAGGTAGTCGCTATCAGGTGGTGGCTACTGACTTAACTAGAGAGCAGGCCGCGAAGCTAAAAGAGATGAAATTAGCTGGCCTCGGTTTTCAAGAGTTCTCTAAGCGAGTTTATCCTGAGGGGACTTTGGCGGCGCAGGTCTTAGGTTTTGTTAATGCTGATGGCGGCCAATATGGCGTCGAGGGTGGCCTAAACAAACGACTTAGTGGCCAGGATGGTTTATTAGAATCGGTTACCGATGTGGCTAAGGTGCCGTTGACAATCGGCGAGCAGAACGTTCATGTCCCTGCTCGGGATGGAGACGACGTAGTCCTGACAATTGACAAGAATGTACAAGCTCAGGTAGAGAAAGTTGTCTTAGAGTCGGTCGATCGTTTTAAAGTCGATGAGGTTAGTGTGCTGGTATTAAACCCTAATAATGGCTTCGTTATGGCAATGGCTAACTATCCCAGTTTTGATCCTAGCGAATATCACAAGGTTTCGGACGTAAGTTTATTTAATAATCGTATAACCATGGTTCCGTATGAACCTGGCTCAGTTGTAAAAACCTTAACTATGGCTATGGGCCTAAATGAGGGGATTGTGACGCCAGAAACTACCTTCTATAACACCGACAAAGTTAGAGTGGCAGATCGGACAATTGTTAATGCCATCAAGGGTCGTACTGGCAATGTGACCATGCAGGACGCCATGCGTTATTCATTGAATACTGGAATGGTGGAGATCTTGTCGCGTGCTGGCGGGGGGCAGATTAACTCCAAGTCAATTAAACTGCTTTACAAATACTTCCATGATGATCTTGGTTTGGGTCAAAAGACTGGCATTGAATTACCAGAAACTACTGGCGTGGTTGTTCCACCGACTAGTCACGAAGGAAATGCCGTACGTTACTCTAACATGGCTTTTGGTCAGGGCATGAACGTGACCATGTTGCAGGTTGCGTCAGCTTTCTCGGGCGTTATTAATGAGGGTAAATACTGTCAGCCAACTATTGTGGCAGGCGCAATTGATCAGGATGGCCAGTTCAAGCCAGATGAGGTTGCGAAGCCAGTTCGCCAGGTTGTAACTCCAACAACCTCGCGCACTTTGCGCAATATGATAGTTAAGAGCCGTTCAGATGACAGTACTGGGCGATTGGATCCCGCGGGCTTTGAGATTGGCGGCAAAACCGGCACCAGTGAGACTTTGCGTGATGGCAAGTATATCAAAACTCAGACAATTGCTAGTTATCTCGGTTATGGTGGTGGCGATCGACCCGAATATGTAATTATGGTGCAGGTTGCAGCTAAGGATCGTTATTTGGTTGGTGGATCTGAGGCGGCGCCCATTTTTGGGCAGATTTCGAATTGGCTGATCCAATATTTAAAAATATCCCCAAAGGAGTAAAATATACAATATGAAAGAGCAAATTATCCAAGGTTTTGAATTAAGTATATTACTTTGTTTGATAGCCCTGCTAGGGGCCATAGTCTTGACACCGATCTACACACACTTTGCTTACAAGTATAAGTTCTGGAAAAAGCAGCGTCAGGCGGCTGCCACTGGCGAAAAATTGACCGTCTTTAATAAGCTGCACGCTAAGAAGTTTAAGCGACCATTACCAACGATGGCTGGGGTTGTTATGTTAATTGTGGTGGTTGTAGCTACAGTTATTTTCAATTTAGATCGTCGTCAAACCTGGTTACCATTGGCGGCTTTTGTAGTTGGTGGTTTGGTCGGTTTAGTTGACGATATTATCAATGTCTTTGGCGACGGCAAGGGCGTAGCTGGCTTGCGTTCTGGCATTAAATTTACCATGATACTTTCCCTGGGGGTGGTTCTGGGCATGTTCTTCTTTATAAAATTAGGTTATAACTCAATTTATATACCTTTCTTTGGCAGCTTGCATGTAGGCTGGTTAATTGTGCCAATATTTGCTTTCGCTGTCGTAGCAACTGGCAATGCGGTTAATATAAGTGATGGCCTAGATGGGCTAGCGGGCGGACTGTCGGCTATTGCTTTTTTTACCTACGGTATCATCGCTCTTTTGCAGGGCAATGGGCTGTTGGCGGCGTTTTGCATGACAATCGTCGGCGCTTTGTTTAGCTATCTTTGGTTTAATGTCTATCCGGCTCGTTTCATGATGGGCGACACTGGCGCATTCGCACTGGGCGCGGCCCTCGGGGTGGTGGCGATGTTTACAGACTCGTTTCTGCTACTGCCATTGATTGGAATTATATTTGTGGTTGAGGCCGGCTCCAGCTTAATTCAAATTTTGTCTAAAAAATTCTTTCATCGCAAAATTTTTATATCAGCGCCATTACATCAGCATATTCAGGCTAAGGGTTGGCCAGAAACAAAGATTACTGCTAGGTTTTGGCTAATTGGTATCGGCGCGGCTGTTATTGGTTTGCTAACGGCAATAATGGGTGGTCATATTAGATGAGTTATCGCTATTACCAACCACAGAAACCCAGTAAAACTGAGCGTTCGTCAGTAGCGTCGCTGAGTTTTTTAGCTATGCTACAAAGTATCAAGCATACTCCGTCGGTCTTCTCTTCTTCCCAGCAGGGCAGGAATAGGCGAGTGAGTGGTAGTCAAATTGTTCGTCGTCACCGTCCCGATTACTACCTAGTCTTATTCATGGCTCTTTTGTGGCTTTTCGGGTTGATTGTTATGTTTGCAATTAGCCCGCAGATTGTAAACGTTTCCAACCGAGTTCGAGGTGCCGACACTAATCAGTATTATTATTTTATTAAACATCTTGTGTCGGTTCTGCTTGCGGTATTTGCCTTTTTAGTTATGCGATATATCTCATTTGATCAAATAAAGAAGTACCAAACCGGGCTATTGTTGGTGGGTTACGGTCTTTGCATATTGTTATTTGTTGTGTCTAAAATCTATCCCGATGCGGTTTGTTCGCTTGGTGCCTGTCGTTGGTTGCGCATTGGCGGCTTGTCGATTCAGGTTGCGGAAGTCTTAAAAATCTGTCTATTAATATTCTTCGCCTTCTTTTGGTCGTATCTTTCTGAGAAGAATTTTATTAATCAGCCAAAGTCGCTGTTTTATTCAGCTGGCCTGATTGGCGTGGCGGTTTTTATGACCATGGTCTGGCAAAAGGACTTAGGCACTAGTCTGTCGTTAGTAGCTTTTTTGCTTATTATGCTGTGGATGACCAGTATAAAGCGAGTGTATATAGCTGGCCTAGTGTTGACCATTGCTGTCTTTGGGGTTCTAGCAATTATCGCCCAACCATATCGCCTAGAGCGTATCAAGACCTTCTCGCAGGGTGATAGTGCTACCATGAGCAACTCCAACCGACATAGTATAGAGGCAAAGATTGCATTGGGAAGTGGTGGTTTGTTTGGCTTAGGTGTGGGTAATAGTATCCAGTCAACTGGCTATTTGCCAGAGGCTATTAACGATTCGATTTTCCCAATCATTGGTGAGGTTTTTGGCTTTGTCGGTACCATGGCGATTCTGGCGCTGTTTGCCGCCTTGCTCTGGCGCTTGTTGCGTGGTGCTATTTATTCTCACAGCATGTTTGGCCGTCTGGTCTTCATCGGGGTGTTTGGCTGGATTTTTGCGCATCTATTGCTTAATGTTGCCTCTATGACTGGCTTAGCTCCAATGACGGGCATTACTTTACCATTTTTAAGCTACGGTGGTACTAGTATGATATTTCTTGCCGCAGCCCTAGGTTTGGCTTTTCAGGCCTCGGCCTATACGGCACATACGCCATATTATCAGGCGAAAACAAAGACAAGGAGCCTAAATGTCTAATAAGCGGCTGCTTTTAGTCGGTGGTGGCTCAGGTGGCCATGTCACGCCACTTTTGGCGATTGCCAAAAGAATAAAGAAGGAGGCTGATTATGACATGAGGCTGTGGTGCGATAAAAAGGTCTATCAAGCAGCACGAAACTTGTTTGAGCAATGCGATGATATCCGGGTTGAAAAGATTATGGCGGGCAAAATGCGACGCTATCACCATTTAAAATGGTGGCAACACCTAATGTGGTCTATTTTTTGGCCTAACCTAAAGGACTTCTTTAGATTTGTTGGCGGCTTAGTTCAGAGCTTGGCTAAATTGATTGTCTGGCGACCAGATCTAATTTTTGCTAAGGGCGGTTATGTCTGCTTGCCAGTCGGTTTGGCGGCACGAGTTTTGAGGATCAAGGTTATTATTCATGACTCAGACACCTTACCGGGTCTGACAAATCGAATACTATCCAAGTCGGCAGCTCGGATTGCTACTGGCTTTCCGGTCGAATACTATTCTTATCCGAAAGATAAAACGGTATTTACTGGCATACCAATCCAATCTGATTATAGGCCAATCAGCTCGGCGCAACAGGCTGATTTAAAGCAAAGCCTGGGCTTTTCGTCCGACAGGCCACTGGTGCTGGTGTCAGGTGGTGGTTTAGGCGCTCGATGTTTAAACCGGGCTATTATTGTCGGTCAACATCAACTCTCGTCGAGTTTTTCGGTTGTCTTAGCTAGTGGTGAGGCTGAATATGAAGAGGTTGTTAAGCAGATCTCAGCCCCGTTAGTAGTAAAAGCTTTTATTACGGATATTCATCAATATGTGCTGGCTAGTGATTTAGTGATTTGTCGTGCCGGTGCTACGACTTTGGCGGAATTGGCGGCTAGCCGCAAGTTGGCTCTAGTGGTGCCAAGTATTAAATTGGCCGGTGGCCATCAAATTAAGAATGCTGATACCTTAAAGAAAGCCGGTGTGGCCATTGTTCTGGACGAGGAAACAGTGGTTAATCAGCCAGAGGAGCTGACTAAAAAAGTTATACAGATATTGTCTGACGATGATCTGGCCAGTCGAAAGAAGATGTTAGACAACTTTCATCGTCTGGCTAATCCTGATGCCACCGGTGCGGTTGTTGACCTGATCATGAGCGAGGCAGAGAAGTGATAGGCAAAATCCTAGACAAAATTAGACGTAAACCCGCTATTTCGGTGCGTCGGCGGGGTAGTAGTTTGGCGCGCAACCCAACTAGGTTCCAGCGTGGAAGTGTTGTGACGTCTGGCGTCGGTAGGGAATCGGCTCGGGCTGAATTGCAAGCATTGTCTCGCAGTCGCGCTAAGACCGCTCGGCTCTTATTGTTTTCTCTGGGTATGGTTATAGCGATGGTTGTGATAGTTACGCAGACAATCTATAGTCCAGTTGTGGTCGTAAGCGGTGCAAATGGAGTGGGGGTTGATAAATATACAACTATTCTGGCAGACTATTTTAAGGCTAATCCTGTTGAGCGCATTAAAATGGCTCTGAACATCAGCTCAATTAATTCTTATATAGCGACCCTGGCGCCGGAGATTGCTGGAATTGAGTCTATTGCCACTGGATTTCGTCGTTCCGAGATTAGGCTGACAGCGCGTCGGCCGGTCGTGATGTGGGAGAGCTCTGGTAAAAAATATTACGTTGATGCCCTAGGTGTTCCATTTATGATTAACTATTTCGCTGATCCAGATGTTGTGGTTGATGATCGGTCTGGCGTGTCACTATCGTCAGTTGATCGTGTAGCAAACGACAGTTTTATTAGTTTTATTGGACAGGCGGTGGCGGTTGCCAACCAAGCTAATTTAGTGGTTAAGAAAATTGTTATTCCACCGTTGACCACTAGGCAGATCGAAATATATGTTAATGACCTTCAGTTTCCTATCAAGATGACAACCTCAGCTAGCGTGGTTAAGCAAGTTAATGATGCTAATCGGTCAATCAAATATTTACAAGAGCGTGGCATATCCCCATCGTATCTTGATGTTAGAGTAGAGCGCAAAACTTACTACAAATAAAATTGGCACATAGTTCAGCCAGTAGGGCGCTAGGAGGGCAGTCCCTTGCTGGCTGAACCATATGCCAACTGTTCCTGATTCTAGCAAAATGCTAGCGCCAAGTCAAGTTTTTTAAGAATCTATAAAATAGGGCTCCTGCTCCACACTACCCGACATGTTCGGTTTTTGTACATAGTAGAAATTAAAGTCAGGGTAAGAGAAAATTATATATGATAATATCAAAATCGTAGAAAAGCAAATAGGGCATAAAAGTAGGGAAAAGGGGTAGTAAAAAATATTTTTCTAAAAAAGCAAATAAGGCAAAAAAGACTGTGGAAAACGTCCTGTGGATTTTGTCGCGTACGCTAAGTCCACAGCAATTGTTTCTACGACTAACAGCTTGGAAATAGAGAATGAACCTCTATGGTTAATCGCCGACTACAAGAATACTGCCAGCCCCCTACTTTCGATAGGGGTAAGAGAGGGATTTTAAGGCAAGGCAGACGAGTCTTCATATAGAAGCTGGTTAATCTATTAAATGCGTAAAAGATATATTGTGCGACGTAAGAATAAGCGCGGGAACATGAATGTAGGTTCGTGTATTTTATCCTAGCTTTTGACCGTGACCGACTAATTATCTATTTCGCAGCCAATCCGCCCCTGCTTTTGCCTATGTATTTGCTTATAGCTAACTAGGCTTTATTTTTAATCAAATTCTGGCTCTCAGCTATTTATCTACCGAGCGGCATTTATTTAGCGCTGCGTGTTGAGCCAGACCTTTCTGTAGCAATCATTTTGAAATTAGATTGCGGCCTAGAAGAATGAATAAATCTATGTTCGCTTTTAGTTCGGTGCTCGATTGAAATCAAAAAATCAGGTTAATAGATGACGAGGCTAGGATTTGTTACGTGATTTATTGCGACGTGGCTTGCGTGGTCTGTTGCTCGTAATTACCTTAATATCATCTGGGTTATCGCTCTTGTCCCCTGTTAGACTGCCGTCGGCTTTTTCGTTTTCTAAAATAGCCTTTAAATCTTTCAACTGATTGGTGTTTATCTTGCGTTCTGGTTGCTGGTTTTCTTTAGCGACTCCACTCCATGGGGCGGCAGCATTGGGGCTA
Source organism: uncultured Candidatus Saccharibacteria bacterium (assembly GCA_964625885.1). Taxonomy (GTDB): domain Bacteria; phylum Patescibacteriota; class Saccharimonadia; order Saccharimonadales; family Saccharimonadaceae; genus CAZRIZ01. Next base: position 98,571 of record CAZVBM010000001.1, on the reverse strand, counting down.
GTTTTCTTTGGGTCAAATGGGGCGCGTGAGTCGCCTCTGCCCTGCCTAGCTTCGTTGTAGCGCTGCCTGGACGGGGTATCAAATTGTTCGGGTATCTTAATAGTGTCTTGAATCTCTTCCTCAACCTCTTCACGGAGGCGTGAAAAGTTTTTGCGACTCCATTCGACTATTTGGGCCGAGAAATCTTGGCGTGGCTCTGGCAAGTTCAGGGTGGTGGCCGAGAAGGCGGTTTGTTTTTCACCACTAATAATCATGCTGATGATAAAGTGTCGATTATGCATTGCTAATAAATCTTGGGCCTCAAATTGTGGCTCAAACTGCTTAGCCAGAATTGGTGCGTCATCAGCGGAGACGCGGAATGAGATAATCGACCCGACGTTGCCAAAGACTGCGTCACGGACGGATTCTTGCATTTGAGCGATATATTGATTGGCGACAGTTAAGCTAAGACCGTATTTGCGGGCCTCTGACAAAATAGTCGCAAAAGAGTCGGTAGCGAAGTTTTGAAACTCGTCGACATAGAGGTAGAATGGTCGGCGGTCGTTGACGTTTGGAATATCAGCACGACTCATAGCGGCTAGCTGAATCTTGGTGACTAAGAACGATCCGAGAATGGCGGCGTTATCTTCACCAATTAAACCACGCGATAGATTGACGATCAGAATCTTACCTTCGTCCATGATCTGGCGAATATTAAATGTGGATTTTTGTTGGCCGATAATATTACGAATAATTGAGTTGGCAGTAAAGGCTCCCACCTTATTCAAAACAGGCGCGACTGCCTCGGTTTCGTATTTCTCATTCCAACTAGCAAATTCTTTCTTCCAGAATTGCAAGACAACGGCGTCGTTGACGTAGTTGAGAGTTTCTTTACGAAACTCTTTATCGGTGAGCATGCGAGTGATGTCAAGCATAGTGGTGCCAGGTCGCTCTAATAGGGCCAAAAGCGTAAAGCGCAGAATATGTTCTAGGCGCGGACCCCAGGAGTCGCCGAACATTCGCTTCAATACGCCAATCACCTCGGATGCTACCAGAATGCGCTGTCCTAGGTGATTAACTTCTAGCGGGTTGAAACCAACTGGGAAAGCGGTATCGGCCGGGTTGAAGTAGACTACGTCTTTAATGCGCCTTTCGGGGATGAATTTCATATTATTAATCGCAAAGTCGCCGTGAGGGTCGATAATAGCGTAACCCTGGTCGTGATAAATGTCACTTAGGGCCAAGAGTTCGAGTGTGCCAGACTTACCAGCGCCAGTTTGACCAATAATATAAAGGTGGCGCGTGCGGTCGCGCCTAAGCATGCCAAACTGATGATGGATGCCTCGGAAATTGGTTAATCCAAAGGCAGAGACTTCTGGGTTGACTGGGTCGCCAGCTCGTAGAACCGGCAACTTGGCTGGCGGTTCGGCGGTCTTAGAGGTAGCCCAAACAATATTTGGTGTTTCGACGTTAGTGTGTGGCAAATGATAAACACTCGCTAACTCCTCGATATTTAAAATAAAGCCGTCGTTTTGAGCAAAACTACGCTTTTGGAAGCGAGTAATATTGCTTTCGTCGAACGAATTGCGTTTGGCGACGAAGCCGTTTAGGTTAGTACTATTAAACTGTTTAAAAGTCCCAACCAACGCTTGCATACGTAGCCGGGCGTTCTCTTGATTGCTGCCCAAATAAGCGAGCTGAATCTTGACGCGGTAGCCAAGCTTATTGGCTTTTTTCTCGGCTTCACTGATGCGTGATTTGTCGCGTTCTGATAACTCAACTGTCTTCTCGGTAACATCCCCTTCTGGCGGTTGCCATAAGGCCTCAATGAGTGATCCGATCCACTGCCAATTGATACTAAATTTTTTGTCGCCACCACTGCGCACCTTATCAATCCATGACTCGGCTTGCTTGTGCCAATCGTCGGCAATCGGTCGAATTAGCAGCTGTACCCAAAGCTCTTCGTTGCTATCTTCTAGTTTAGCTAGGGTGCCAGTAATGCCAGCCAGCGGATCAACTTCGAAACCAGCAAAGGTTTTAACTGGTAGAAACTCGACGTCAGTTAGGTCTAGGTCGGTTGTATAGATAACCTGCCGATTGGTGTGGGTGGTGTAGTCGTCGTCCGCGACTTTTATTTGCACGGTTGGGTATTGGGCATAGATTTGTCCCTCAACGAAGTTTTGTAGATGTCGAGGCACACAAACATAGAACCTAATTTGTCCATTGACCGAGGCAATTTCAAAACTCAGATGCTCCTGGTGTGGATGAATGGTGCCAGTTTGATCACGTAAGATGCCGTGTAGACTGGCAAACATCTGCTCGGCCGCTAATTCGGACTTATCATTAGTCTTTGGAATCTCTAATAATAGCAGTACATTATCGGTCTCGGTTGGGGTGATGGAATTAACCTTTTCGTAATTGCGCCAGGTTAGATAAACCAACACAATAACAATTGGCATCCAAACATACCAGTTGAGCAAGAAAGTAAACAGGCTACCTATAACTGATGCAAACAGGGGTAACATACTGGCGGTATTTTAGCATATTTTAAGCATTTACACCATCATTAGGGTTGTAGATTTTGCCTAAATAGACGCTATTTTTTGTCGTCAACCGGTTGGTAGACGTAAGTTGCCTTAGCAACCCGTTTGAACTCTGGTCGTGATTGTAGGTTTAGCAATACGGTGGTTTCCTTGACTTGTCGTTTTTTAAGGACGGCCTTGACAATGTCGTCGCGGCCCATTGGCTCTTTGCTGTTTTTAAGGACGGCGGTGATAACATCAGCCACAGTGCCCTTCTTGTAGCCCCACTCTGACAAGGCATAAATACCACGTCCAATTAATACAAAGCGATCGTCTTTGATCAACTCATTATGAACGGCTTGTTTGGTAACGTCTTTGCGCTTGAAATCACTAGTCTTAATAGATCGATTGATTTCCGAAAAGTGCATCGGCTCCTTGGCCTGGCTCAGAACTACGTAAATCTTATCTTTAATATTTTTAGGATTGACCTCGGGCCATTTAATCAACCCCCAGAGTCCATTTAGGGTAGCAAGCTTCTTAGAAACTTTTGCTAGCGCCTCGATGTGGCTTGGATGCTCATAGTCTAGGTTGGTATCTAGCTCATCCAGCGTCATTGGTTTCTTGTTTTTCTTAATTACGCTGACAATTTCATCAACCCGAGCGCGGATGGCTTTTTTGTCGCCATAGTCGGCGATACCGACTGCGTAGTGATAATTGTCATTCTCGTCAATTACAGTTAATTGATTGCTGATTTCGGCAATAAAGGCAAGTTGTGATTGCTCAACTCCGGTTGATTCACGGCCCAGGAGCTTATTAGTCAAATCACCGAGGCGGCCAACTCGACCGAGCTCAATAAGATTACGAATAATGATCTTTTCTGATTGTGCCAGACCAGTAATCTTTTTATCTTCGGCGGCAATTTTTAGTCGAATAGTAATAGCCTTCTCGAGCTGACGAACCCGTTCGCGGGTAATATCAAGAAAACCGCCAATCTGTTCAAGCGTTTCGCGTCGATCTTTTAAGCCAAAGCGGCGTATTATAATTTCTTTTTCACGCTCTTGCTCCACCACCTGCAAAATATTGTTCGCTGCCTTTTTCAGGTCAATCTGTTCCACCGATGGGTTCTTGTCGGCCATTTTTGTAATTTATCCTCTCTTGCCTTTTATATAAATATATTATATGACTATATACCCCACCTTGTCAAGCAACAACTATTAGTACATCGTCAAAAAATGTTATATCGTAGCTAATTATATCACAAAATCGACAACAGCAACACAAAATATGTTGCTAATTTATAAGATATATATTTTATTTTTTAGTAGACTTGGTGCTTTTTCTGATCGTTCGGCGACGAGTGGGTTTTTTGGCTCGCTCTTCTAGAAGCTTTAGGGCTTGCTCTTCAGTCAGTTTAGCTGGGTCTTGCTTCTTATCAATCTTAGCATTGGTTTTGCCATCGGTTACGTACGGGCCGTATGGTCCACGCACGACTCTAACTCTACCCCATTGAGCAATGTTCTTGTCTTTCTCGGCTTGAAGCTTTTTGTCGTACAGCTCCAAGGCCTCTTCGAGTGTGATAGTCATAGGATTGAGTGGTTTAATGCTAACAAACAGTTTGTCAACCTGAATATAGGGGCCAAATCGGCCGACATTAGCCTTAATGTCCTTGCCGTCTTTGGTCTGACCCACTGTTCTGGGTAGCTTAAAAGCTTCAATTGCCTGCTCTAGGGTGATGGTTTCGATTTGCGTCCCTTTTGGTAGTGGCGCAAATCGTGGTTTCTTTTCATTTTCGGCGTCTCCTAGTTGCAACATTGGTCCGAAACGTCCTAGGCGAGCGAAAATTGGCTGATTTTCCTTTGGGTGCTGCCCGACTAGGCGAGCATTACTAACCTCTGATCGCTTAATATCTTTGGAGTTTTTTACTAGCTTGTGAAATGGTTCGTAAAAATTAGACAACATCTTATTGCGCTCAAGTTCACCTCTGGCGATTTCATCAAAATCTTCTTCAATTGTAGCGGTAAAATCATAATCAACGATTCGGTTAAAATGCTCAATTAAGAAGCTGCTAATCATTTTGCCAACTGCCGTGGCGACCAATCGCCCCTTGGTTGAGCCGTATTTCTCAGTCTCAGTCGTATCTGTAACGGCACTGCCATTGCTTTTTATAACTACCACTTCGCGCTCCTCGCCTTCGCTATTACCCTTTTCGACATAACCCCTGGTCTGCACCGTGTCAATAATGGTGGCATAGGTGCTTGGACGGCCAATACCGAGTTCTTCTAGTTTCTTAACCAGACTACCCTCGGTGTAGCGCGCTGGCGCTTTTTTGAAAGTTTGGCGAGCGATAGCAGACCGTAAACCTACCTTATCACCTACTTTTAGTTTTGGCAGCTCATTGTCGGTATCAGATTGGCCATAGGCCTTGAGGAAGCCATCAAAAGTAATAACCTCGCCAGTGGCAACAAAATCGCGCTTGTCCTGGCTGTTTTTAATCTTTAGAACAGTCTTTTCGAGCTTGGCCGGCGCCATCTGGCTAGCTAGAGTGCGACGGCGAATTAAATCATATAATTTCTGGTCAGCATTATCACCGCTGGCTTTCTCAACTCGTATGTCAGTCGGACGAATCGCTTCGTGAGCCTCTTGGGCGTTGGCTGACTTGGTACGGAATTTGCGGACTTTTGAGTAGTTGGCGCCAAAAGCTTCCTCGATGTAATCGTGGGCAAATTTCAAGAACATATTACTTAGATTGACTGAGTCGGTGCGCATATAGGTGATCTTACCGGCTTGATAGAGCCGTTGGGCGCAAGCCATGGTTTGCTTGGAGCTAAAACCTAGCTTGGCGTTGGCGGTTTGTTGCAGGGTTGAAGTAGTGAATGGTGCTTGCGGATTACGTTCAGCTGGCTTGTTTTCGACAGTGTCGACCGTTAGCTCGGCAGCGTTAGTTTTTTCTAGAAAGTCTTTAGCTTCTTCGGCGGTTTTGATTCGTTCAGATAACTCAGCTTGGAAGGTTTCATCTTGGTGTTTTAGTTCGGCTGTAACTTTAAAGTCAAAGGTTGGTTTAAAATTCATAATTTCATCTTCACGTTCGACCACTAGGCGTACGGCCGGCGATTGAACCCGTCCAGCGCTCTTGCCGCCAGGGACTTTTTGCCAAACAACTGGGGATAGCTCGAAGCCGACTAGTCGATCCAAGATTTGCCTAGCCTGTTGGGCCTGCACCAGCTCCATATCAATAGCTCGCGGATTTTTAACCGCTTCTTCGATGGCGGTTTTAGTGATCTCGTTAAAAGTAATTCGCTTGGTGGTCTTGGGGTCGAGCTTTAGGACTTCGGCTAAATGCCAAGCAATCGCCTCCCCTTCGCGGTCTTCATCAGTTGCCAGCCAAACTTGATCAGCTTCTTTAACGGCTTTTTTGAGTTCGCTTACGATCTTGCGCTTGAGCGGATCAACTTCATATTGAGTTTTGAAACCATTGTTAACATCGATAGCTTTTTCGCCATTTTTACCTTTTTTAGGGATGGCGCGAATATGACCAACACTCGACAAAACAGTGAAGTCTTTACCTAAGTATTTACTAATAGTTTTAGCTTTGGCTGGTGACTCGACGATGACCAAGTTCTTCATATCAGCCTAATATTGTAAAGCCTTGCTTATAAAAAGACAAATTTAAAAGACGAGCTAACTTAGCTCGTCCTAATGTTCGGGGGTAGGATATCCATTTTGTCGCTACCTTCGAGGTTTTTGGCGAATCGGTCTAACTATACTCGGTATGTTGGCGCCCACGACTATTACTAGCCCTAGTGCGCCTGAGAGCGCTGCTCCGTCAAGTAATGCCATGATGCTGAGTATAATAGTGGCTGTTGTCACGATGGCGTATGCCGTGTTGACGATTAGCTTCCACCTTGGATTGCTTCTGGGCTGAGTGAACGCCATGTGCATAATTACCAAGCCAGCAACCAATTCAATAATCAGAAGAATAACTTCTGGCTTTGTATTGTTAAACACGTTCTCCAATTATCGCTCTCCTCCCTGTACGTTTAGCACCAAACTAATAGTACGCTGACGAACGTCACTAGCAGAACCGCTGCTATGGCAAGACAAGTCCTCTGATATGTTTTGTGGTTCCCCTTAAGCTTTGCATTCAGGTTAATCACCATTAGTACGATCGTCGCTAAGAGTAGTGCAAATTGTAGGTCTGGCGACAACGAATTGAAGAATTGTTGCATATCTCACCCCTCCTTTCGACCTCTCTGGTCAAGATCTTTCAACCATAACACATTGTCTAAGATAACGCAAGCTTAATTAAGTGACCAATTGTTGTTGCCAAGTGGCCTGATGAGCCCATGGAGCTCAAGTATCGTCAGGTGATAATTAAACTCGGCTGGTGGAATCCCCAGCTTTTTCACGATGGCATCACCAGATCTCTCGCCTTGACGAATCATATCAATAATTTGTCGGCCAATTGGATCTTTGGTGGTGCTGGTCGATTTCTCTGGCGCACTGTTTAAGTTAAATAAATCTAAGACTTGCTGTACGTCATTTAGTAGTGTGGCACCCTGTTTAATTAGATTGTTGCAGCCTTCGGACATTGGGCTGGTTAGATGGCCAGGCACAGCAAAAATATCGCGCCCCTGTTGCAAAGCATGAGCGGCGGTCGAAAGCGTGCCGCTACGTCTAGCGGCCTCGATGACAATCACAGCGTCGGCTAATCCGCTTACAATCCGATTACGCTCGAGAAACTGATGCGCCAAAACCGGCATACTCGGCTCGTATTCGCTTAAGATTGCCCCATCCTTCTGTAAGATCTCTCTGGCGAGCGGTTGATTACTGCGTGGCGTAATGTCATTTAGCCCGCCACCCAGCACCGCCAAAGTCGTGCCACCGGCTTCTAGGCAGGCGCGGTGTGCCAGTCCATCGATACCAAGCGCCAGTCCGCTAATTATAATAATTCCCTGCTGAGCCAGCGCATAGGCAAATTTATGCGCCATTTCGCGGCCATAAGCGGTTGGTCGGCGCGAACCGACAATGGCGACGCTTGGTTGGCGTTTTTCGGGCAATTTTCCGCAAAAATAAATTTCTTTTACTGGGTTATAAATATCAGAAAGTGGGCTCAAAAAGGCATTTTTAACAGGGGTGATTTTGCTAATGCTAAACATTTATGATAAAATAGTTGACATTGTTGAAGTTTTGTGCTACAATGGAAACATTGATGGCACTTGAGAGGGCCATTAACGAACCTCCAAAAAATAGTTTAGCACACATCAAGTCATAATTCTTTCCCCTATCTTTTACTTGCTGTGTGTTATAACCTCCTCAACCGGCGGACCCTAATATATTGTGAGGTGGGTCACGCTTCTCGGGACTCTTCTGGAGAGCCATGGTGGTGTGTTGAGGAGCCAAAAAGCGCCAGGCTAGGTGATGCCCACCCTTACCTATACCTGGCGCTTTTTGGTTGGAAAAATTATGGCAATAGCTCGATAGCCGGTAAGAGGCCGACTGAGCCTTCACCACCATTTATTAGGCTAAATGTCTTGGATTCAGCCTCCATCAGGTCCTGGCAGGCTTTGTCGTCATAGTCTGTACCTGCTTTAGCCTTATCAATACAGTCAGTCGTGTAAAATAGCCCGTTAAGTCCAATACCAGACTCTAGACCGCTAAATGAATGACCAGTGTAATAGTAATAGTCGCCAACTTGCTTGCCAGATACACTTCCCCAGTCGTTTGATATATTAGCTTCTTTTGATCGTTTGAGATAGCCTAGGGCGTATTTGCCTTGCTTGTCAGCGTCGTAATCACTACGATATTCGACTTTGGGCGATGATGGTTTGCCGTAGAAATAGACCTTATCTCCTTGGATACGATATTGTATATCAGCCATTCCTTGCGGTATCTTAAACCTCAATCCCCATTGTTTCACTACTAAATAGCCCTTATTTGAGACTTCAGTTTTGGGTTGCTCAACTTGCTCGGTTGGTCTCTCTGTCTCGGTTTGCTTTACCGACTCTGTCTCGGTTTTTTCAGTCTCGGTCTGACTGGTATTGTCAGTTGTTTTTGGCGTCTCTTCTGGCTTAAAAGCCAAGAAGTAGGCCGCCACGCCAACTGTGGCGAACAGAGCGATAACTACCGCCAATATTAAAATGACGTTTTTATTGAATTTTTTTGGTGCTGGTTGGTTTGGTTCCACAAAATCCCCTTTCAACACATTAATTAATTTTATTTTAACACGCGGGTTGAGGTTTCGGTTAGCTCCCCAGATATGAATTTTTCAACTAACTGGCGAATTTCTGTCGAAGCGGTTTTTAGTTGCCTTTTTTCGCCAAATGACATCTTTGACAAGACAAAATCGGCTTTGTCGATTTGTTCACTCAAAGGCGTTTTGGTACCAACGCGGATGCGCCAGAAATTTTCACCAATATGGGCGATAGTTGATTTTATGCCGTTATTACCAGCATCACTCCCCTTTTGACGTACTCGAATCGTGCCAAAATCTAGTGCCAGGTCGTCATGAATTACCAGCAAGTCATCTCTGTAATTGATCTTATAAAAATCGCCAATTCGGCGCACAGCGTCGCCAGTTAAGTTATAAAAACTAGTTGGTTTAACTAATAAAACTTTTTCGCCGTTTAAGTTAGTCTCGGCCACTTCGGCTTGCCACTTGGGCTTGATTTGCCATCTGGCGCCAAGTTTCTTGGCTAAATCATCGACCAGCATAAAGCCTAGATTGTGTCGGGTTTTTTGGTATTCGCGCCCAGGGTTGCCTAGTCCAACAATCAGCTTCATTTAAGCAGACTCTCCCCCGTCATTTCAGAAGGTTGTTTAATGCCAATTAACGCCAGAATGGTTGGTGCGATGTCGGCTAATTTGCCGCCGTCTTTCAGCTGATATTCGCTCTTGGTTAAAATTAATGGTACTGGATTGGTGGTATGTGCGGTAAATGGCTGGTCTTTCTCGTCGCGCATTTGTTCGGCATTGCCGTGATCGGCGGTAATCAAAGCAACACCACCGCGTTGCTCGACGGCAGCTAAAATTCGCCCCATCTCGCGATCAACTGTCTCGACAGCTTGCATGGCAGCATCGAAGTAGCCGGTATGTCCAACCATATCGCAGTTGGCAAAATTGACAATCAGGACGTCGCTTTGTTTGGCTTCTAAATCGGCAATCACTGCGTCAGCGACTTCGGTGGCGCTCATAGCTGGCTGCATATCATAGGTGGCGACTTTTGGCGATGGCACCAGGGTGCGGTTTTCGTTCTTAAAAACGAAGTCTTCGCCGCCATTAAAGAAATAGGTCACGTGAGCATACTTTTCGGTCTCGGCAATACGCGCTTGTTTTAGGCCGTTATTTGATAATAACTCGCCCAAAGTGCGTTTGATGATTTGCTTTGGAAATAACACATTTGTGCTTAGCGAATCATCGTACTTAGTAAAGCTAAAGAGTGATAAATTCTTTGGCGGCTTAGTAATCGAAAAACCTACCTCATTTGGATATTCAAAAGCAGTGACGATTTGAATCATCCGGTCAGGGCGAAGATTAAAGAAAATAACCGTGTCGCCGTCGCTAATTGTGCCACTTGGGTTAATAACACATGGCTCAACAAATTCATCAGTGACGTCGTTTTCGTATGACGCGGTAATTGCTTCCTCGGCGGTGTCAAATCTCTCGCCCACTCCGTTTGCCATGGCTTCATAGGCCTTAGCAATCCGTTCCCAGCGTTTGTCGCGGTCCATGGCGTAGTAACGACCAGCGACCGTGGCGATTTCGCCGACGCCAATACGTAGTAGTTCTAAGTCAAGCGCTTGGATGAAGTCCAGCCCTGATTTAGGCGCTGTATCGCGACCATCAGTAATGGCGTGAATAAAGACGTGATCTAACTCGGTTTTTTTAGCGGCTTCAACGATAGCGGTTAAATGATTAACATGGCTATGCACTCCACCATCCGACACTAGGCCAATTAAATGCAGCCGCCCGTCGTTATTTTTGGTAGCTTGTAGAGCTTCTTGTAAAACTGAATTATTTTCAAATTCCCCGCTGGCAATAGCGTCGTCAATTTCAACCAGCGTTTGTTTCACAATCCGTCCAGCGCCGATATTTAAATGCCCCACTTCTGAGTTGCCCATTTGGCCCTCTGGCAGCCCCACGGCCAATCCTGAGGCCTCCAGCTGAGCGTGTGGCATATTCTGCCACAAATAGTCAAATACAGGCGTCTTGGCGTTTGTAATAGCGTTTCCTGGCCCAGGTTCGGCCAAACCAAAGCCATCTAAGATTAATAGAACTAAAGGTAAGTTATTCATACCATTATTATATCAGCTTGGGTGTGATTATTCGGTTTTTAACGCTTCGATTGGGTCGAGCTTAGCGGCTTTGTGGGCGGGCATGAAGCCAGAAACAATGGCGATAATAACCAGCGCCACAATCAAAATTAAAGCTTGAATTGGCTCGTATTGTAGTAAGTAAATGCCATCCTCTGGCTTAAAGCCAATTAGCTCTGACAGCCACGGATTTAAAAGCGTACCAATCAGCCACGACAAACCAACGCCAGTTGCTCCGCCAATAAAACCAACCCAAGCGGCTTCGTAGCGGAAAAGCTTGGCGACGTGCTTGCCACGCATACCGAGGGCTTTCATCAGACCGATTTGGCTGGTGCGCTCTAAAACGCTGACGTAAAGCGTATTAACGATGCCAAAAACACTTACGATTAAGGATAAAACGCCAAAACTAATCACTACAATTTGCAGGACATTAGTTATTTGCGACACCATTTGCTGTAATTCGCGCGCCGTCATCGCTTTTAGCTTGGTCTGATCCTCAATTTGTTTTTTAACTTCCTCTGGAGTTTTCCCCTCAGCCGCAAGAGTCATTAATTGCATATATTTGCCCTGACTGTCGGTTCCCCTGGTAATTGCTTGGCCGATTTCAGAATATTTATCTTCATTGATTAACAGCTGTGCCATATTGACCGACATTGGCATTTTTTTACTGACGGCTACGACTTTAAATTCATAGACTTTTTCTAGCCCCTTTTCTAGCTCGGCAATTCGTTCCGGTGTTAGCTGCGTCAGGTCAATTTTGAGTTCTCTAATATTGGCTTGAGTTGGCGTAATCGAAAAAGTCATTTTGATAGTTTTGCCGATAATTTCGTCTTTTCCTACCCCCAAATCTTTGAGGTAGTTTTCGGGAACAATTATCTCATCCTGCCCGATATGTTTGCCTCGTTCGGGTAGTTTACCAGCCAATGTTTCGTTAATTACAAATGGATCGAATATATTAGTAAACGAATACCATTTTTGTTCATTGTCTTCAAGCTGAAAATATTTCATTGTAACCATTTGAAATGGAACGACTTTTTCGACGCCATCAACTTTTCTCACGGCCTCGACATCGCTGTCATCGAGCATTTCAATAAACATGGTGTCGTTGTAGTTTTCGGAATATTTTCTCAGTCCCGCATTCATGCCGCCATTAGCCATGAATGATTCCATACTCTCCTTACTAACTGCCAGAGTTCGGTCGCTGATGTTGGTGCCAATCAGATTGTCGGTGTAGCGGTTGATACCAACTCCAAAGGCTAGACTGGTCATGATCACAAAAGCACCAATACTAATTGCTAAGGCGGTTAAGGCGGTGCGTAGTTTTGCCTGGCTTAAATTGCGTCCGGCTCGCTTAACAAGATCAATAGTTTTCATAGGGTTTTGCCTTTTTCAATAACTTTAATCACTCGCCCATCTTTGATCAGAATTTGTTTATCACATTTTTTTGCCAGCTCAATGTTGTGCGTCACGATAATAAGCGTAGCGCCAAATTTCTTATTATAATCGAGTAGCAATTTTTCAATTACGGCGCTAGTTGTACTATCGAGGTTGCCGGTTGGTTCGTCGGCAAATAAAATTTTAGGTTGGTCAACAATTGCCCGGGCAATTGCCAGGCGTTGTTTTTGCCCACCACTTAAATTCTTGGCCTTGACTTGAGCTTTGTCCTCTAGCTCGACCGACTTCAGGGCCTCTAAGATCATTTCTTTGCGCTTATTAAACGGTACGCGATTGATCTCGAGTGGCAGGCTAACGTTATCGAAACAAGTTTCATTGCCTTGAACAAAGAAGCTTTGAAAAACGAAGCTAATTTTCTCTCCGCGTAATTTATCAAGGTTTTTTTGCCTCATTGAGGTAATATCTTCGCCGTCAATCAAAATGATTCCGTCAGTAACGTGATCTAGGCCACTAGCGACATGCATTAAGGTAGACTTGCCGCTACCCGAGCGACCAACAATCGCCACACTCTCACCGTCTCTAATCTCAAAACTAACGTCGTTTAAGGCAGTAAAGGCTATTGCTTTTTCGCCATATATTTTAGTGACGTTTTTTAAGCTGATCATTTAGCTTGTTTGTCCCCTTGTTTTTTGGCGGAACTATTACGGAAGGAAAATTTAATTGGTGTGCCGGTGTAGTCGTAAACTTCACGCACAGCGCTATCGAGATAGCGCTTATAGCTCCAATGCAGATGCTCTAAATTACCGCCATAAACCACAAACCAAGGTGGGTTAACGTCAGTTTGTACCATGTAGCGCAGCTTAGGGTGGGTGTTTTTTAGTCCAGCTGGCGGATGGTTCAATTTGGCTTGCATTAGAATTTGGTTCAGTTGGCGCGTAGTGGTTTCTTGTTTTCTACGCTCTATGACTTCGGTGACTAATTCAAAAATTTTAGTAACGTTTTTGCCAGAAATGCTCGAAGTAAATATTAATGGCGCGTAGTGAACGAATTTCAGCCGTTCGCTGGTTTGGCGGATAATCTCGTCTTTTTCGTCTTTGCTCGGCGTTAAGTCGCTTTTCGCAATAACAATGATTAGTCCCCTGCCCGCTTCGTCGATTTCGCCAGCCAGAGCTTGATCAACTTGGGTGGCAAACTCCGTGGCATCCAACACCAACAAACACACGTCGGCTTCGTGAATCGCCTGGGCGGTACGCAATGTGCTGAATTTTTCCACGCCAACGTCTTGTTTGCCTGGCTTGCGCACACCAGCCGTGTCAATAATTTCAATGTTTTGGCCCTTGTAAGCAACGATCGTACGGTTGAGATCGCGCGTAGTGCCAGCTACTTTGGCTACAATTGCCTGTTGTTTCTGAGCTAATGTATTAAACAATGAGCTTTTACCAACGTTTGGTCGACCAATCAAAGAGACTTTAATATCGGGTGTTTTGTAGGTGCTTTTAGCAGTAGATTTCTCTGGTAAAAATCGAGTGATTGATTTAATTAATTCGTCAAAACCACGACCGTGGTTGGCCGAAACAAAAACGATTTTGTCGGCGCCGAGTTTATGAAATTCGTTCTCGTCGACATTTGAGCGCAGGTCGGTCTTGTTAACAACTAAGATAGTTGGTTTACGACTTTTTTGGGCTTGTCGCAAAATACGCACATCTTCATGGCTAGGATAAAGTGTGCGGTCTAGAACAACTAAGATGACGTCGGCTAAGTCGGTGGCGTCAGTGATTTGATCTTGGATGGTGGCTTCAAATTCATCCTCGGCCTCTTTAAAACCAGCGGTATCAACTAATAAGATTGATTGCTCACCAAGCTTAGCTTCACGAAATACGCTGTCGCGGGTCGTGCCAGCTTCGCGAGCCACGATAGCCTCGCGCGAGCCAATCAGGCGGTTAAAAATTGAACTCTTGCCAACATTAGTTTGGCCGACAATTGCGACAGTGGGAAGCTGATTTTTGCTCATAATAACTGAGGTTTATTTTACACTAAAACTGAGCTTCTTGCCACTGTCCAATTGATAGTTCACCAACGAAATATTTATCAAAGTTAGTTCGGTGCAGACGCGTCACCTCGTAGCCCAGGGCAGCAAAGGTGCGTCTAATCTGTCGATTGCGCCCCTCACTCATTGTGACTTGGTAAACTTGCTTGTCTGACACCTCATAGTCGATTCTGAGTGCTTTAATTTCTCCTGTGGTTAGCTTGACGACTGTCATTTGGCTGCGTCCATCGTCTAGGTTAATGCCGTGGTCGGAAATCATCTGCTGGTGCAGTGGCTCGAGATCATGGTCCAATTCTACTAAATAGACTTTGGCTTTTTGGAATTTTGGATGAGTCATCTGGTAAGCAAAATTGCCATTATTGGTTAGCAAAATAATACCCGAACTGTCTTTATCAAGCCGACCAACTAGTTTAAGTGTCTTAAACTCAGCTGGTAAGATGTCGTAAACGGTTTGGTCGCCCTTTTGCGAAGCGCGCGAACAGGTATAGCCAGTGGGTTTATTAAGCGCAATTAGTTTGTAAGAGAAGTCTTGACTGACAGCCTTGCCGTCCACTTTTATATCATTGTCGGCGGTGACGCGCTGTCCTAACACAGCTCTATCATTATCAACAAAAACTTTGCCAGCAGCGATTAAATCGTCAGCTTGACGTCGTGAAATGCCCAGCCAAAGAGCTAGTTTTTTATTTAGTCGCTCTGGTGTGTTATTCATTGACTGTTAACTTAAAACTGAGGCGTCTGTGGTGGTTGTGGGGCGGCTTGGGGCGTGGGTGCTACTGGCTGTTGAATAAAGGCTGGTGGTTGCGGTGTCGGCACCGGTTGTGCGACTGGAGTTGGGGGCAGCTGGGTTGGTTGTGGTGCTGGTTGGGGAACAACTGGAGTTGGTTGCGCAACTGGCGTGGTCTGATAAGGGGCCTGTGGACTGTTTTCCTCTTTAGCGGTTGGAAGGTCGGCCTGATTAGGCTGAACTACGCTTCTGTCGCGTTCACTTGAGCTTAATATCTCGGCCATCGCCTTGGCTACATCGTATTTTTCACTTTCTGGCCGGACTGGTGGCTGAATTACTCTTTCGCTAGTTGGGTTTGGCTTTTCTCTGGGGGTTGAGAACGGAGCGGTTGGCTGCGGTAGGGAGCCGCTCGTTGGGTTGCTTGGTGTAGTTGGTGCTTGTGGAGCGGCTGGTTGTGGTGCTGGCGCTGACGGTTGTTGTGTTTGTTGCGGTGCTGTTTGTGATTGTGGCAAAGGCATTGGTTGTGGTGCTGGTTGCGGAGCAATGGGGGCTGGCGCTGGCTGAGGTGTGGTTGGTAATGGCTGCGGCTCACTTACCATTGGTGGTCGAGCTAAAACCTCTTTAACCGAACGAACTACGTCTTCAATTCCAACCTGTGATTTGACTAAGTACATATCAGCTCCGAGTGATTCGCCGCGCATGCGCTGGTCTTCGCTCGACAGGGCTGTCATGATTATTACTTTTATATCTTTAGTCTCTGTAGTAGAGCGTAGGATATCTAGCATATCAAAGCCAGAAATCTTTGGCATCATCACATCGCTTAGTATTAAATCGGGGCGCTCTTTAATAGCCATGGCAAGCGCTTCCTCGCCATCACCAGCTGAGACGATATCATAACCCTCCGCCAACAGCCGCACCCCATAAATCTCGCGTAGGCTTTTGTCGTCTTCCACTAACAAAATCTTAGTCATATTAGGTTACATTATAAAGTGTTTCAAAAATAAAATCCATAGTGTTTACGTTTAATTCTTGTTCTAAGGCCGAGTTTCCCATGGGTGTTCTTCGGCGACTGTAAAATCAGTAGTGTTGTAGCCGAGTTGGCGCAGTCTTTCGGCGCTTTCACGTGATAGCACTCGATTAGTGTCGGGCGTGGTTGGTTCGCTCGCCTCGGCCTCTGTCGGTGCTGGGACGCTCGGTACTTCTTCATGGGCTACGAGTGGCGTTGTTTCGGGGACTGATTCAGCTACGATTGTCGTCGCTTCGCTAGGCGCTGTGTCAATCGGTTTGGTCGCAGGATCTTCTGGCTGAACTTGCTCGGTACTCAACAGTTGTTTAACCTGTTTTTGGCCCAGTCTTGCCAAGGCTATGTAGAAGGTGCTGCCCGCCCCTAGTTCACTCTCAACCCAAATCCGGCCGTGCATGTGCTCAATCATACGGCGTGTTAAGTAAAGCCCCAGGCCAGTGCCATTAATTTCGCGTGTGTCACGATTGTCAACTCGGTAAAATTTCTGGAATAGGTGTGGCAAATCCTCCTTTGGTATACCTACGCCAGAGTCTTTTACGCTTACCACTATCTCATCTTGCTTGTTTGGTAAAACATTAATTTCGACGCCCCCTTCTTTGGTGTATTTGACTGCGTTTTCGATGAGATTAGAGATTGATTCAGTCAGCATCTGTCGGTCGGCCTGAACATAAAGTGATTGCTTTAGCTTAGTCTCACCTCGGCGATTCTCGCTTGGTATAAAAGTTATGAACAGGCTTTTAGTTTCTGCTATCGGTAGTAGATTCTCTACTAATTGTTTAGTAAATTCAATCATATCAATAGCTTCGAGATTGGCACGCAATCGGCCGTCTTCAACTTTGGAGATGTCTAGCAGATTCTTAAATAGATCGCCCAGGTGCTTTGAAGAGGCTTTGGCCTTGGTGGCATAGTCCATGGCTTTTTCGTCAATCGTGCATATCTTCGGGTTGCTTATTAGTCCCAAGTATCCGTCTATCGCCGCCACTGGGGTGCGCATTTCGTGGCTAGCAGTTGAAATAAACTCGAGCTGCTGCCTCTCTTTCTCTAGCTCCAATTTAATGTCGCGAAACGCTACAACTAGTGAGGCGGAGTTGGCGACTGGACTAACCTGCAAATGAATCGGAACTATCTTGCCGCTGACGGTTTTAAGAGAAAGCTCACGACTAGTTTGGGCTTCGGAGGTTTTTTGTGCTATCACGATTGGGTTTATGGCGTCGTCTATCGGCTGGTTGGTGTTGTCAACTAGTTGCAAAACGGTCTGGTAATTCATCTCCAAGGCATCATCGGTCCAGCCGCTAATCTTCTTGGCTTCAGGGTTTATTAAAGAGATGTTTGACTTTTCATCAATTGCCAAAACCCCTTCGCCAATTGATTCAATAATCACTGACGCCTGGTCAAGTAGTTCGCCGCCGATTTGTTGAGTTTTAGATATCCTCTTATTAACTCGCCCAGTTAGTCCAACTATTATTAGCAAGATAATAATTGTAATAATTCCCAGGCCTAGATTGATATAGAGCGACTGATCGATTTTCCAAATTGTTTGAGTTATTATACTAAATACAATCAATACAAATTCAACAAAAAGCAAAGATAAGATCAACCCAAAGCGCGGCTTAGCTGATTGTTGTTTTTTCTCACTCATCTTATGGTTATTATATGCTAAATAGCCGCTAATTTAAAGTAAACAAAAATAGCCCTTGGGCTATTTTTGCCTTTATGCTTTTTACTCCTCTTCGGCGTGTTCGGCGGCCTCAGCGGCGTCGCCGTCGGCGTGAGTCTCGTGAACTGTGCTAAACGGATGATGGGCTGGCGCGTAGATCGAATACATCTTTAGTGGCTCATCGCCAGTGTTAGCGACATTATGCCAATATCCAGTCGGAATAAATATACCTGTTCCGTCTTCGACTTTTTGCTCGAAATCGAGGTTGTTTTTGTCCTTGCCCATTTGCACCAGGCCTTCACCCTCTTCGACTCGTAAGAACTGGTCGGTGTCGTTGTGAATTTCTAGGCCGATGTCGTCCCCTACTTCAATACTCATCAAAGTCATTTGTAAGTGCTCGCCGGTCCAGATGGCTGTGCGATAAGCGGTGTTTTCTTCGGTTAGTTTTTCAACTTCTGGTGCATAAGGCTTTTTGCCGTGATCTGAAAAGTCCATATAATTTCTCCCCTTCACTTTTTGATAACTGATAAATCCATTATACTACGTATAGCAGGATGTGAGTAACGCCATTAGAAAGAGGGTCCGATAAAGATGTCTAATAAAAATAGTTCTTCTGGGAAGAGTCAGAAATATTCTCTCTATAAGAACAGTGTCATGACCGATGAATTCATTAAAGTTAAGCATCGGGGGAAGATTTACACGCCTGATTATCTAGTTGAGATAATACTCGATCGGGGCGGTTATTCTGGCGTCAACATTCTTCGTAAGCATGTGATCGACAATAGCTGTGGTGACGGACAGTTTATGATTCACGTTGTAGATCGGTATTGCAAAGAGTTTTTAAAGACCTCAAAAGATCTTAATAATCTCAAACGAGAGCTAGAAAAGTATATTCACGCGATTGATATCGAAAAAGCCGAATTAGACACCTGTCTTGAAAGATGTGATCGAGTTGCTGGCCTTTACGGTGTAGAAAATGTTAATTGGGATTTTGTTAATGGCGATACTATAAAAGTTGACCAGTTTGATGGGAAAATGGACTTCGTAGTGGGCAACCCGCCCTACGTCAGAATACATAATTTAGACGAAAATGCCGATTCTGTTAAGGGACATTTGTTTTGTAAAAGTGGCATGACTGATCTTTACATTCTCTTTTATGAAATTGGAATAAAAATGCTAAATAACACTGGCGTGTTGGCGTACATCACCCCCTCCTCTTTCTTCACTAGTTTGGCGGGTGCTGAAATGCGCGATTATCTAGCAAAGAACAACCTTCTGGTTAGCGTCTGTGATTTAAAACATTTTCAAGCTTTTAATGCTACGACGTATACGGCAATCGTCTGTTTGAGCAAGGGCAATCGTGAAGATTTGGTTGAGTATGCCGAATTTGATGCTGATAAGCTGTTGCCAGTGGAAATAAACAGACTTAAAAAAGAAGAGTATCTTATTGACGGTAAATATTATTTCGCTGACAAGCAGTCGCTTGCTCTACTAAAATCAATCATTAATTGTGACTCTAAGCATGACTTTGCGGTTAAGAATGGTTATGCCACGCTGGCCGATAGGGTCTTTATAAACGACTTTGAGTTTGAGTCAAAATATATAATCCCAGTTGTTAAAGCCTCTCGCGCTAAGTGGACGAAGATTCTTTATCCGTATGACAAGAATGGCGTGCTGTACGATGAAGCTGAGTTATTTAAGGACAGGAACATCAAAAGCTATCTGCTTGAGAACAAAGAGCGACTTATGGCTCGCGCTAATGAAAAGGTTGGCGATAAATATTGGTATGCTTTTGGGCGGAGTCAGGCCATAAAAGACACCTTTAAAGACAAGCTGGCCCTAAATAACCTTATTAAGGCCGGGGGCGAAGTAAAGCTAGTTGAGGCCCCAAAAGGCACCGGTGTTTATAGCGGCCTGTATATCATTAGCAATACTATACCAATTGAAAGAATCAGAAATGCTATGCTAAGCACGGATTTTTTTAAATACGTGTCGCTGCTCGGTAAATATAAGAGTGGCGGCTACTACACGTATTCGTCAAAAGATGTAACAGCCTATCTTAATTATAAATTATCTAAGGAGGTAAACTAGTATGCCAAACGATAGCCGGTTCCTTGAGGTCATCAAAGAGTCTTTCGAGGCCTATTTAACCGTCGGTACATCAAGAAGCACAGCTAAGCTCAGGGTGTTGCATGGCCAAATCGCTAGAGATTTACAGGGTGCTTTTGGGCTGGAATATACAATACAATCGCAGGGATATGGAAAGGATAAGGAAGGCGCTCTGAGCGGGCGTTACTACCCCAAGAATGTTGATATTGTTGTGAGTCTTAGGGAGAAGCCGGTTGCGGGTTATGCTGTTAAGTTTGTGATGCGCAACTATTCGCAAAATAGTAACAATTATTTTGAAAACATGCTTGGTGAAACCGCTAACCTTAGGGCAAATGGCATCCCCTATTTTCAGATCTTCATATTGTTTGATAAGGTACCGTACTACAAGGCTGGCGGCCCATTTCAGAGGTGGGACATAATAACCAAGCACAATCTTGATAAATATATCGAAATGTCAGCCGATGACCCAGAAGTCTTTTGCCACACGCCAGACAAGACCTTAATAGCCCTGCTGACACTAAAAGAGGAGCCAAACCAAAGCTTCAAAAGTGATCGTGATTATGCGGACTACTACCGTGGGATAATTAACGAGAATGATCTCATTACGTACTCAAATAAAATCGGTGATGTGTTTAGTGACGCCGTGATACTGAATGATTATGAGAGTTTTATAGCACAAAGTGCGCGCATCGCTAAGAGTAAGATAGACTAGGATTTTGTTGCGCTAGGCTTGCTTTTACTGCGCAAAAGACTGGATTCTCCTGTTCCGTAGGTAAACACCACGAGAACACCCGACCAAAAGGTCGGGCGCTTTCGTGGTGATCTCACCGGGAGTCGAACCCAGATTGTCAGGATGAGAACCTGATGTCCTAACCATTAGACGATGAGACCACTATCTTTTCATTTTAGCATAAAAGGCTTAAAAAGTAAAGACTGTCGTCTCGTGGCGTAATTTTTTTAGCTACTTCTCATCGGTCGAGCCGAAACCGCCCAAACGTTCGCCACTGGCATTATCGTCATCGGTTACCAGATATTTCATAAATATACCCTGGGCGATGGCGTCGCCTTTTTTAATTTCATAAGGCTCGGATTTGATATTAATCAGTTGGACGTAAAAATGGCCGTCGTTGTCTGGATTACCATAATAGTCTTTGTCGATGACGCCGACAGAGTTTGGCAAAACCAACCCGCGTTTTTTGGGGTTAGAACTGCGGTTGACAATCAACAAAACCTCGTCGTCATTTAGAGCCACTTTCAGTCCAGTTGGCACCAGAGTTGGCTCTTGGGTTGAACTGTACGGTGGCACGATTGTGTCTTCGGCGGCGCAGATATCATAGCCCGCAGAAAATTTAGTTTGGCGTTTTGGTAGGCTGATCGCCTTGTCTTCCCAGCCTTGGGCTATTGCAAAATGCCTCACTCGGCTCCTTCGACGTGTTTAACGACCTCTAATAGTTTAGCTGGTGTGATGTCTGCTTTGATTAGATAGGCGTCGACCTTTAGCTCCAGCATGCGACGAGATTGGTCGTCTTGCTGAAAGTTGGTCATGACAATTACTCTTGTGTTCGGAATTAAATCTTCTTTGCCGCGCAGAGCCTCTAATACTTCATTACCCTTGCGTTCTGGCAGCATAATATCAAGTAGGATTATGTCATACTTCTTGTTGCGCGCCGTCACTAATCCGTCGTTACCATCTACCACCCAGTCGACTTTATAGCCAGCTCGCTCTAGGGTACGAACGTACATCTCGCCAATAAAGCGATCGTCTTCAATGCATAAAATATTTTTTGTTGCCATATCTCTCCTTAATTTTTATACAATCCGTGGTTTTTAATCCAACCTTCGTGTTGCTGGCGAATTAATTCTTTATTCTTGCCGTCGCCTTCCTCAACTTTATCGGCCACTGAGGCATAAACTGGTATGCCAAAAGTGAAAACCGACCCCTCGCCCACCTCACTCTTAACACTGATATATCCACCATGCGAATCAATGACGGCCTTGGACAGATACAGACCAATTCCGGTGCCAGCAACCGACTCGCGCGAACGATGTGAGCGATAAAACTTCTTGAATAAATTATTTACCACATTGGATGGCATACCGATGCCGTAATCGGTCACGGAGATTTCTACAAAGTCACCCTTTGACTCGGCGCCTACTATGATTGATCCACCCTCATGAGAATATTTTATGGCGTTATCGACCAAGTTTACAATAACCTCACCAATACTTGATTTATCAGCGGCGACGGTTGGTAGACTTTCATCAACATCAAAGGTTAGTAGGCGCTGCTGTGTACTGGCGCGCAACTTTAGGTCGTCCGCTACTGAGTCTAAAATATCTGCCACGGTTTCTTCGTGTATAAATACCTGAAGGTGTCTGCGATCGTATTTTGAAACACTCAAGATGTTGTTGATGTAAGTACTGAGTCGGTTTGATGAGACAATTAATCGGTCAAAGATTTGTTGATGATCGCCCGAAATAGCCGGCTTTAATTCTTGCTCGAGAATCTCTAGATAGCCACGAATTACAGTAATTGGTCCGCGCAGCTCGTGAGTGGCAAAGGCGATAAAATCGAAATCTTCCTCCTCGACTGCGTATTCAGCGGTGCGATTAATCATAACAATCATGGTTTCTACTTCCTCACCTTGACGAAAATTAGCTACTACGTCGTAGAATTGTCTATCTTCCGTGGCATCTGTGTCTGTCGCCCTCTGCCACAACCCATAGTCTGCTACTTTACGTCTAGCGTGTCGAATCCAGTTGTTAAGGTTTTGCCCGTCGTCTAATCGCAAAGTAATTTGCCCATTCTGTCCGACGGATTTTTGGCCGATCTCATTAGCGTAGAGCACCTCGTTCTTTGGATTGATTAGAATTAACCCAATTGGTGACTTGTCAAAAGGCTGCCATGGTGTTTTATCGAATGTCTTTTCCTCTACTTGGTCAATTACGATAGTATTGTTTTCGCTAATAGCAGTTAGAGCAACATTCTCGCTTGGCTGTGTTTGAGCTTCTTCCGTCATCGTCTGGTCTGACGTCTGCGCTTTGACGTTGGCTTCTGGCGC
This sequence comes from uncultured Candidatus Saccharibacteria bacterium, assembly GCA_964625885.1. GTDB lineage: Bacteria > Patescibacteriota > Saccharimonadia > Saccharimonadales > Saccharimonadaceae > CAZRIZ01. The sequence goes on along the minus strand of CAZVBM010000001.1, from coordinate 75,743 downwards.
TGCGACAGATTTGTCTGTCGGTTCAGCTAACATGCCGCCTTGGGAAAGCTTACTGAGCAGTAGCGACATAATCAGGCACGCAATGGTCAGTCCCAAGCTAAATATGGCTGGTTCAGCGTCTGGCCAAAAGAACTCTATTAAAATATAAATCAGCGCAGCAAATGCGCCCATAATTAGAGCTTGTAAAATGATCAGGGTATTAGCGCTTGGATGCTTGTTTACTGCCATGAGACGTTACCCACATTGTTTGGTATGGCAGTTATCCAGATCTGCCCTCGGTTGATGGCCACCTCTTCACCGGTCTTGTCATAGAAACGGATTTGCTTTTTTCGATCGGATTTTTTCCAAGTGGCTTCTGTTGCGACGCCGTTTTGAAAGATGTATGCCTGCCCCTCGCCTACCACTTCGATGTTCTCTCGGTAGCCATCTTCGAGTACGCGGTTCTCTACCACCTTTAGCGCAATTACGGCGTCAGATGTGATTGCACCAGATTCGCGATCAGCATGCAGGGCGCCATTTTGATGGCGGGTATATTTATTAGTCGTGCTGTCATAATTATAGTGACTGTTGTAGATGGCATTTCGGCTAATTTTTAGATCAATTTTTGTGGCGTTGGGTGTTTCGGCTGCTTTGCCATTTTGTCTCGGAAACATGTCGGGGTTTGAGCTGTTATAACCTTTGGACTGGTTTAGCTGGTTAATCTTCTCGAAGTTAGTATAGACGTTGTTGGGGGCTTTTCGGCTGCGGTCGCGCCAGAAATACTTGCTGTTGCGATCAAAGCCAATGTCACGATATCGTCCGCTTTTTAGCTCCTGGTTGGCGCGGGCGCTAGCGCCAGTTTGGGCGATGCTGGCTTCAAATGGTTCAACCCAATAAAGAAAATATGGACGTACGCTGCGAATTGGGCCAACGAGATTTGGCTGGTTCTTTTGGTAAAGCGCCATAAAGCGAGTAATTCCACCTTCTGCTACCGCCTCAAATACTACCTCAGCCTGCCCAATCCCAGACTGGGGCCTAGCTCCGTAGTTATCGTTCGGAATCATAATTGCTGTAATCGGTCGATTAACTTCAGCTTCAGTTTCAACTTGCAGACCAGATAGGCTGGCATAATAAACTGGTGGCTTGACTTTGATGCGACCAAAGGTGGGTGAAGCAAATTCTACACTAGATAGAATTGTGATTAGGATGCTAGCGGCTACGAAGCTAGCAATTACAAGCACTAACCCAACCCAGTGTTTGACGAAAAAATACGGCTTCTTGTCAACCTTTCTAACTTCTTCTTTTTCTTCTGATCCTGGTTGATAACTCTGAACGTTCTTGAAGGCCATTCCCACTCCCCTTTATTTAATTAATTGTCTTTTGCGCTATCGATTGCTTGTTGCAGTCGCTTGATGGTCGCATCTTTGCCTAGGATGCTGATTGAGCGATGTAGGTCTGGGCTGAATTGCGTCCAAGTCAAAGCAAACCTGACTAAGCTAAAGCCAATAACTGGTTTCTGATCAATTTTTACTAGAAAGTCGTTGAGGCAGGCTTGAACTGAATCGGCTGAAAAATCGCCTAGCTCGTTTAGCATGTCAAACGCAGTTTGTAGAATCTCTATCTGTACTGTGCGATCAAGCTTGCTTAGCTGTTTATTTTCATCTATCATCGACCAATTTGGTGTTGGTTCGGTGAAGAAGAACTCGGTAACGCTAGGTAGATCTTTTAGAGTTTTGAGTCGATCTTGGGCTAGCCTTAAGACAGTTCTCTTGTATTTCGGCTTGGCTGTCTTGCCACCATCACCCCAGAAATCCTTAACTCGATTATATAAATCATCTAGCTCGAGTCGGCGCATCCACTGGCCATTCATCCAAATTAGACGCTTCTCGTCAAAGCAAGCACCAGAGCGCTGAACGCGATTTAGCGAGAACTTTTCAATTAGCTCATCTACTGTGAAGATTTCCTGAGTACTGCCGTCGTTCCAGCCTAGTGTGGCTAAGAAATTAAGCATGGCTTCTGGTAAGATACCGTCATTGCGATATTCGGTAACACTTTTGGCACCGTCGCGCTTACCGAGCTTTTTTTTGCCATCAGGTCGCATAACGTGAGGTAAACAGGCAAAGATTGGTGGCTCAACCCCTAGGGCTTCGTATAGAGCGATGTATTTAGGCATCGAAGCAATATATTCAACACCGCGAATCGCATGCGTGACCTTCATCTCCGTATCATCAACAATATGTCCGAAGTTATAGGTCGGTAGTCCATCAGACTTTATTAAGATAAAATCATCAACCATCTCGTTGGCTGACAAGTCTCCCATGACAGCATCGTGCCATTCATAATGAGCCTTGTCTGGCGCCTTAAAGCGTAGAGCTTGAGTGCCATTCCACTTTGGAGGATTGTTTGGTCGATGGTGGCGATAGATAAATGGTTCGTTGTGATCTTTGGCAGCTTGGCGCATGGCGTCAAGTTCTTGGGTCGTGTATGGATCGGCGTAGGCCAACCCTTTGTCAACTAGTTTCTGGCCCCACTCTTTATAAATATCTTTTCGTTCGCTTTGGAAGTATGGCTCGTATGGTCCACCAACTTCTGGACCCTCGTCCCAATTTAATCCTAGCCACCTTAATGTGTCGAGAATTAATTCAGTTGCGCCCTCGACAAAGCGCTCTTGGTCGGTATCTTCAATTCGAACAATAAAGATACCCTGATTCTGTCGAGCAACCAGCCAAGGGTAAATTGCTGATCTTACGTTGCCAACATGAATATAACCTGTTGGGCTGGGAGCGAATCTGGTTCGCGCTGTTTTTGCACCTTCTGTCATATGGCTTATTTTAGCAAAAAAAGCTATAAACTGGTAGATAGTCGATAAATATTCTCTGGCGTTAAACTAGTGTTGGCTGAAATTCGATAAAGAATTCCTCCATTTGACCAGATGACTTGCTTGTTTTCGTCGAATATATAAACTGTCAAGCCATCTTGTCGGTTGATTGAGTAGTCATCGCCCGCTTCTGGTTTAACGATTTTGATTAGCACGCTTTCGCTGTCGAGTGAGCTTTTGCTTTGCTTAATTTCATAATGATCATTCGCTTGATTTTTATAGTTTAAAACTAGATTTTGGCCCGACGCGGCTGGGTAGCCATTAAGTTCAAAGCCATCAACCACATGAGCGGGCATGTGTCCGTTAATGCCCAGCTGTCGATTGGCTAGATTGAGCGCAATATTAGGCCAGTTTAAATAAAGCAGCCCAGTAGTGGCAGCCAACAGAATCATTACTATTATACTGCTAGCTAGGTGTCTTCTTAACCAAATACCGAGGCTGAACTTATCTAGTGGTTTGTTGCCTAGCAAGTCTTTGCTGGTTGGCGTTTCTGCGATTGCTTGATTGATGATTTGATCTTGCCTAGCTCGCCGATCAATTGCGGACAGCTGGTAGGTATTTTGGCTTATCTTAGTTTCTGGTGTCGCCGATTTTTTTATTAAATTACGACTGGTTTGATAGATCTTATTGGCCTTGCGACGACGCTGTCGACTAATTTGGGCGGCGTAGTAACGCCGGGCAAAATCAACTCGTTTGGCACGTTCAACGGCATCAATAAACTTCTGATTTTGTTCAGCGGTAATTACAACATCTTTGCCGGGCTTTATATCTAGAATAATTGGTTTGGCAGTTTGGTTAAAATCGCCTCTATGGAATCGCGTAACGCCTGGTGCTTTTGGTCCTTGTTTGCCAGGGGCAATAATCTCGCGATTAAACTGTTTAATTTCCGATTTCTGTGCTCGATTATCAGCTGCCTTTATGCTGGCGGCCCTTCTAATGTCGGGCTTATGGACGTATTGTCGATTAAGGGTGCTAGCTGTCTGCGGCGCCTTGCCGCTAGCCTGTGGTGATTCAGCGGCATCGTTAATTAGCTGGCCCGTCTCGCCATGATATTTGCGTCCTGCAAGCTTTATAATGTTTTCTTCTTTTGCCATATCACCGTTCAAAACACTAATGCTATTTTAACTAACTGATGATATTTTTACAAGCTTGACATGATTATCTTTGTCGCCGTCTCGTGATACAATACAAAACATGGTCCCTGAGATACCAAAGCACAAGTTTTTTACCGTTAATCTAATTTTGCGCTTAACACTGTTTGTCACTATGTTTGTGGTGGTATTTACATTCGCTTTGGTGTCAATCTTTGGCTATCAGATCGATATTAAGAGCGTTAACCTTAATCCAGTTAGCATGATCCAAGTCAGCACTGTGCCGGTCGGCTCATCAGTATCTATCAACGATCAGGCATTGCCGATATTTTCTAATAATCGTGTTAGTGTGGTGGCTGGTGACTACAAAGTTAATGTCAGCCGAGATGGATTCTATGATTGGCAAACTGTTTTACCAATTCGCTCTAGAGTGGTTTGGTGGTTGGACGCTAGGCTGGTCCCAAAGGTTAAACGAGTGGCTACGGTTAAAACTTACGACGCCCTATTAGCTAGCTACGCTTCCCCAGATCGTAGATGGCTACTTAGTTATCTAGAACCCAATCTGTACGAGCTGGTTGATTTGCGTAGCGATAAGCCAGCCTATCGCCTGATTGACTTTAAGGCTCTTTTGCAGTCCTCGTTAGCCAGTCAGGACTTAGCTTTTTATGACTGGAATCTAGCCAACGATAGTATGTTTTTCCGGGATAAGGTTTCTGGCAAGATTTACTCAGTTGGCGTCAGTAGTCAAGGTCAACTGTTTGATTTGTCGGCTAGCTACCCAACCTTGTCTTTTAGTCAGATTAAAGTTGGCGGTGACGGTGGTAAGACTCTGTATGTGCTCAGCAAACAGGAGCTTTATCGCATTAATTTGTCTCGCTCCGACTCCCTCACTAAAATCGCAGATGGTGTCATTGGTTATCGAATTATCAACCGCGATCGTGTTGCAATGCTACGTTCGTTGTCAACTGGAGCGGACTCAGAAATATCGGCTGCTCTTTATGATTACAGCAAGGATCAGTTATTTGAGTTTGAGCGTTTGGTGTCGGCAGATCCGGTGTTTCTAGAGGCATTTGAAAGTCGCTACGATGGCCATTTTTATGTTGCTATCTATGACAATCACAAACTGAGAGTTTGGCGAGGTGATGCAGCGGAGCTTAACCACCCAGTTAAGCAGCTATCCAAGGAAGACGACCATCGCCCAGATGATAGCCCAGCGTTGCAGCGTTTTAAGACCAGCAATCCATCTTTCCGAGATTATTTCTCGACCTATTTAGAGTCTCATCCTAAAAACATTTTTGTTGGTGGTGATGGCCGAATGATTGTGGTTGATAATGGTCAGTCTTCCTTGTCAATTGACGACAGTCAAAGGTTGGCTGATAGTATGCTAAGTATTAAAGGCTCGCCATTGCAGTCGCCAAGGGTTACCACTCCACTATCAGTTAATCAATTAATGGTTTTTGACACTAATTATCGAATGAGCTATTCGGTTCAGCTAGCTACTGGCTCCGGTTCGGTTGCTATGGCCGAGCCTAGTTCGGCACCGAACTGGTTGAGTGATAGTGTTTTGTGGGAAAACATCGTTGGCGTAGTGCGAATTAAAGATTTTAACGGACAGAATCAGCACAAGCTAATCCCTGCCGATACGCGCTACGATATTCAGCTTTCAGCCAACGAGAAGTATGTTTATTTCTATCAAGTAATCAACAGCTTGCCGGTACTGCGCCGCTTACAAATGACCGATTTCTAATCACCAAACAATGATTGCCAGAATGATTTTGTTTCTCCGGGGATCTCTTGGATTGCGCTCGAGTCGTTCTCTCGCATTGTGGTTGCTTCTTTGGGGTCGGGCGCAATTTGCTCAGCATGAACCAACAGTCGCTGGGCGGCTGAGCCAATTGGCGTGCAAGTAACCAGTGTCATAATTGGGCGATTGGATTGTCTAACGACTTTTTGAACATCTGTCGGGTTGACCACCTCGCTGCCGGTTACTTTGTAGGTATAGCGCGTGCCCTTGTAGTTGGCATAGATGATATCACCAGACTTTAGTTGGTCAAGCTTTAGAAAAATAAACTTATAGTCGCCGCTTTGGTAAATGCCGTTAGTGCGATGCCCTGAGATCACTGTGTTCCCAATCTCGCCAGGATGAGCGCAGGCGCCTGGTATGCAGTAGTGCGCCAAGCCGTTGTCCATGGCACGTAGAGTAGATTCGTTGTCATTTGGTACATCGTAAGCTACGGGTGCTTCAATGTTAAGGACTGGAATGATCAAGACCGGATCATCACTGACACTAATTGACATGGTTGGGTCAATTACAATTGCGTCGGGGCTCATATTGCCCGGGGCGATATAGGCCATGACTTGCCCAACTAAGATTTGGTTATATTGCAAGAATAGGAATATCAACACTGCTGTGGCGGCCGAAACAATCGGCCAAAAGTGCTTGCTTTTACGAAGTTTTCTCCCTTTTTTGACAGCTTCCTGTCGAATTTTTGCTCGCAGTGCATCCAGGGCTGCATTTTGCGGGTTGAAGTTTGGGTTGCTCTCAATGCGCTGATTGAGCTCGTTTAATTTACTATCTTGGGCCGCTAATTTGTCTTGGTATTGCTGCTGGGTAGCTTGTGCAAATTTTGTATACTCTTCCTGAACCTTCTGGGCGTTTTGCTGAAAATAATACTCGTAATATTTTTGATAATAATCTTGCCAAGCCTTGTGGTATTTTTCCCAGTCAACAGATTGGTTTAGCTCTCTTGTGTCATCAACGCGGTAGCTTCGGTCGTAGGTATTAGGGACGTCTACTGATGGATTAACTTTTGATTTCTCTGTTTCGCGCTTAGCATCGCTATAAACATCTGTCTGGTCGCTCGTTGGAGTAATGCCCTGGCTTGCTTCGGCAATTATAGTGTTGATATCAGGCGAGCCCGTCTCTGATTTTTGGGTTGTGCTGTTTTGTTCAGAAAAAATTTGATCAATTTCTCCCAAAATAATATTCTTGGCAGCTTCGCGCTGTCGATCATCGTTAGTCGATTTATTAGACGGCAGAGCTGATCCACCACTACTATTCAGTTCATCGTCACTCATAAAATTACCAAATCGGTGTCACTATTATACATCATATTATCATCTGCTAGGAATGTTATTTTTCTGGTTCAAGTTCGTGAAGGAAGCCGCCACTTTGCTGTTCCCAAAGTCGAGCATAGACTCCACCCAGCTTAACTAACTCCTCGTGTGTGCCGTCTTCAACAATCTTTCCGTCGCTAAGCACGATGATGCGATCAAGTTTAGCAATGGTCGACAAGCGGTGCGCCACCACTACTGACGTACGTCCAATCATCAGCTCGTCCATAGCGTCTTGAATCAGTTTTTCACTTTCCGAGTCGAGGGCTGAAGTAGCTTCATCTAATACCAAAATTGGTGCGCCTTTAATAATGGCGCGAGCAATTGCGATGCGCTGTCTTTGTCCGCCAGATAGCTTAACGCCTCGTTCCCCCACTAGAGTTTCGTATTTTCTCGGTAGCTTTTCGATAAACTCGTCAGCGCAAGCCTGCTTAGCCGCTGTCTCAATCTCCTTTTGGTTGGCGTCTGGCTTGCCAAACGCAATATTCTCGGCGATAGTGCGGTGAAACATCATCGGTTCTTGCGGTACGTAAGCAATAGCTTGTCGCAAGCTAGCTTGAGCGACGTCTGAGATATCGGTTCCATCAATTAAAATTTGTCCCGAATTGACATCGTAAAAGCGCATAATTAAACTGGCCAGACTAGATTTGCCCGAACCGCTATGCCCAACTAGGCCAACTTTTTGCCCTGGTTTAATTTTTAAGAAAAAGTCCTTAAATAGCTCATCGCCTTTGTTATGGGCAAAAGTAACGTTTTTGAATTCGATAGCACCCTTTGGTACGTCTAGCTCTCGGTTAGTTTTGTCAACCACTTCAATCGGTGTGTGCAGAATCTCCACTATCTCAGTCGCATCACCTATAAAGCGGTTGTAGCTACGAATAATGTGGCGCAGTTCATGCAAACGATAAGTAACCGTATTGGTATAGGACACCATTAGCAAAATTGTACCAATGGAGATTAGGTTATGCTGTTTGGCTACGACTGCCAAAACAAGCGCCACAATTCTAATACCATTTGTGATGATGTCGCTGATTATCATGAGACGATTAAAATCGCGCATGACCGCCATGTTAGCTTCATGCCAGTCATCAGCTTTCTTTTTTGCCAGTTCAGTTTCGCGTTTCTCAGCACTGTAGGCTTTAAGAGTTAAGATATTGGCAACATCGTCGGCTAAGTGGCCACTCATACGACTACTAGCTTTAGCTTCTTTAATGTTTCGCTCGGGCATACGTTTAGTCATTAGTAAAGTTATGGCAACATAAGCAATGATTGCTATCGTAAGGATGATAGCGTATGGCCAAAACTTAAACACTAAGATGATGACGGAGCCGAACAGGCCGACCACTAGCTGGACTACGCTGAAAATAACCGTATCCCAAAAGTTTTCTAGCGCACTAGAGAACTTTCCGGCTTGGCTGACTAACGATCCGCCAAATTTATTAGCGTGAAAACGAATGCTGTGATTGACTAGGTTGTTAAAAACTCGGCTAAAACCGTCGCGCTTAATTAAACTCTCACCTTGCCAAATTAATAATGTAATAGAACGCCAGCAGATTATACCGACAACTTGTATCACAATGAACAGTATAATTAATGGCCAAAAATCGTTCATAGTGTTATTGCCAGCTTGAATCAAGTCGAGAATTTGTGCCATAACAAGCGGACCAAAGAAATCGCCCACCAAAACCGCAGTGGTCGAAAATATGGCGCTGCCAATAAAGCGTCCCTTTTGTGGTCGTGAGAAATCCATAATAGTCTGGAATATTCTCTTGCGTTGCAAATCTTTTTTCATAAATCTAAAATACCTATTAGGCTGGCACACCCTTTAACGTGTATCTACTAACTATATCATGAAACTGATTGAAAATTGTAGTTTTTGTGGTAGAATTTAGAAACGAAGCCTTTGTAGGCCGCAGTGGCGGAATGGTAGACGCGCTAGACTCAAAATCTGGTGTCCACTAGGATGTGCCGGTTCAAGTCCGGCCTGCGGTACCAGGCTTTTTTAATTTTTGTAATAAATGGCCCCTGTCGGGGCCGTAGGTGTGTTTTGAAAAGTACTAAGCAGGGTTGTTGCCGTGACCATAAGCGCTGTCATACTCTTCTTGTGTCAGTATTTCTTCGTGCTCTCCGTCTTCGCTGATAATTACGATATCACCGCTATCGGTGCGGATAACTTCCGACATCTCGGCCCACCTCCTTCCGTGCGTAATTAGCTTTATACTACCAGGTAGTTTGTTTTTTGCAAATTGTTATATGATTATAAAAACGCACAATATCTGAGTTTGTTATCATTTTTGCTCACTATAACAAATCCCGGTATTTCTCGAGGTCTTCATCGCCCAGTCGGGGTGGCTCAAATTCAACCTTACTCTTATTTATTTGCCGATAAGTAATCGGTGCCTTGTCTGAGTAGTGCCGGAAATATTTTACCTTTCCGCCCTGCTCTTTTTTGTGGATTATCTCAGCTAAGACGCCGTTACTGACTTCGTCAAATACCCAAACCTCATCGGATAACCTAACTAAATTATTATTGCCGGCGTAGATGGTTTCGCGCGGCACGCTATCACCAATGAAATAGCGAAACAGTAGAAACGGATTGAGCGGTACGGCGCGGTACTCGAGGCAGTATTGACTAATATGCATTTGGAGGTAAAAGTTACGTTTTGAGTAGGCTGGATATATTAATGGGTAAGTTTTATAAAATCTGAGTCGTGGGTGCCAACGGGCGATGTCTTTGCCATCAAGCATATAGTGCCATAGCCAATCAGACACGTCCTCCAGGACGACATCTTCAGTCTTTACTTCGGCGAACACGCCATCGCGTAGGCGTCGGTAGAAATAAATTGGTATCTGTCGCTGGCGTGCCATGTAGATTTCGGCCAAGACGCCGTCGCTGATTTCGCCAAATACCCAGAGTTCGTCGGCGTGTTGAATTAACGAATTGTTAGCCACTCGTATCAAAGATTTGTCCACCACCCCCGACAGATTATAGTCGAAATTCATGTATGGATTGATCGGTGTGTGGCCAGCTGATAGTACAAATTGTGATACCTCGGCTCTAAAATAAAAATTACGCTTGGAGTACGAGGTAAAAATAATTTTATTCCTATCTTGATGTTGCTGAGATTGGCTTATCGTTTTCACAGTGTCTTTATAATATCACACTTTTTGGACCAAAAATAGCAATATTAATATAAAGAATAGATTAAAAATAAAATATCCTCAACAGAATAGCGTACTATTTCGCTGAGGCTACGGACCGCATCCTCCGTAGCGGTTCATGGAACCGCGAAGGAGGATGGTGGAGCATGTGAGATTCGAACTCACCACCTCTTCCATGCCATGGAAGCGCTCTACCAAATGAGCTAATGCCCCATACTGCAAATTGTTAAAACTTTACACTAATCGTGTTTTTTAGGTTGTTGACTCATTTGGTAGAGCGCTATGCGTCATAACATATCGCTCAGGGCTGTCCAAATGAGCTAGTGCCCCAAACTATGACCATCGCGATTATACTAGAATGCTACTAAAAAGTAAAGAAAAAGGCCAGATGATGTATCATCTGGCCCCGGCTCAACCATTGAGCCGTGAGTAAGGTACGCCTCGTAGTGTGGCAACGTTGTTTGGAGATCCCCCGGCTGAAGGATTTCGCTCTCCATGGCAGAAAAGAGCAGCAACATTGTTTACACACGAGGTGGTGGTGAGTCGTCCGGGATTTGAACCCGGGTCTGCTATTACCAGTAGCCCATCCTACCGCTAGACGAACGACCCCAATGGAAGTGGTGGGATTCGAACCCACTATGTCACGCCTCTTAAGCGCTCAATGTTCGAGACATTGCCTCCGCTAGGCCACCCCCATAAATTAATATATTATTAACTACTAATGCCAACGCATTAGGCTCATCATTATAACAAAATAGAATCTTGCGACAAGCATAAGCGTTGAATCTTTTATTTATCTCTGGTAGAGTTAAAGCAAGATGTTAGTCTTGCCTGGTTTCTTTCTGTTAATTTCGGCGGCGATTCGTTTGTTTGGTGGTGCGGCTTACATTCGCGCTATCCTAAAAGGTAAAGCTAGGCCCAACTCCCTAACTTGGTTGCTTTGGGGGATTACTCCGACCATCACGTTATTCGCCGCTCTGTCGGTGAATGACACCAGTAATTTGGTGGTTACAGCAGCTTTAGCGCTTAGTCCTTTGGCGGTCTCAATGGTAGCAATCCGTAAAGATCGTCGCTCGCTTAAATTTGATAAATTCAACTCAATATGTGCCGTCCTGGCTGTTATTGGTATCATTTTGTGGTATTACACCAAGAACCCAAACTTGGCTATCGTGCTCGCTATTGCGGCGGATTTTGTTAGTAGTTTGCCAACGGTGGTCAAGGCGAAGCGCCAGCCGGCCAGCGAGTATCCGCCGACCTATATTATGTCAGCCATCGCCATGCTCTTAGCGCTTCTAACCATTCCAAAATGGACTTTTACCAATTCTGCTTTCATGATTTATGTTTTTGTACTTAATATAATTATTGCCAACCTATCAACCCTCGGTCGCCTAAAAAAGCGTAAAAATTGATTCAGCTTGTGCTTAGTAGCTAATTTTGTTACAATTTAACCTGTAAAATTAATCAACACAAACATGCCTGCTATTATCACTTTAATATTATCACTTTTTGCTGTTGTTCAAGGTGCTAGCCTATCGACTAGGTATGCTGAGAAATTCGCCGAGGGTTTTAGGCTGTCGCGCTTTATGGTCGGTTTTATTATTGTTTCTTTTATATCGATTTTGCCAGAAACTATGATTGCAATTAGCGCGGCTTTTCAAGGCCAGCCAGAATTTGGCGTTGGCACGATTATGGGGTCAAACGTGGCAGATTTGACACTGGTGTTTGCTCTTATTACCTTCGCGGCCGGCAAATCTGGTTTGCGAGTTGAGAAGCAGTTAGCCAAAAAGCTCCTCGCCTACCCGCTGTTTATGGCTATTCCTATGCTACTTGGCCTAGACGGTCACTACTCTCGCGAAGAAGGCATCACGATGATTATCGTTGGTATTATTTTCTATATCTTCATATTTAGTAAATCGGTCAATGTTAGTGGTGGCCCGCGCGACATTGACAGTAAATATATTTGGCGCAATCTTGGGCTATTAGTATTGAGCATGGCCATACTGCTAATTGGCGCTCATTTTACAGTTGAGTCAGCGACCGAGTTGGCGCGGGCGATTGGAGTTGCACCGGTTTTGATTGGTATCTTGATAGTCGGCCTCGGTACGGTGATCCCAGAGTTAGCCTTCTCCTATAAGGCTGTTAAAGATAGGCAAACGTCATTGGCAGTCGGCGATATCATGGGATCGGTTTTGGCCGACGCTACGGTCGTAATTGGTCTGCTGGCAGTTATCAGGCCGTTTGAGTTTCCAGCTCGGATTGCCTATATTGCCGGTATATTTATGGTAGTATCGTCAATTATTTTGGTATTCTTTATTAAAAGCCACTATCGTATCAAGCGCCCAGAAGCGGTGATTCTATTGCTAATATGGCTGACCTACGTGCTAGTTGAGATTTTGGTTTAGTTTCGCACCCAGTGTGAGAATTTATTTTTGTCATTTAGCATGCCTTTTCGGAACGCTTCTTTGATGCGATAGAGACTGAAGCCTTTGGCTATTTCGTTTAATTGAGCCAAGACTGGCAAGCCAAACCAGCCGACGTTTTTAAATCCAGCTTTACTGATTAAGGCAATGACTTCTGGGCTCTTAGTGATGGTATAAATCTTTTTATTTTTCTTGGCTTTTGCTATAAATTTCTGAAACAGCTCTCGCCCAATTCCCCGCCCCCGCCATTTGGCGATTACGATCATGATTTTTAAATCAATAAACTTTTGGTGTTCTTTGTAGTACAATACACCAGTAATTGTTTTATCTTCAATGGCAACCAGCATATTACCAAGCTTTAATAACTCAGCTGGCGTATAGCCAGTGATATTTTTAGTATTCTTTATTTCGTCGGATATAGTTTCCGCTTCTTGGGCGGTTAGATTTCGAAAATCAACTTTCATAAATTACAAATAATTTCTGGTGGAGTGTGCGAGAGTCGAACTCGCGGCCTCAGCAATGCGAATGCTGCGCTCTACCAACTGAGCTAACACCCCATAATATAATCTACTTATTAATTTTCGCTTTTGTTTTCGTTTGAGCCTTCGTCGGTAGAGCGCTCAGCGCTATTATCGATTTGGCTCAGGGCTGTCAACTGAGCTAACACCCCATACCTAACTAATTTTTAATTATAACTCTACTTGCTTGCAAGGTGGGCGTGTTGTCGGTAGAGCGCTGCGCCATTATTTATTTTGACTCAGGGCTGTCAACTGAGCTAATACCCATCAGTACTTTATTTTATCACAAAGGATGTTTTAATAGGCTAAATATTGTATAATTGTATAATGCTTGACGTTATTCTCATTGGCTTGGTTAGTTGTTTTGCTGACATCAGCTCTGATATGGTTTATCCGATTGTGCCAATTTTCCTGGCGACTAAATTTGGTGCCACTCCTGCTACCATCGGCGTTATTGAGGGTATCGCTGAAAGCTTAGCGAGCTTGCTCAAAACCTTTAGCGGTCATATTGCTGATAAATACAACCAAAAAAAGCCGATCGTTTTTATCGGCTATCTGCTAGGGGTTTTTTATAAGATTGGTTTGATATTCTCAACTTCTTGGCTTGGCGTGCTTTTTGCGCGGATGGTTGATCGCACGGGCAAGGGGTTGCGTGTAACTCCTCGCGACCTCATGGTTAGCGAAAGTGTTAATAAGAGGCACTTAGGTAATGCTTATGGTATCCATAAGATGCTCGACATGGTTGGTAGTGCACTCGGTATCTTAATTGCCTATTTTCTAGTTAAAACGCTTAACGGTAGCGAACAATTTACTAAGGTGTTCCTCTGGTCGACTGTGCCGGCGATGATTGGCCTGTTTATTTTTGCTGTGCTTGTAAAGGACAAAACTAAAGGTAAGCCAGTCCGACCCAAGCCCATTCCGTTCTGGAAAAACATTCATCGACTTGATAGCCGACTAAAATTGTATTTGTTGGTGGTGTTTATTTTTACTCTCGGCAATTCGTCTAATGCCTTTCTTCTGTTGCGTGCTCAGGACGTTGGTTTCAGCGCGGCTGATGCAATCTTATTGTATTTCCTCTATCATGTTAGCGCCGCTATTTTCGCTGTTCCTTTTGGCCGAATGTCTGATAAAAAAGGTGGCCGCAAGCGTGTGTTGGTGCTTGGCTATGCGCTATTCTCAATGGTCTATTTCTCGTTGGCAGCTGCGCCAGGTGATTGGATGATGGTTGTGTCATTCATCGTCCTTGGTTTATATACGGCGGCTACGACTGGTGTTGAGCGAGCCTTTGTGGCGGAGATCGCACCAAGAGAGCTGCGTGGCACTATGTTAGGGTTGCAGGCTACGGTAGCTGGCGTCGCCCTGCTTCCAGCTAGTGTACTCTTTGGCCTACTGTGGAATCAATTTGGTCCAGTTGTTTCATTTGCCTTTGGTGGCGTAATGTCAGCTATTGCTGCGCTAGTCCTACTATTCTTCTTGAGTCCAAAGCAAGATCGCGCTAAGGCCTTCTTATAGGCGACTAAAACTGATATAATAATCCAATATGCAAAAGAATAATTCAGATAATCAAAGCTGGGAGCCGGGTCAGGAGATGCTGGCTGCTCAGCGTCAGTCCCAGCACGGTATGCTTGGTAGTGACGACGAGTTTGTCAAGGCCTTTGAAATACTAAACAAATACCCAAAGCGTGTCACTTTTTTCGGGTCGGCGCGTGATTTGGATAATAACAAAGACGATCGTGATGCGGCCTATGAATTGGCTGGTCGACTAGCCAAACAAGGCTACATGGTTTTGTCTGGCGGTGGCGCTGGCATAATGGGCGCTTCAAATAAAGGTGCGTACGATGCAGGCGGTGCGTCGGTTGGCTTTAACATCAAGCTACCGCATGAGCAGCATCCCAACCCGTACACAACTGATGAGCTAGAATTTCACTACTTCTTTACCCGTAAGGTTGCGCTGTCATTTTATTCACATGCTTACATTTATTTTCCCGGTGGTTTTGGTACTTTGGACGAGCTGTTTGAGATCGTTACTATGATTCAAACCAAGAAGATGCCTCGCCTAAAGGTAATTCTGTTTGGCAGCTGGTTCTGGGACGGCCTAGACGAGTTTATTAAGCGCAATCTCTTGGAGAACGGTTTTATCTCTGAGGGTGATGAGCAGCTCTATACTATTACCGATGATGTTGATGAAGCTTTGCGTTTAATTAACGAACCGGAACCAGAGTTTCGAAAAAAATAACTTAATCTGTAAAAATTACCAGCTAGCTGGTAATTTTTATTTGGTGCTCGCGGCGGGGGTCGAACCCACAGTCTCTAGCTCCGGAGGCTAGCGCTTTATCCATTAAGCTACGCGGGCCTGTTGATATTCTACTCTATTTCAAAAGTCTTATAGCGGCTAGCGTGGCCGCTAATTAATTTAACTCGGCTTTTACTGGTCTGAAAATGTTTAGCCAAAAGCTCAATTACTCGTTGGTTGGCCTTGCCGTCTTTGGCTGGTGCTTTTACGTAGATTAGAAATGTGTCATCGAGTCGTTCTACACCCTCTCTGTGTTTGCTATTTGGTTTGATTTGAGCGTGCAATCGTTTAGTCATACCACTATCTGTTTTTTAGACTATCGGCGGCGGCGATGCTAGCGGCGCCGACGATGTCTTCAACGGTTGATCCGCGCGACATGTCGCTGGCGCTTTTGGCAAAACCCTGCAAGACTGGTCCGTAAGCGTGTGCGCCAGTTAATTGTTCAATGATTTTATAGCCGATATTGCCGGCGTCGAGATTAGGAAAGATAAAGATATTAGCATCGCCTTTTATAGGTGCGTCCTCGGGTAGCTTTGTTTTAGCAATCTCGGGGTTGATAGCAGCGTCAAATTGAATTTCCCCCACTACGTTTAGTCTAGGCTGTTTAATCTTAATAATCTCGGTTGCCTGAACAACTTTTTGAGTCGCTGGGCTTTCAGCGCTGCCGAGGGTCGAAAACGACAGCATGGCGACTTTTGGTGTCCAGTCTAGCAATATGGTCGTGCTCTTAGCGGTATCGAGGGCGATTTGCGCTAGCTGTTCAGCCGTTGGGTCAATCACCATGCCACAATCAGCCACCGCCATCAAGCCAGGTCGTTTTGAGTTATTTGATAGGTCGAGTAGAAAATAGCTAGATGCCAAATTACGTCCTTTAGCTAGACCAACTTGGTGCAACATGGCACGAATCACATCGCGCGTTGTGTCAATCAGTCCGGCCACTATCGCATCGGCGCCTCCAGCTGCCAAAATAGTGCTGGCGGCAAAAAGCGGATTCTCAAAATCGCGAATGGTTCGCCCGATTTCCCGGTTCGGATCAATTGCGGCGATCTTTTTCGCCCATTTTTCGGCTTGTTTATGGTCGCTGCAATCAATAATTTCAGCTTCGCTTGGATAATGGTTAATCAAGTTAGAATTTTTAGAATTGATAACCACAACTGGCTTTATCAGGGCCTCGTCAAGTAAAATTCGAATCGCTTTTGGTAGCCTAACGTCGGCGCCGTCGGCAAAAATTACGCGAATACCACGTCCGCGGATCTTATCTTTTATGTGATTTAGTGATGACATGAGGTGAATTATAAAAAGGTTATGCTCAAAAAGCAAACCCTATGGACTTTTTAATTCAATCGTGCTATAATGAAAAGATTCAGATGCACGTGCGTACAGACAAGAGTGATCTTTATTGTTGCAGTTCAAATGAATATAATAATTAAAGGAGACTCATGTCTAAACCAAATCTATTTGTAGGAAGTCTTTCCTATTCTACTACTGACGAAGGCCTTAAGGCTTTCTTCGAAACCATCGGCGAGGTCGAATCGGCCCGCGTGATTGTTGATAAATTCAGCAATCGCAGCAAGGGTTTCGGTTTTGTCGAATTCGTCGACGAAGCTGACAACCAACGCGCTATCGACGAGCTTGATGGCAAAGAACTTGATGGCCGCGCTATCAAGGTCAGTGTTTCAAAACCACGCGAAGATCGCCCACGTCGCGATTTCGGCGGTCACCATGGTGATTTTCGCCGCCGCGACTAATTAATTTTTGTAAATTAAACTAAATACCCGCCTGGTGGCGGGTTTTTAGTTTGACTGAACAAGTGCTAAAATAGCGTTATGGAACAAACAAGTCAAATTATTAGACAATTGCAAGCTAGTGGCATAGACCTGGGTGGGCTGGCTAAGCTGTTTGATGATTTTAAGGTAGTCTTAATTATTGCCGTATCTATAACCTTAGGGCTTTGGCTACTCGGCATAATATCAGATCTAATTCAGAGGCGCTCGATCTCTAAAATTCGTAGAGAGGTCAAAGAGATTAACCGCAAACTTGATATATTGCTAGCCCAGAGTGATCCTGAGCTGGATGAGCCAGAATCAGATTAGCGTTAGCGATAATACCGGTCGTCGATGCCGTCTAGCTGACGACGCAGCAGATCTCGATAGCATTTGAAACAAACGCTTTGGTAACTTTCATTACCGCCAATAAATACCTGCTCACCGGTGGTGATAATTTTGCCCTCACTATCAAGGCGGGCATTAGCTTCGGCGTCACGTCCACACGAACATAAGTTGTCGATCTTTTTAATCTCATCCGCTAGCTCCATTAGGCGCTTGCTGCTCGGAAAAAGCTTGGTTTGGAAATCGGTTCTGAGGCCGTAAACTAAAACGTCAGTATTGCTGCGATCCACAATTTGTCGCATCTGATTTACGTGCTCGGCTGTAAATAAGTTGCCCTCATCAGCGATAACGATATCGGGTCGATGATTCAATTTGTCAAACAATTCGTACAGGTTGTCATCTTTGTTAATCATGACAACTTTCGATTCTATACCAATACGAGATCTGAGAATACTGTCGCCATCGCGTGTGTCGGCCGATGGCTTGATAAGCCAGACCTTACGACCATGCTCCTCGTGGTTGTATTTAGTAATTAAGGCCTGCGCAGTTTTGGCGCTGCCCATCGTACCGTAGACAAAAGTTAGTTTTGCCACTTTTTCTCCTTTTTGTTTAATTCACCTTGTGTCTATATTTTAGCAAACATAAGCGTCGTAATATGTTGTAGAATAAACAAAAAATAAACGAGCCGCGGTTGGCTCGTTTATTTTGTAGTCAGTTGGTTTAATAGGCTGTCCAGCCGCCGTCGGCGACCAAAATAGCACCGTTGACAAAGCTAGAGTGGTCAGACGCTAGGAACAGAGCCGTGCCAGCAATCTCGGTTGATTCACCAGTGCGTGGTACGTTAGCCGTGCCAGCCATACACATACCCGAGCCAAACTCGCTCAAATTGGTCATGCAGCTCTGGATGTTGGTGGCGACACCACCTGGGGCGATGGCATTACAACGGATGCCTTCTTTGGCGTACATATAGCCAATATTCTTGGTGATACCATTGACTGCATGTTTAGAGGCGGTATACATCGCGCCAGCACGTGAGCCTTGCAGGCCGCCGACTGATGAGATGTTGATAATCACACCGCCGTTGCCTTGTTTCTTAAAAACTCCAACAGCCTTACGGCAGGCAAATAGCACGCCAGAAACGTTGACGCCCATGATGCGCTGCCAAGCCTCTTCTGTAACCTTCTCAACCTCTTCCATGTTATCCATGATGCCGGCATTGTTGACCAGGATATCTAGTTTGCCAAATTTTTCCACGGCTAAATTAATCATAGCGTCAGTATCAGCTACTTTCGATACGTCGGTTTTGATGGCGACAGCCTCACCGCCAGCGGCCACGATGTCGGCCACGGTTGCTTCAGCGCCCTCTAGATTAATATCGGTTACAACAACCTTAGCGCCTTCTTTGGCGTAAAGTTTAGCAATCTCTTTGCCCATGCCACTAGCCGCACCGGTTACAACTGCCACCTTATCCTTCAAGATCGGTTCTTTCATAATTCTCCCCAAATAGTTTATGGTTTTATAATGTCTAAATTATACATTAAAACGATGCTCTCAATCAATAAAAATAGCCGCTAATGAAGTAGCGACCAGCTGTATCCTTTAATCATATCACAAATGCAATGATACGTCAAGTGGTGCGGGTAGAGGGAGTCGAACCCTCGTCTCGACCTTGGGAAGGTCATATACTAGCCGTTGTACTACACCCGCATGCTTTTATTATATCGTAGTTGATCTATTTTGCCACGATGGCCGTAGCGGTAGCTTCTAGTGGCCTGAGTGGGTTCCAAGTGAACCAGCAGGCTATTTGGGCGGCGGTCTTGCCCTGCCAAATATCGGTCGGATGGGCAAATTGGCTACTTACCACTTCGCCTTTTGAAGCAATAATAAACAGATCGTCATGAAAAACGGCAATTGTGGCTTGGTTAGAAACAGTAAACTTGTGCAATGCTTCAATCAACTTGGTGTTTTGCATAGAGTGAACTAAGACGACTGGGTAATAAACCGTCTGAAAGATTTTTTGTAGCTGACTAAATGACAAAACCAACAAGATATTATCTCGAATGACAATTTCGTTCATAATTTCCATTAGCAAATCAACGGCATCGCGGCTTATGGTCAGTGGATGTCTTGTAGTTTCGCGCACAAAGTTTTCGTAGAGGGCCTGGGTTTCATTATTGCGTCCAGCGTCGCCGATTAGTAGCAAGCTGTCAGTTTCCTTGGCTAGAGCTTTGAGCTGTGGTAAAGCGTCTTTACTTAAGCTGCCCGACTGATTGGTCGGCGCAAACTCTACTCCTGGCAGAGCGCCGAGAGGCTTTTTTAAACTTTCTGGTAGGACTAGTTTAATTTCGCCGATCCCAGTATCGGTTGCGATTTTGTAGGCATTGGCTACGGCGGCGAAACCAAGCGAATTGCCACCAATAATGCCTAATTTGCCGGCGATGTTTTTTTGCTCTGGCTTAGACCATAAGACATCGGGAAAAAGCGGCTCGTTTTCGTTTTGTTGTTTCCAATAACTTAACATTTTACAACATAACCTCCATTGCTAGGTTCGAGTTTGTAAATCATGTTCTTGCGCTCAATTACGACTGGCCAGCCCTTCTCTCGTGCTAGCTCAAACAGCTCTCTCTGAGGGTTAAAAGCAATTGGGTTGTCAACAGTGGCCAGCAAACTAGCGTCACCCATCGTGTCGCCAATAGCGTAGCTGTCTTTCATGGTAAACTTGGTCCAATCCAGCGCTTCTTTCAAAACTTTTTCTTTGTCATACCAAGTGTGTGGTTTGTCTAGTTTACCAGTGAAGTAGCCGTTATTTCTCTTGGTGTAATTGCAGCCAATCGCTAAGTCGAAGCTTAACTTTTTGGCGAATGGAGTAATTACCTCCTGGGGTGAACCAGAAATAATAATCAGATAATAGCCCTCTTTGGCTAATTTTTTAGCTAAATCGCGCGTGAAAACGTAGCAGTAATCGCCTAGCTTTTGCACCACTCGCTCGGCCGTCTTTTTATAGTCTGTGACTTTAAGTTTGTCTAGATATGCGTGCAGCACCTCAACTACCCTGTCTTCGTACTGCAAATAATATTCGTCGCCCTTGCGTTTTCGCCAGTTAATTTCTTCACTGGAGAAACCTTTTTTAGCTTCAGCTGGAATAATCTTTTGTCGGATCAGCTCAAACACCACTTCACGATAAAGCCCAGACCGAAACAGTGTCCCGTCAACATCAAAAACCGCCACTTTTCTCATGAGTCTATTGTAACATGTTTGGTGTTTCTAAAACCTTTATATCCGAGAAATCAACATAATTTGCTAAAATATCCGCTCGCTTTTTATTGCGACTTAATACGGCGATGCCTACAAGCGAATCTTCGGCTTCGTAGTCCCAAAACTCACACTCCCCCTCCACTTCAAGTGGCGATCCGAATTCGATTTCTAGAACAATTTGATAACCATGAGCGACTCGTTTGTGCTCCCGCCCACTGAACTTTATCGCTTCTCCAAAGCCATCAAATGCCGCTATCTTACCCTCATTGTGTCCAAGATAAGCAATGTTATCCGATGGCATTAGAACTAAAACATAATGGTTTTCTAATAAAACTTTTACGTACTTGGTTTTAGTATCTTCTTGCGTGGCATACCAAGCTTTACCTAAAACTTTATATGTCTTATCACCGATAACTACCGAGCTCCCATCGGTGATTTTTTCTATAATATCCATAAATCTGCTCCTTTTGTGTTTATAAAATTAACTAATTTCAATACTGACTGGGCAGTGGTCTGAGCCCATTTGCCCTTGGTGAATAGCTGCCGACTTTAGTCGTGGGCGGAAAGCCTCTGAAATCAAGAAATAGTCAATCCGCCAGCCGATGTTGCGTTCACGCGACTTGGCCCAGTGGGTCCACCAGGAGTATTGTCCAGGCTCGGTGTTAAATTCGCGAAAAGTATCGATTAGTTTTGTGCTGACAAAATTATCAAAACCAGCTCTCTCCTCGTCGGTAAAGCCGGCATTGCCACGATTTGGGCCCGGATTAGCTAGGTCAATTTCTTTGTGGGCGACGTTGAGATCGCCGCAAAAAATCACTGGCTTAGTTTTTTCTAGTTCTTTTATGTAGGTCAGAAACGCCTTGTCCCAGGTTTGGCGAATGTCGAGTCGTGTTAGGTCGCGCTTGGTGTTTGGGGTGTAGACCGTAACAAGCCAAAAATCAGCAAATTCAGCCGTTGTCACCCTGCCCTCGCGGTTTAGGTTGCCGTATTCGTCGACTAAATTAAATTTGTCGGTAATATTCTCTGGCAGGTCAAACAATACTTGAAGTGGTTTGATTTTAGAAAAAATCGCCGTGCCAGCATAACCGGGTTTATCGGCCGAATTGTAGTATTTAAAATAGCCATCGGCTGGATCCTCGTCAATTTGGTCGACTTTAACTTTAATTTCTTGCAAGCCAATAACGTCCGGCCGGTAGGTATCAATAAACTTTTGCCACTCGCCTTTGTTGATGACGGCACGCAGGCCGTTGACGTTCCAGGAAAATAATTTCACTTAAATCTCCGACTGGTTTCGCGCTCGATATCACGTTTTTTAATAGTTTCGCGTTTGTCGTAAGCTTTTTTGCCCTTGGCGACAGCAATTTCAACTTTGATATGGCGTCGGTCGGTAAACATTCTAAGCGGCACGATCGTAAAGCCAGCTTGCTTTTTTTGGACAAGTTCGGATATTTGTTTCCTGGTTGCTAATAATTTCTTTGGTGTGTCAATCACGGTGAGTGAGCCGGGTACGCCTGGCTGATTGTTGCGCACACTAAATGAGGCATTATTAAGCCATAACTCGTTATCTTTAACGGTAACGAAAGCGCCTTTTAGCTGAGCGCGGTGATCGCGGACGGCACGCACTTCTGGCCCGGTTAAAACGATACCGCACAGTAAAGTCTGCTCGATATGGTAATCAAAACGAGCGCGACGATTTACTATAACGGTATCGTTGTTTGTTGACATGACTTTTTATTCAAATATAAAGCGCGATGCGTTAACTTCGATGCCTTTTTCTTTCAAAATGGCACTAATGCTTTCGCGGTCAAAACCAACAACAATTTGGTCGTCAATAACAGTAACTGGCACGCCTTGGAAGTTGTTGTCTAGCTTCTCGAGCATTTCTTTTTGGGCTTCCATATCGGTGTCAACCATTTTTTTCTCGTAAGCTACCTTGTTAGAATCCAGCCAGGCAGTTAGTCCATGGCAAAATGTACAGGTGTTGGTGGCGTAAACGATAATATTTGGTTGTGGTTTCTCACTCATTTTTATTCTCCCTTTTAGCCCTACTATTATATCATAGGCGCTAATTCAAATTGTTTATGATAAAATGATGTTATGAGAAAATATCGAGAAGGTTTTGTGATGCCGGCGATTATGATTGTCGGTACGGTTTTGTTTATAGTATTAGCCTATGCTCTCAACGCTACCGCTTCTGCGCGAGGCATTATCACTACTGCTCATGCCCAAACTCTGGCGCGCCAGGCGGCCGAGTCGGGCATTGCTTATGCTAAGAGCTGCATCATCGCTAATAGCCGCTTAGTCACTTGGACTGATGAGCGGCCCCTCAAGCCCAATACTGATTGTTTCGGCTATCCCATTCCAGAAAAACCAATTTTAGACCCAACCACTGGCGCACAAATCGGCACTGATCTTCCACCGTCACCATATTTGGTGCAAACTGACATAATGCGTTCGTATTTTGAGGTACGCCCATCAGACATTAACGATAAATATAAGAACGTGGCGGCTCTGGGTAAACTTGATATGCTTCGTAAGGGGACTGACACCGTAGTTAGAACCTATAATCATCACATGTCGGCTTATATTACGACTGGTGTGACTTTTACCGATATCGCTTTTGGGTCAATTTATGGTTATGGAAATAACTTACTAGAAAGCCCTACCGATATAAAAGCCCAAATGGGTGTGTATTTCTTTACTAAGACTGCAGCTGGCGTGGTTCAGGGTGTCGGCTCTAATCATGATGAGGTCTTGCGTGGTTGGAACTCGCGTGGTATCAAAGGAAATCTTTATTATCCCGACCCGGATTTACCTGGTGTTGATCTGCCAGCCAATATCAGGATTGAAAAAATTTTTACCGATTTTCAAGGTGCGGGCTGGAATGCTTATCTGCTTAGCTCGGATAACCGAGTATTTGTCACCGGGGTAAACGGCAATGCTCTGATGGGTAACGGCATGGACTCGGGTGGTGCACCAGTCAAGCTTTCAAACTGGTATAGTGCGACAGAAATGCAAATTCCTGATGGTGAAGTCGTTGACACGATTTATCCAAATGGCTCGGTGACGTATATTCTCATGCAAAGCCGTAATCTCTACGTAGTCGGTCGTAATTGGAAAGAGGGTTATTACAGTTATGGTATAGCTGGCTGTGGTGATCAGTGTCCTGGTTGGGATTATGTCAATACGCCGACGCGAGTTAGTTTCGCCGATTCTTTTGGCGGTACTCAAACGATCGATAAAAAGATTGTAAAGGTTGCAACCGACTCAATGTACTATGCTAATCGTACCTCGTCTTATGCTATCACTGAAGATGGCGAGGTTTATGGCTGGGGTAGCAACGACTGTGGTCAGTTAGGTTATGCTTATTCATACATAAACCATGGCTGGTATGGGTGTTTGTCGGGATCTACTAATTATGAGTATGGTAAGTATATTCCTTACGGCATCAAAATCGGTACTTTTGGTTCAGGTGGTTTGCGGGCAACTGATATTCAGACCGATGGTCGCTCGGTTTGGATTGTCACCAATCAAAGTTCGGTCTATACACTAGGTAATAATCAGTATGGTCAGCTAGCGAGAAAACCAAAAACTGGTTCCACTGACTACAGTGCTACTTTTAACATCAGCGAACCAGCTAAACTAGCCAGTAACCCAAAAGTGTCAAAAGTGGTAGCTGATTCCTATTCAGCTCTATTTTTGACTGACAAGGGTGAAGTAATCGGTGTTGGTATGAATGATGTTGGCCAGTTAGGTAACGATGCTAACAAACAAGATGGCTTCAACGGCGGCAAAAAAGCTGACCTTCCTAAGAATCCAAAAGTTGTCGATATCTTTATCACTTCTCCTCCAGTTTTTCGTTCTACCCCTAGTTACTATCCTAGCGAGCAGTGGATGTACGAAGCTCGGCGTTTTCGTAACTCGTATTTTGTGATGGCTGATGGGACGGTCTATGGTGCGGGCAGTAATTATTATGGCCAGCTTGGTACTAGTGCTAGTGGCTGTGCTGGTTTAGGAAGTGATGTCTATAAGCTTAATAAGCCAGTCAAAATGGACATTCCGAGTAATTTCAAAGCTCGCGAGGTTCGGTCTGGTACTGGTACGACTATAGTTATTACCGACAAAAATGATGTTTTGACAGTCGGTAATAATCACCATGGTCAATTAGGTGATGGTAGCACTAACAATAACTGTACACCAGCGGCTCATCAATACACTAATCGCTATAAAACTTGGTATTACTAGTCTTTTTTATGACTGGTTAGGTGCCATTTTCCGCAGTTTTCACAGTGATATGTTGTAATATTCACATCAAGTGAATATTTCATTTGATCATGAGCTGCCCAATTAGCCTCTTGTTCTGACACATAGGAGTTTTTATTATCACAATTGTCGCTTGGTCGAAACTCGTATGGTCGGTATTTGGGTGGTTTGGTTTTGTAATTACGCCTAGGCATGATTCTTCTCGATAATATCTCGCACCTCGTCGGTCGATTCAGCTTGCATCATTTTAGTGCGTAATTGACTGGCATCCGGAAAGCCACTCACGTAGATTTTGAAGAAAGTTTTGAGCGGTGCAAAATGGCGTGGGCGCTTTTTACTAGCTTTGTCAAATAAATCTAGATGGCAAAGTAGTAGTTCAAATAGCTCTTGTTTGGTTGGCTGATGGTCGGTAAAACAATATGGATTAACAAACACGCCGCGCCCAATCATGACGCCTTCAAAACCATGTTTCTGAGCCAGTTCCAAGCCCTGCACGTGTGTCATGATGTCGCCATTGATCATTAGTTTGGTTTGCGGAGCGATCTCATTACGCAAAGCCACAATTTCTGGTATTAATTCAAAATGGGCACCGACTTTGCTCATTTCTTTTTTGGTGCGTAGATGGACGGTTAGTAAATCAACATCTTGTTCTAATAGATTAGTCAGCCAAGCTCGCCATTCGTCGATGCGACTATATCCCAAGCGGGTTTTGACACTAACTGGTAGCCCAGCTTTTTTAGTAGCGGTGATAATTTCATTAGCTAGTTCTGGGGTTTTTATCAGAGCCGCTCCTCCACCGATTTTAACAACAGTCTTGTCTGGGCAGCCCATGTTGATGTCAATCGCCTGATAACCGAGCTTTTTTAAGCCAAGCGCGGTTTGGTAAAAATTATCTGGTTTAGTTCCCCAGACCTGGGCGACGATTGGCTGCTCTTCTGGCAAAAATTCAAAGCGTTCTAGCGCGTTGGCGCGACCAGCTTCGCTACAATAGCTGTCGACGTTGGTAAATTCCGTAAAAAACAAATCTGGCCGCCCAGCTTTGGCGACGACCTGGCGAAACACCAAGTCCGTCACCGCTTCCATCGGTGCTAAAGCAAAAAACGGTGTTGGTAAGTTATCAAATAAATTCATCTTGGTTATTTTAACTTAATTTGGTTAGAAAAGAAAATGAGCCATGCTTTTATTGCATGGCTCTGAAATGGGGTTATTTTTTGTTTCCAAAAAGACTAAAGCCTCTTGCAACACCCTTATCTCGAGCGTGCTCTTCAACGGCCTTGTCCATATTGGCTTGATGTTTCCCCGAAACACCGCGGCGACGCTGCCACTCTTTATATTCCCAATCAGTGGCCTTACCGTCGGTTACAAGCTTCGCTAGCTCAGCGTCAGATTTGTCTGAATATGCCACATTTTTCACCCCCTCCCTATAAAATGGTGTCGTGGTTATAAACAACTACTGATAATTTTAGTTAATTTATCAGCCTTTACTTTATACTAAAAAGCCGTAGCTTTTGCAAGCATAAGTAGATTATGTTAGGCCTGATGTTAATAGATTATTCCTAGGCGCGTGTCGGCGGTTTTTGTGTTGATTTTTGCCCCTATGTCATTCCGGACTTGATTCGGAATCCATAGGTTCTGAATCGAGTTCAGAATGACAACTTTCCCTCCTCGTCATTCCGCACCTGATGCGGAATCTAGTTTTATCTTCAAGTTAATAGATTCTGAATCAAGTTCAGAATGACAGCTCTTTCTCCTCGTCATTCCGCACTTGATGCGGAATCTGTTCCTGTATTAAAACTAGGTAGATTCTGAGTCGAGTTCAGAATGACGGTAAAAAATGCTTGCTTTGGTTGTTTGTAAGCCCAGTGTCCTTAGTTATTTTCTAGTAAGCTTTGCTCAAACTTTTTAATGTCACTTAAGCTGGCTTTTGTGCCTGGGGCGAGTTTTGGTTCAGTAAAGTCTAGTGCCATAGTTTTATCCCAAACCACGCCAATTAGCTGACGGATACGCTCGGCTTCGGTTTCGTCAAACTCCCCTGCTACATAATTTATCTGCCCCAATCGGTCGGGGTCGACAAATTCAATTCGCCAGTTGCTGACGGCATATCCCGGGAAATTTTGCGAGGCAATCAACATGAGGCGGTAAAAATGGAGCTGTTTTAGGTGTCGGTGCCAAGACGCATTTTTCTCAATTTCGGCATACGATTTGCCAGTCTTAAAATCGACAATCGTGATAGTTTTGTTAGTTTTATCGATCTCTAAACGGTCTATCATGCCAGTTAGCCGAGCTTTATCTAGTACAACATGTTGTGAATAATAATTTTCTTCAGTTTTTACGGTGATATCAGGTCGCTTTTCAAACAAGTCTGAGCGCTCGTGCACATATTTTACTAGCGAGTTTTCAGCGCGCTCAACTAGCTCGTTGAAGTCAGTTTCGGTCAAATCAAACTCATCAATGCGTTGTTTAAATAGCTTCATAGCAGCATCGCCGTCGACCAGCTTGTCGCTGTTTTGCAGCCGCTCCAAGGCGTAATGCACGCCAATACCGTAAAGCGCTTGGATGTTGTAGCTACCTGGAAAACCCAAAACGTTGTCTAAAAAGTACGATTCTGGTCCGTGATAAATCAAGTCGGTGTAGTTATTAAAGCCGGTGGCCGATAATTTATATTTTTCGAGTCTAGGTTGTAATAAGTCAGCGAAGCTATGTGTGTCTTTCAGATGTCGGTCTTGCCACGATGTAAAATTATCAAACAAGTTGTTAGTCAATTGGTCGGCGTCGGCTTCGACGGCGACGTTCTGTATCTTGGCATATTTTTCTGGTAGCGCTTGCGACGTCCAGGTTTCGTTCTCAGCCACTTCTTTCAAGAAACGCAGGCGTGTATTACTACGACCTGTCAAGCTAGCCAGCGAGTTGACCAAATAAAGGTTAGTCTTGGCGCGTGTAATAGCCACAAATAGCAAGCGCCCTTTTTCATCCATGGTTTCGCGGTCGTGGCGGATTAGTTTAAGATTAAACGGTAGAGCGATTTTATTGGAGTTTGAGCGACTATTACCCCAGGTGTTGTCGTTGGCTTCGAGTATGAAAACGTGTTTGAATTCTAGGCCCTTAGCGGAGAATGCCGTCATTAAATTAACCGCTGAGGAGCTTTCGTTGTATGAATTGGTGCGACTCATTTTTTCTTCAGCACTCTCGTAAGCGTCAACCAGCATCAATAATCGTTCGAGTGGCTTAACGCCAGTTTGACTATGGTTTTGGCCGTAGCTAATATAATTTTCACGCAGTAAATTAATGTCTAATATAAAATCAATTAGCTCGCGAGGCTTGGTTTTTTCGTAATACTCGCGAATCGGCGATGTGAAGCTCTTGGTTTCATTATCAACCGTATATTCAATTGGCGCATTGCCAATCAAATAGTCAAAATTAGCCTCTAGTCCGGCTCGGTTGGTTAGTTTAGCAAACTCCATTACCCAGTAAACGAATGGTTTGAGTTCGGCAAATTCGTCGGATTTTAAGATAAAATCAAGCCAAGAATCGCGATTGCCGGCTTGCCAAGCTAGTTGCCACAGTGTTGGCGTGTCTAGCTTCCAAACTGGGTAGCTGAGCACGGCAAACACCAAATCGTTATGTGGTCGGCGATTGGCCACGGCCTGAATTAGTCGCGCCAAATCTACGATTAATTTTATGCCTGGGTTATCTAAAACATTTTCGCTTTTTTCATAGCGAATTGGTAAGTCTAAATTAGCTAAATATGGCGTTAGGCTTTCAAGATATTTGTGTTTTGGCGCCAAAACGGCGATTTCGTTTAAGTCCTCGCCAGCTTTGCGCAACTGATTAATTTTTTTGGCCACAGCGGCATATTCGGCTAGTGGATTGGGGAAATCTAAACGCTTGATATAGCTTGATTTAATCGATTTATTAGCGGCGACAATATCTTTAGTTAAACCGTCGACGCCAATATTGTTTACTAGTCGATCTTCAATCTGTTCAGCAACATTTTTAGCCGTGACTAAAATGTCGTCGTGCGAACGATAGTTTTTAGTTAAGTTTATCAATTTTACATCGCGGTAGGCTTTGTAAAAATCAATCATGTTAGAGTAGAGTGCTCCCTGAAAAGCGTAAATCGCCTGATCGTCGTCCCCCACCGCCATGATGTTTGGCTTGCCTTCGTTGACTGGATTGTCAGTCAGAAGTTCAATCAGGCGACTTTGGGCGCGGTTGGTGTCCTGGTATTCATCAAGCAAAATGTGTAGATATTTTTCTTGTAAGTTGTATTTGAGATCAGGATTTTGCTCGATGGTTTCGATGGTTTTTAAAATCATGTCGTTGAAATCGTATAGTCCAGCCGCGGTCATTTTGGCGTTGTATTCGCTGTAAATGTGATGCAAGGTTCGCAAACGAATATCGTTAAAATTGTCACCAAATACAAAATAATTTTCTTTGTCTTTTTTGAGAAAGCCATCTTTCCAATCGGTTAGTGGCGTAGTGGTTGGTTTTTCGCCAGACTCGGATTCTGCGATGGCCTCATTTAGCGCTCGCAGAGCAATCTGTGTTAGTGGTGGAAAATCTTCTAGGCAAGATTTGGCTGGCACGATTTTTTCCAAAGCGGTTTTGATTTTGTCAAAATATGGTCGGGCTAAATCATAATTGCGCGGCATACGTTTGAAATCGGCCATAATGACTTTGAGTTGTTTATTAAGCGCGTCGACTTGCAGTTTATTTTCATCAGCAACCTTTAAGAGCAGATCCGGGTCAATCATCGCTTGTTTTAAATCAGCGATGGTGCTCAAAATATCGCGTGGTCGCGCAGATTTTAAAATATTATTTTGCGTTAAACCAGCTTGGATTTCAGTGATGAAATTATACTGTGTGACAAAATCAACCACATTGTCTAAATGTTGGTTAACGAAATATTCACGGTTTTGATTGATAATAGTTTGAGAAAAGCCGTGGTAGGTGTTGATCTCAACTTGATAGGCGTCGTCTTGAATAAAACTCGTCAAGCGATCACGCATCGCTCTAGTACCAGAATCGGTAAACGTTAAGCACAAAATCGCACTGGCTGGTGTGTCGGTTTCAGCCAAAATATGCGCTACCCGAGCTGATAACAACTGGGTTTTTCCCGTACCGGGGCCAGCCAGAACTAACACTGGTTGATCTAGCGTCTCGACAGCGTCGCGCTGCTCCTTATTGAGTGAATCCAAAGTAAACATACTTAAAGTATAGCGCAAATGGTGATAAGATATAACCAATGGCCCAAGACTTATCGCTCAATTTAAAAGCTTTGGCGACTGAACTCGAGTCGGAGTTTGGTTTTGATGCACCGATTAAGCACATCGTGGCTTGGCAAATGCCAGTGTCGCGTTCGGCCAAGGCGACTATATTTTTCAACCGCAAGAATCAATTATTTATTCATATCACCACGCCAGCGCGTCAAACTCTTGGTGAGGTGCAGAAAATTCTTTTCCGCGTTGGGCTATCCGCCTACAAATACCTACCCCCTGCAGGGCGACCAGAGTATTTCACGGAAATCGCTTCCGAACACTTTAAAAAGACCTATCCCGGTCGTAAAATTACTTCAGATAACGACTTGCGCTATTTTAAGACCTTGGCGCTGTACAACCCAGCCTTAGTGCAGATAAAAAATATCAAAGATGGTGTGATTAAATGCTTCGACCCCGATGCTAAGGGTGAATGGCGCGTTCAGGCTAAACTGGTCTACTCGCGCCTAGATGACTTCTAACAGCACTCACTTAGCCTATTGTTGTGTTATCAACAACATAGTCTTGACTTAAACCTGCGGAGGGGGGGGTAATATAGAACTAACCTTAAGCATTAAGGTGTGTAAGTAAATATAAATAAAGAGAGGACGGCATGTCTTTAAAACTCGCAAGTTTTAAGCATCGGCGGGTGCTTCATATTGGCGTAGGAGTGCTTGGCTTAGCGTTACTTTTACCAACGTTTATTAATAATGTAACTCAGCCAAAACAAGCCCGGGCTGAAATGCCAGGCGGCACCTGTATTGTCGCTACCCAAGATAGCTACGATAAACTCATTGCTAACTATGGTGACACCTACTCAGACGTATCCGACCCTAATAAAACCCAAGTCATTATTACCGTCCCAGCCACGGCCCAAGACACTGACATCGTCTGTATGCCAGATGTTGGGCTAAAACAACTGGTTGTTAGTGACGCCACGGCTGCAACTGATATCACGATTGCTAACGTTAAGACTTTACCAACACAATTAGCTAGCAGTGGTTCACAAGCAGGTCTGACTAGCCTAATCGGCCTGGAGTATGCTCAGCACCTGACTGGCTTGGATTTATCATATTTAGGCTTTAGTGATATTATGCCGCTATCTGGGCTAACTAATTTAAACAAACTTTTTCTATCCTATAACCAGATTAATAATTTAACGCCACTAGCTGGATTAGCCAACCTGAGAGAACTAAAGTTGTCGCACAATCAAATTACTGATCTGACACCACTATCTAGTTTGTTTAATCTTAGAAATATTGATTTGTCTACTAACCAAATTACTGACGTGACGCCATTGGCAAGCTTAGCCAGCTTACTTCACTTGGAGATAACCTATAATCAAATTGAAGACTTCTCGTCGTTATCTGGCCTGACTGGCATAGTGGGTCGGTATTCTACTGACGAACCAAAATTTATGGGCGGCGGACAAAAGTTAGTTAAAATGGCTCACGGACAGACAGTTTGGCCTAATAAGCTGTTTGATAATCGAGGGTCTCTCTATGAATCAAATGATTTATTTAATATAACCCGTGATGATGTAAATCAGACATTGATTATTACCCAGTCGGCCACAACAGCTTATGTAGAATATTGTCCGGCTATGCCGTCAGAGTATAGTAGCGATGTTCCAGCCGAAGGTTGGGGTGGCAGCGGTGGTAGTATTGAGTGGCCGTGTAATCTCTTGATATTTAATCCAGGTGAAGGTGGGCTTACTTTAGTTGGTAAAACTGTTGATGGTACGTCTAGCATTATTACCAGCCAAGATAAGGAGTTTGTTTATGAAACTGTAGTTTTTGTTCCAAAAGAACACCACCTCTCTGGAGTTTTGAGTGTTGAATATGCTGATGACGCAATTCAGCAAGAAAATAATTTGGCAGTGGTTCGTATTGTGGAGGACATCGACCCGCGAATTATACCAATTGAATCAGGGCTTTATGTTGGCGACATACCGTTTAATAGCACAAATTTTGCTCAATACTATCGAGCGATTACTAGTATTAATGGTCAATCAGTCGAGTCGATTATCGTGCCGCGTTATATGTTGTCGAGCAACGATTCTGATTGGATGAGCTATGCTGATTGGGCGGCGCTTATGGCCCAGAATGGGGATTTTCGGCTTAATATCAATGGATTAGAAAAAACACTAGAACTCTCACTCCGCACCGTTGCCGTTTTAGCTAATAATGTTGTGACTGAACAACTCAATATCCCTAGCGCCTCAAGATTTTTTCTCGGTCTTGTTAAGTATGCAGATTTGTTTTCAGGTGAGCTAATTAGCCTAGATAAAACCACATTCTACCAATTTGGAGATGGACAAGTCTTTGTATCGTTTTTGAGTGGCGTTGGGGTACCAAAATCAGGTATTAGCTCAGCTAACTACGGCGCCGCCGTCCTTGGCATCGCAATTCTTGGCTTAGGTGCTGCTGCCTTAACCATGGCCAGGCAACGCAAAGTCCACTTCAAAAAATAATTTACACTCCAAACTCAAATCACCCCGCTATACAAGCGGGGTGATTTTTGAGCGCTTGAGCTGAGCTGCTTACTAGTGTATAATTTGACTCGCACTTTTTAATATTAATTTTTTACTGGGGATTCGCCAAGTGGTGAGGCACAGGGCTGTCCGAGCCCGCAGGGCGAGTAAATCTTTATTCGTCCCGGACCAAAACCGTCTAATCTCCAGTATCTGTACTTTTATAAAGTGTTATTTTTTACTGGGGATTCGCCAAGTGGTAAGGCACAGGGTTTTGGTCCCTGCATTCGGGGGTTCGAGTCCCTCATCCCCAGCCAAGAAAAGAGACCCCTCGTGGGTCTTTTTTCTTGGCTTAGGTTGGGCTTATGAGAACCCCCGTAGAGCGAGCGAAGCGAGCGTGGGGTTCGGGCGTTAGCGTTCGAGCGAAGCGATAACCATCCCTCATCCAGAATTTGCGGAGCAAATTCGTAGGGTTCGGCGTAGCGTAGCGAAACGAAAGAGTGTTTACATTTTTTCGTGAGCAAGCGGATAAGCGAGCATAGCGAGCGATATCCTTTACATGTAGTCCGTAGCTTTAGCGAAGGGCTATCCCCCTAATTTTTCTTCAAGTACTCTTCAAACACTTCCCAAGCTTCGCGAGTTTTTACATCTCCACCAGTACTGATAATTTCGGTCGTGCCATCACCAGAATTAGCATTGGGCAATAATTCGACAATGCGTCGCACTACCCCATTGTTGCCATCGAATAGCTTCACATCGGGCCCAAAAAAATCTTTCAAAGCTGATTTTAAGTGTAAGAAGTGAGTACAGCCTAGCACCACTCCCCCAACGTCTTCTGGCACGCCGATTAACTCTCTTAGGCTAGCTTCGACTTCGGCCCCACTTGTCTTGCCGAACTCGACTAGCTCAACTAGTTTTGGTGCGGCAATAGAGACGACTTCTCGGTTCTTAGCGACTCGG
Source organism: uncultured Candidatus Saccharibacteria bacterium (assembly GCA_964625885.1). Classification (GTDB taxonomy): domain Bacteria; phylum Patescibacteriota; class Saccharimonadia; order Saccharimonadales; family Saccharimonadaceae; genus CAZRIZ01. The sequence goes on along the minus strand of CAZVBM010000001.1, from coordinate 41,974 downwards.
TTGATTAGGTCAAGATACTTATCATGGGAAATGGTGTAATTGGTGGCTAAGACAATGATCTTTCCACTCTCGGCTTGCTCTACGGCCGGTTTGAGAGCCGGCTCCATGCCAATAATTGGTAAGTTGTATTTAGCGCGCAGGGCTTTGCTAGCGGCGCTGGTGGCAGTATTACAGGCGATCACAATCGCTTCGGCGCCAGCTTCAATCAGTCGGTCAACGATTTGCTTGGATAGTTTGGTAATTTCTTCCTGAGTCTTTGTGCCATAGGGCGCGTTGGCGGTATCACCGATGTAAATTAAATCAGCCTTCGGTAAAGCTTGCCGAATGTCGGCTAGGACCGTCAGCCCACCTAGTCCGGAATCAAAAACGCCGATCTTTGTCATAAGTCAATATTAAAACAGAAATGGCGTTGAGGCAACGTAGTATAGTATAATGAAAACAAATGAAAAAAGACTCGGGTGTGAGTATTAAGCGTAAAAAATCATCTAGACGACTATTCTGGATAACTTTAGTGTCAGTAGTTTTGGTTGGTGGCACATTGGTTGGCGCGTTTGTAGTCAGGCACCAGGCCGCACTCCGTCAAAAAGAAGCTGAGGCTAACCAAATTACGACAACCCCACCCGCCCCAAAACCAGTCAGAGTATCTTCAAAAATGATGTTTGTCGGTACGACTTTTTGGGGTCGCTACATCAACGATTGGTCGCAAAAATCTGAGCTGAAATACGCTTACCCATTTTCACGCCTAAACGAATTTGGTCGTGAGAATTACGATGCCTGGATTGCTGGCCTAGAGTGCCCAACTTCACCACGTATTAATATGACTTCGGCGCAAATGGAGGCAAACTTACAATTCAATTGTCGTCCAGAATATTTACCTGAGGCTGCTAAATTCTTTACAGTTTTCGGTCTAGCTAATAACCACACTGATAATCAAGGTGTGAAAGGTTTTGAGGAGACTAAAGAAGAGTTAGAAAAAGTCGGTATTCAGTATTTTGGCCACTACGATCCAGAAAACTTTGACGATATCTGTGAAATTATTGCTATGCCAGCCAAAGTCAAGATGTCGAATGGCAAAATTATTGAGGGCAAGTTGCCAGTAGCGCTCTGCGGTTATCATGGCTTTATTAAAAATCCGTCCAAGAAATCGCGTGCGGTTGTCCAGGAATACGCTAAATATTTTCCAACGATTGCTATGCCCCACTCGGGTGTGGAGTATAAACCGGCGCCCGACGCCATTAAGACTAACTTATACCGTGAGCTAATTGACAATGGCGCTGACGCGGTCTTGGGCGATCATCCGCACTGGGTGCAAACTACCGAGGCTTATAATGGCAAATTAATCGTCTATTCTATGGGTAATTTCATGTTTGATCAGCAACGCTCAGTTGAGGTGACACGTTCAGCGGCAATTGTTCTTGATTTAGAGCTTGCAAGTGTTTCGTCACAAGATATTAAGTCTTGGCTAGATCTAGGCAAAACTTGTGGCAAGTTTAAAGACGATTGTCTGACCGAGGCTCAGGCCAAAAATCTAGTCAAGCCAGCCTATAAATTTACATTTAGCGTAGTCGGCACCGATAACTCTAACAAAATCGTTAAGCCAGCCACCGAAGCCCAGACCGCTAGTATTTTAGACCGACTTAAATGGTCGCAAACAATTCAGGGCCTGCAAGCCCCCTACTTTGGCAATTAGCTTTTGACTAAAACGCCATAATGTGCTATAATCGAGAAAGGTATTCATACACTTCGGTGTATTTTAATATAGATATACTAGTCCATTGAAAAAGGAGGGAGAACTATGAGAGGTCGACTACCGCCGGAATTGATCGCGAGCGCCTTTATAGGTCTCGCCGTGACAATACCAACCCTATTAATCTTGCTTGGTTGGAAGCGAACGTTGTTGCTTGGCCTTACTGTTACTGCTTTAATAGTGATATATAATTTCCTGCCAATCAAGACTGTGCAGGTGGCTATTAGTAGCGATAAACTAACTAAACCAGTAAAGATTCTGCATATCACAGACTTTCATTCTGGCTTGCGCTTTAGGGCTAACCAAATTGTGGAGATTTGCAAACGGAATCAGCCAGATATGATTGTCATTTCTGGCGACCTTTGGGACAATCGCAAATTGTCTGATAAAGAAGTGGCCAAAGTCTATGAGCTGCTCGACGAATTGGCTGACTGTTGCCCCTACACCTTCCTGATTGGTGGTAACCACGATCAAGAGGTGCTGGGCAGTGACCATCTCGTACGAGTTTGGCGCGAAGGTAGCCTCTTTAAGAAAGAGCTGCCTGATGGCTTTGTCCTCGGCGAAATTAATGTCAATGGTATCGGTGTTAATTCGCATGGCTGGCGTTCGCTGGGCTACGATGATAGCAAGTTTAACCTAGCAGCTTGTCACCACCCTACTCACGTCAAGAATTTAATTGAAAATAATCCGGAAGTGGATTTGGTTCTGGCGGGAGATACGCATGGTGGGCAAGTTCGCCTACCGCCGTTTGGCGCCGTTATCGTATCAGACATGCCACTTTTTCCTGAAATGAACCCAGACTACAAACCGCTGGTTAGGGGCTTGTCAAGATATGAGTCGGGTCGGTTCTACTGCATCCCCGATAACCATTACGCTGGTAGTGAGCCGTTGCTTTATGTTTGCACTGGTGTTGGTCATAGCGGTTTTCCTCCTATTAGGCTGTTTTGCCGTCCGCAAGTTAGCCTAATCACTATAAGTCCGTCTCGTTGAGGCGGGCTTTTTCTATTATTAAGTTTTCGTTATTATAAGAATATGAAATTATTTCGGACAAAGCTAAATAAGTTTGTACCGGGCGGTCAAACCATGGCTACGGTTGAGCTTGAGGATGGTTCTGAGAAGAGGGCCTTTGTTTGGGGTGGTCTGCCGGGCGAAGAAGTTGAGTTTATCGTTACCAAAAAGCGTGCGGGGATTTATGAAAGTGTGGTTGAGAGTGCTTTGACAAAATCTGACTTTCGTGTCAAGCCAAAAGATGAAAACTCGTATCTGTCAACTAGCCCCTGGCAGATCTTAGATTGGCAATATGAACTAAGAACCAAAGCCGAACTGACTCAACAGTTTTTCGCCCAACAAAAAATCGCCATGCCCTTGCCTGAGGTGGCAACTGACAGTCAAGAATATAAATACCGTAATAAGATGGAGTTTACCTGGTGGTGGAATAAAGACACCGAGCAGCTCGATTTGGCACACTATCGTCGTGGCACCAAGGGCAAGATTCCCGTCAGTGGCTCGAGTTTAGCGGCGCCTGGTATCAACGCGGCGGCTAGACGTGTACGCGATTTGCTTAACGAGCTTAATGTCGAAGCCAGGCAGTTAAAAACCCTTCTAGTTCGCGCCGATCGAGCTGGTGAGATTGTCGCTCAGCTTTATGTTGTTGACGACGGCTTATCTATCTCCGAAGAAGATTTTAAACGACTTCGTCTAGCTGGTTTTGAGATTATCTACTCGGAACCAAAAAGTCCGGCCAGTGTTATCACCACTCGTCTACAATTTTTTGGTCAAACGTCGCTGAGAGATGAAGTTTTAGGTCAGAATTTTACCTATCCAGCCGAGAGTTTCTTTCAAATTAATCTACCGGTTTATGAATTGGCGCTACAAGAAATTAAAAAACATCTACTGCCTGATCTACCGATAGTTGACCTATATAGCGGTGTCGGCACAATTGGACTTTCGGTTGCCGATGGTCGTCGGGTCTCACTAGTTGAAATCTCCCCTGTTGCGGTTGAAGAAATGAATAGTAATATAATCGAGCAGAAAATAAAAAACGCTTTTGCGGTGCTTTCTCCGGCTGAAACCGCCACTGATTATATTACTAGCGACTGTCAGCTAATTGTCGACCCTCCGCGTGCTGGTCTGCATAAAGATGTCGTCAGTCGTATTTTAGAAGTCAAGCCACGGAGGTTGATTTATCTCAGTTGCAACCCAGCCACCCAGGCGCGTGATGTTGCGTTGCTGCTCGACGAATATGAATTGCAAGAAGTTAAAGTCTTTAACTTCTTCCCCAAAACTCCACATATTGAGGCGCTGGCAATATTAAATTTAAAATAAATAGCCACAACATTTTTCTCGGTAGCTATAAATAGCCGTGTTCGCTTGAAAAATGTGCAGTTTTATGCTATAATTCAAGATGACACTTGAAAAATAATTAAAGGAGGGTTTTCGATATGGGTGTTAGTAGTGTTGAGATAAACTTTTCCCAATGCATGAAGGAGGGTCAGGCGTGCTTGGAGCGGCGTGTACCGGGTCGCAACGATGACGTCAATGTGGCGAACGCTATTCAGTGGTTTAAAAAAGCGCGCACTTTGGCTGCGAGTGACCAAGAAGTGCTCCAATCTGAGCAAAGCTTGGGCATTGCCCATCGCTTACGCGGTAACTATGGTCTATCAAGGGACCACTTCAAGCTTGCCGATATGATGGCTGATAAGCTCGGCTTATTGATGAAGTCTGGCTCTATCAAGCGCGATTTGTCGATTGCTGAGCTCGAGGATGGAAACCTGTCATTGGCCGAGACCTACATTAACCAGGCTGAGGCGATACATCGGGCTTGGTATAATGAACTATTGTCTGACAGCAGTGGTGGCGCCACAATCCAAGAGGCTGCTTGCGAATTGGCGGCTACGATTAGTTTCCGAGCTAGGATTGCTGCCGGAAAAGGTCAAAAAGACGAGGCTCGGCGATTGTTTCGCAAGGCCGACAATCATTTGCGGGGCAATCACGATCAGTATGAGCGTAACAATCTGCGCCATTGGTTCTTGATTGAGTTCTCGCTTGCTCGCCTGTTCCGATTCTTGCGCTTGGAGATCCTCATCCGCACTGGCCGCTCTGACGGCAAATAATTCTTCACCACCTAAGCCTCCTAATCAGGAGGCTTTTAATTGATGCTTTCGGGTGATTTTATGAAATGGTACACATTGGTTGTAATGTTAAGCAGAGGGTGTTATTGATTTTTCTACAAATTTATGCTAATATTAAAAAATACAGCCAGCTTTTTAGGTGAAGAGGCGTAGAATTGGTTAATATAGTAAAAAAAGGAGGGGTTGTCTGATGAGTTGTCGCGTTTACTATTCACCGCTTGTGTTTAACTGGAACGCCGTGAAAGACAAAGAACTGAGGCATAAGCTGGAGTACGTTAATAGGTGTTGGGTTTTGAGAGGTGATATGGCTCAAAAGTCAGGCGATGAAGAGTTTGATATCTACGGTAATAATGAATTCCATGATATTCAAAAAGACCAGTCAATCTTGAGTCCTGTTTTGGCTTATTATGGCCTGGCGACGCACTGCTACAGTTTTGCTGTACGACTTTTGTCTGATTATGACGACGAGCAATGTCAAAAGTTTTGTGATCAAGTAAAACTAAGACTTGCGGAATGCCAGGACAAAATTAACAACATTATCGAATCAAAAAGATCAATTATTTTCGTCAGAATCGAGGAGATTGATTCTATTGATTAGTGCCGAGCCCCCACGGGGGCTTTTTCAATGTATCACAACTTCTTCAGCGTAGTTTTGCATCGTCTCAGCTAGCATAGCGAAATCCTCATCAGAAAAGGTGGAGTCTTTGGCATATTTTGGATCAAGGGTTTTAGCGGGTCGGAAATGCTGCAAGGCGTAGCGCTTGGCTTTGCCACCCTGGCTGATTAGCTCGCCAATTGCGTCAAAATCGCCGATGTTATGTAGCGATGACACTACGGTGGTGCGGAATTCATAGTCTACCCCACTCTTTTTAATCAGTTTAATACTCTGCTTGACATCATCGATGTCGATTGGACGATTGACAACCGTGTGGTATTTTTCGGGCGAAGATTTAATATCCATGGCGACAAAATCAAGCAGCTTAGCCCTGAGTAGTTTTTCTAGAACTTTTGGCTGGGTGCCGTTGGTGTCTAACTTAATTAAGAACCCTAACTTTTTTACCTTAGCGATAAATTTATCTAAATCAGGTTGTAAAGTCGGCTCACCGCCACTAATAGTAACGGATTCGATTAATCCAACTCGGCTTTTGATAAAATCCAGCACTTCTTTTTCGTTTTGGGCGGGCACAAATTGTTCTGGCATCACCAGCTCAGCGTTGTGGCAAAAGCCACAACGCATATTACAGCCGATGGTAAAGATTGCGATACTGGTCTTTCCTGGGTAATCAACCAAGGAGAGTTTTTGCAATCCACCGATTAACATTTTTGCTTCTGAGCCTTTTTAGTAGCCTTGTCGTAGGTCTTGCGAATTTCGAATTCAGCCGATTTGCTATCGTTCCACTGCGAGACTGGTCGAAGGAAGCCAACTACGCGGGAGTAGATCTCACACTTAGCCTGACACTCTGGGCATTCGCTGTGCTCGCCAGCTACGTAGCCATGATTCGGACAGATGCTAAATGTTGGTGAGAAGGTAAAGTATGGCAAGCGATAGTTTTTGCAAATGGTCTTAACCAAAGTCTTGATGGCTTCTGGATCATCAACTCGTTCACCTAGGAAAAAGTGAATCACAGTTCCGCCAGTGTACTTGGTTTGCAAGGTGTCTTGTAGGTCGAGTAATTCAAAGATGTCGTCGGTGTAGTTAACTGGCAGGTGGGTTGAGTTGGTGTAGAATGGAGTCTTAACCGCCTTGCCCTTGCCGTTGGCAAAGACAGCTTTGTCGCCAAATTCGGCTTGATCAATGTGTGAGAAACGTCGGGTTGTGCCCTCGCCTGGTGTGGCCTCGAGGTTGTAGTTGTTGCCAGTTTCTTCTTGATAGGCAATTAGCCGTTCGCGGATGTGATCCATGATGGCTTCGGCTGTTTTAACGCCCCTTTTGGAGCCGATGTTTTCGCCGATTAGGTTGATGAGCGCTTCATTCATACCAAGCACGCCGATGGTTGAGAAGTGGTTGCGCCAGTATGAGCCGGTGCCCTTTTTGACATCACGTAGATAGTACTTGGTGTATGGATAGAGGTTAGCCTCGGTTAAGCGCTCAACAGTTTTACGTTTGATTTCTAGGCTCTCTTTGGCGAGATCAAGTAGCGCATCGAGCTGAGTATAAAAGTCCTTTTCGTCTTTAGAATTGAGCGCTAAGCGCGGCAGATTGATAGTAACAACACCAATTGAACCGGTTAGCGGGTTGGCGCCAAATAGACCACCACCGCGATGTTCGAGTTGGCGATTGTCAATACGCAGACGACAGCACATTGAGCGAGCGTCTTCTGGCTTCATATCGGAATTAATAAAGTTGGAGAAGTATGGAATGCCGTATTTAGCCGAGGTCTCCCATAGATTAGCGATGGTTGGATTGTCCCAATCGAAGTCTTCGGTAATGTTATAGGTCGGGATTGGGAAGGTAAAGACCCGACCGTCGGCATCACCCTCAGTTAGAACTTCAAGTAAAGCACGGTTGAAGATATCCATCTCGGCTTGATACTCGCCGTAAGTCGTCTCTTGCCATTTACCACCGATAATAACTGGGGTTTTGGCTAAGTGCGACGGCGCGTTGAGATCAAGCGTGATGTTAGTAAATGGTGTTTGGAAGCCGACACGAGTGGAGACGTTGACGTTAAAAACAAATTCCTGTAAAGCCTGCTTTACTTGTTTGTAGTCTAGGTTGTCGGCGCGGATAAATGGTGCTAGTAGTGTGTCAAAGTTTGAAAAAGCCTGAGCGCCAGCGGCTTCACCCTGCAAGGTGTAGAAAAAGTTGACGACTTGTCCCAGTGCGGTGCGAAAATGTTTGGCTGGCTTGGAAGCGATTTTGCCTGGTACGCCACGAAAACCTTCTTTGAGTAGGTCAAGTAGGTCCCAACCAACACAATAGGCACCGAGAAGGTCTAGATCGTGGATGTGCAGATCAGCGCGTTCGTGGGCTTGTTTAATTTCTTTCGGATAAATTTTGTTGAGCCAGTAGTTTTTGCTGACAGCTGACGAGATGTAGTGATTCAAACCCTGCAGCGAATAGGCCATGTTGGAGTTTTCTTTAACTTGCCAGTCGAGGTTTTTTAAGTATGAGTCGACTAAGTCGATTTGGTCGATGCTAGCGATCTCACGTAGTTGACGATGTTGTTCGCGGTAAATAATATAGGCTTTGGCGGTTTTACGAAACCCAGTGTCAATGAGAGTGTTTTCGACGACATCTTGAATTTCTTCGACCGTGAGGATAGTTTTAGTTGGTAGTTTTTCTAGTCGCTTAACGACTTCTTTAGAAATTTTAGCCGCTTCTTTGGCGCCAAATTCTTTGGTAGCCTTGCCAGCTTTGGTAATGGCCTTTTCGATTTTGCTAGCGTCAAAGTCGACGGTCTTGCCGCTACGTTTTTTGATTTTGGTGATTTTGGACATATTTTCTCCCCTATGGTCAGGAAAAAGCCAATTTGTACGATTGGCGATTCATTTTCCTGCGTTAATTTTTATATTTTTTGTTTGGTACCCTGCTCTCTCTAGCGTAGTACTTACCTCGCAATAATCACTTATTGGATGCTTCAATCATAAGCGCAATCGAAAATTAAGTCAATGCAGAAAACGTTGTAATTTTTTCATATTTTGAGCCAAAAAGAACCCCGCGCGGTAGCGCAGGGTTGGTGGTTCAGCTTAAATAGTCTTCTAAGTAGGCAGCAACTTTTTGCTGGTTTTCTGGGTCGGTGTTGAGCAAGTGTAGGTAGGCGGCTATGATAGCTGATAGCACTACACTAACGTCTCCGTCTATTACCAGATTTGACATCGTGCTACGGGCGAAATCTCTTTTAACGTCCAGGGATTTGGCGACATCATCTGGCAAGTCGCCCGGAATGAATGTTGGGTCCCTTGAACAAAAAAATTCGGTAAGTTGGGTAACAGGATTCATACTCTGGTGCGGGTGGTGTTTAGTGGCGTCCATTAACGCCTCGCACACACGGTTAAATTTTGCAATAACACTCTTGATTTCTTCCGTCATAATTTCCCTCCTAATTTTAAAATAGCTAAACCTCTTTTAATTATATCATATGTAGAGCATAAAAGCAATCTTTGTGACACAATTATGGTTAGTTTGTTATATAATTAAATACATGGAAAGTCTGAAAATTATCTTTCGTCGGCTGGCAACGCCGATGTTTATAATTATTGTAGTTCTATCGAGTATTTTGTTGGCTTTGGGTGAAACGCAGGATGCTCTGTTTGTGATGAGTGTGGTGGTATTTAATGCCATGCTTGGTATTATTCAGGAGTTGCGCGCGCGAGCGACTTTGCGTCGATTAGAGCTAATGAATCGACCTAAGGCCCGGCTGGTTACCGGCGACCAGGAGATCTTGATTGATTACCAGGAGCTAAAACCACAGAATCTGATTGCCTTGCAGGCTGGTGATGAGGTGCCGGCTGACATTAAGTTAACCGAAACTAACGGCTTAGAGTGCGACGAGAGTATTTTAACTGGCGAATCCAAGCCGGTAAAAAAGCGGGTTGGCGACATGCTTTATGCTTCAACAGTTATTACGGCTGGGACAGCTCGTGCGCTTGTAGTGGCGGTCGGTGATAATACTAAAGCTGGTCAGATGTCGGCCAGATTAAAATCATACGATCCGCAGCTTAGCCCACTGCAGTCATCAATTTCGCGAGCAATTCAATATCTGACAGTTGTAGCGGTAATAGTTGGCGTCGCCTTTTTCTTTATATATATCACCAACGACGCTAATATGGTGCGCACTATTGAAGTGGTAACGACAGCCACCATGAATGTTGTGCCAGAGGGTCTGTTGTTGGCTAGCACGGTTTTCTTGGCCTATGGATCGTTGCGCTTAAGTCAGGCCCAGGTCCTGCCACAAAAGATTTCGGCGATTGAGAGTTTGGCATTGATTGATTTGATTTGCTTGGACAAAACCGGTACTCTGACTAGTCCAGACATCTCGCTTCATAAATTTGAGACCTGGATAAAGCCGAGCGACGGAATTAAAAAAGATAACTTAGAAAAGTTGGTGGCGGTTTTGGCCAAAGAAGCTGGCTCTAACAATTCGACATCAAAGGCGATTCTTGGCGCCCTACCTGTGCCGCTAACCTTCAATTACATCCTGCGTCAGACAATCAACTTCTCGTCGGAGCGCAAGATGAGTGCTATGAAAGTCAATTACCGTCTGCGCGAATACACGATTGTGATGGGTGCGCCAGAATATATCGAGGCGATTGCTCCCAGCTCTGACAAAATGAAGCGGCGTCTGGTGGAAATGCAGGAGGATGGTTTGCGAGTGGTTCAGGTGGCAATTATGCCCAAAGGCATTGATTTAGAGGCCGACGAACTGACAGGGGGTCGCTCGGTGGCGCTAATCAGTTTTAGTAACGATCTGCGCAGTAATGTGGTGGAGACGATTGATTTTATGCAACAACAAGGTATTAGTGTGCGCATCATTAGCGGCGACAACCCAAACACAGTTAAGTTTATTGCCAAAAAGGCGGGAATTAAAAACTTTGATAAGGTTATTGCTGGTAGCGAATTAGCAAAACTAAAAGGTAGAAACTGGGATAAAACTGTGCGTGAGACGACGATTTTTGCGCGCGTTTTGCCCGATCAGAAAGAAAAGATTATCGCGACGTTCAAGCGGTTGGGCTACTATACCGCCATGGTTGGCGATGGCGTGAATGATGCCTTGGCAATTAAGACAGCTGATATTGGCATTGCAATGAATGCTGGCTCTGCTGCCACCAAGCGAGCTTCTGATATTGTCTTGCTTAACGATGCCTTTACGGCCCTGCCAATGGGCATGAAAGTTGGCAACCAGATTATGTTGGCGATCGAGATGGTGGCGGTGATGTCGTTCCATAAGGTATTGTTTGGCTTGGTGGTGTCGTATCTATCAATGACGCTTAGCGTCCCCTACCCGTTTGCCCCGCGTCATATTACGTTTATAAACATGTTCTTGATGACTTTGCCGACGTTGATCATTACTTTGTTTACACCTCAACCAACTTATAAAATAAACCCTCGACGCTTCTGGCGCGATACCTTACTTGATGTTTTCCCACTTGCCCTGCTTTCGGGCGTTGGTATCTTTGCCTCGTATGTCTTAACGACTGGCTTATCACCCGAGGGATCGACTGGCGGTGCGACCATGACGGTGCTTTCCGCCACCTTCTTTGGTATGTACATGTTCTTTTTGTCGAACCATATGTTTGCTACCAAACAAACTCAGGCGGTCAAGTTTGCCACGCTGGCCTATATCGTTATATCAAGCCTAATCGCTATCACAAGCTTTAGTTTTGGCTTTCTGCGTAAATTCTTTGAATTCTATAAACCCGAGGGCTGGGGCATTGCCCTGTCAATTCTAACCGTGGCTGGACTAGCTTATGTCCAGTACCATATCGCCGAACGGATTCGCGCTAGGCGCGTGCGTCAGATCTCTTAGATTTATTCAAGATTTGTTTGAGCGATAAGCGACCAGAGTACTCAAAAACGCCGAAGCGAAAGGCTTTTACAGCAATGAGCATGATAATAATAGTTGAGACAACTAATATAGCTAGACCAATCAAGCCGTCGGTGACATTGAGATTGCCAGCAGTGTTGCGCATGAGTAGTGTAAATGGCGCTGACAGCGGGAAGAACGTTAAGATTTGCACGACGATACTCTTAGCACCAGTAAAGATGGCGCCGGCGAAGTAAACCGGTATGATCATAGCTAGAACAATTGGCGTATAGAACTGGGCGGCGTCTTGGGCGGTTGGGAAAAGCGAGCCGACTAAAATAGTAAAGCCGGTCATAAGCAAGAATCCCCAAATCAACATATTAACACCAAAGAAGATGGGCCAGAACTCGACTTTGGCGCCGCTAAGAGCCGAGCTTAAAAACGGCGGTATTAGATTTAGTTTGATGCCACCGAGGTAAATAAGGATCATTGGTGTCAGGAGCGCGACGATTTGGATAAAGCCGAGTATTACCAGGGCAATAATTTTGCCGACAATCAGGGCTTTGGCATCGATGGTTGTTAAAATCATCTCGGCAACGCGGTTTTCCTTTTCTTCAGTAGTGGCGACCAGAGTTTGGTTGCCAGTTAAAACAAATATAACAAACAGTAGCACTAAAAATATTCCAGGAATAATCATCTTATCGAATGGATTATAGACTTCGCCCTGATCGTCTAGTATGGCGCTATTGATGTTAATATTGGCACCGCCTAGAATAGTCGCCACCTCTGGTGCGACTTTAGCAGTTGCGCTGGCGGTTAGGGCTGACTTGGCCAAGGCGCTAAAACCCATCGAAATCTGCTGAGTTGCCGCTTCGTCTTTACCTATTTTGGTATAGGTTTCGACTGGCTCGGTCGTGATGTCCTTTGGATAAATCACCAGGGCTAAGTTTTTGTTATCGCTCTTTTTAAATTCAGTCATAGCAGTTTCTGGATTGTCAATAACTTTGACGTCTAGCCCGGCAAAAGCGTTCGGTTCAATCAACCCGGATTGATCAACTACGACAACGGTAGTTAGGCTATTTTTTAATTCCTCTTCTGCTACGCTGCTTTGTTTGTCGGCAGTGTAAGCGCTGAAGTAAGAGATACCGCCCACCACCAACATCATTAACGGAAAGGCAAATATTGCTACCCAAAACAATGGTTTGCGAATTTGTTTTAGAATCTCAAACTTAATAACAGTTCCTAGGTTGTGCATATTATTCCTCTCCTACTTTCGTGCCGTAAATTTTAACGAAAATCTCATCTAGGCTTGGTCGCTCGACTGAATAAGTGCGTAGTTCGAGTTTTTGATCAACCAAATAGCGCAAAATATCATTGACGGATTTGCCTTTTTTAGGCGCCAGCTCGGCGCGCGTTTTATCGCTTTCTAACACCGTAAATGGTGCACTTTTAGTTGGTAGCTTGCCATTGAAATTGATTTTAACACGGTCGTTGCCAGCTTCATCTTTGATGTCTTCGACTCGGCCGTAAACTTTAGCACGGCCGTCCTTGAGTAGTAGGACTCGGTCACACAGGCGCTCAACTTCTTCCATGTGGTGGGTGATCATCAAAATCGTGGCGCCGCGCTTTCTTTCGTCTTCAATGATGTCAAGTAATAGCTTGCGATTAACCGGGTCAAAGCCTTTAGTTGGTTCGTCTAGAATCAGGAGATCTGGTTCGCCCATGATGGTAATGCCAAGCTGAACTTTTTGTTGTTGGCCACTCGATAATTTGTCAAGTCGGATATTGATTTTGTTTAAAAGCTCAACTTTTTGTAGAAACGATTGAATCCAAACTTCGGCGTCTTCGCCATTCAAGCCTTTGAGTTCGGCAAAATAGCGCATGACGTTGCCGACTTTTTCCTTTTTGTAGAGCCCACGTTCTTCTGGTAGATAACCGATTTTCAGATTAGTTTCTGGACTAAATTTTTGGCCGTTGATAAGTAGCTCGCCACCAGTTGGTTGAAACAGGCCGAGTAAGGCGCGAATCGTCGTGGTCTTACCCGAGCCATTTGAGCCGAGCAGACCAAAAACTTCACCGGGAAAAACTTCGAACGACAAATCTTTGATAACTAAATTGTCACCAAACTTCATCTTGAAGTCTTTGACTTTGATTAAGGGATAGTTTTTCATATGTTTTTATTTTATCACGGACGAATGTTGATAATAAAATCCGTAACTACATCTTTCTATTATAGCATAAGCTTGATAAAAAGTCAATAAGCAGGAAATGTGGAGTATAATAGATGGCAAATGTTAAAAATTACCGATTTTACTTATGACCTATCAGAGGAGCTAATTGCCTCTCGCCCGCCGAAAGTGCGCGGCACTTCGGGGTTATTGGTGTTGGACCGCGAAAAACAAGCAATCACCAAGACTAAATACCATAATCTAGACGAGTATTTACTTGAAGGTGATGTTTTAGTACTAAACGATACCAAGGTTATTAAAGCGCGTCTGCAAGCGCGAAAACTAACTGGCGGTCAGCGCGAGTTGGTGGTGCTTGAAAACCATGGTCGCGACGACGATTGGTTTCGCCACTACGTACTCTATCATGGTAAGTTAAAAGCTGGCGACGAGTTGTTGGTTGGCGATACGAAAATTGAAGTGCTAGAAATCTGTGGCAGCGGCACGGCAGAAGTTAAGTGCCAAACTAGTCTATTGGATTTATGTGAAAAACATGGCACGCCTCCACTGCCGCCCTACCTAAATCGTCAAGCCGAGACGGCTGATGTTAAGCGCTACCAAACGGTTTTTGCTGAGTCGCGTGGCTCGGTGGCGGCGCCAACCGCTAGTCTAAACATGACTGACGATTTGCTCGAACGATTACGTCAAAAAGGCGTCAAAATTGTTTATCTCACTCTGCACGTTGGACTAGGAACTTTTCTGCCGATTCGTGAAGACGATGTGACGAAGCATCAAATGCACCGCGAATATTTTGAGATTCCGACCGAGACTGTGGCGGAAATTGCTCAGGCTAAACAAGACGGTCGCCGAGTGATTGCGGTTGGCACGACAGTAGCGCGCACCTTGGAGTACGTGGCGTCGGACATTCAAAAGCTGGCGCAAAAGCTAGCCGACGAGCCCGAATTTGTCGCGCAAAAATACATCATGGGCGAAGCCGATATCTTTATTTATCCTGGCTATAAATTCAAAATGATTGACGCGCTTTTAACTAATTTTCACGCACCTAAAAGTACGGTTCTTATGCTAGCGGCGGCCTTTGCGGGCTGGCCATTCCTTAAGCGAGCTTATGATTTTGCTATCAGTGAAGAAATGCGTTTTTTGTCTTATGGCGACAGTATGTTGATTGTTTAATGGCGACATAATTTTAAGAAAAGTTTTTTAGCAGTTGGCAGGAGCTTATCAAAAGCCCAACTCAAAATTGGATAAGTGTATAAATTGAACTCGCCAATATACTCGTCAACATTAGCGCCGAACGCTTCTTTAAATTCACTCAACGAATCATTTAATGTGCCCTCAACACCACTAAAATTAGCCCAGCGCGCACCGTGTTCTTTTGCCCAGTTGAGTCGCCAGAGATTAGTCACATGAGTGGCGTAAAACTGACGGAAGTTTCGGTCCATGCCGGCGTAAAGCATGTTTAGTTCTTGGCTGGCTAGAATTGACACTGAAGCTGATAAATTGATAGGTTTTTTGTATTTTTTCGCTAGTTCCCTGGCTTCTTTTAGTAGCTTTTTGGCTGAATCAATTTGGCGTTGTTTTTGAGCACCAATGTCGGTTGAGTTCTTGGTGAGTTCGTCGTAGTTGGCCTGAATTTTAGCCAAATAAGCCTGTGGGTCAATCGACGTGATAGTTAGTAAGCAATCGTCACCAAATGATTCTTTCAGCTGCCTAAAATAAGCGCTGTCGCGTAGTGAAATTTGCTTAGCCTCAGCAGTCGACTCCATGACGGTCGTCAAGTCGTCGATTTGTTTTAAATCAATTTCGCGAGTGGCAACACCCAAGTTCTGCCATTTGCGAATTTGTTGGCGAATCTTTTTGGTAAACTTCTTTTCAATTGGTTGCTCGTCAAAATAAAATCGAGCGTTAAGGCGAGGCTGGATGGTGTCTTTCATGGCTTTGTTGAAACCGAAATGTCGCCAACCAGCTGATTGGAATAGCTCAACTAAACCGGTATCGCACGCAGAGTTGAGGTTCGCTCTGGCCTCATTAAACGAGCTTGATTTGATGATGATGTTTGGATCGACTTTTATGAGCAGACATTTTTCTTTGCGGGCTAGTTTTCTCAATTCATTAGAAAATTTTTGTAATTCTTCAGGCTTTTCAGGGTCAAAAAGTGGTCCGCGTGGTAGATACCACATCGTAAAACCAAGTGGTAGTGAGCGAATGAGGATCAGGCTGGCGACGGCGATTTGATTATTAAATTTAAGAGCGACAAACTTGGCTCGCCAATGGTCGCTCTTAACTTTCGCCCAGCGTGGATCTTGAAACATCGATCCGAGTGGGTGTTTTTTAGCAAATTTAGTAAATTCTGATGCGTCAATTTCAGTCAAAACGGCTTTGTTCATGAATTAAATTGTAGCACAGTTGCACGTTTTGCTTTACCTGTTAGCGTAATCGGCGTCGACTGATTCTTTCCAGTCGTCCGAAACTGCGTCGGCCATCATGAATGAGCCGCAAGCCTCGGCAACCGAATCGAAACTAGCGGCGATACCGTCGCTGTCGGCCATGAAGTTGGCAGCGCGCATACGCCCAATCCCCAAACTGTCGGCGGTCTGAATGGCGTCGATATTGGCGCCTAAGAACAAGAATTCCCAGCCGGCTTCTTTTTGAGCTTCAATCATTCGTTTGATTTGTCGCAGGTTGTATTCGCGACTAGAATTTTCTAGGCCGTCGGTGACGATAACAAACAGTGCTTTTTGCTTCTTGTCCAGCCCAGCTTGGCTCCTTTGGACTGACTTGATTTTGTTAATAGTTTTGCCGATGGCGTCAAGCAAGGCCGTGCTGCCGCGCACATAATATTCGTCACGCGTGATTGGCTTGACGTCTTCAAGATCAATGCGATCGTGCAGTAATTTATACTTGTCGTCAAACAAGACGGTTGTGACGCGGACTTGGTCTTTTTGGTTTTTAGTTTGACGTTCAAGCGTGCTGTTAAAGCCACCAATCGTGTCGGTTTCTAGTCCACCCATCGAGCCGCTACGGTCGAGAATGAAAACTAATTCAGCAGTTGATTTCATAATATCTCCTCTTGTTAATTTGTGAGGTTGATTATGAAGTTTTTAAAAATAATCTGGTCGCCTGCCAAGCGACATTTTATAAAAGTGGCTGGTCGTAGCGACGCAGAAAATCGTTGATGTCAACAAAGTTGTAGATTTTATTAATCAAGCAATATTCGATAATGACATCAAATAAATTACTGCGCGACAAAGTGTAGCCAGCTTTTTTAAGTAAATCTTTAGTGCCGTTCAGGCCCAATTCTAGTGCCAAAGCAAAGGCCACAGCGGTGCGCTTACTGGGTGTATAAAATTGATTGTTTTGGATTTTTGACCAGAGTTTGCGATCGATACCGGCTTTTTTATAGACTTCGGCTGGCGTTTTCTTTTTGGCGATAATAATATTGCGTAAACTGGTGGCGAAAGTTGTGTCGAGACTATTGGTAAAGTCAGTTATGCAGTAAGCTCGATTGCGACGCGGTGCTGTCGTAGTGGCTTCGTCGCACAGCAGGAAATCTGATTCGGCTAACGCAAATTCTTCAACTTCAATATAATACTGGTCAATGAAATCGCTTAGTTTTTGATAGATAACATCTGACTGGCTCATATGGCTATTATATCAGGTATAATATGAGAGTATGCGAGCGATTGAATTTGAAATTATTAAGCGTGGGCCGGGTCTAATGCGCGCCGGGGTGATTCATACACCACACAGCGATATTGAGACGCCGAGTTTTAGTGTGGCGGCGACCAAAGCGGCAGTCAAGGCGCTGAGTGTTGACGATGTTAGGGCTTTGGGCGGGCAATCGGTTTTGGCAAATACTTATCATTTGATTTTACAGCCAGGCGTGGAGATTGTTGAGCAAGCTGGTGGCTTGGCTAAGTTTATGAATTGGTCTGGTCCGACTTTTACCGACAGTGGTGGTTTTCAGATTTTCTCGCTTGGCATGGCTTATGACCGCGGCTTAAAAGAAACGGTTAAATCAGCGTCAATTAATCATGGCGGTCGCGTCAAGATTACTGACGAAGGTGTGAAGTTTCGTTCGCATATTGACGGCAGTCAGCTAGAAATGACACCAGAGTCGTCGATGCGGGCTCAACATGCGATTGGTGCTGACATTCACATGGCGTTTGATCAACTAACTTCCCCTACTGCTCCGCGGGCTGAGATTGAAATAGCTATGCGACGGACGCATTTATGGGCTGATCGCTGTCTAGTGGAGCATGAGAGGTTAAACCAAGAACATACTAAAAATGGCCAGCCCTTGCAGGCGCTTTATGGCGTGGTGCAAGGTGCGCACGAAACCGATTTGCGCCGTGAATCAGCTGAGTTTATGGCCAGCCGCGATTTTGATGGCTATGGCATCGGTGGCGTGTTTAAGACCGAAGAAATTGAGCCGTTTGTTGGTTTGGTTAATCAGATCTTGCCAGAAAACAAACCGCGCCATCTTTTAGGCATGGGTGCGCATCCAATGGATTTGTTTTTGGGTGTAGAGAATGGCATTGATACTTTCGACTGCGTAGCGCCAACTCGTCAAGCGCGTAACGGCGCGCTCTATACTCACGCCGGGCGATTAAACATCTTAAACGTTGCTAACAAAACTGATTTCTCGCCAATTGATTCCGACTGTGATTGTCCGGTTTGCCGAGCTGGCTATACGCGGGCCTACCTACATCACCTATTTAAATCTAATGAAATTCTAGCCGCTATGCTAACCAGTCAACATAACGAATATTTTGTAGTGAACCTCACTAAACAAATCCGCCAAAGCTTGCTTGACGGCAATTGCGACGAATTCAAGCAGGAATTTTTAGCTAAATATCTTAACTCTCGCTAGTGTTCTGCTTTTGGTGTAAAATATAGATATTATGAAAACTGATAACAACAAATCCTCGCGTGAGGTGAAAATCGATGTTGATAATCACACTATCTTTCGATTTTGGATGATTCTACTAGGTATATCGGCAGGTATCGGCTTAATATTCTGGGCACGCACAGCATTAATTCTATTCGGCATTGCTATCTTTTTGGCGGCGTCACTCAACCCGGTGGTTAGCCGTTTGGCTAAGAAAAAGCTTTTCAAAGGCAAGCGAGCCGGACCGGCTTTAATCGCCTACTTTGGTGTAATTATAGTTATACTCGTGGCGGCCTGGTTATTGGTGCCGGCTTTAATCGAGCAGATTACAAACATTGTCAAAAATGCGCCCGAGACCATAAATGGCTTGTTTGATACCATATCGCGTTCGCGTTTGTTTGAGAAAATGGATACCGAGGTGGTGCGCAGTAGTTTGGTTGGTGCTATTAGTTCTGGTAGCCAGAACTGGGTTTCGGCCATCGGCGGTACGTTATTCAGCGGCATTGGTTCGGCCGCCAATTCTGTTGTCTCAATCGTGCTGACTTTGGCGCTCTCAATCATGCTGTCGATTGACTTGCCAAACATTAAGAAATATATCTTTAGCTTTTACCGTGATAAAAAACTAAAAGCCCATCACGAGAACTTGCTGCAACGCATGTATGCGGTGGTGGTTGGGTTTGTTAGTGGTCAGGTAATGGTGGCGCTAATAAACGGCCTGATTGCTAGCGTAGTCTTGTTTATCATTTCACTCATCTTTCCCTTCCCGCAAGGTATGATCGCACTGTTTGGCATGACGCTATTTCTGTCATCAATTATTCCGATGTTTGGCACGACCATAGGTCTTATTATTACTGTTTTATTTATGCTAGTTTATAGCTGGCAGGCAGCACTAGTGTTTACGATCTATTACTTTATTTATCAACAGATTGAGGGCAATATTATTGGGCCGATGATTCAGTCAAAGCGGGTTGACATGAGCACGCTCCTAATCTTGGCGTCGATTACGCTTGGTACTTTTATGTTTGGCATTTTGGGTGGTATTATTGCCATCCCAATTGGCGGCTGCGCTAAGATATTGTTTGAAGATTTTATTATCAATCGCCGACATTGAGAATTCGGTGGTGTTGCCTGTTAGCTGTAAAAACTAGCCGGTCCAATAGCCACTTCGAGGGGAATCTCGCAGTTACGACGGAGGGCTTAGTGCCAATGGCCCTGTAACGACAGGCGCCATCAAGCGTCCCCGAGAAGTGACTATTAGTAAAGGCTAGAGTAGTAAATCGCGTATCGGTTATAAAATTATCAAAATTAGGCGTAAAACCAAACGGTTTTATTCTCAGGCTTGTCGTCAAGTAAGATGCCGTCTTTGGCAAGCTGGTTGCGAATCTTGTCGGCCTGCTTGTAGTCTTTTTGAGCCCTCGCCTGCTCGCGTTGCTTGATTAGCTTTTTGCTTTCATCATCGATGTCAGGTGATTTCTTAATCAAATCAAAGCCTAGTAGGTCGTCAATGAATTGCACTAGCTCGGTTAGCGCGGTACGGCTAATTTGGGCTGGATCAAGCTCTTCGAGTTGATGAAAAACTTGATCGATTTCCATCAGGGCTTTTGGTGTGTCGATATTTTCATTAACGATGTTTAGAATATGCTTTTTACTAGCTAGTAGATTGCTTGGATTGGTGTTTGATTGTTGATAAAGCTGGTGTCTTAAGTCGGCCACTTTGCGCCAACGCTTCAAGCGGTTAGCGGCTGCATCCAGTGCTTCAAAACTAAAGTTGCCTTCGGATTGGTAGTGGCTTTGTAGAATTGACATGCGAAAGTCGATTGGTGAATAGCCACGCTCGGCCAAATCAGCTAAAACATAACCATTCCCTAGACTCTTAGATATCTTAGTGCCATCAACTTTGAGATGGTAGTTGTGCAACCAAAAGCGCGCTACTGGTTTCTTAGTAATCGGCTCCATCTGGGCAATTTCGTTAGTATGGTGAACCGGCACGTGATCAATACCGCCAGTGTGAATGTCAATTTCGTCGCCCAGTAGACTATGAATAATAGCACTACATTCGAGATGCCAGCCGGGAAATCCCATAACTGGCTCAACTGAATCTAGTAAGTCGCTTGGCGTCTCCCACTCCATGTCGCGCTTTTCTTGAGAAAATTTCCATAGGGCAAAATCGGTCGGATTGCGCTTTTCTGGATTGTATTCGACACGAGCGCCAGCTTGTAGACTCTTGATGTCTAGTCTGGCCAGCTTGCCGTAGTCTGGTAATTTGGCGGTATCAAAATAAATACCATCGCTAATTTGATAAGTTAAGCCAAGGTTTTTTAATTGCCGAACAATCTCCAATTGTTCAGGTATAAAATCGGTGGCGCGGGCAAATTTAATTGGCTCAATTAAATTGAGCTGACGAAAACCAGACATGAAACTGGCGATGTATTTATCGGCGATATCCCAAGCGGTTACTTTATCGCGCTGGGCACGTTTAGCGAGCTTATCCTCGCCTTCATCGGCGTCAGAAACTAGGTGGCCGACATCGGTTAGATTTATAACTCGCTCGACTTTGTAACCGTTTAAGGTAAGGGCACGTATCAAAACATCCCAGTAAATATAAGCTGACCAGTTGCCAACATGTGGCTCGTCATAAACGGTGGGGCCGCAGCTGTACATCTTTACGGTTGGTGGATCAATTGGCTCAAAGTCTTCAATCTGACGACTCATGGTATTATAAAGCTTCATTATCAAGCACCTCGCTAGTTTGTTTGATTGTTTCTGTCAAAATTGTAGCATAATCGTCATAAGCCCTAAATCCAGCTGCAAAAGCATGTCCACCTCCGCCGAAATAGCCAGCAATCAAGTTAGCGACCGGTTTATTGGTGCGGATCTTGCCGGTGACTTTGCCGTCTGGGTAGGTCTTAAAAGCAATTGCTACCTCGACATTCTCAACTGAGCGCATTTCGTCTAGTACCAAAACGCTAGGGTTGTATAGATCTGAATATTCTTGTATATCCTCAAAAGGAATCAAGATTGTCGCTATACGACCTTCGTCGTGATACTCAATTCGTTTTATTAAATCGGCTTTGTAGTCGAGGATTTCTTGTGGCTTTTTGCTCAGTTCGCGTCGAGAGTCTTCAATCTTAGAGATGTTGGCGCCGCAATCGGTTAACTCAGCCATAATGCGGAATAGCTCAGCCGTAACAGTCGGTGTTGACATGCCAAGTGTGTCGCCACTAATTGCTGCCATTAGGTAGGTCGCGCATGTTGGTGTGATTTCTAATTCCAATTCCTTAGCTAAATTATAAATAATCTCTGCGCTGGCTGCCGCCTTCTCAATAACGAGCAAGCTGTCAAACGGCAGGCTGGGTGGCGTGTCGTCGTGATGGTCAATAGTGATGCTTGGGTGATTTTGCAACCAGTGATTTATAGCATCTTTCTCTAATGTTTTGCTTAATAAAACTTGGCTGGCAGTATCAACGATAATTGCCAAGTCAGCTTGATAATCAAATTCATCACTTACCCTATCCCATCCTTCGACGTAGCGAATGTATTTCGGCAGGCTGACTGGGCAATAAAGGCTAGTTTTTTTGCTAGCTTGATAAAGCAGGTCTTCCAGGGCTAAGGCGCTGCCAAGCGAATCAATGTCGGGATTCTCAGCTTGAATGATTACAATATTTTCAGCAACTTGAATTTTTTGCCAAACTTCTTGAGCTATCTTTTTATTCATTGACTACCTTTCTACCCTCTAGGGCCTGTCCGAGGGTGATTTGGTCGGCATACTCTAGATCTACTCCGACCGGGATGCCGCGGGCTAAACGTGAAATGGTCAACTTTATGCCCGCTTCTTCAATTTGCTTTTCGATATAAAGTGCGGTTGATTCGCCCTCAACGCTAGCATTGGTGGCGATAATCAGCTCCTCTACTTTATCGTCTTTTAATCGCTGAATTAGCTCTTTGATGTGTAGGTCATTTGGCCCTACGCCGTCAATTGGCGACAGTACACCCCCTAAAACGTGATAAGTGCCGGTAAATTTGCCAGTTCGTTCAATTGGCACAATATCTAATGGCTCCTCTACCAGGGCGACTAATTTTTTATTACGATCGGCGCTTGTGTAGAGCGGCGAAGTTTCCTCATCCTGATCGATTAGAGCAAAAGTTACCGGGCAAGATTTAACTTCGTTTTTTATAGCACCGATCGCGTTTTTTAAATTATCAACTGTGGCTTGGTTGGATTTCAGCAAAAAGTAAGCATAGCGCTCCGAAGTATGAGCACCAACACCAGGCAGGTTGCTCAGCTCATTAATTAAATTAGCCAAAGCACGCGGGATGATATTTCGCACTGATTTACTACAACCCTAGGCCGCCCATAAACGGCTTCATTTTTTCGGTAGCGATCTCTTGGGCTTTTTGCAGGCCATCACGAACGGCAATCTTAATCCACTCTTCTAGTTCGCCGATATGTTCTAGGTCAATCAACTCAGGGTCAATCTTGACGTCTTTGATTTTAATCTCACCGGTGATTTGGACTACGACAGCGCCGTCGCCAGCCTCAACCTCAACAATTTCTTTAGCTAGTTCTTTTTGTGCTTTACGCACCTCATTTAGCATCTTTAATTGGTCAAAAGCCATAATAAGTCTCCTTTTTCAATACTATATATTGTACCCTATTTCTGCGGTTTCTTGTATATATAAAAGCGGTCAGCGTTTTGCGCGAAATGTGAGGTGACGATGTGATTAATATCGTAATCGTTTAGCGGATCGCGCGCCAATCGAGTGGCAATTTGCTGCTCTTTACAATCGTTTTCATACTTATCGACCACAACAATGTTGTGATTTTGAGCCACTAAAATTTGATAAAATTCAGCTTCGTTAAAACGATGGCTGGCAATCAGTCGAATTGGTTCGTAGCCACCGCCATGGTTCTTGAGTTCTTTTTGTAGCAAACGCAAGTCGGTGCTGAATTGGTCTGCTAAGCCTGGTTGATAATGATAGGCGTTGACGTAGGCGTCTAGGTTGTAGAGTACTAGGCTGGATAGCAAGACAACAATCGGAATCAGTCCGGCAAAACGCGCCACTGGATTGCGAGGGAAAATTCGGTACCAACTGACCAGAATATAGTCCAAGCCCATAGCTAATGACAGCGCGCATGGTACGAAGGTTAGAATAATAGCTTGTTGCGAAAATAGGCTGATTATTATAGCTGCAAATAGCCACATGATAATGATTGAGCTGCGTGGTTTGTAGCTGGTGCGAATTTCTCGAAAAGCTCCAATAACAATAAGAACCACGGCGCTTAGGGTAAACCACGGGGTTGCAAACAAGCTATTTTGCTGAGGACTAAAGTCCAAAAATTCTTTTAGGAGGAACTTTATATTGTTAAGCAGACTAAAGTTAAAGCTGTCAAGGTTGAATAGACTAGCGGCAATATCACCGTCTTTAATTAAACCGATGGCTAGGGGTGTAAGTGATACCACTAAACAAGCCAGCCCAATAAAATACCAAGTACTGCTCAGTAGCTTATTAAGCCGTTTGAGGGACAGGCGCACAAATGGGTGCATTAGCATTGTTAGGCTAATAATAAATATTAAGTAAGCCCCCATTGGGAAGTAGAATAGTAATCCGGCGGAGATAAAGATTGTCAATAGTAGCGCGATTAGGCCAACTTTATAGTGTTTTGGTCGCTTCTTAGCCTGATAAATTGCATTGGCTTGCTGGGTTAGTAGAGCCAGCGCTGAGGTTAGTAGAATCGATAGTCCAATGGTTGCCACCTGATGGTCGCCGAGCTGGCTGAGGAATAGCCAGCGACTAGATATAAGAATAATAATAGTTGCTAGAGTGGCGCTGCGTCGATCTGTCCAGGCGTCAATTAAGACAAACAGGCTAACAGCGGTAACGGCGGCAATTAAGAGCGATGGCAGTTTTATGGAAAAAATTGACAGTCCAAAGATGCCCATACTGAACTTTTGCAGAATCTTATATGGTAGATTGACGATGTTGTGGGATTCAAAGAGGTTCGCAAAGCCTAGTTTATGACTGGCGACGGCTGAGTTTATTTCAGTTTGGGCTAAGCCGTTTGGGGCATATAGGCCAGTGATTAACAAAACGATGATCAATAGCAGACTGATGATCGCGAGCGCTAAGGCATAGCGTTGTCGATAGATAGAAAACTTGGTTATTTTTGACATATTACTCGCGGGTGCTATCCATTGATTCAAAGCGCAGTCGTTCTGGGTTGAAGTATAGTTCTATTTTACCAGTTGGTCCATTGCGGTGCTTGGCGATAATTAGATCAGTGATGTTTTCACGTTCGGTTTCGGCATTGTAATAGGCTTCGCGGTAAATAAACATTACGACGTCAGCATCTTGCTCAATTGAGCCCGACTCACGCAGGTCAGCGAGTTGTGGCACTTGTGGTCGGCGTGATTCTACAGTGCGGGAGAGCTGGCTCAGAGCAATGACTGGCGCGTTTAGTTCGCGAGCTAGTAGCTTGAGTCCGCGTGATATTTCACTGACCTCTTGAACACGATTGCCGTCGCGTGATTTGGTCGTGGCCTCCATTAACTGTAAGTAGTCGACAATAATCAATCCGACTTCGGCATTACGAGCTGCTCGACGAGCCTTGGTGCGCATTTCTAGTACCGATAAACCTGGCGTGTCGTCAATCATAATCTGGGCTTCGGCCATCACCCCCATGGCTTCAGAGATCTTTGAGAAATCTTCATCTTTCAAGTTGCCGGTGCGAATCTTCCAAGCATCAACACCACTGGCGTCAGCTAGCATGCGATCAACTAATTGCTCTTTGCTCATCTCGAGGCTAAAGAACAGCACGGCTTTTTTAGCGATAGTGGCGACGTTGTAGGCTAAATTGGTTACCAAGGTGGTTTTACCCATGGCTGGCCGAGCTGCTAATATTACCAGATCAGAAGGTTGAAAACCGGCGGTAATTTTGTCTAAATCAGGATATCCAGTTGGTACGCCACGCAGCCCGCCTTTGTTTTTATGCAACTCTTCAATGCGGTCAAAACTGTCACTTAAAATGTCTTCGATTGGAATTAACTCTTTTTTAACACTCTGGTTTGATACGCTAAAAAGTTTTTGCTCAGCTTTTTCAATAAGTTCGTTAACTGGTGCATTGTCGTTAAAGCTCATCTCACTAATCTCAGCGCTAGCTGAGATCAAACGACGACGCATGGCGGCTTGACTCACCAGGTCGGCATAGGCATCTGCGTGAGCCGCAGTGGGTACATAGTTGGTTAGTTCTGCTAAGTAGGCAGCGCCACCAACCTTGGTTAAATCTTTAGATTTTCTAAGTTCGTCGGTCAAAGTTAGTAGGTCAACCGGTGTGTGTTTCTCGTAAAGTCGGAGCGCAGCTGAGAATATCAGGTCGTGGCGCTCGTCGTAAAAATCTCCAGGCTTTAGTTTCTCGGCGGTGTCGCCCAGGACGTCCTCGCTAATTAAAATAGCGCCTAAGATACTCTTTTCAGCATCAATATTTTGTGGCTGAATTTTGCCGCTAGTGTCAGATTTTGCCATCAATTGCTACTTCCTCTCCTCCGCCCATGACTTGGATTACATCAGATATTTTACCATTAATTTCTGTAACTTTCTCATCAACTACGGTTTCAATTGTTAACCCCGGACAATTAATGGTGTTTAGGGCAGCACTAAGCTTTTTGAGCCGTGTGGGGCTGTCCAGAGTTTTCTTTTGGAAAGTGTTACGAACGACAATAGTTAAACAATCCCCGTCGATTTTGTAACTAGCGCTTTGAACGTAGCTAGCAATTGGCTTGGCGTCTTGTTTAATGGCGTCAACGAATTTTGTCCAATCGAAATCGGTCGATGTTTTGGCCATGGTCAATTCTTCGTTAGGCGCTTCTGCTGGCTTACTGCCTTCGTTTTCTAGCTCATTAGCTGTCTTCGTCTTAGCTTTTCTAGTTGCGGCTTTGGTTGGTTCATCTGTCTGTGCGGCTATGACGACCGGAAAAGTTGCGACAGTTAACGCTAGTTCCGGTATGGGTGATCTTGGTACGTCAATTAACTTAGCGATTAGATTAATTAATTCTGGTTGCTCACCTAGCCTTTCTTGCGCTCGGTTAGCGAGCTGCAGAGCAATCTCGCCGGCTGTTATGTTGTGCAGCTTTAGTTCATTAATTCCCGATTGTACCAGAGTGCTGTTGTTGCTAATGAAGGCGTCTAAAACTTTGTCAAGCGTCACTTGATCTGCCAAACCAAGAATCTGTCGCACGATTGATTCGTCAATCACCTTCTTGTCTCTGGTCAGACTCGACAGTTGATCAAATAAACTGATTGCGTCGCGTACACCGCCATCGGCAAAGTCAGCAATTGCTTCGATTGCGTCTTGGTCAATTTTGATTTTTTCGTCTTTGGCGATTTTGGCCAAATGCTTGGCGATCAATTCACTAGAAACTTTACGAAAAACAAACTTTTGCATGCGACTAACGATGGTAGAAAGCACCTTGTGCTCTTCGGTGGTTGCTAGAATAAATACCACGTGCTTGGGGGGCTCTTCAAGTAATTTCAGAAGCGCATTAAAGGCCGACTTAGATAGCATGTGAACTTCATCGATGATATAAACTTTTTTCTGAGCTAGGCTTGGCGCGATTTGTGCTTTGTCAATTAATTCACGAATGTTATCAACTCCAGTGTTGGAGGCGGCGTCAATTTCAATTACATCGATATGCTTTTTCTCGGCGCTATACTTTTCGCCGATAATTGCAAAAGCTAAAATTCTGGCTACACTAGTTTTGCCGACACCATGGGGTCCGACGAACAAATAGCCGTGCGCAATCCGACCTTGTTTGAGGCTGGCCTCTAGGACGTCAGTAACTTGGGGCTGGCCAATAACTTCGGCAAAAGACACCGATCGATATTTTCGATATAACGCAGGCATAACTGAGTCTATTATATCATTTTAAGTAGTTTAAAACAGGCTGAACTGGGTGTTAGGAAGCTCAATTGAGCTGTCTTCACTGCTGTCGTCAAAATAATAGCCAATAAATCGCTTCATCGGTAGCGCCAGTAAGTCGCCAGCTCGATCGCATAGAATAATTTGTCCTAAAACACCAGCTAGGCGACCGTTAATTTTGGCCTGCTCTTCTAGATTAATAACTTCACGCAGGCGCGATTGGTCAAAATCAGATGCAAAGTAAAAATCGTTGCATTTGATTAATTCTGAATTCTCAAATTTAGTTTGCAGAGTTTTTTCAATCAAGACTTTCTTTTCGTTAAGTTGATTTATTGCTTCTGCCTCGTCAAAAGGCTGGCTGATTAGCTCGAGCTTTCGGTTTAGCTTGACGTTGTCGACTAGGCCATCTAGTTTACTAGCGCGCGCTTCGTAGTGTCTGGCGACATTGGCTGACGGAAAAGTATCTAAGACATAAGCCAAACGCGCACCCTGTTCTAATAGGCGCGATAAGTTGCGCCCAGCATGGGAAATACCGACTTTAATGTCATTTGGTGAAAAATAAGCTAGGTAAAGAATGTGTGGGTGGGTGTTGTACTCGGCCTGATTGGTTGAGATGGCGTCTGTATTGTAAAACGACGGATTAAAGCCAGTCTTTATCATGCAGTCTTTGCACTGCTCATATTTAGCTTCGACACTGTTGTGATTTGGGCAGGTGTGATTTTCGCCGGTATTTGGGTTGAACCAGCCGATGCAGTGGCGCTCGCTAGTGTCAAAAATGAAATTGAGCGATTCGTTAAACTTTAATTCACGAACGCTTAAATCGTCGTTCTCACTATAGCGTAAAAATGGCGCATTGGTCTCTTTGCCAAAGCCAACCTGGGTTAATAATTTTTTAGACAAATCTAAACTCCGTTTTTGTGTTAAGTATTAAGTCTAGAGTGAAGCTTCGACGGCGGCCCAAGTGGCATCGTCGTTGTCGGCTGGCACGATAATAGTGACCTGGTCGCCAACGTTCAAGCGGAAATAAGTGACGCTAGCCAGTAGAATACGGTATTCTTTGCCATTGGCTTCAACATAATAGATGCCGTCTTGGTTGGTAAGTGTGCCGATGATTTGTTGTCTCTCAACTGGTCCAATTTGCTTGTAAACAAAACGGCCATCTTCAGCAATAGTTAGCTTCAAGATATCACCCTCAACTAGCTTTGATTTGCTGGCGTAATTGGCTGGCACTGGGTAGGTTTTGCCATCTGGCCCAATCATAGCTTCGCCATCAAAAACGCCTTCCATAACCTTGCCACTCAAATCTTGAGCCGCTTCTTTAACTGAAACAGTGTCATCATCTCCCAAGACACTGATAAGTAGCTCTTTAGCGGCAGCTAAATTAGTCTCAGCCTCGGTAATCAAGGCCTTAAGTCTCTTTACTTGTTTTTCTGGTAATTCAGACATGCTCGCAGTTCCTTGTCTGTTTTTAATTTTTATTCCTTCCAATTCTAACACTCGTAATATTACGTTGTCAATCTTATTGTAGTTTTCTTAATTAACTTTCCACAGCTTTAACAGTTTTAAAGAGAAAAGTGTTGTAATTTTTGCTATTGATTTTTATTTTTGGCGTGGTAAAATCGCGCGCATTAGTACCAAAAGCCGCCCTCTCTCAGGGCGGTTTTGGCTTAACAATTTCGGGTTCGTTTTTAAATCAATTAGTCGATGCTGACAACAGCGCCAGCGGCTTCAAGAGTCTTCTTAGCCTCTTCAGCTTCGTCTTTTGAGACCTTTTCTTTGATAGCACTTGGAGCGCCGTCAACCAAAGCCTTAGCTTCGCCAAGACCTAGGCCGGTAACTTCTTTAACAGCCTTGATGACTGCGACTTTTTGCGCACCAGCTTCTTTCAAGGTCACGGTGAACTCAGTCTTTTCTTCGGCAGCGCCAGCGCCACCTTCAGCTGGAGCAGCGGCCACAACGGCAGCTGGAGCAGCAGCTGAGACGCCCCACTCTTCTTCCAGGTGTTTAACGATTTGGGAAAGTTCCAAAGCGCTTAGTTTGTTTAGCTCGTCAACAATTTTCTGTTGAGCGGCCGATAGCTTAATTTCTTCAGCCATAATATCCTCTTTTCTTAAATCTTTAGTAGTTAAATTTGGTAATACAAATTAGATTAATTTTGTTCAGCTTTTTGCGACAGTACGCGTGCAAAGCCAGCTTGCGCACCATTCATGACTAGCATCATGTTGCGTAGCGGAGCTGCCAGCACACCGACCAATTGACCCTTGAGCTGGTCTTTGGTTGGTAGGCTTGCTAGTGCAGTAACTGTGGCTTGGTCTTGGACCGCACCATCAGCTGACCAGCCAGCCACTAGTTGGATCTCTGGATGCTCTTTGGCAAATTTTGCCAAAATCTGAGCTGGCAGTACCTCGTCTTCGTTCGAGAAGACGTAAAGCAACTGCCCCTTGAAATCGTCTAGGTTGGCTTCTTTGAAGCGTTTGTCGTCTTTGAGCACGACCTTGACTAAGCGGTTTTTAACCACCTTGACAGTCAAGTTGTTCTCACGAGCCAAAGCTCGAAAGCTTTGAAAATCTTTGACGCCTAGTCCTGTGTAGGTTGCGACCGCCACAGCTTTTGCGTCGGCGACTAATTGACCTAATTCTTTAACCAAAGTTTGTTTTTTATCGCGTGAAATTGCCATAAAATCCTTTCTTTAGTTTTATTTGAATTGAACCCGAGTTGTTAATGTTCGGTTTCGCCAAAAAAATAATCTTTGGCAACACCAAAGACTTTAAGAGTATCTCCCTCGGTAGCATGATTAAGTGGCTTGCACCGCTACTGTCTTCGGTTAACGGGATAATTCTAGCACAGATAATAAAAAATCGCAAGAGCAATTAAAATAGCGAGCTATATTTAGCCCGCTTGATAAGTGGAAGCCTTAGAATTGTCTTAACATCTTGTTTGTTTAAGACTTGTCTGACTCGCGTAGCTTGTTAGTAATTTTATCGGCGCAAGAGTCGATTTTTAGTATGGTTGCCAGTGCTCCAATGAGTATCAGTACTATTGTGCTTACTGTGGTTAGAAGCAGTGGCCAAAATGAGTGACCAACTAGAAATGGGGCTGCTATTGTCGTTACGCTCCACACTCCTATTGCAATAGTTGATGCTCTTAGGATTTTTGCTGTAAGTCTCTCTGGATCGGACTCTTGTCGCTGCTCTCTTATCCATTTAAAGCGCTTATGACACCATCTAATTATCACGCTGCATCCAATTAAGCGCATAGCTATTGCGTAAGCCAAAAGGGCTACCCTAGGGCCATTTAGCGACAAGTCTTCTCTAATCACCGTGTCTATTGTGGCAAACGCCACGAAGAACCACAGTATTCCGACAACAATGGCCAACACAAACGATATTTTTTCTATTGGTTTATTAAGCGTAGAATACAGCCACGGTCTTTTTTTCTCATTAACATTTTCCACTTTTTAATCCCTCCTTTAAAATTTAGCCTCTCTGGCCAGGGTTCTCTTATTGTAGCAGATTTATCATAAAAAGTCAATAGGTTGCATGAGCAATATAAAAATCCGACCCCTGATTGCTCAAGGATCGGATTTTTTGATGGTTAAGTTTTTTACGCCTGAACTTTGATACTTGGACCGTGTGAGGTTGAGACAAAGATCGATTTGACGTAAACGCCCTTCATGCTTGATGGTTTTTGGGCGTTTAGATCGGTCAAGAAAGCTTCGGCGTTTTCTAGTAGCTTGTCTTTGCCGAATGAGACTTTACCAAAGCCGACATGGACGATTGATTGTTTGTCGACGCGATATTCGACGCGACCAGCTTTGGCTTCGCTAACTGCTTTGGCAATGTCGGTAGTAACAGTGCCGCTCTTTGGGTTTGGCATGAGGCCTTTTGGACCCAGGGTGCGAGCGTATTTACCGAGTTTTGGCATCAGTTGTGGCATGGTGATCAAAACATCAAAATTGAGTTCGCCTTTGTCGAGTTGCTTCAAGAACTCATCAGCGGCGGCGATGTCGGCGCCAGCGTTTTTAGCCTCGGTTAAACGATCTTCTGGGGCAAAAACTGCCACGCGGACTTTTTTACCGGTGCCGTTTGGTAGTTTGACAGTCGAACGGATGTTTTGGTCGGCTTGGCGTGGATCGACACCCAGTCGAACGTGTAACTCAACGGTAGCGTCGGCTTTTGATGGGCTGGTTTGAACCGCTAGATCAACTGCTTCGGCCAAAGTGTAGACTTTGGTTTTGTCGATTAATTTGGCTTTTTCGCGGTAGCTCTTGCCACGGCGTTCGATCTTTGGTCGGATTTTTGGTGCTGGACCCTTTTTAATATGAGCCTCGGCGTCGCCTTGGGTGCTGGTATCACCAGCTTCTTTGCGAGCTTCCTTAGCAGCCTTTTCTTCGGCTTCTTTCAAAGCTTTTTCACTGCGCTTACCAGATTTAGCCACCTCGGCTTCGCGGTTAGCGATGACTTCTTTAGCCGCCTTTTCCTCGGCAGCTTTGGCGTTTTTAATCGCCTCGTTTATTTCAACGATAGTGTTCTTCTCGGTTACATCGAGCTTCATTGACTTTGCGAGCTCTAAAAGTTCGCCTTTTTTCATTGCCATAAGACAAATTCCTTTCTGTGGTGCAAACGAGTTTTTAAACTCTCCCAACAAATTAATTTTAATGGCATGATTATAGCACAAGAATAGGCTGTTTTCAACTGGTAGATTGACAAATCATTTAAACTGTGGTATAATGGAAATATTAGGTGTTCCGTGTTTTAGGCACGTAAATCAAAAACATCTACGTGGAAGGCAAAATGGTAGAAAGACGCTGTTACCCCGATCCTCAAGGAGTTGACCCAAACATGATTCTTACGGTGGTTGATTTGCCAGATTGGCGCAACAATCCGTTGATTCCGGTTGAGGTCAAAGCTGAGACCGAAGAGAAGGTCGCAGCCCAATTGGCCGACCCACGGTTTAACAAAGAATCGTGTGTCATGATCAACACCTCGAACGGTACGGTGGCGGAAGTTAACTACTGGGAGCATCGAATGCTTCATTGGTATGGAATTTCCGCTTCGGGTGTTTCTATTGGTGGGGTTGACAAAAACAACCGCCCAATCGCGACCAGGCGTTCCGATAAGAATGGGCAGAACCAGGGTGCTGTCAGTTGTTTGGCGGCTGGCTTTATCAAGGTGCCTCGTGGCAGTTTGAAAGTCGGCGCGAAGCTTCATCTGTGGGATGACCTGATCTTCCCAGCCCTGCAAGAAGAGCTGGGGCATGAGGTTGACCTAAAAGAGTCTGATTTCATCGTCCGCAAAATGGCGCTGGTGGAAATCACTAGCGACTATCCGACGCTTCAGGAAGAGTTTTCAGTGGTCGTTAAGGTTACCAAAACCATTCCTGAGCTGATTGCCGCCCAGGAGGCAGCAACGGCTTCTCCCGACCCTAAGGAGGGTTGGAAGATCCGAGAGACTATTATTGACGCCGATGTCGCTGAAATAAAGAGTCTCTGCCGGACGACCAACCCCGCATCTCAACACGTCTTTACTCTTATGAGAGTGGTCATGGGAGATGAAGATGCGGCAAGGTTCGTGACCACCTTGCCGGTCAAAACGGCTTAGATTAGCTGAGCCAGTACATTAAAAAGCGGAGATTTCTCTCCGCTTTTTACTTTGGTCAATTTTAGTTTAGTCAACCACCTCGACGCCCATTGAACGAGCGGTGCCAGCGACGATTTTCATTGCACTCTCTTCGTCAATTGCATTGAGTTGCTCTTTCTTAGCTTCAGCAATTTCTTTGAGTTGAGCTTTGGTGATTTTGCCAACCTTCTCAGTGTGTGGCACGCCACTACCCTTTTGAATCTTGGCTTTTTCACGAATCATATCGTCGACTGGCTGTCCAAGACAAACCCAATCAAACGTCCGATCATCAAACACCTGCAAGTGAACAATCACTTCCTTACCCATCAGATCTTTGGTTTTTTCATTGAACGGATTGATAAAATCCATCATATTTAAGCCCCATTGACCCAAGGTTGAGCCAACCGGAGGGCCAGCGGTCGCTCGACCGGCTGGAATGCGGAGTTTTAAATTTCCGATAACTTTCTTTGCCATTAAAATTTTCCTTTACTCGTTTACCGAGTGCGTAACGTTGATATTTTACCCTAATTTTTTTTGACTTGCAAGGCGTCAAGCTCGACAGGCGTCTCGCGGCCAAACATGCTGACTAGAACTTTGAGCTTGCCTTTTTGCTGATCAATCTCGGCCACGGCACCGTCAAAGCCCTTAAACGGTCCGTCAATAATAGACACGACTTCGCCTGGCTTGTGGTCAATCTCATGAACTGGCTCCTCCACGCCCATGCGCTTTTTGATCTTGTTCATTTCGCTACGCGAAACTGGGGTTGGTGTGGTGGAGGTGCCGACAAAGCCCGTTACACCTGGAGTGTTGCGGACAACAAACCATGATTCGTCAGTTAGGTTCATTTCAACCAAGACATAGCCTTGAAAAATCTTCTTATCAACTACTTTGCGTTTGCCGTTTTTGATTTCAATAGTTTTTTCTTTCGGCACGATGGCGTCAAAAATTAGCTTGGCAGCCGCCTCATCGTTCTTTAACCGAGTGAGCAAGTTGCTGGCGACTTTTTCTTCGTGGCCAGAATAAGTATGGATGGCATACCATTGCCTAGTTGAGTCGTATCGAGTTTGCTGTTTTGTCATAATTTCCTTTACTTAATTACCAATTTAAATAGCCAGTTATAGAGATTGTCAAATAGCAGCACAATAGCAATCATCAGCAAGCTATATACTATCACTGCTAATGTCATCGCCCAGGTTTCACGACGATTTGGCCATTTAACTAGTCTGATTTCCTGAAACGATGCCTTGATATATGAGCCAAAAGCCCTAAGCGGGTTTTGGTGCTTGGCTGTTTTGGTTTTTTGGGCCGCGATAGTCTTTTTAGGGCTAGCTTTGGCCTTCTTGGCTTTTTTGCCACCAGCTTTGATCCGAGTTATCCGCGGAATCGATTCTGGTAGATCGCTTTTTTTACTCACCATACTCTCCTCAATTAAAAAATCTGCTTATAATTGTGTTTAGCAGATTGTCAAGCCTAATTTTAACGAATTTATTTTAAGTTGTCAATTTTTTAATAAGCGTTTTTGTAGTATAATCTATGCCGATGGACGTTTTAGATGTTATAGAGATCTTAATACTATTTATTTGCCTTCCTACCTCGATTGCGGTTTTGATCCATATAGTTAGGAACCTGCATCGTTTTAAGGCTGCTGACTTTGATATTAGTTATGTTCCGACTGAGGAAGCGCCCAGTGTATCGGTTTGCATTCCAGTGCGCAACGAAGACCACGCGATTCGCGATTGCTTGGAGCGGGTTTTAGCGAGCAACTACCCTAAAATGGAAGTGATTGTGCTAGATGACGAGTCGGTTGATAAGACGCCGGATATTGTTAAGGTTTTTGCTCACAACGGCGTTCGGTTCATTAAGGGCGAGACTTTACCAGAGGGTTGGATAGGCAAAAACAAAGCTAACGATCAGCTGGTTGAGCAGGCTAGTGGTAAATATATCTTGTTTCTTAGCGCCGACACCGATGTTAAGCCAGACTCGATATCGCGGGTGGTATCACACGCCATGCGACATGATTTAGATATGATTGGTATGATGCCAATTCGTCTGGATGGCCAGCGCCTTAGTGTGATGTTTAGCACATTGCGCTATTTTTGGTCAGTAGTTTTTAGCCGCTCGGCTCAGCCAGCTCAAACTACAGCTGCCTGGCTAGTTAATCGCCAATCATTAATTGAGAACGGTAGTTTCGGCAAATACAAGTCAACGATCATGCCAGAAGCTAAAATCGCTGAGGATTTTGCTCGTAAGGGCACTTATCAATTTGTTATTTCTGACGAAAAACTAGGTTTTAGCTACGAAAAGCGCTGGTCATCGCAGCTTGAAACTTCGATTCGCACCCTCTGGCCGGTCAATGTGCGCTCTAATTTTAGTGTTTTCAGCGTGCTTTTGATGACTATTATCACCTGGCTAACACTGTTGGTGAGTGTGTTGTCGAGTCAGCCGAATTGGATTGACGCAGCAATCTTTGCTTCCAGCCTAATCTTTAATTTGTCATATACCCTGTTTGCTCACGTTGCTTGGCGCAAGAGCAGTGTCGTGGCGTTTATTACTTGGCCGTGGGCGGTGGTGCAAGAGCTTGTTTGTCTAATTGCTAGCTTCGTGCGACACAAAACTAATAGCTTGGTCTGGAAGGGTCGCACCCTTACCGACCACATTGACTAAACGGCCAATACAAAACTAAATGTTGAGCCGTAGTTTAAGCGGCTGATGAGTTCGATTTTGGTGCCTAGTTTGTTGGCGAGTTTTTGGCAAACATAAAGCCCTAGTCCAGTGCCGGTAGTCTCGCGTGTGCGATAGTCCTCGACGCGGAAGAACTTACCAAAGACCTTGCTTTGGTTGTTCTTTGGGATGCCAATGCCGGTATCCGTGACGGCAAATTCAATTTTGTCAGGCTTAATCTGATTGACGCGTAGCGTAACACTACCCTCTTTGGTGTACTTAATAGCGTTGCCAATCAGGTTTTGTAGAATCTCCTCAAGATAAAGTCGATTGGTTGATATAGTTTTTTTATCTATGTGTACGTCTAAGTTGAGCGCTAGGTCATTGCTTTCTGCTAACGGTACGTATTTTTTATAAATATTGCTGATTAGATCTGTTAGTTCAATTTCTTCGGTTTCAAGTTCCGCCAATCGCTCAGCTCGCGCTAGTGAAGCCAGGTCGTTAACCATCTTGGCGAGCAGTAGGACTTGGTCGTGCGCCATAGCGGCAAACTGTTTAATGGCTTTCTTGTCGGCTTCTTCTTCGATTAAGTATTCTAAATTAGAAATTGTTCCCTCGGCTACGGTAATAGGTGTGCGTAGTTCGTGACTGACTACGCTAATAAATTCGTCGCGTTCTTCTTCTAGGTCTTTTTCACGGGTGACGTCGCGTAAGATGATGATATATCCTAGAATTGGCGGTTTGGTTGCGGCGGTTTGGCTATCTTTGATTGGCGAAATAGTTAATTCTAGGCGGATGCGATCTTGCTGGTCGTAGTTGAGCGCGTAGTCATCTAGGGCTGTTGTTCGATCAAGGGAGCTTATCTCTTGCCATAGCTTTACCCTCTCACCCTCGTGGTTATGCAAATGAATGACTTTATCGATGTGTTGGTCTGTTAGGGTTTGGTTGGTGTCTAGAAGTTCCAAGGTCGAGGCATTATACATCTGGATTTTGCCGGCGTCATTAACTTGAATCACGCCGTCGGCCATGTTGTTGATGAGAATATCAAAAGACTGCTCGTTGTTGACTGCGAGCGGTGTTTTTTTGATTTGTTGCTTTTTTCGTCCCACCATGTCTTTTACTATTTTACACTATAACTGAATAATGCTTAAGTAGCTTTTCGTAGTATTTATAGTTTGGCAAAATTTGCTCGACCTCTTTCCAAAAATCTTTCGAGTGATTGGGGTGACGCAGATGGCACAGTTCGTGAATAATCACATAATCAATGGTGTCGTTTGGTAGGTTCATTAGGGCGATGTTGAGTGAGATGGTTCCTCTGCTAGTACAACTCCCCCAACGCGTCATGGCGTGCGAAAAGCGTAGTTTCTCGTATTTGAAGCCGTGTTTCTTGGCTAGATAAGCTAGCCTCTCTGGTAAGTAGTATTTAGCCTGCTGACGCAAGATTTTGGCGACATTTTGGCTGACAAGCGACTGCACGTTAGGTTCTATTAGATGACGATCTTTTGGTAAATAAATAACTAAAAAGTTTGGTCTAATTTCAGCGCGGAGTTTGTCGCCTGGCATAACTTTTAACAGATGGTTCTTGCCAATTGTCTGGCCGTCAACGTATTTTTTATGGGCCTGTTTGGCGACAATCTCGCGAATAGCTGGTCGTCTTTCGTCGACAAATCGCTCGATCTGCCGTCGGCTAAGCCAGCTGGGCGCAGTGATTTTTAATTCCCCGAATTTATCGAGACGAATACTAACTCGGCTGCCACCGCGCCGGCGACTAATGGCTATAGTGCCAAATTCGTTATCTAGCAGTTCGCTAGATGAATTTTCGTTTTTTATCATTATTGATCGGCATGGTGGCAGCGCGGCGATAAGTCTTGACATCCTGGTTCGGTCGAGCCAGGCGACGCAAAACGCCCTTAGCTTGGGTTGAGAAAGTGTGGTTGCCGCTGATCACCACTGGATTCTCCTGAATATTCGGTGCGGTGAACCGCTTGACCATAGTGTCAAACTGTTCATCGGTTAAGTTGTATTTGCGTGGCGCCGCTTTAGATTTGCGGACTGAGCGAGCGCGAGAAGTTGGCTCGGTGTTCTGCACCCAAACCACAACGGTTTCGTAGCCATTGGCATTGGCGATGCGACGATAAGCCATGCGGTCGCTGCGAGCTTCTAGTCCGCCTTCAATCATAATAGCGCGACGTGAGCGCATCAGTTCTGGTAGCAAAGTTTGGCTAATTTTTTCTAAATAATTCTCTTCAGCCTTAGAGAAATCCGGTTCGTCAAATAGTTCAAAACGCAGGTCGTTGAGATTGATTAGTGGTGTACTGAAAGTCTCAGCAAATTTCTCGGCAAAAAAGGTCTTGCCACAGCCTGGTATGCCCACTAGTAAAATTAAGTATGGCTGATTAATAAAAAGAGTTTTAGTTTGTTTGTCCATAAGCATTCCAAAATTATTAAAGGTTTATTCTCCAACTAGCCTTATTTTACCATGTTTTGCGAGCAAGTGCGATGGCATAATGACTGTTTCGTCAAGAGATGGTACAATAATAGATAGTTAACAGCGGAAAGGAAGCTATGATTAAAACTCCAGTGCGAGGTATGCGTGACATCTCGGTCAAAGAGATGGTATTGCGCGATTACCTCATGCGCATTATCGAACAAGCAGCTGGCGCGGCCGGCTATATGAAAACTGAAACTCCAGCTGTTGAGCATCTAGAGAATTTGACTAGCAAAGTTGGTGGCGAAAACGAAGCTCTGATATTTAAGATTTTAAAACGTGGCGAATCGCTTAAAAAAGCTGCCGAGTCTGGCGACGAGCTGACCGATAGCGCTCTGCGCTATGATTTGACGGTGCCGTTGGTACGCTATTTCTCGGACAATAACGCTGATTTGCCGACACCGTTTAAGGCGCTACAAATCGGTTCAGTTTGGCGAGCTGACGCGCCACAAAAAGGCCGTTATCGCCAGTTTACGCAGTGCGATATGGATATTTTGGGTGACAGCTCGGTTTTGGCGGAAATCGACGCCGTATCGACCGCTCTGCGAGTTTTAGAGCGAATTAGTCAAGAAGCCAAGCTGTCAGGCCTGACTTTGCGCTTAAATGACCGGCGAATTTTACTAGCAGCCGCGAAATATGCTGGCTTTGCTGAGAAAGATTACGAGACAGTACTAATCACGCTTGATAAGATGGATAAAATTGGCGTGGCTGGCGTCAAGGCTGAACTGCAGAAGCTCGATTTGTCAGACATAGCGATTGATAAATTCTTGGCGCTATTTGACGATAAAAATACTACGATTGGTGATTTTTGTGCTCGTCTTGGCGAGTTGGCGCCAGAAGGCCTGGTTGTTGAAGGTCTGCAAGCCATTGAAGCAGCGATTAACGTCACAAATCCAAAGGTTAAAGTCGTGTTTGATCCCACTCTAGTGCGTGGCATGGGCTACTATACTGGACCGATTTTTGAATGCTCGCTCGATGGACTGGGCTCGTCAGTTGGTGGCGGTGGTCGCTATGACAAAATGGTCGGCAAATTTACCGGTAGCAACGACGTGCCAGCTTGCGGTTTCTCTATCGGTTTTGAACGAGTTATTGTGGTTCTGACCGACGCTGGCTTTGAACCGCCAAAGCCATCGAGTGCCAAGGCAATTTTGGTTGGTAAAAAAGTCTCCCCTGCTCAGTATGTTGATATCGTCAAGCGAGCCGAAGAGCTGCGCCAAAATGGCGGTATCGTTTCGGTTCTACCAATGGCTAGAAACCTTGGTCGTCAAATCGAACTACTCGAGCAAAACGGCTTTACTGAATTTGAAAAGATTTACGGCGATTAAAAAACCATAGTTGATGCTTATCTAATAATAACTGATTCAAAAAATCTTTCTTGGAACTCTGTCAATGCTCGAATTGCGTCGTCCGAGTAATTGGCATTTTCTGGTACAACTATCAGTTTGTCGTCGTTGTCGTTAGTACGATGTATCGCGGCAATGACGCGTCCGTTAAAAGTGTCGACTGGCTCGAAGACACCAAGCACATAAGCATCTAGCTCTTCGCCGTCTCCGCTAATGGTATTTGGTATAAACCCATAGTTCACCGTATAGATAAAGCCATGCTTAGGGTGTTTTGTTCCAAGTTTTCGATCAACTTCTACGGCGACGCTCTTCCCTATGTATTCTTTTGTTTCTTTAGAATTATTACTAATCATGTCTTAAGTGTACACTAAAAAGTTTTTAATTTTGTCTGCTATAAACAAAAAACTCACAGAAGTGAGTTGTTTCGTTTGGCAGGGGCACTAGGAAATCGGCTTCGCCTCCTCCGCTTGCT
>CAZVBM010000001.1:0-1962 GCA_964625885.1 uncultured Candidatus Saccharibacteria bacterium | reverse complement strand
GAACCTAGATCTAGGGTTTTGGAGACCCTCATACTAGCCATTGTACTATGCCCCTATGAGCGGTTATTTTAGCATATTTTACTAGATGTGTGAAGCTTGGCTATTAGTAAAATACACTTCTGGTTAAGTGGTATGGCTTAAATTTTTTACTTTTATCTTGGCTTTTTAGCCAGATCAGGTCGTTTACGTCCATCGGGCAAATTTGATTATCGGTGGCGTGGCTGATTTCGTTGATGGCCACAATTGTATTAGCGCGAATTTCAATCTCTTGTGGGCTATTTGAGGCGATTTCGGTCTTGGAATCGACTAGCCGTGCTAAATCTTGACTAAACTCAATAATCTCCAGGGCGCGAAGGAGCTGTGGTATCTTATAATCAGCACAGCCAACCAGGTGAGAATAGTCAATTGTCATATCCTCTTTAAGCAACCGGACGCGCAAAACATCAGAAGTTAATAGCTGGGCTAGCTTATAAAAATAGACTGGGCGTTGGTTGTAGATAGTTTGGTCGTCTAGAAAATCAAAACTCTTGACTATCAGCTCGAACAAATCAACGTCGTTAGCAATCTCTTTAGTGTGTTGATAGAAGCTACCTGACATTTCTTCCTCAATTACGGTTGCCAATTTACGCAAATTAGAGAGTCTTTGTTTAAAAAGTGGTATTTCGATATTGCCTTCTAGCAGCTTAGCCAATTGTTCTGTCGATATATGGCGTAGGTTTTTGAACTTAAAAAACTCTGAATCGCTGTTTTGCTTTTCAATTGTTCTAAAAAGCAAGGCAAAGGATCCATCAATGTCGCCCTGTTTTGTGCTAATAGTCCATTTTGGATTTCCCCAAAAAGAAAATCCCATGGCGTGAAAAACTAGCAGCAAATTAACAATCACCTCAGTGTCAAAATCAAGCATTCTGAGCGGCGAGCCTTGCAACCAGTGCCGACTACTCGGTTGTTGTCTGATTTCCTGAGCGAATTCATCTAACTTTTTGTAGTTTATTTTGACATCTTTGGAGTTGTCGACTACGTATTGACAGCTGGGTAGGATTTTTTTAAGCATTCTCAAATTTTTTCCATTTACCTTCGGATACGACTTTTATATTGTCGCCGTTGACCACGATAGCGGGTTCGTCGTCGATGGCGTACATAGAGCCATGAGCTTGCTTGGCTTCTTCGGCAACAACTGCTTCACTTCGGTCGTCAAAGGCGGTCGAAAGAAAATGCGGGTTTATGCTAATGTCGGTGTAATTTAAGCCATCGGTGTTAATACTCTCGCCGAGAATATCCTCGGCAGCCCTCTTCTCTTCGTCGCAAATAATGTTTTGTCCAGGCACCATATTACCGGCACTAATGCCAGCCCAAACTCGAGATTCTAGCAGATTGCCGAGCATTTTTATCAATCCAGATTTATTTATCCAATATTTTAGAAAGAATGGATTGCCACCGCCAAAAAACAATACATCGGCTTCTTCGAGGCGTGGTTGCCAAACTTTTTGGGGTACGGCGGCGATGTCAATAATGTCGAGTTGGGCAAACTTCATTTCCTTGAGGTTTTTAAGATCATCGATTAGCCACTACTTATCGCCTGGCTCAATATTGCTGGCGGTCGGTATAAAAGCGACTTTAATCTCGCTGGCTGGTTTGCCGACTAATTCTAAAAAGGCTTTCTTGGTGGTGTCGTTAAGCAGTCCGGCTGATGTCAAAAATAATTTCATTTTTCATCCCTTATCTTATGTAGCTATAAATAGTATAATACAAGAATGATTTAGCTACTAACCGTCTTTTGAATTGATTTTAAATTTATGAAGAGGTATTGAATATGAAAACAGATATTGAGATAGCGCAGAGTGCGCAAATGGAGCCAATTAGCCAGATTGCGGCGAAAATTGGCCTAAGCGGTGGTGATTTAGAAAAATATGGTGAATACAAGGCGAAGATTAAATCTTATCGCCCAAATAAAAACTTAGGAAA